>DBEYUK010000016.1:0-77440 GCA_048181625.1 Collinsella sp. | reverse complement strand
ATACTAAGAAGTGTTTCTTTTTTTTGACGGTTTCTGTTGGCTTTGCTGTTTTAATCGCTTTTATTGGCATTCCGCTCGATAAGTCAAAGACGGTGTTGTTCGCGTCTGCTTTGCCCATTACTGTTTTGATCGGGTTGATTGCTATTAATGGGGGCACTTCTTATCTGAAGCCCGAACTGTTCGCTTTCGCATGCATTGTCTCGGTCGGTCTATCCGTAATTATTTGCTTCCCCGTTACAAATTTTCTGACATGGGATGATGAGGTCCACTATGGAAATGCAAATAGTGTTTCCTACCTCACAAATGCTGAAATAACAAATTCTGACCGAATGATAGTCGAACAGTTTTATAGGGGGGACGGCTTTAGTTTGGATGCATCTTTGGGTAAGTACCCAATAGATGAAACAAGAGAGTTTAACCGTGGCTCTGTTGAGCAATTAGTCAGAGAGGCCGATAAAAATAATATAGCTGAAGGTATCGAACGTGTTAATTGTTTTGATAGTGTGGCTCTTTCTAAAATTGCCTATATTCCTTCATCTATCGGCCTTTGTTTGGGTCGCTTGCTTCATCTCCCATTTTCTATCAAATTTGCATTGGGAAAATTATTTAATTTACTTGCGTATGCAGTTATCTGCGGAATCGCAATTCGTATAGCCCCTTGCAGAAAATGTCTTTTCACTTGTATTGCGTTGTTCCCGTCTGCTGTGTTAATGGCAGCCAGTTACTCGTATGATCCCTGTGTGATATCGTTCAGTTTGCTAGGAACAGCTCTTTTGTTGAAGATGCTTGTTTCTGAAGAGGATATTTCTGCAAAAACATTCTTCGGATTTCTATTATCTTTTGCAATCGGATTTGCAGCTAAAGCGATTTATTTTCCCTTATTCGGACTTGCGCTTTTAATTCCTGCAGATAAATATACTTCGAGCAAGCAAAGACGTATCTTGATTGGAGCTGCACTATTCGTTTGCGCCATAATGATTTTATCTTTCTTGACGCCATATTTCTCTTCTGTCGTAAATAACATTTCTGATGCACGTGGTGGCTCCGAAGTCTCTACGGCTGGTCAAACGACGGGAGTGCTTGCAAATCCAGTTGGAACTATAGTTGTAATCTCGAATTTCGTTTTTGGATCGATGCTGACCCCGGCGTTTCTCAATTCAATATCAACGAATATGGCTTATCTTGGGGACGTGTCCAATCTGTTCCCATGGCTTTCATATCTTCCCATCGTGTTGTTTGAGGCTATATGCATTATTGATAATGAAAAAGTTACTAAATTTAAGTTTAGCCGTTTCGGGATTGTTTGGACTCTATTCCTGGTTCTTGCTACTTGCTATTTAGTTGCTTTGGCTCTATACATCGCCTTTACAGGAGTTGGAAGCCAGACAGTTGCGGGTGTTCAGGCGCGATACCTCATACCTTTGTTAATACCTTTCGCCTGTCTTTTGCTCAGGTTTCCTATTTACTGCGATGAGGAAGAGAAGACTAAATGTACAGCCTTTATGCTCGGGATTCCATTTGGGCTGCTGTATTTTGTGATTTTCGAGCTTTTGTATATCCGATTTTTCTAAACTAGCGCTATAAGTCATGGCTATAGTAAGAGGGGATAATAGTTGGATTAGATTGGTTCGAATGGGACGGCGTTGAGGACTCAGGACATGCGTTCCGCATTTGAGACAGAGGTGCACGGGGCCCTTACCCTGCTATGATGGGTGGGGACTCCGTGTGGGCCCCAGTTAAGCAAGCTAAATATCTAAGCTTGAGATGTAACTTCGCGATGGCTAGTCAGGATACTGTAAACTTAAGTTTGAGTTAAGCTGTGCGTTGGGCTGTAAGAGTCGCAATTTCTTCAAGCGTCGCTAAGAGCCAACTTTTTTGGAATGGATGAATCTCGATTGTCTCTTGCTGCAACAACATGTTCAAAAGGATATCCGCGTGTTCTCGTAATAATCCCTGCCTATAACGAACAGGAGTGCATTCTCGATACCGTTGCGTCTATAAAAGCTGCGGGATATGACTATGTTGTAATCAACGACGGGTCACAAGATGGAACGCTTGAGCTTTGTCGAGAGCATGGTGTCAACATATTGGACCTGCCACAGAACCTTGGTATCGGTGGAGCGGTCCAAGCGGGCCATAAGTATGCTCAGAGATTTGGCTATGATATTGACATTCAGGTTGACGGCGATGGCCAGCATGATCCTTCTTATGTTCCTGAGCTTGTAAAGCTGATTGAGGGTGGGGCGAGCCTGGCGATAGGCTCTCGATTTCTGGTTGAGACTGATGGTTTTCAGTCAACTTTTATGCGTCGCGTTGGAATCAGGTGGCTTTCATTTTTGCTCGAGCTGCTTACGGGTAAGGTGGTCACCGATCCCACTTCTGGTTTTAGGGCATGCAATAAAGATGCTATCGACCTGTTCTGCAAGAGTTATCCTGATGACTACCCGGAGCCAGAGTCGATTGCTTTGGCTATGAAGCTTGGTCTTCCCGTTATGGAGGCGCCTGTAAAGATGAATGAACGCCAAGGCGGACGTTCGTCCATCGGGGGCTTCTCTTCCGTCTACTACATGATCAAGGTCACGTTAGCCATTGTTCTTGTGTGCTGGGTTCATAGGGGAGATAAATAATGAATCTAATTTTGAGGATTGGTGCGGCCCTCTTTTTCGGCGGCTTTCTCGTCTATGTTTTGCGGCTCGTGTCCAACGGAAAGATGCTTCTTAAGTACTCTCTGTTGTGGATTTTGATGTGTATGGCGGCCTTGATTTGTGATATATGTCCTCAAATTATTTATAGTTGCTCAACAGCTATTGGGTTTGTCAACCCAGCCAATTTCCTTTTTTTGGGTGCAATCGTGCTGTTGCTTGCAATCTCTCTGTCTCTTAGCGTTGCCGTGAGTCGTCATGTTTTGGCGATTAAAAACCTTACTCATAGGATTGCCCTACTCGAAAAGGAACTTGAGAAATGGTCTAATCATGAATGAGCTCAATACGATGGTTTGATTCAGTTCCTTCGGCTATTCCTCATTAAGTCTCCCAGGGTGGTTGTCAATCTAGTGCCGGAGCCCAGGGACCGTTATGCTCGAGTGGTCCCGGTGGTGGGGGCTCGCTCTTGAGTCAAAAGTCCTTTCATTATCGAACTGCCTGAGCAATATTCTTTCCGAAGCATAATTTGACTGGGGTGTTTCGCTGTAAATCGTCATCTGGATGGACAGCGGTGACGAGGTCCTTGGTCCGATTGTTAAATCGTCTCAGCCGTTATAATTCACCACTACTGTACGCCAATTGGCTTGTATCGATGCATAGAGTCAACTTAAGCCAGCCGGAGAACTCCATGGCAAAAGAACGTAATTCCATTGTCGAGCTTTTTTGGTTAATCTCAATGTGGTGTGTATTTGCGCATCATTTTGTAATACATAATGCAGATGATATATCGGTTTTTGCTAGTCCTTTAACCCGTTTAATTTTTAAGGGAGTGTTTCTCCCTATTGGAAAAGTTGCAGTTGGCTGCTTCGTGTTTATCGCCGTTTGGTTTATAGCCGACAGAGCTTCTTTTAGCATTAAAGATGCGGTCAAGAAGCTAATAATTCTTAACAATGAGGTTGTTTTTTACAGTATAACTTTAGGGATTATTTTATTTTTACGGGCAGTTTGCCCCTTTCGGCCTCTTTCTTTATCAATACGGTCTTTCCAATTGCCACGGGGTATGGATGGCGGTTTAACACTTCTGATGCCGGCCTTATTTTGCTGCTCCCCTATATATTGGAGGGGCTTCGAGCCTGTAGTAGAAGCGAGCACAAATTCCTTTCAGTATCATTATCGTTTGCATTTGGATTATTTCGATATTTGCCGTTCGTTTCGTTTCCAGCCGAAGGAATGCTCATCGATCTCATCGTTCTCGCAATTGGTGTCTGTTATTTACGATAACAGTAAATTTTAATACCACTAGCTGGAATAAGTTGGCGCTTGTTGGGACTGCATGTTTTATATCAGGACTTCTCTTGCTGTACCTTCCGTATCATTCGCAAGGAATAATTCACGACTTTGCTGTGAATCTATTTAACGGGTATGTTTATTCATCAGCTAGCATTCTCTCAATGGGTCTCTCGTTTGCAGTATTTCTATCAGTATTTAAATTGTGTCTGAAATATTAATTAAATTCTGCCCGTGTCAATTGGCTTGCGGGATCCGCTTTTGCCGTATATCTGATTTCCGACAATTCACTTGCTCAAAGCTGGCTCTGGAAGCGTCTGTTTACCTTTACCAATCTGGGAAATCAACTTGGAATACTGTTAGTGATGGTGATTCCATCGCTGGTGATGGCTTGTTGCCTGACTGTCGATATCGGAAGAAGGACGATTAATTCACACTTATCTTTGACTAAAAAGTCGTTTGTCTAACATTGATCACTCTCGTCTGCTGCTCCATAATTGCCTAATAGATATACAATCCATATGCTGATGAGTGATGTGTCGTTTTATCTGATGCGACATGTTAAACGATTTTTTGGGCATGCTGTTTATTTTGGGAACTGTGGCTCTAGGTCGATTGTGCCTGGATATTCAAAGGTTTATCTGATTACATAGGAAGAGTGAAATGATGAGAAATCGGCATTTGAGTTTATTCAGCGCGATTTGTCTTGTATCAATTTGTTTCACCCCTCTTATATGGCCTACGACCGCATTTTCATTATCTTATGATTATGCAGTTGAAGGCGCTGATGGATCTTTGGTTCAAGCGGGCCAGGAGGCATTTGGGACACTGGGCGGCGACCGCTTGACTTCGGATTCCGTTAATTTAAAAGCGTCTATTGATTTTTCGACATATGAATATACCGGCGCCGCGATTACTCCTGAGGTTTCTGTTTTTGCCGTCGATGGGTCTGTGCTAGTAAACGGTATCAATTACGAAGTCTTGTATTCAAATAATGTTGCCCCTGGCTGTGCCGCTATAAGTGTGAATGGGCTAGGGGATTACTCCGGTATTTCAGCCCAGTTGTCATTTCGAATTGTTCGTTCCTCCGATAATAGCATCGCTCTTCCTGGTTCTTGGGCCTACCAAAATGGTAAATGGTGGTGGAGATATGAGGACGGTGGCTGGCCGTCAAACTGTTTTCTGACTATTGGGGGAGCGGAATATTATTTTGATTCCGAAGGCTACGCAGCTACTGGCTGGAGATATCTGAGTGATGGATGGCACTTATTCTCTGGGTCCTGTGCGCATTTGAAGGGATGGGCTGCCAGCGGTAGTCATTGGTTCTACCTTGACGAAACATCAGGTTTAATGAAGACCGGCTGGGTTTTAGCCAATCATAACTGGTACTATTTGGACCTTTCGGGCGCTATGCAGACTGGCTGGCTGTTCCTTGACAATACTTGGTATTGGCTTGAACCTTCTGGATTAATGGCTACGGGCTTTAAACTTGTTAACGGTGCGTTGTATCATTTTTCTCAATCTGGATCCATGAGCACTGGTTGGTTTGTTGACGATGGGACATGGTATTGTGCCAATGCCACTGGAGCGATTCGCGCTGGATGGTTTTACTATGGCTCTAACTGGTATTGGCTTGATCCTAACAATAATGGTGCCATGCTCCTAGGTTTTCAAACTGTGAATGGCTCTATTTATTATTTTGATCCCGATAGCGGTGGTGCATTAGAGTGCAACGCCTGGATTTTCTCGCAAGATGGAAGCGCATATTATGCGTGCGGCAGTGGAGCAATTGTGTTAACGGGTGTCAAGGACAGCGTGGGCGCGATTAAGCTCAACGACGCTGAAGGAAAGCCTATATTAGGCTGGTATTGGTCTTCCGCTGCTCAGACGTGGTTTTACACAGATTCAGACGGGGTGCTGCAGCACGGTTGGCAATTAATTGGCGAGAGGTGGTATCACCTCGACAACGAATCTGGCGTTATGAATACAGGCTGGTTCCGCGATGCTGACAGGCTATGGTATTACCTTATGTCGTCAGGTCAAATGGCAACCGGCTGGAACAGTATCGATAATGGCGAGTATTTCTTTAATGCAGCTGGTGCTTGGGTAGAGCCCGAACGTTCTGCCCACACTTCCTCTCAGTCTCAAATTGTTGGTCGCTGCTACAACGTTCCTTCTCCTGGAGTGGGGTTGTGCTCGGAGTGGGTTAGCGAGGTTTTTTATCCCGTGCTAGGGTCTTATCCCAACGGTGACGCATGCGACATGTTTTGGAATTGGTGTCACAGTCGAGATATATCGCAGCTTAAGGTTGGAATGATAGTTGCGGTCCCTACTCATACGCATACAAATGCGGGGGCTCGCTGGGGACACATTGCTATTTACGTCGGTAACGGTATGGTTATGGATAACATCGGCTACATCAGGACGACATCACTGGCCTGGTGGCTGAACTACTACCACACTACCGCTACGCCTCAGTGGGGCTGGGTTTTAAATACGCCTTTGGAATAAGATACTCTCTGACTGTCGAGTGAAGGACAACTTATCACAATAGGGGAATCGAGGGTTAATCCTCGATTCCCCTATCTAGCCTAGACACATGCTAATTTGCCTAGATTGAATATGAAAAGAAATGCAAACTTCTTATAAATGATAATAACGATTCGCGGGTTCCCCGACGGTGAAGTTTGGATTCATATAAGGATCGCCTTCGACGTAATACTTAGCCCATCGATAATTCATGTACGCGACCTCTTTGTGGAAGCGGATCTGCTTCTCCGTATTGTTTTCAACGCCTCTAGAAATCGACTCGTAGTGATAGAGCTCGACTTCAGGTGTGTATACGATCAGGTCGTTGATCTCGCGTAGCTTTAAGCAAAAGTCAACATCATTAAATGCAACTTGAAGCTCTTCACTGAAACCTCCGACTTTCTCATATTCGCTACGCTTGGTCATTATGCAAGCTGCGGTGACGGCGCTGAAGTTTTGTTGTGCATCGTTGAGCGCAAAGTAACCCCAGTTATCCTTTGGCATGCTTTGACAAAGATGTCCTGCCACGCCACCAGTGACGCATAAGCCCGCGTGCTGAATGGTGTTGTCGGGATAGTAGAGTTTTGCACCAACTGCGCCAACATCCTCTCGTGCGCAGATGCCAAGCATGGTCTCAATCCAATTGGGGGTAATTACCTCAGTATCATTATTCAACAGTAAGAGATAGTTTCCTTTGGCGTGAGCCACGCCAAAGTTCATGAGCTTGGAGAAATTGAATTCGTGTTCCCAAGTTACAAGACGAACGATATCAGGATATTTTGCTTGCAACTTATCGTAATAATCGAACGTCGCCTTTTCTGTGCTGTTGTTTTCGATTATGACAAGCTCGTAATTGTCGTACGTTGATTTTTCAGCAATTGACTTAATGCAGTTGTCCAGAATGTCGGCGTGGTCTTTAGTCGGGATGATAACTGACACTAGTGGATGGGAATCTGGCACAGCGTAGGTTACTTTATATGTAAAGGGACGACGCGCTTGTTCGACTTTCGCATTGAGCCCAAGCCTATCCAAATGACTCTGGACCGCTTTGATACCTGCGATGGTGGCATACGGCTTGCTATCGGCATTTGCTGCGGTGGAGGTTTCGCTTAGGCGCCAGTGATATAGAACCTTTGCAACATGATGAACTTTCCGTGCCTTTTCCACGGCGCGGAGTGTCAGATTGTGATCCTGCGCCCCGTCGAACTCTTTCGTATTCGGTTCCAGAGTCTCAAGCAGGGACTTACGGATGGTAAGCATGTGGCAGATATAGTTGTTATTTCTGAGCAGATCGATATTGAAATCAGGTTTAAAGAACGGCTGCGCTAGTTTCCCATCGGGCATGAGTTTGTCTTCGTCGCAATAAAGAAGATCGACGTCATCATCGTTTTCAATTGCCTCGGCATATGAGAACAACAAGTCCGGTTCAAGAATATCGTCATGGTCAAAGAAGCTAACGAAATCACCGGAAGCGATGGCAACGCCGGCGTTTGTATTTTCGGAAATGCCCTTATTCTCGGTAAGGTTAATTGATTTAATTCTGTTGTCGTGGGCCGTCTCCTGCTCAACACGTGCCTTTAGTTCCTGATTGTCAGGACTTGCATTAACTAGGATGAGCTCCCAGTTTGCATAAGACTGGTTTTTTACGGATTCGGCCATATCGTTAAAGAACGAAATGGGTGTGTTGTAAAGAGGGACAATGATGCTGAACTTCGGAGCGCTGTTGAAGACGATTTTTCTCTGCTTCTCCAGAGCGCCGATAGTCGCCTTATGTTCCGTGAACCATTCGGGGTATTCAGGGTCGAACTGCGCATGGGTAAAGAGGAAGTTGGTCTCCTCAAGAAGCATGCCTAATTTATCGGGCGTTAAGCAGTCGAATGCACTGAATGATGGGTGATTTTGATCGTCAATAACAAAATAATAACGATCGAACGTCTTTGGCATACGAACCGAGAGCTGCGTTTCAAGTTGCTTTTTCTCAGACGTAAATCCAACGCTTGTTACATTCGAACCGAAATTGACGATGCTCAAATCAACTTCATTGAGGGTTCGATCGAGGCAGCGTAGTTTGATTTGGGAGTCGCTACGATAAGGTGTTCTCACCGTGCACCTAAGGATATAGTCGCTTGAATCTTCGATGCACTGCCAGAAATCAATCGTTGCCATGTCAAACTCTGAAACGTCATCGTAGTTTCGGAGTTTGCTGCACATGTCAGGTTTAATTTTGTAGTTAAGGCGAGACTCCCATTTGATGTTCTTGCAATTGAGCGAAAGGGAGTCGCTGCTCAGGGTACGACCGTCTTGGCCGATTTCGCTAAACTCAATTTTGATGGTGCGAGCATCGGGATCGGGGATTACGAGGACGTATGAGTCCGAGTTACAGCTATTGTCCCTGAATTTAAGGAGAGATAAAGGTAAACAGCGGTTATCGTCTGTAGCCGCTCTGGCTGTTACGTTGGAGTCTTCATGGATGCCTTCAATCTTAAGCTGCTGGTAGATTTTCCAGTTTCCTCTGCATACTCCGGTTGTTTCGACTCGCATTGTTTGCCTTTCGTTTGTTGGACACTGCTCATTGTACTTTTTCATTTGTTGCCTCGCTAGAAATGCAGAAAGAGTTGCGTGTTTCTGCTGTCCGATTTAAATAAGAAGACGGGGAGGTTGCTGCCGGTGCGTATAATTTAATTAAAAATGCATCTGTAATCAGCGGCTTTTGCTCAACGATTGTCAATCGAGAGGATTTTTATGAAAGGCATCATCCTCGCCGGCGGGTCCGGCACACGCCTGTACCCGCTCACGCTCGTGACCTCCAAGCAGCTGCTGCCGGTCTACGACAAGCCCATGATCTACTACCCGCTCAGCACCCTCATGCTGGCGGGCATCCGGGACATCCTGGTCATCTCCACGCCGACCGACCTCCCCAACTTCGAGCGCCTGCTCGGGGACGGCTCGCGCTACGGCGTGAACCTCTCCTACGCCGAGCAGCCGAGCCCCGACGGCCTGGCGCAGGCCTTCACCATCGGCGAGGACTTCATCGCCGGCGAGCCGTGCGCCCTCGTGCTCGGAGACAACATCTTCTACGGCAACGGCCTGTCGCGCCACCTGACGCGCGCCGTCCAGAACGCCGAGTCGGGCCGCGCCACGGTCTTCGGCTACCACGTGGACGACCCCGAGCGCTTCGGCGTCGTGGAGTTCGACGGGGAGGGCAGGGCCGTCTCCATCGAGGAGAAGCCCGCCCAGCCCAAGAGCTCCTACGCCGTCACCGGCCTGTACTTCTACCCGGGCGACGTGGCCGCCAAGGCGCATGAGGTGAGGCCCTCGGCCCGCGGCGAGCTGGAGATCACCACGCTCAACCAGATGTACCTGGAGGAGGGGACGCTGTCCGTGGTCACCCTCGGCCGCGGCTACGCGTGGCTGGACACCGGCACCATGGAGAGCCTCCACGAGGCCGCGGAGTTCGTCCGCGCCGTGGAGCACTCCCAGGACCTGCCGGTCTCGGTCCCCGAGGAGATCGCCTGGGAGAACGGCTGGATCACGACCGCCGAGCTGGAGGAGGCCGCCAAGGCCTACGGCAAGTCGGTCTACGGCCGGCACCTGAAGAAGGTCGCCGCCGGCGAGATCGTCAACAGCCCGCGCGAGTACTAGCGCAAGCTTGTTTTCTTTCAGGGGTCACCGTTTATCTGGTGGCCCCTTTCGTTATGATTACGTTGACCATAAAGACAATATGATTGGGAGTGGATGTGTTAAGCGTCTACTTTGGCGATATGCCAGAAGCGATTTACAACACAGCGACATATTTCAAAAACTCTTACCTGTCTTCTTGGATTACGGATCCCTATGCAGTCTCGATAATTAAAGATGTCGATCGATCGGTTGTTGTCTCCGAAAACGTCATCGAAAGCCCTGTGCTTGGATCCATCTCCCCACTCCAGCTTTCTGGTGGCGTGAAAACGCTGCTGCTTATGAGATTTGATCGTAAGCATATTTTTAACGCTTCTACCTGTGGTGACAACTGTGCCAAGTGGATTCTCGACATGGCGAAAGACCGCAAGCTCGTTGTGAATCTCTATCATGTGATGGACTTTGGCCGCGAGGATTTTAAAATCAAAGTCGTGAACAGCGGCCGAATCGTTCATAACATGGCCGAATTGATTCACGAGTCGATTCCGTATCTGTAGGTGCTGCTTATGAACGGTTCGCATCTTGTTAAGATTTCCCGCCGTAGGGGAACCAAGTACACATTTACCATCAAGCGGAACATCACTATTGTGCGTGGCGATAGCGGCACGGGTAAGACGACGCTGTTTGACATGGTCGCAGACTACATGCGAACGGGCGAGCAGTCGGGCGTTTCCTTGCAATGCGATTGTCCCTGTGTCGCCCTGACCGATTATGATTGGCGAAACCAGCTTTCGTCCGTTCATGACTCGATTGTATTTGTCGATGAGGGCTTAAAAGAGATCCATTCTGATGAGTTTGCCCATCATGTGCTGTATTCCTCGAATTATTTCGTGCTGATCTCAAGGGCTGATTTCCCCAATCTTCCGTATAGCGTGGATGAGATTTACAAGATTAAGACGAGCGGAAAATACCATTCTTTCGTCCCTGTTTATCAAGATCGCGGGAATCATCGTTATGCTATTTCCCGGTCGGCGCCAAAACAGGACTTTTCTATCCTTCTATGCGAGGACAGTAAGTCTGGTTTCCAGTTCTTTGAACGGCATTTCGCTGACAGTGAGCTTACCTGCGCTTCGGCCATGACGAACAGCGCGATTTTGGGCTGGTTGGATCAGCATTTCGACGATCGCGTGTTTGTTGTCGCGGACGGAGCGGCATTTGGGTGCTATGCGGACCGCGTCCTTAAGCTGCAAGACATTCACCGCGATACTGTTACGGTTTGTCTTCCCGAGTCATTCGAGTGGCTTCTGCTGAGCTCCGGCGTAATTTCAGGGTTAGATGTTAAGGCGGTTTTGGAAACCCCAGAAGCCTTTATAAACAGTGAGAAGTTTAAAAGCTGGGAGGACTTCTTCTATAAGTACTTACGCGATAAAACTGGGAATTCGGTCTTCCGTTACGACAAAGACTGCATTCCGGAGGCGTTTTGTAGGGGAAGTAATTCTGCGAAGGTTATGGCTCTTATCGCATGCCGAAATGTCCGATAGTTTTGTTGAATAGTGTCGCGGCGTCACTTCCTGCGGCATACTAAAGAAGCTGTACATGCTTCAGATTGGATTTTCATGTCTGAGATCTTCGAACCCAAGAACATCATCGTCACGGGCGGCTGCGGCTTCATCGGCAGCAACTTCGTGCACTACGTCGTGAACAACCACCCGGGCGTCCACGTCACCGTCCTGGACAAGCTGACCTACGCCGGCAACCCCGAGAACATCGCCGGGCTGCCGTCGGACCGCGTGGAGCTCGTCGTGGGCGACATCTGCGACGCCGCGCTGCTCGATGAGTTGGTGCCGGGCCACGACGCGATCGTCCACTACGCGGCCGAGAGCCACAACGACAACTCCATCGCCGACCCGGAGCCCTTCCTGCGCACCAACGTCGAGGGCACCTTCCGCCTGCTGGAGGCCGTCCGCAAGCACGGCGTCCGCTACCACCACGTCTCCACCGACGAGGTCTACGGCGACCTGGCGCTCGACGACCCGGCCAAGTTCACCGAGGAGACGCCCTACCGCCCGAGCTCGCCGTACAGCTCGACCAAGGCGTCCTCCGACATGCTCGTGCGCGCCTGGACCCGCACCTACGGGCTTCGCGCCACGATCTCCAACTGCTCCAACAACTACGGCCCCTACCAGCACGTGGAGAAGTTCATCCCCAGGCAGATCACGAACATCGTCGACGGCGTCCGCCCCAAGCTCTACGGGAAGGGCGAGAACGTCCGCGACTGGATCCACACCGAGGACCACTCCTCGGCCGTCTGGGACATCCTCACCAAGGGCCGCATGGGGGAGACCTACCTCATCGGCGCCGACGGCGAGAGGGACAACATCACGGTCCTGCGCATGATCCTGGAGGCGATGGGAAAGGACCCCGAGGACTTCGACTGGGTCGCCGACCGCCCCGGCCACGACCGCCGCTACGCCATCGACTCGACCAAGCTGCAGCGCGAGCTGGGCTGGAGGCCGGCCCACACCGACTTCGCCGAGGGCCTGAAGCAGACGATCGACTGGTACGTCGAGAACGAGTCCTGGTGGCGCCCGGCCAAGGAGGCCACCGAGGCCCGCTACCGCGCACAGGGCCAGTAAGACCGCATCCCGGCGAACCGCACCGCGAGGCGCCCGCGCGGGGCCGCAGGGCATGGGGATGACCCTGCGTCCCCGCGCGGGCGCCCGCAACCTGAACCTCTTCGATAGGAGCTTTTCCCATATGGCAGACATCGCATTCGAGAAGGACCTCTCCGTCGCCGAGACCGGCATCGGGGGCCTGAAGGTCGTCGACCTCGCCGTCCACGGCGACTCGCGCGGCTGGTTCAAGGAGAACTGGCAGCGCGCCAAGATGACCGCCCTGGGCATCCCGGACCTCAGGGTCGTCCAGAACAACATCTCCTACAACGACAGCCGCGGCGTCACCCGCGGCATCCACGCCGAGCCTTGGGACAAGTTCATCTCCGTGGCCCGCGGCAGCGTATTCGGCGCATGGGTGGACCTGCGCGAGGGCAGCGCCACCTACGGGAAGGTGTTCACCTGCACGCTCGACCCGAGTAGGGCCATCTACGTCCCGCGCGGCGTGGGCAACTCCTTCCAGGCGCTCGAGGACGGCACCGCCTACACCTACCTGGTGGACGCCCACTGGTCCCTCGAGCTGAAGAGGACCTACACCTTCGTGAACCTCGCCGACCCCGAGCTCGCCATCGAGTGGCCCATCCCGCTCGAGCAGGCCACCGTCTCCGAGGCTGACCTCAACCACCCGATGCTGAAGGACGTCGTCCCCATGGCGCCGAAGCGCACCCTCGTCACCGGCTGCAACGGGCAGCTGGGACATGCGGTCCGCATGCTCGCCGAGGAGCGCGGCGCGGCGAAGGACTTCGACTTCTGCGACATCGACACCTTCGACATGTCAGACCCGGACGCCTACGCACAGTACGACTGGTCGCTCTACGGCACCGTGATCAACTGCGGCGCCTACACGGCCGTGGATAAAGCCGAGACCCCCGAGGGGCGCGTCATCGCCTGGAAGGCCAACGCCACCGGCCCGGCCCTTCTCGCCCGCGCCTGCTCCGAGCACGGGATCACGCTCGTCCACGTGTCCTCCGACTACGTCTTCGACGGCACGGCCGAGGTCCATACCGAGGACGAGCCCCTCAGCCCGCTGTCCGTCTACGGCCAGACCAAGGCCGCGGGCGACATTGCCGTGGCCGGCTGCCCCCGCCACTACATCATGCGCAGCTCCTGGGTCATCGGCGAGGGGCACAACTTCGTCAAGACGATGAAGGCGCTCTCCGACCGCGTCGCCGACCCGGACGACAAGCTGGACCAGGTCACCGTCGTGGACGACCAGCTGGGCCGCCTGACCTTCACGCGCGACATGGCGCGGGCCATCTTCCATGTGCTGGGGACGCACGCCCCCTACGGCACCTACGACTGCACCGGCTCCGGCGCCGTGAAGTCCTGGGCCGACATCGCCCGCGCCGTCTTCGAGGCCGCCAACGGCAACGGGGACAAGGTCGTGCCGGTCAGCACCGCCGACTACTACGGCGGCGCCGAGGGACCCGTCGCCCCGCGCCCGGTCCACTCCGCGCTCGACCTTTCCAGGCTCGAGTCGGTCGGGTTCCACATGCCCGACTGGGAGGAAGAGCTTGGGGAGTACCTCAAGACGCTCTAGCCGCTATCAACTTTTCGAGAGTAAAAGCCGCCGTTCTTTAACGGCGGCTTTTCTTGTTGATGGCTATCTGCGCAGTGGTGCCAATAGTATTTTGCGGAAGATCTTTCACTCGCTTGGCGTGGTGGCGGACCTGCTGGGCTGGTCATCGTAGGCGTATTTGCTGTACACGTTGACCTCCCACTGCTTTTTTTCGACCTTTGCCACGGAATCGAGGATGAAGCCGGTCGCAAGGCTCAGACCGCACAGGAACATAAACGACGCGGCGAGCATGGCGGTGGGGAAGCGCGGAACGAGGCCGGTCTGGAAATACTCGACAACGATGGGCGTGCCCAAGGCGAGGCCGATCACCGCAAACAGAAGCGCGACGAGGCTGAAGAACTTCAGAGGGCGGTAGTCCTTGAACAGCGTGCCAATCATCGCAACGACTTTAATGCCGTCGCTTACGGTATTGAGCTTGGACTCGGAACCTTCCGGACGGTCGCGGTACTCGATGGGCACATCCTTGATGCGCCAGCGGTGGTCGACGGCGTGGATCGAGAGCTCGGTTTCGATCTGGAAGCCCTCGGAAAGCACAGGGAAGGTTTTAACGAACGGGCGGCTCATGGCACGGTAGCCGGTCATGACATCATCGAAGCTGTAGCCATAGATCCACTTGATCATGGCACGGACCAGATTGTTGCCAAAGCCGTGGAAGGCACGCTTGTTCTCCTCGGCATAGGTGCCGTTGGAAAGGCGATCGCCTACGGTCATGTCGGCCGTGCCGCTGAGGATGGGCTCGCAGAGGGCCTTTGCCGCCTCGGCGGGGTAGGTGTCGTCGCCATCGACCATCAGATAGCAATCGGCATCGATGTCGCGGAACATCTGACGGCACACGTTGCCCTTTCCCTGACGGGGTTCAAAGCGTACCGTGGCACCGTGCTCTGCGGCAATGTGAGAGGTGCTATCTGACGAGTTGTTGTCATAGACATAGACCGTCGCTTGCGGAAGCTCGCGGTGAAAGTCGTCGATGACTTTTCCGATGGTGACTGCCTCGTTGTAGCAGGGGATAATAACGGCAATCGTTTGCTCGGCCATGAAGGTTCCTTTGGTCGCGTACAATCGAATCGTTTGTTTCGTGGTTAGGATAGGCACATTGATTCGAGAGTTCAGGTTATTAGATGCGACACGTGCTGTTTTGCTTTTTGCAGCAAGCATCGCTACGGTGACGTATTGTAGTGGTTCCTTCGACCTGTTTCCATCTGTCTTGGCATGTGTTGCGATAATCGCATCATTGGTTAATTTCAATAAGTTTGCGTGCAGGGATTTTGCATTTCCGTCGGTTGTTGGTAGAGCTTGCTGCCTAGTGATTTCCCTTGTATTTTCGTTTGTTCTTGTGCTGGGAGCGCATATTCGCGTGGCAGAACCGGTGATTGCTGGCGGGATTTACGATAACTATATTGAGCCGTATTCCGCGATTGATTTTGTTTCTTTTTGGGTGATGTCGGCGCTGGTCTTTTGGGTCTTGTCGGTGCTTGTTCAGCTGTCTTGTCGTTGCCGCTGCTGCGTTTTCTGCAAAGACTCACTGCGGGCTAATGATGGTGGCTCGTCCATTCGACTCCTATCTGTTGCGGTCCGTGCTCTAGTGATATTTCTTTTGTATCTCCCATTCTTCCTGAGGTATTGTCCCGGCCTGTTTTTTGGGGACACCTTCTCGTCGTTCGCTCAGATTATGGGGTGGAACCCTTTGAGCAACCACCATCCGGTTGCATTCACCATGATGATGGCTGCTTGTATCAAAATTGCAGGCCTCATGGGGATGAGCCCTTCGGTGGGCGTTGCCTTGCTAACGGTGCTTCAGATGGCCTGTGTTGCCAGCACGTTTGGCTATCTTTCAATTTGGGCGACTTCCCGCTTGGGGGTCTCCTCTCGCCTGTCTTGGCTGCTCGTAGTCTATTTTGGCTTGTCACGGTATTGTGCTCTATATTCTGTGGCGCTCTGGAAAGACCCGTTGTTTTCCTGCTGTCTTGTCTTGATGGTGACCATGCTTGCCGATGCCGTCACGGGAAAGGATTCCCGGTCGAGCGCGTTGCGTTTGCTTGTTTTTGGCGCCCTTGCGTTGGGCGCTATGCTTCTGCGGAATAACGGTTTGTATATTTGCGCCGCGCTATTCGTGGTGCTTGCGATAGTTGTGGCTTTGGACCGACTCGGCCGCATTGCCCCGATGAAGTCTGCCTCTCGTTTGGCCGTATCTCTTGGATTTGCGCTTGTCACATGCTTGGTTATTACGGGGCCCGTGTACTCGGCTATGGGCGTTGTTCCATCGGAGGATGTTGAGTCAGTGGGTATTCCGCTTGCTCAGATGGCTCGCGTTGCCGCGTTCGATGGCGATATGTCCGAGTCCGACCGTTCTTATATGAACGAGCTGCTTCCGCTTGATCGTTACAAAGAGGTGTATCTTCCCAGCTGTATCGATCCGCTTAAATGGAATGAAGACTTTAATGCGGAGCGACTAAAGGATGATTTTTGGACCCATTGGGCCTCGATGCTGTCGCGTAACCCTTCGATATACTTTGAGGCGTGGGAACTGCAGACGTTTGGTTTTTGGGCCCCAAATGTAAAGGGTGCTGATGGTCTGCCTGAAAACTTTCTCATGGGCGTTCCGTATAACCTTGTGGCCAACGCAAAGGCTTCTACGGGAGTTACATTTCGTAACTTGCTTGCACCCCTCGGCGATGGTGTCGATGTGGCGTTTGGACTGAGCGCTTGGTCTATTTCTGGCGCCGTTGTATTTTGGTTGCTCATGTTTTCGACAGTTCTTTTGGTATCGCGTGGGCGTTCGCGTTTCGCATTGCCGCTTTTGCCTTTTTTGCTGTTGTACGGAACGCTCTTTATCGCGAGCCCTATTTGGTATTGGCCTCGTTATATCGTGGCTGCTCAATTTGGTCTTCCTGCCGTGCTTGTGGTTGTCGCTCGCGGCATGCTGTCTGGTGAAAGACGTTCCGAAAACGATGTTGTGAGATAGTTCTCCAGTTTCGCAACGCCGTCTCATGGGGTTATGGGCGGGTCTATACTGTTCGTTTGTCAACGATTACGAGTAAAGGAGTTGCATCCGTGTCGGATCAGACAAAGCAACAAGAAACTCGCAGTCAGCCTGCGACGTTTGCAAAGAACGAATTTGAGAAGGATGCGTTTATCCTTCGTCAGCTGGTTACCAAGGATTTTAAGATCAAGTATCGTCGTAGCGTTCTGGGCGTCGCATGGTCGGTGCTCAACCCGCTGCTGATGATGATTGTCATGGCTATCGTGTTCTCGACGATTTTCGCCCAGGGCCGAAATGGCTCGATTACGCCCGAAATGTATCCGCTGTATTTGATTGTCGGTAACGTTACCTTTGCCGTGATGTCCGAGTCCACGAACCAGGCACTGACGTCCATCGTGGGCGCGGCTCCGCTGCTCAAGAAGGTTAAAGTGCATCGTTGGGTTTTTCCGGTGCAAAAAGTGCTTTTCTCGCTGGTGAACTTTGCCTTCTCCCTGGTCGCCGTCGCCATCGTCATGCTGTGGTTCCGCGTTATGCCTTCTTGGCACCTCATTCTGCTGCCTGTTTGCCTGCTTTTGCTTATGGGATTTTGCATGGGTCTGGGCATGATGCTCTCGGCCCTTACGGTCTTCTTCCGCGACGTTATGCATCTGTGGAGTGTTGTCATCACGGCATGGACCTACATTACGCCCATCTTCTGGACGACTGACTTTATCGTTCAGATGCCTCATCTTGTTCGTATTTTGGTTTACGCGAACCCCATGTATAACTACCTGCAGTTTATGCGTGATATCTTCCTGTTCCAGACTACGCCCTCGCTTATGACGTTTGGTATGTGCGTCGCTTGGGCTGTCCTTGCGCTTGTTATTGGCTACACCGTGTTCCATAAGTCCGAGCGCAAATTTATCCTCTACATCTAAGGAGTGCTGTGATGACTGAATCTGTTGTTGATTACAGCGAGCAGCCTCTGGCTGTCGAGGTCGACGACGTCACCATGATCTTTAACATGGCGTCCGAGTCGCTGACCAACCTCAAGGAGTACTTCATCAAGCTTGCCAAGCACGAGCTGTTCTTTGAGGAGTTTAGGGCACTTAAGCACATCTCGTTCGATATTCATCGCGGCGAGGTCGTGGGCCTGGTCGGTACCAACGGCTCTGGCAAATCCACGATGCTCAAGATTATCGCCGGTGTGCTCGAGCCCAGCGAGGGCAGCGTTAAGGTGCACGGTAACATTGCGCCGCTGATTGAGCTTGGTGCCGGCTTTGACCCCGAGCTGACAGCCCGCGAGAACATCTATCTGAACGGCGCCCTGCTCGGCTATACCAAGGAGTTCATCGACGCCAACTTTGACGGCATTATTGAGTTCGCTGAGCTTCAGAACTTTGTCGATATGCCGCTTAAGAACTTCTCCTCGGGCATGGTGGCGCGTATCGCCTTTGCAATCGCGACGATTACCGAGCCCGATATTCTGATCGTTGACGAGACGCTGTCCGTCGGTGATGTGTTCTTCCAGCAGAAGTGCGAGGCCCGCATCCAGCACTTTATCCAGAGCGGCGACGTGACGGTTCTGTTCGTTTCGCACTCCATGGAGCAGGTTGAGCGCATCTGCCAGCGTGCCGTTTGGATTGAGAAGGGTGACCTTCGCATGGACGGCCCGGTCATTGAGGTCTGCAAGGCGTATCGCGAGCAGTTCAACTAGGTTATAATTACTTGCGCTTGGCCGAATTGTTTGGCTGGGCGTGCGGTTATTTGCTCCATTAGCTCAGTTGGATAGAGCAGGGGACTTCTAATCCCAAGGTCGACGGTTCGAATCCGCCATGGAGCACCATCGTTTATTAAGCCCGGACCGCTTGGTGGTCTGGGCTTTTTTCATCTTGTGTGTTGCTGGAGCCGAGCGCGAGCAAGCCGCTGCTGTTTGTTGGGGTTGGCATTTTACTTTTCGAGATGCTCTTTCAGCAGCTCCAACGCGTGGGCGTAGCCTTGGAGGCCCTCGCCGGTGATGGTGGCGAAGCAGGCAAGGCGCGCATAGCTTACCTGGCGGAAGTCCTCGCGGGTCTCGACGGCGCTGATGTGGACTTCCACTGCGGGGATGGCGACGGCCTTGAGCGCGTCCAGGATGGCCACGCTCGTGTGCGTGTAGGCCGCCGGGTTGATGACGATGCCGTCGACCTTGCCGTAGGCCTCCTGGATCTTGTCGACGATGCTGCCCTCGTGGTTGGACTGGAAGACCTCGATCTCGTCAAAGCCCTGAGCGGTGCCCGCTTCCTGGCAGATCTGCACTAAGCGGTCGTAGTTGTCGCTGCCATAGATGCCCGGCTCGCGAATACCGAGCATGTTGAGGTTGGGGCCGTTGATGACGAGTGCTTTCATGGTTGCTTCCTTTGCGATTGGAAAACCACCACAAAGGTGCCTGTCCCCTTTGTGGTGGTTTTGGTTAGAGAGCGGGTGGGATGGTGTCGAGGAGGGCTTGGGCGGTGTTGGCGGCGCAGTCGCGTGAGTCGATGATGTAGTCGGCCCAAGCGCGGTAGCGCGGCATGCGCTGCTCGGCGAGCTTGTCGACGCCGTCGCGGGCGGTGATGGGGCGTCCCTTATGAGCGAGTTCGTCGAGCTTGCGGTTGAGCATCACGATCTGGCTGTTCTGGTGCAGCAGCGGGTAGTTCTCGTCGCGCGTTACCACGCCGCCGCCGGTGGAGAGCGCCAGGCCGCTGCGCTTGGAGATGTCGGCCAGCGCCGCCGTCTCCTGCTCGCGGAAGGCGGCCTCGCCGCGCTTGACGATAAAGTCGGCACAGGGCATGCCCAGACGCTCCTCGAGGGCGCGATCCAGGTCGATGTGCTCGCGACCCGTGAGCAGGGCGATCTGCTCGCCCACGCGGGTCTTGCCCGAGCCCGGCATGCCGATCAGCGCGATGTTCTGTTCGCGGCGTGACAGGCGCTCCGTTACGTCCAGGATGCGCTCGCGCGGGGTGACTTGGCCGGTGTAGCGCTCGACAGCTTGTGCCGCCTGGGCAACAAGCATGAGCAGGCCACCGATGCAGGGGATGCCGCGGCGCTCGGCCTCGAGCATGAGTCCCGTGCGAGCGGGGTTGTAGACAATGTCGATAACGCCCTCGAGCGCATCGAGCCCTTCGAGTGTGCAAGGCGCGTCGGGGCAGTGGGGGAACATGCCGGCAGGCGTGCAGTTGACGAGCAGGGCGGCGTCGGACTGCTGCGCGATGTTGCTGTAGTTGACTTCGCTCGTGCGACCCACGGGTACGACGATGGCGCCCATGTCTCCCAGCACCATACTTGCCGTGGTGCCGGCGCCGCCGGTGGCACCGAGCACGAGGGCCTTCTTGCCGGCAACCTCAACGCCCAACTCCTCGACCAGGCACCGAAAACCAAAGTAGTCGGTGTTGTCGCCGCGCAGGCGACCGTCAGGTAGGCGTGTGATGGTGTTGACGTTGCCCATGCGCTCGGCCAGGGGACTCAACTCGTCCAGGTAGTCCATGACGGCGCGCTTGTAGGGGATGGTCACGTTGGTGCCCTCCCATTCGTCGCCGGTCATAAAGGCCTGGAGGTCCTCGGGCTCGCGCTCAAAGCGCACGTACTCAAGCCCCGCGAGCTCCTTGTAGATGGTCGGGGTGTAGCTGTGGCCCAGCACACGGCCCAGTACGCCGTAGGGACGGGTTGCGGCGGTATCGGTCATCTAGAGCACCTCCGTGTAGCTGCCAAAGTAGGTGAAGCTCTCGCACACGTCGTCGATGGAATCGAGCAGGTCGTCGAGGGCCTTGCTGCCAAAGGGGCAGTCCAGATCAAAGTAGAACATAAACTCAAAGTCGCGGCCGGGGATGGGGCGGCTCTCGAGCTTGATGAGGTTGATGCTGAGCGCGTAGAAGCGCTCGAGCACGCGATAGAGGGCACCCGGCTCATTGGCCGTGGTGATCATGAGCGAGGTGCGGTTGGCACCGGGATAGACGCGCGGCTCGCGGCTGATGACGACAAAGCGCGTGTAGTTGTTGTCAGAGTCCTGGATATTGGGTTCCAGCACCTCCAGGCCATAGAGTGCCGCGCAGCTACGCGATGCGATGGCGGCAACATCGGTGCGCTCGGAGCTGGCGACCATCTCGGCCGACATGGCGGTGTTGGGGTACTTGGTGGCGTGCAGACCGTGCGCCTCGATAAAGCTAGCGCACTGCGCGATGGCCTGACCGTGGCTGTAGACCTCGCGTATGTCCGCGAGCTTGGTGCCGGGCTTGACGAGCAAGTTGTGGTCGATCTTGAGGCGCAGCGAGCGCACGATATGGAAGTCGAACTGGGCGAGCAGGTCGTAGACGGCGTTGACCGAGCCGGCGGTTGAGTTTTCGATGGGCAGCACGCCAAACTCGCAGAAGCCGTCGCGTACGGCGCGCATGACGCCCTCAAAGGTCTCAAAGAAGGCGATATCCGGCACGTCGAAGAGCTTGCATGCGGCGATCTGGCTGTAGGCGCCTTCGACGCCCTGGCAGGCGACGGTGGCCGTCTGGGGGAAGGGTGTGTCAAAGGCTGCGGCCGTGGCATGGGCCTTTTGCGACACCGTGATGCCCTTGAGCTCGTTGATGTAGCGCTGCTGCTCGGCCTTGCTCATGCTCATGAGGAGGCGGAACAGGGTGATGGTCTGGGCCTCGTAGCGCTCGGGTGCGCGACTGGCGAGGTTGTTGAGTTTGGAGCGCTCGCGGGCGGGGTCGAAGACGGCCTTGCCCATCTCGATTTTTGACTTGGCGACCTCGGTGGCAATGTCCATGCGCTCGACAAAGCTGTTGAGGAGCGTGGTGTCGATGGCATCGATGGTCTGGCGAATATCGGCAAGGTCCATCTAGACCCCTTTCGTGAATGGTTGCCTGGGGTAGTTAATTTGGGACGGGGCTTTTTTAGCTACCCTTTGACTGTCGTCGAATCGATGGGTGCCAAGGCAAATATCAACTGGCATATGGGGGTAGCTAAAATAGCCCCGTCCCAAATTAACTACCCTTGGGGTGGGTGGACTAAAGCTGGCCTGCGTCCTCGAGGAGGGCGTCCCAAATCGCGAGGGCGGCGGCTGCTTCGGCTACGGGGACGGCTCGGGGGACGATGCAGGGATCGTGGCGGCCGTGGACCGAGAGCTCGGCATTTTCCATAGCGTCCATGTCTACGGTCTGCTGCTCGCGGCCAATGGAGGGCGTCGGCTTTACGGCCATACGCCACATGACGGGCGCGCCAGTCGAAATACCGCCCAGGGCGCCGCCGGCGTTGTTGGATTCGACCTCGATCTTTCCGGTCTCGGCATCGATGCGATACGGATCGTTGTTCTCGCTGCCGCGCATGGCGGCCACGGCAAAGCCCATGCCAAACTCCACGCCCTTTACGGCGGGAATCCCGAACGCGATTTGAGCGATGCGGTTCTCGATGCCGTCAAACATGGGGTCGCCGATGCCCGCGGGAAGCCCGTAAATGCCGCACTCCACGATGCCGCCGATGCTGTCGAGTTCGTCGCGCGCGGCTAGGATCTCCTCGCGCATGCGGCCGGCTGCGGCGGCGTCAATGCACGGCAGATCGTTCGTAAGGATCGCCTTGCGGTCGGCCTCGCGATAGACCATATCGTCCATCGGCAGGTCGGAGATGCCGCCGATCTGCGCCACGTGAGCCATCACCCGAATACCGCGGGCCTCGAGTGCCTGCAGCGCAATGCCGCCGGCGATGCATAAGGGTGCCGTTAGGCGGCCGGAAAAATGCCCACCACCAGCGACATCGTGCATGTTGTGATACTTTACGCGCGCAGGGAAGTCCGCATGTCCGGGACGGGGCTTGCGGCGCAGCTCGGAGTAATCCTTGGAGCGCGTGTTGGTGTTCTCGATAATCGCGGCGATGGGCGCGCCGGTGGTATGTCCATCGACAACACCGGCGATGATGTGGGCGGCGTCGGCCTCGCGGCGTTTGGTCGCGGTCTCGTCGCGACCGGGGGCGCGACGGTCGAGGAAGGCCTGCAGCTGCTCCTGGTCAACAGCGATGCCCGCCGGGATGCCATCGAGTGAGCAGCCGATGGCGGGGGAGTGCGACTGGCCGAAAATGCTCAGATGCAAGACGTTGCCAAAGGTCGAGGACATGCTATTCCTCCTCGAGTGTGACCTTGCCGCCCAGCAGACGGTAGTGGTCGAAGAAATCGGGATAGGACTTGTTGACGGCCTCGGCGCCGTGGATCACGACCTCGCCGGTGGCACGGCTCGCGGCGATGGCGGCCATCATGGCGATGCGGTGGTCGTTGTGCGAATCGACCTCGCCGCCGGTAAAGGCATCGACACCCTTGATGATGAGGTCGTCACCGGCAATGCGCACCTGCACGCCCAACGCGGTGAGCTCGCGGGTGGTGGTGGCCAGACGGTCGGATTCCTTGATGCGCAGACGGGCGCAATCGCGGATAAAGGTGCGGCCCTGTGCCAGTGAGGCCACGGCCGAGATAACGGGCACGAGGTCGGGAATGTCGTGGGCGCTCATCTCAAAGCCGGCGAGTTTGTCAGACTGCACGGTGGCGGCGTTGGTGGAGCGCACGATGCGGGCGCCAAAGCGCGAAAGCGCGGCAAGTACGTTGCGGTCGCCCTGGGCCGAGCTAAGCGACACACCCTCGACGGTGATGGGGTCGGAGCCGATGGCGCCGGCGCACAGCCAAAAGGCAGCGTTGGACCAGTCACCCTCGACGGCCACGCTGCCGGGCGTGCGATACGAGCCACTGCTCACGCGGAAGTTCGTGACCTCGGGCTGGCCGTCCCGGGCGGGAATACGCTCGACGTTGACCTCGACGCCGAAGGCCTTCATGGCCTGGATCGTCAGGTTGATGTAGGGGCGGCTCTCAATGAGGCCGGTCACCTGCACGCAGGAGGGCTGGGCGAGCAGCGGGGCTGCCAGCAGCAGGCCGGAGATATACTGCGAGCTTACGTTGCCCGGCAGCACAAAGGTGCCCGGGCGCATGCGTCCACTCGTCTTGAGCGGAAAACCGCCCAGACCCTGTAGGTCGCAGCCGGCGGCGATAATCTCGTCCGAGAGCGGGGACAGCGGGCGGGCGCCAAGGCGGCCCTGGCCCACGAAGGTGGCATCCGCACCCAGCGCGCAGGCGACGGGCAACATAAAGCGGAGCGTGGAGCCGCTTTCGCCGCAGTCGAGCGTGCCGCCGGCAAGGGCCTTGAGCAGGCCAAACTCAACACTCTTCATAGTGGGATGGACCTGGAAGCCATCCTCGACGGTCTCGATGCGAGCGCCCAGTGCCGTAAGGCAACGCACCGTAGCCTCGATGTCGGCGCAGGTGGTGTTGCAGGTAACGTGCGTCTCGCCGTTGGCAAGCGCAGCGCAGATGATGAGGCGATGCGCCATCGACTTGGACGCGATGGCGGGAACGGTGCCCTTAAGCGGGGACGGGGTGATGCGGGCTAGCATGCGAATGCGTCTCCCTTCTGGCCGAGGCCCTCGGCAATGAGTTCGTGGAAAGTGGAAAGCGGCGTGCGGTCGATGCTGCAGCGGCCGATGCCGTGCGGAATCACCAGGTCGATGGTGTCGCCCGCGCGCTTCTTGTCGTGGAGCGCCTCGGCAAAAACGGCATCGGCATCTAGGTCGCAGCGGGTCTTGAGGCCATGGCGGGCGCAGAGCTCCTCGATACGACCGGGCAGTGCAGCATCGCAAATGCCGTGCAGAGCCGCGGCGCGCGTGATGATGCCCATGCCGATCGACACACAGTTGCCGTGTCCGAGCTCAAAGTGCTCGCAGGCCTCGACGGCGTGTCCGGCGCTGTGTCCAAAGTTGAGGAGCTTGCGCTGGTTGATCTCGCGCTCGTCGGCAACGACCACGGCGCGCTTGATGTCGATATTGCGGGCGATGATGAGCGCTACGCGCGCCACATCGCGGTTGAGCAGCTCCAGCGTGAGCGGGGTCTTCTCCAGCTCGGCGAAAAGCTCCGGGTCGGCGATCACGGCGTGCTTGACGACCTCGCCGCAGCCGTCGGCGAACTGCTCGGGCGTGAGGGTGGCCAGGCACCCCACGTCGGCGATAACCACGCTCGGCTGCCAAAAGGCGCCGGCCAAGTTCTTGCCGGCAGCCAGGTCGATGGCGGTCTTGCCACCCACCGACGAATCCACCATGGCGAGCAGGCTCGTCGGGATCTGCACAAACTTGCAGCCGCGCATGTAGGTGGCGGCCACAAAGCCCGCCACGTCGCCCACGACGCCGCCACCGAGTGCCACGATCACGTCGGAGCGCGAAAGCTCGTGCTCTGCCACAAACTCCATAATGGCAACATAGGTTTCGGCGCGCTTATGGGCCTCTCCGGCCTCGAAGGTGCAGATGCTCACCTCGTAGCCTGACGCCTCCAGGCTCTGCTTAACGGGCATCTGGTAGAGCGGGCCCACGTTGGTGTCCGTCACGATGACGGCCTTGGTACCGCCGGCAGTGGCGCGCACGAGTGGTCCCGCCTGCTCCAGCAAAAACGTGCCAACATGCACCTGGTAGGGGCGTGCAGTGTCGATATCGATGGTAATCGCCATAAGCTTCGGTCCTTTCGACCTGGCGTGATAGGTGGTCTAGTGGGAGGTCTCGTCGTCGAGCGCGCGCTTAATGCGGTCGCCCTCGGCAAGGAGATTCTCCAGATAGCGCTGGTCGCGGTCCTTGAGCGCACGGCTGTAGGCGCCGAGCGATTCGATCAGATGGTCGATCTCGTAGGCGAGCGCGTCGGCGTCGTCGATCATGAGCTCGGACCACATTTGCGGGTTGAGGTGCGCCACGCGGGTGAGATCGCGGTAGCTACCGGCCGAAAAGCCGTGGTGGACCTGGGCGGTGGGGCTTTTGACGTAGGCGTTGGACACCACGTGCGCAAGCTGGCTCGTGAAGGCGATGACGCGGTCGTGCTCGGCGGCGCTGGTCACGCTGAACTTGCCAAAGCCCAAGGGGCGCACCATCTCGCGCACCTGGCCCAAAAGCTCCAGTTTGAGCGCATCGTCCACCGCGGGCGGCACGAGCACGAGTGGCGCGCCCTGGAACAGGTCGGCGCGGGAGTGTGCGTAGCCCGAGTACTGCGTGCCCGCCATGGGGTGTGCGCCCACAAAGTAAAAGCCGTGCTCACGGGCAAGCTCAAAGGCACGTTCGCACACGATGCCCTTGACGCCCACGGTGTCGATCACCACGGGACCCATGATGGCCTCGGTGTCGGTGGCGTCGGCGAGGGCCTGGGCATGCGCCTCGAGCCACTCGATGCAGGCCTCGGGGTAGCAAGCCAGGACGATGATGTCGCATTCGCCGAGTGTCTCGTCGTTGAGCTCTCCGGCGACAGTGCCCATGCTGGCGGCCGTCATGACATCGTCATCGGGGTCCCAGGCCAGCACGCGGACGCCCGCCTGGGCATAGCCGCGGGCAAAGCTACCGCCGATGAGGCCAAGGCCGACGATACCGGCGCACTTGGGGCCGCCCTGGTTAACGCGCGCGTTTCTCACCGTACCCATGGGCTACTCCATGGTCTCTTGGCAGACGACCTCGCGGATGGCGCGAATGCGGCGCATGGTGTCGTCGAACTGGTCGGGGGTGAGGGCCTGAGCGCCGTCGGACCATGCGCGGCTGGGCTCGTCGTGGACCTCGATCTCCAGGCCGTTGGCGCCGCAGGCGGTCGCGGCGAGCGCCATGGGCTCAACGTAGCGGGTGTAGCCGGTGGCGTGGCTGGGGTCGGCGACGACGGGCAGGTGCGACAGGTGGTGCAGAACCGGCACGGCGTTGAGGTCGAAGGTATTGCGGGTGCGGGTCTCGAAGGTGCGGATACCGCGCTCGCACAGGATGACGTTGTCGTTGCCCTCGCTCATGATGTACTCGGCTGCCATAAGCAGCTCGTCGATCGTGCCGGACATGCCGCGCTTGAGCAGAATCGGGGTTTGGGTCTTGCCGACCTCCTTGAGCAGGGGGAAGTTCTGGGCGTTGCGGGCGCCGATCTGCATGACGTCAATCTTCTTGTCCAAGAAGACCTGCACGTCGCGTGGATCCATGATCTCGGTGACGATCGGCATGTCGAGCTCGGCAGACGCCTCGCACAGCAGGTCGAGGCCGGCGGGGCCCATGCCCTGGTAGGCGTAGGGGGAGGTGCGGGGCTTGTAGGCACCGCCGCGCAGCATCGTGGCGCCGGCGGCCTTCACGCGGCGTGCGATGCGGATGAGGTTCTCGCCCTCGACGGAGCAGGGACCGGCGATGACCTGGAACTGGTCGCCGCCGATCTTGACGCCGTGACCGCAGTCGATGACGGAGTCCTCGGGGTGGAACTTGCGGTTGGCGCGCTTGAACGGCTCGGAGACGCGCTGCACGCGCTCGACGACATCCATGGACTCGAGCAGGAACGGGTCGATCTTGGTCGTATCGCCCACCAGGCCGATAATCGTCTCATTCTCGCCGCGCGAGACATCGGTCTTCAGGCCCTTTTTCTCAATCCAGCTGACGATATGGCCGACGGCCTCGTCGCTGGCGCTCTGCTTTAAAATTGCAATCATGGTGTGCCTCTCACCTCGATGGATAACTTTTGCAAAAACGGCCCGCATCGCGAGCCGTGTATATATGGTGCATGAGAGTTTATACTATCTGACTCGCTTTTGCCTTCTAAAGTGGGCCGTTGCGCCGCGTCTTCCTCGGAATTGCAAAGCTTTTTCTTTTATTTTGATAGCCCGTGGTGCACTTGGGTATAATGCCAAACGTTGGCCCTATTAGCTCAGGGGATTAGAGCGTCTGCCTCCGGAGCAGAAGGCCGTTGGTTCGAATCCAACATGGGGCACCATCGAACGTAAGACCGTCCGAACCTCGCATGGTCCGGGCGGTTTTTCTTATACCGACGCGACGTGATGGGACGTGGTATGGCAGCAACGGATATCGAGCGCGGACTCTCAACCGCCGAGGTCGAGGAGCGTATCGCCGCCGGTAAAATCAACCGCAACATGGAACTCAAGACCAAGTCGGTCAAAGAGCTCATCATCGAGAACCTCTGCACGCTGTTCAATTTGATCAACGTGATCTTGGCTTTCCTGGTCATTTTGACCGGTTCGTTTAAGAATCTGACGTTCCTGTTCGTGGTGTTCTTGAACACCGCTATTGGCGTCATTCAGTCCATGCGTTCCAAGAAGATGGTCGATAAGCTCACGCTGCTGACCTCCAAGAAGGCCATCGCGGTGCGCGACGGCGCCGAGGTGGAGCTCGGCCTGGACCAGATCGTGCTCGACGACATCATCCGCTTGGGGCGCGGCGACCAGATTCCCGCCGACGCCGTGGTGGTGTCGGGCGAGGCGCTCGTGAACGAGAGCCTGCTGACGGGCGAGAGCGACCTTATTAAGAAACAGCCAGGCTCTGAGCTCATGAGCGGCAGCTTTATCGACTCGGGCCTGCTGCGCGCCCGCGTGATCCATGTCGGCGCCGACAACTACGTGGCCAAAATAAATAACGAGGCCAAGTACGTCAAAAAGGTTAATTCCGAGATCATGAACGCGCTGAACGCCATCGTGCGCTTTGCGAGCATCATCATGATCCCGCTCGGTTTGGCGTTGTTTGCCTCGAGTGTGAGCGAGCTGTGGGATGCCGCGGGAACCCCGGGCGATAGCGCGCTTTCGTGGTGCTTCTCCGAGCTGTTGGCCGGTCATGTGCCTTCGTCGGCGCTGCTGTCCACGGTGGGCGCCCTGCTGGGTATGATCCCGCAAGGCCTGGTGCTGCTGACTTCGTCGGTGCTCGCCATCGCCACGGTGCGCCTGGCCCGCCGCAAGGTGCTGGCACAGCAGCTCTACTGCATCGAGACACTCGCTCGCGTCGACGTGCTGTGCCTGGACAAGACGGGCACCATCACGTCGGGCCGTATGGAGGTCGAGGGCACGTATCCGCTGCCTGTTGAGGGTGTTGGCTTTGGCGTGGACTCGGACGAGGCGGCTGTTCCCGTCGATACCACAGTGGTCGATTTTGCGCTGGCTAACGTGGCACGTGCGACTTCGGCCGATGCCAACGAGACCTGCCAGGCGCTGCTCAACTATTACGCCGATCGCCCGGTCGAGGTGTCCGAGCCGCTGTCGGTCATTCCATTCTCGTCGTCTAAAAAATGGAGCGGCGCTTCTTTTGCGCAGGGCTCCTACGTAATGGGCGCCGCGCAATTTGTGCTCTCTGATCGTGCGTTTGCCCAGGTCGAGAACCGTGTCGCCGAGCTTGCCGATACCTGCCGCGTGCTCGTGGTGGCGCGCGTGGACGGCTTTACGCCCGATGGGGATATGGTGGGCGAGGCCGAGCCCGTGGGATTTGTGACCATCCGCGACGAGATTCGTACCTCGGCGGCCGAGACCATCGGCTACTTTAACGAGCAGGGCGTGACCCTCAACGTGATCAGCGGCGACGACCCGCGTACGGTGTCGTCGATCGCGCGCGTGGTGGGCGTGCCGGGGGCGGACGCTTATGTGGACGCCACGACGCTCGATACGCCGGCCAAGCTCGATGCCGCAGTGGACCGCTACCATGTCTTTGGTCGTGTGACCCCGCAGCAGAAGCGCGAGCTCGTGCAGGCGCTCAAGCGCCGCGAGCACACCGTGGCCATGACGGGCGACGGCGTCAACGACGTGCTGGCGCTCAAGGAGGCCGACTGCTCCGTCGCCATGGCGGCCGGCTCCGATGCCGCGCGTAATGTGGCCGAAATCGTACTCGTCGACAACGATTTTGCCTCGATGCCCGCCGTGGTGGCCGAGGGCCGTCGCTCCATCAACAACCTGCAGCGTTCGGCCTCACTGTTCCTGACCAAGACGCTGTTCTCGATGGGCCTGGCGGCGCTGTGTATCGCGCTGCCGCCGTACCCCTTCGAGCCCATCCAGATGACGCTCATTAACTTCTTCTGCATCGGCGCGCCGGGCTTTGTGTTGGGCCTGGAGCCCAACAATGCTCGTGTGAAGGGTGCGTTTTTGAGCAACGTACTCAAGCGTGCACTGCCGGCGTCGATTGCGGTCATTTTGGCTGCGGCGCTCGATATCTTTGTGGCGCGCGTGTTTGGCTTTAGCCAGCTCACGCTGTCTACGATGTGCCTGCTTACGTCGTGCGCGGCGAGCGTCAGCCTAATCTGGCGCATCTCGCAGCCTCTCACGCCCTTACGTGTGGTGCTCTTTGTGTTTGTAGTCGCCGGCATCCTGGTGGGCGTTATCGGATTCCCGGAGCTGCTGTCTATTGCCAACCTGTCGATGGGCCAGATGGTTATCTTGGCTGTTATCGTGGTCTTTACCTGCTCGGTGTTCTTTAAGCTCGCCACGATGATGGATTCGCTCAAGCCGCGTCGTCGTCATGCCGCAACTGGTTTTGGCCGCGGTGTGCGCGTCCGCCTGGGTCGCGGTGGCGGCAAGGTGAGCTCGACGGGCTCGACGGCCGAACGTTTTGCCAAGCGCGTCGCCGCCGACATGGCGCAGCGCCGCGAAGATCGCACCGCTCGCGAGGCCGAGGCCCGCGCACTCGAGGGCGTGGCCCAGGCCCAGCCCAAGAAAAAGAAGAGTACCGGAGCTAAGCGCTCTCGTGTGACCAAGTCCGCCCAAGGCATCAAAGTCTCGATGCCAAGCAAAAAGAAGAAGTAGCTACGCGCCCTGGCGATGTTGAATTGGTGCCTTGTTCCTGTGGGGCCGTGGCGATGTTATGCTCTAACCTCGATTGTTTGAATTGCTTCGAAAAGAGGATGCCGTGATCTGCCCGCATTGCCTTAAGACTATCGAGGACGGCGCCTCGTTCTGCCCCTACTGCAACGCCTATGTGGGTCCGGGCGATGGTCCCGAGCACACCGAGTTCGTGTTCTGTGAGGGCTGCGGTGCCCGTCTTTCTCCGCATGATCGCACGTGCCCAAAATGCGGACGCCCTGCTCCGGGTATCCTCTCCGAGGACGCGGCCGCATCCGACCTGGCAGCGGGCCGCACGGCGGGCTTTCCGCGCCTAACGCAAGAGCAGATCGATACCGAGGTGCCTCATGCGCCCGCCTCGGCTGCCGCGGTTCTTTCGGACGCCGCCGATCCTAACGAGACCTGCGTGCTGCCGGCTTTCGATAAGGATTTCGGTATCCCCAAGGTCGATATTCCCACGCCCGTTTCCCTGCATGACGATGCTCAAAAACCCAAGCGCAAGGTGCATCCCGACGAGGACGCCTATCACAAGCACAAGCGTCATATCCCCAAGCCGCTCATCGTCATCGCGGTCCTTGCCGTCGTTTGCGGCGGTGCCTATTGGTTCGTGACGGCCGATCCCATGGGTGTCATGCCTGCCTTCTACGACCAGTTTGGCCAGGCTGCGCAGACGACCTTCCCCACGCGCCAAAAGGGCGAGGCGACTGAGGACGATACCAAGCAGGACGATTCTGCCGAGGTGGTCCAGGAAGAAACCGTGCTCACCGATGATCAGCTCTATACCAGACTCGACGGTCTGTATCAGACCATCGTGTCCTACGGTGATGAGGACCAGATCGGCGAGGTCATCGATTCCTTTAACAACGGCTATCTCCGAACGCCGCTGTCCACCCGCCAGGAGCTGTCGCAGAGTGCCTACGCCCTGCGCGACCAGATCAAAAAGACGCAAGATGAGCTTAACAACCTTAAGTATCAGGACGATACGGTCTATGCGGACGACATCGCCCACTTAAAGCAGCTTGCCGAGTGGATGTACGAGCGTGTCGACGTGATCTGTCAGAGCTGGGACATCTCGCTGGCCATTCCCGATGGTGAGTCGATGAGTTCCCACCAAAGCGATATCCTGGCGCCCATCGCGCAGGGCGGCAACAGCGCACTGAACCAGTACGACGCCAATGTGGGTTCCTGGAAGCCGCAGCAGCGTTCCTAAAATTAGTTCGCCATAGTCGGCATAACCTACGTGCGCAATTGATGTAAGCGCATGCTTATTGCTACAATTCGTACAAATATGCTTTAAACGCACGAGGAAGGAACCACATGTTTGGTTTTAAGAAAGAGCTCTACACGCCCGAGTATCAGCTTGCCGGCGACGAGTGCGCCGTTATCGAGACGTCGAAGGGTACCATCAAGGTCAAGTTTGACGGCGAGGGCGCTCCCATTCATGTCGCGAACTTCTGCGAGCTTTCTACGATGGGCTTCTATGATGGCCTTAAGTTCCATCGCTATGTGCCCGGCTTTGTCATTCAGGGCGGCGACCCCAATACCCGCGATATGTCCGGCGCCGACGTCGCTGCCGGTCTTGAGGGCCCCGACGGCATGCCCGGTACCGGTGGCCCCGGCTACTGCATCAAGGGCGAGTTTGCCACCAATCCGCGCAACAGCCATGTCGATGGTGCCCTTGCCATGGCACGCTCCATGGACCCCGATTCCGCGGGTTCGCAGTTCTACTTCTGCCTGGGTGCCCAGCATAACCTCGATTCCGGTTACACCGTCTTTGGTACCACGGTCGAGGGTCTCGATGTGATTTCGCAGCTGCGTGCCGGCGACGAGATCGTCCATGTCGAGATCGTTCACGAGTAAAGGGGACTTCCTTGAATAGCCAGCTGATCCAACAGGGCCGCGCCGCTTACCGCGCGGGTGATTTTTCCGCTGCAGCCCAGATGCTTGGGGCGGCAAAAACTCCCGATGAGATTATGGGCGAGGCCGATCACCTTCGTGGTAACGCCTTGATGCACTTGGGCATGTATGCCGAGGCCGCCGAGGCCTATGCCGCCGCCCTCAACGACGGCACCTACGGCAAGCGCGGCGCACTGCTCACCAACCGCGGCAAGGCGCTCGCCGCCGTGGGCGACTACACGACGGCCGCCCAGGCGTTCTCTGCTGCTACGCAGGATGCTTCCTATGCCACGCCGTTCAAGGCCTATCTGGGCCTGGGTAACGCGCTGTTCCAGTCGGGCGACTATGCCAACGCGGGTACTGCCTTCCGTCAGGCTGCCATCGACGGCGCCAATCCGGCTCCTGCCGCCGCACTCGGCGAGCTCGGTCGTTGCTTCATTAAGCTCGGCCGTCCGGCGGATGCCGTGGAGACCTACCGCACGGCTATCGACTTTGCCGGTCCCCGCGACGACACGCGTGCGCTCAACGCCGGCATGGGTCAGGCGCTTTCTGCCGCCGGCCGCCCCTCCGACGCACTCGACGCCTTTAACGCCGCTACTGCCGATGGCATCTACCAGCTCACCTCCGAGCAGGCCGATGAGCTTGCCCGCGTGCACGATTCGCTTGCCGCACTGTCTGCCCAGACGGCTATGGCCACGGCTCCGGCGCCCGCGATGGACGCTCCTGCCGTTGATCCGCTCGATCCTACGGGCGCGACCGGCCAGTTTATGCCCGATCCCTCGGACACCGGCTTCTTTACGCTGTCCGAGTCCGAGATGGTCCAGCAGGACCGTCAGGATCGTAAGCAGGCCAAGGTCCGTCGTCGCCATCACCACACGGGCCTCAAAGTCTTCATCGTGCTGCTTCTGCTCATCTTGATCGCCGCGGGCGGTCTGGGCTTTGTCTACACGCGCGGCTTTGGCTTCCCGTCTCAGGAGTCTGTCGTTACCGATCTGTTCCAGGCTGCCGGCGACGGTGACACCGCAAAGGCCGAGTCTTGCCTGGCCTCGAGCCTGTCCGAGGACGCCAAGTCGATGATCATCTCCTCGATTCCGCAGGGTGCCACCGTGTCCGTCGAGGGCATGGATCAGTCCATGACCGAGACGACCGCCAAGGTGAAGGCTTCGCTGTCCAAGGGCGGCGAGCAGGAGTACACCGTCAAATTCGTGCGCTCCGACAACCATATCGGCTGGGCCGTTTCCTCGCTCGATATGGATTTCTCGGCTGCTGACAACCAGTAGTGACCTTATGGGATTTAGCTTTGCCCGGCGCTTCACCGCAAGTGAGGTGCCGGGCTTGCGCTAGTATGATGAGCTAGTAGTTTTCCAGCAATCATCCAACACATCAGGAGTTGCGTTGTTTTCTTTGATGGATATGTTCTTCGGTAGCTATGCGGGCGATCTTGCCATCGACCTCGGCACCGCAAATACGCTTGTCTCCGTGCGCGGCAAGGGCATCGTCATCCGCGAGCCCTCCGTCGTCGCCATCGACAAGAACGACGAGCGCATCCTGGCGGTCGGTATCGAGGCAAAGCGCATGCTCGGCCGTACGCCCGGCAACATTGTGGCCGTTCGTCCCCTGAAGGACGGCGTCATCGCCGACTTCGACGTTACCGAGGCCATGCTTCGCTACTTTATCGACAAGGCGTCCGAGAAGCGCTATCCGTGGACTCCGCGTCCGCGTGTTGTCGTCTGCGTTCCCTCCGGCGTCACGTCGGTCGAGAAGCGCGCTGTCTTTGAGGCCACGATCCAGGCCGGCGCTCGCCAGGCCTACCTGATCGAGGAGCCCATGGCTGCTGCTATCGGCGCCGACCTGCCTGTCGAGGAGCCCACCGGTTCCATGGTCATCGACATCGGTGGCGGTACCACCGAGGTTGCCGTTATCGCTATGGGCGGCATCGTCGTCTCGCAGTCCATCCGTATTGCCGGCGACGAGTTCGATCAGGCCATCCTCACGCACGTTCGCGATGCCTACAACCTTGCCATCGGCGAGCGTACGGCAGAGGACATCAAGATCAAGGTTGGTTCCGCCGTGCCGCTCAAGGACGAGCTCGACGTCGAGGTCAACGGCCGCGACGTGATCACCGGTCTGCCCAAGACCGTGCGCATCGAGAGCGAGGAGATTCGTCGCGCGCTCAACAAGCCGCTCGACGAGATGGCCAAGGCCGTCAAGGACGCACTCGACGCTACGCCTCCCGATCTTGCCTCGGACCTTATGTACTACGGCATTTTGCTGACTGGTGGCGGCGCGCTGCTGCGCGGTCTCGACGTGCGCCTGCGCGATGAGACCGGTGTTTCGGTCAACGTCAGCCCCACGGCGCTCGATAACGTCGTTAACGGCTGTGCCCGCGTGCTCGAGGCCAATGCGTTTGATGGCGGCTTCGTCCAGACCAATGCTTAATTTCCAAAAGGTGGATTCCATTTGGCACGATCTTCGGGTTTCTCCACAAATCTGAATACCAAGCGACAATCAACGGGTATGCGCCCGTTGATTGTTTTCAGCCTGATTTCGGTGTTGCTGCTCACGTTTTACATCCGCGAGGGCGAGGCAGGGCCGATTCATGCCGTGCGTTCGGGCGTAACGACGATTACCTCTCCGGTGCGCTTTGTGGGCTCGGCTGTGGCGGCTCCCTTCAATGCGATTGGCAACGTGTTCTCTAACCTAACGGCGTCGCAGGACACGCTCGACGAGCTCAAGAAGCAAAATGAGGAGCTGACCTCTAAGGTCGCCGAGCTTTCTGAGGCTCAAAAGACTGCCGAGCGCCTGGAGGGCCTGGTCGGGCTGCAATCGACCTACAACCTCAAATCGACCGCAGCTCGTATCGTTGGTGCCTCCGGCGATGCTTGGACCTCGACCGTTACCATCGACAAGGGCTCTGCCGACGGCCTTACCATCAACATGCCCGTGACGAGTTCTGCCGGTGTTATCGGCCAGATTATCGAGGTATCGGCCAAGACCTCTACCGTGCGCTTGATTGGCGACGAGAACTCGGGCGTGTCCGCCATGGTGCAGGACACGCGCGCCCAGGGTATGCTGCAGGGTCAGGCTGACGGCACGCTGCGTCTTGAGTACGTGAGCGTCGACTCCGATGTTAAGGTTGGCGATATCATCGTGACCTCTGGCATCGGTGGCGTGTTCCCCAAGGGCCTTCCGCTTGGCACCGTCTCGTCGGTTGAGAAATCGGCAAACGACGTGTACTACACCATTGTGGTGCGCGCTCAGACCACGGCCGAGAACAACGAGGAAGTGCTGGTCATCACCTCGCTGACCGACGAACAGTCGGCCTCGGATGAGGACGTGAGCACGGCCAACAGCACGCCGCAGGGAACGTCGCGCGATGCTGCAACCAAGATGAAGGACGAGAGCTCGGATGACAGTTCCGACACGTCCGAGACGACCGATTCCGGCTCGAGCGAATAGGGGGCATGTCCATGGATCTACACGAGCAGGGGATGAGCTCCCGCACGTTTGTGATCGCTGCCATTGTGTGCGTGCTGCTGCAGGCAGGCCTGGCACCGCAGATCTCCATTGCGGGCGGTCGCGTCAACTTCATGATTATCCTGGTGTGCCTAAGCGTGTTCTCGGGCGACCCGACCCGTGCCGTCGTGTGCGGTTTTTGCAGCGGCTTGTTCTATGACCTGTCCGCTGCCGTGCCGGTGGGCGTTATGTCGCTCCTGCTGACCGTGGGTTCTTTTGCCCTGGTGCACAGCGCCGTCGGTCAGACGGGCGGTACCCCGAGTGCGCGCGGCGTCACTGTGGGCGCCTTTGCGCTCGTCATTAATGTGATCTACAGCATCATCTTGCTGTTTATGGGTTTGGAGACGAGCTTTGTCGTGGCGATCTTCGGCCATGCGCTGCCGTCCTCGATCCTGACGGGTCTGGTTGCCATTCCGTTTTTGATGTCCGGCGTCGTGCCGCAGTCCGGCTATGGATTCTCCGCACGTGGCGGACGCCAGGCGGGTATGCGCTTTAAGCCCAAGACCCGCAAGCTCAAATAGGGGAGGCCCGTAGATGTCTTCCCAGTTGACGGTTATTATCGCCGGTATCGTGCTGGTTGTGGCCATCGTGGTCGCGCTGGTCATCATGCGTCACGGCGATTCCCGTTTTACCTACGATACGCAGCATGGAACGGCCCCGCGCGCCACCGAGGGCGAGGGCAATACCGCGGCGACCGCCTTTAAGGGCCGCTTTTCCATCCTCACCACGGGTGTGGGCGCGATGTTTGCGGCACTTGCCGTCAAGCTGTGGGGCATGCAGATGGTCTCGTCGGACTATTACGAGAAGCAGGCTAATAGCAATCAGACTCGCACCGTTACCACACCCGCTGTGCGCGGCCGCATCCTCGACCGCAATGGCGTGGCGCTTGTCCAGAACCGTCCCTCACTTGCTGTCGTGGCCTACCGCGACCTTGCCGAGGATGAGGTTCTGGTTCGCCATCTTGCCAACGTGCTTGGAATGCCTTACGTGGCGGTCCTTCGCAATATTCAGGATAATACAGAGGGCGCACAGAGCCTGCATACCATCGCGACGGACGTCCGTCGCTCCACGGTTGCCTATATTCAGGAGCATGCCGGCGAGTTCCCGGGCGTCAAGATTGCCGAGCGTACCGAGCGCCAGTATCCATATGGCGAGACGGCATGTCATATCTTGGGCTATACCGGCACCATTACCTCCGAGCAGCTCGAGGCCCAGAATAAGAAAACCTCTGGCGATGATGATGCTTCTGCTGGCAAGATTACGTACCAGTCGGGCGATATCGTGGGCCAGGCGGGCGTTGAGAGCTACTACGAAAACCTGCTGCAGGGTATTCGTGGCGAGCAGACCGTCAAGGTCGATGCCTCGGGCAATGTGACCGGTCAGGCCGGCGCCGTGCCCGCGAAGGCCGGCTCCGACATTAAGCTCACGCTCGACCTTAAGATCCAGCAGGCCTGCGAGACGGCGCTGGCGAGCGCTATCGAGCTTGCCAAGACCACTGGCTACAGCAATGCCGGCAACGGCGCTGTAGTGTGTCTCGATCCCAACAATGGCGAGATCCTGGGCATGGCGAGCCAGCCCAAGTTCGATCCGTCCATCTTTGTCGGCGGCGTCTCAAATGACGTGTGGACCGAGCTCAATGATGACAAGGGTTCGCACCCGCTGCTCAACCGCGCCATTAGCGGACAGTACATGTCGGCCTCGACCATCAAGCCGCTCTCGGCACTGGCCGGTCTTGAGTTTGGAACCTACACGTCCGGGCAGACGACCAACTGCACGGGTTATTGGACGGGTCTGGGCAAGTCGTGGGGCAAGTACTGCTGGCTGCATTCCGGCCACGGCACCATGACGCTGCAGTCGGGTATCGCCAACTCGTGCGACCCCGTCTTCTACGACATGGGCAAGGCGTTCTTTTATGACGAGCAACATCCCGAGGGCCTGCAGGAGGTCTTTCGTCGCTGGGGTCTAGGCAAGACCTGCGGTATCGATCTGCCGAGTGAGGGCGCGGGCCGTATTCCCGATGCCGAGTGGAAAGAGTCGTACTTCACCGACGCCTCTGCCGAGGACCGCAAGTGGAATGCCGGCGATATGACCAACATTGCTATCGGTCAGGGTGACATCCTGGTGACGCCCCTGCAGATGGCGTGCGCCTATATGGGTCTTGCCAACGGCGGTAAACAGTACGTGCCTCACGTGTTTTTGTCTGCCGTGTCGCGCGATGGCGACGGCGATGCCTATAAGTACAACGGCAAGGGCAAGAAGAAGCGCCTGGAGGCCAAGATCAACAGCGATTCGGATTTGACTCTTGTTCGCAACGGCATGCACGACGTGATTTACACGGCATCGACGTCCCTGGCGGCTCACTTTGGCACCCTGACGCCGCAGGTATACGGCAAGTCGGGCACGGGCGAGAAAAGCGGTGAGGACGAATACGCGTGGTTCTGCGCCTATGCACCGGCCGATGACCCCAAGTATGTCATCGCTACTGTCCTGGAGCAGGGCGGCGGCGGCTCAGATACCGCGATGCATGTCGTGCGCGACGTGCTCGGTGTGATTTATGACGAGCCCGATACCTCTTCGGCCTCGGGCGATTCTTCGGTTCGATAGGAGGTTGCGATGGATTTTTCTCCGGCGGATCTGTTCCGTTCAACCAAGACCGGCTCTCGCAGCAGCCTGGACCGCGTCAACAAGCAACTTTCGGCCTCGCGCGGCACGTTTCGCCAAAAGGTGCATATCGGTGTGCTCGTGGCTACAGTGGCGCTCGTCGCCTACGGTGCCATCATTATCTGGTCGGCTTCGCAGTTTAAGGCCGATGCCTCGTTCTCACGCCATCTGCTGGGAATTGGCATCGGAGCGGTGCTGGCGGTGCTGGTCTGGCGTACCGATCTGCGCGGTATTTCCAATTTCTCGACGGCGTTGCTCGTCATCGACTTGATCGTGATCCTCTCGCCCAAGATTCCGGGTCTGTCCTATACGGGCGGTCTGGGCATGACGGGCTGGATCAAGATTCCCGGTATCGGCTTGACATTCCAGCCGGTTGAGCTTGCCAAGCTCATCACCATCTTCTTTATTGCTACGCTTGGCTCGCAGTATAACGGTCGCATCGATACCGTTCGCGACTACGTCAAGCTCTGCGGCATGCTGTCCATTCCGTTTTTGGCCGTCGTTGCCATGGGCGACCTGGGCTCGGGCCTGGTCGTGCTGGTTTCGGGCGCCATCGTCATTTGTATGAGCGGTGCACGCCGCGAATGGGTGCTGTCGACCCTGGCCCTGCTCGTGGGCCTGGTGGCCCTCGTTCTGGCGCTCGATTCGGTCTTTGATTCGTTGCTCGGCCACGATGTGCTCATCAAGCAGTATCAGATGAACCGTCTGACGGTCTTTATCGACCCCGATAATGCCGATTCGGACGATGCCTACAACCTGCAGCAGTCGCTTATCGCCGTTGGCTCGGGCGGCTTCTTTGGTAAGGGTTTGGGCCATGCGACGCAGTCAGCCGGCGGCTTTCTGCCTGAGTTCCACACCGACTTCGTCTTCGCCTTCCTGTCCGAGACCTTTGGTTTTTGCGGTTCCTTTTTTCTCCTGTGCCTCTACGTGCTGCTGATCTTTTCGACGATTCGCGTCGCCTTTAAGTGTGAGTCGCTGTTCCTGCGTCTGTCGTGCGTAGGTATCGTCGGCATGTGGGCATTCCAGACCTTCGAGAACATCGGCATGTGCATCGGCATGATGCCGATTACCGGTATTCCGCTACCGTTTATTAGCTTCGGTTCGTCTTCGATGATGATTCAGCTGCTGACGGTGGGTATCGTACAATCCATATGGCGGCATCGTTCGGGCGCCGCGTAACCGCTGGAGGGGTTTGCTATGAAAATTCCCGTAGATAAGCTGACCCGCGCTTTTAAGATGGGCGCGTCCGTTAAGAAGGATTCCGATACGCCGGTGCGCGTCTCGGTCTATCTGGATTCGTCTGCCTCGCGCTTTCTGGCCGAGACGGTGCGTGATGCCTTTGTGCCGCAGACGACCTCGGGCATTGTGCGCGTCGAGCGTCTGGGGGAGGAGCGAATTGCTCCAAAGACCGATACCGATGTGGTGCTGGTGCTCTCGTGTGGTTCCGACCGCTTGGAGAGTGCCGTGCAGGAGCTCGTGATCGCCGGCGCGCCCGTGTGCGTGCTTGCCGAGTCTGCTGTGGAGGTGCCGTTTATCGAGGAGTCCACGCCCATGCTTGGCGTGGTAGCGGCAACCGATAAGACGTATCTGCTCGAGACGCTTGCCCGCTGGATTCTCGATCGCACGGACAAGGAAACGGCTTTTGCGGCGAACTTTGCCTTCATGCGCATCGCGGCGGCCAACCGCATCATCACCTCGTGTGCGCTCACCAATATGGCGACCGGGGCTTTGGTGTTTTTGCCGGGCGCCGATTATCCCGTTATGGCGCTGGCGCAGGTGGGCATGCTCTTTGAGCTCGCTGCCGTCTTTGGACGCGTCATTAAGCCCGAGCGCGGCTACGAGGTCGCCGGCGTGCTTGCCGGCGGTCTTGTGATCCGCGCGGTCACCCGCGCGCTCGTCAAGCAGACGCCGCATATTGGGTTTGCCGTCAAGGCGCTCACTGCTGCCGCGGGCACCTATGGCATGGGCCGTGCGCTCGTTTCGCTCTACGAGCGCGATGTCGACTACAGCCGTGCCAACGAGGTGGTCACTGCCACGTTCTCCCGCGTTCGCGATCTGGTGACCACGGTCGCGGGCGCTACCCGTCCTATGGCGTCCTATCAGGACGCATCAGATCTCGCTGCTTAGGGGTTTTCCGTTGCGCGTTGCATACCAAGACTGTTTTCATTTAATTGAGCCGTTGCTCGCCAAGGTCGAGAAGCCGAGTCGCTATATCGATCACGAGTGGGGCACGCTTTCCAAGGCCGATGCCGACTACCGTTGCTGCCTGATCTACCCGGATGTGTACGAGGTCGGTCTGCCCAACCAGGGCATCGCCATCCTCTACAACATCCTTAACCAGGCCGAGGGCATCTCCTGCGAGCGTGGCTATGTGCCGTGGCCCGATATGGGTGACGCTATGCGCGAGGCAGGCATTCCGCTGCTCTCGCTCGAGGGTGCAGCGCCGGTCGCTTCGTTTGATATCGTCGGTCTGCATGTGCCGCACGAGATGGCGGTGACGAACTTCCTCGAGGCACTCGACCTCGCTGGCATTCCACTGTTGGCGGCCGACCGAGGCGAGGACGACCCCATCATCATCGCTGGCGGCCCTTCGGTGTACAACCCCGAGCCGTACGCGGCCTTCTTCGATGCCATCCTCATCGGCGAGGGCGAGGAATCGCTGCTCGAGACCTGCCAGCTGCATCGCCGCCTGCGTGACGAAGGGGTCCCGCGCGCGCAGATTGTCGAGCAGCTTGCATCCATTGCCGGCAACTACGTGCCGTCGCTCTATGAAGTTCGTCACGACGAGACCTGCTCGCCGCATGGCTACACCGTGCCGCGTGAGGGCAAGGATGCGCCGGCCGTGGTCTACAAGCGCGTCGTCGAGGATTTCGGCGCCACGAATCCGCTGTCGCAGTCGTGCGTGCCCTATGCGCAGCTGGTTCACGACCGCCTGTCTATCGAGATCCTGCGCGGCTGCGCCCGCGGCTGTCGTTTTTGTCAGGCCGGCATGACGTATCGCCCGGTGCGTGAGCGCTCGGCCGACCAGATCGTCTCGTCGGTGATTCAGGGTCTGGAAAAGACCGGCTATGACGAGGTGTCGCTGACCTCGCTCTCCACGACCGACCACTCCTGCATTCGCGACGTGCTCGGCAGGCTCAACCGTCGCCTGGAGGATACGGGTATTCGCGTGTCTATTCCGTCGCAGCGCCTGGATTCGTTTGGCGTTGATATGGCCGAGTCGGTCGCCGGCGAAAAGAAGGGCGGCCTGACGTTCGCGCCCGAGGCCGGCAGCCAGCGCATGCGCGACATCATTAACAAGAACGTGACCGAGGAGGACCTGGACCGTGCGGCCAAGGCGGCCTTCGAGGCCGGCTGGAACCGCATGAAGCTCTACTTTATGATGGGCCTTCCCGGCGAGCGCGACGAGGACATCGTGGCCATCGCCAATCTGGCCGATCACGTGCTGGAGCTCGGTCGTTCCGTGGTGCCCAAGGCTCGTCGCGGCTCGATCTCGGTGTCCATCTCGGTTTCGGTCTTTATTCCCAAGGCTGCCACGCCGTTCCAGTGGTGCCCGCAGCTCGACTACGACGACGTCAAGCGTCGCCAGAAGCTGCTTATCACGAGCGTTCGCAACCGTGCCGTCCGCGTGCATTACCACGATGCCGAGACCTCGCTCATCGAGGCTGCGCTGTCCCGCGCCGGTCGTGACATGACGCCCGTCATCATCGATGCTTGGCGCGCGGGCTCTCGCTTTGACGCCTGGGTAGAGCATTTCTCGCTCGATAACTGGAAGGAGGCTGCTGCCAAAAACGGCATCGACCTCAATGAGCTTGTGCACCTGCCCTACGAGTTGGACTGGCGCCTGCCGTGGGAGCACGTGAGCCCCGGCTGCACGCGCGGCTTCCTCGAGCGTGAGTACCGTCGCTCGCTCGAGGGCGTCACGACTCCCGACTGCACCCGCACGTCGTGCACCGGCTGCGGGATCTGCCCCACGCTCCACGCCAAGAATGTATTGATGGGTGATCGCGCATGAGTGAGCGCCTGACCGACAACCCCTCGCTCTTTAGGCTTCGTGTTCGCTATGGCAAGCGCGATCGCCTTAAGTACCTGGGCCATCTCGAAGTGATCCATACCATTGAGCGCATCGTGCGCCGTGCGGGACTTCCCTATGCCGTCACGCAGGGCTTCTCTCCGCACATGCGCGTGGGCTTCTCTTCGGCGCTACCGGTTGGTACGTCGTCGACCTGCGAGTGGTATGACCTGTTTATGACCGAGTTCGTGGCGCTCGACGAGGCGTTTGGGCGCCTGGCTGCGGCGTCTCCGGCCGATCTGGCGCCCATCGAGGCGGCGTACATCGACGTGCGCACGCCGGCGTTGACGGCGCAGCTCACGCGCCTGTCGTATCGCATCGACCTGCACTTGGATCCCGAGGCGCCCGTAAGCGCCGATGAGGTGCGTCGTGCGATCGACACGCTGCGCGCGGACCATGGCATCGACTACGCGCGCGGAAAAAAGAGCAAGCGCTTGGATTTGGATCACACGCTCGTGGGCTATGAGCTCACGGCGGGGGAGCGCCCGGAACATTTGGTGCTCATGCTCGACACCCATGCCGACAACGAGGGCTCCATGCGTCCAGAAATTTTGCTTTCTGCTGCTGATGTTTTGTTGCAGGGCTTGACCCCGGGCGTGGATGCACCTATTGTTTCCACCGGTATGCAAGACCTCGTGACCATCTGCTCCTACGATGTCGAGCGTCAGAATCAAGCATGCGAGGACGACGAGGGCCGACTCGTCAGCCCCATACCTGTGCGAACTTGTGGATTTGCTCCACATACTCGTTGACGGGGGTATTTTCGCCTGCTACTATATTCGGCTGTTGCACTAACTGATGCATGAAGGGCAAGTAAACATGTACGCAATCGTTAACACGGGCGGCAAGCAGTACAAGGTCGCCACCGACGATGTCATCACCGTCGAGAAGATCGAGGGCAATGAGGGCGACAAGGTCACCCTGCCGGTTATCTTCCTCAACGATGGTAAGAAGATCGTCACCGATCCCGACAAGCTGGCCAAGGCCAAGGTTACCGCTCAGATCGTTGAGCAGTTCAAGGGCGAGAAGCAGCTGGTCTTCAAGTTCCACAAGCGCAAGCGCTATCGTCGTCTGAAGGGTCACCGTCAGCAGCTCACCAAGCTGAAGATCGTGAAGGTTCAGGCTACCTCCCGCGCCAAGAAGGCTGTCAAGGCAGAGGCTGAGGCTGTTGCCGAGGCTCCCGTCGCCGAGTAGATTACACTCGTAACGAAAGAGTAGGTATACACAATGGCACACAAAAAAGGACTCGGTTCCTCCCGTAATGGCCGTGACTCCCGCGGTCAGCGCCTTGGCACGAAGCGCTATGCCGGCCAGACGGTAACCACGGGCACGATTCTCGTCCGTCAGCACGGCACGCACATCCACCCGGGTGAGAACGTTGGCCGTGGTAAGGACGACACGCTGTTCGCGCTGGTCGACGGTACCGTTGAGTTCCACAAGGGTATCAAGCACAGGGTCAGCGTACGCCCGCTCGCGAACGCGTAATTCACCCTTCATAGAGCACATATGTGGGAGGCACTTGAGTTTTAGGATTCAAGGGTCTCCCTCTTTTTGTAGGAGGCGATTCTGTTGTCACAGTTCACCGATATCAGCCGCATTAACGTGTGCGGCGGCGACGGCGGAGCCGGATGCATGTCGTTTAGGCGCGAGGCATTTGTCCCCAAGGGCGGCCCCGATGGCGGCGACGGCGGTCGTGGCGGCAATGTCGTCATCCAGGCCGATGCTCAGCTGTCTTCGCTGATCGATTACCGCTTTAAGCATCACTTCCGCGCCGAGCGCGGCACGCACGGGCAGGGTGCCCGTCGTAACGGTAAGAGCGGCGAGGACCTGATTCTCAAGGTCCCTATGGGTACCGTGGTACGCGAGCTCGACCCCGAGACGCAGACCCCGATGTTCGAGATTGCCGACCTTGTGCATGATGGCGAGCGCGTTGTCGTGGCGCCCGGCGGTGCCGGCGGCCTGGGCAACACGCACTTTGTGACGTCGGTGCGCCGCGCGCCCGCGTTCGCTCAGCTGGGCGAGCCGGCCGAGGAGCACTGGATTGAGCTCGAGATGAAGCTCATGGCCGATGCCGCGCTCGTGGGCTTCCCCTCGGTGGGTAAGTCATCGCTCATTGCGCGCATGAGTGCCGCCCGCCCCAAGATTGCCGACTACCCGTTTACCACGCTCGTGCCGAACCTCGGCATGGTGCGTGCCGGCGAATATTCTTACGTCGTTGCCGACGTCCCCGGTCTCATCGAGGGCGCGAGCGAGGGCAAGGGCTTGGGTCACCAGTTCCTGCGCCACATTGAGCGTACGGCCCTGATCATGCATGTCGTCGACATGACGGGCGGTTTTGAGGATCGCGATCCGGTTGAGGACTATTGCATCATCAACCGCGAGCTCGAGCAGTATGGCGCCGAGCTTTCGGAGCGTCCGCAGATCGTCGTTGCCAACAAGTGCGATGCGCCGGGCACGGCCGACAAGATTGCCGACCTCAAGCGCGCAGCGCTCGACGATGGACATATGTTCTTTGCCGTGTCTGCCGTGACGGGCGCCGGCCTCAATACGCTGATGCTTGCCGTGGGCGAGCAGGTGGCTAAGCTGCGCGCCGAGTTGGCTGTCTCGGATGAGCCGGTCGTTTTGCGCGACGATGAGTGGGAGCGCCGTCGCCTGCAGCGTGAGAAGCGTTTCCGTATTGTTCAGGAAGAGCCCCATGCCTTCCGCGTGGTCGGTCGCGCCATCGAGCGCATGGTCATCCAGACCGACTGGGAAAACGAGGAAGCCGTCATCTACCTGCAGCATAAGTTTGCGCGCATGGGTGTTGACGACGCGCTCGAGAAGGCCGGCTGCCGTGCGGGCGACGAGGTTCGCATTTGCCAGCGCGCCTTTGACTTTGAGGGCGCCGAGGACTTCTCGGAGTACGAGGAGGAGCTTGAGGACGAAGGCGTTGAGGTTATTGACGTAGCGGCCGAGGGTTCGGGCGTGGCTGATGTCACCGAGGGTTCCGAAGGCACTACCGAAGTCGACGTTGTTGAGACCCCGGAGGGCGAGTAAGCCATGTCGCTGCGCGGTGGAATCGGTCTGCCCGAGCTTCCTCTAGAAGACGGGCAGGAGTTTAGGCTCGGCATTATGGGTGGTACCTTTGACCCGATTCATTACGGGCACTTGGTTACCGCCGAGCAGGCGCGCGAGTCGCTCGACTTGGACGCCGTGCTCTTTATGCCGGCCGGCTCTCCTGCCTTTAAGCTCGACAAACCGGTGACGCCTGCCGAGGACCGTTATGCCATGACGGTCCTCGCCACCGCTGCGAATCCGGCTTTTTTGGCGAGCCGTTTCGAGATTGACCGTCCGGGCGTGACCTATACGGCCGATACGCTTCATGCCCTTCGCGACTTTTACCCGCCTCAGGTAAAGCTCTACTTTATTACGGGCGCCGATGCGATTATCGATATTGTTACCTGGCATGATGCCGACCGAATCGCCGAGCTTGCCACGTTTATTGCGGCGACGCGACCGGGCTTTGATATCGATACGGCGCGTGCCCGAATCAAAGAGTCGGGCCTGCCGTTTGACGTGCGTTATATCCAGATTCCGGCGCTGGCGATTAGCTCGACCAATATTCGTAAGCGAGTTGCCCGTGGCATGAGCGTGCGCTATCTTACGAGCGAGTCCGTTCTCGGCTATATTCGCAAACGCGGGCTGTATACCGATCTGGGTCAAGAAGATTTTGAGTGATGGGGGTCTACGTTGTCGGTAGAGGATCAGTTTGAGGGCGATGAGCGCGCGCTGCTCAAGCGCATTCAAGAGCTGCTCGATGTGCGTATGAAGGATAAGCGCAAGCGCTTCATGCATTCGCTGGGTGTTGCCGAGACTGCGCTCCGTCTGGCCGAGGTGTATGGCGTCGACCGCTTTGATGCCGCCGCCGCCGGCCTGATTCACGACTGGGACAAAGTGCTCTCCGACGACGAGTTGGTCACGCGCGCTCTGCATTACAGCATTAAGATTGCCGGCTCTCCGTCCGCCGCGACGCCGCTTTTGCATGGCCCGGTTGCCGCCTATGAGCTTCCGCAGCTCTTTCCCGAGCTGTCGCCGGCGGTCTTTCAAGCTGTCGACCGTCACACCGTGGGCGCTTGCGACATGACGCCGCTCGATATGGTGGTCTTTGTGGCCGATGCCATCGAGCCCAACCGCCATGGTGATTATGCCCACGCGCTGCGCAAGATGGTGGGGGAGTCAACGCTTGACGAGTTGTTCTTCTCCTGTTTTGCGCAGGGTCTGGTCTACGTGATCCAGACCGGGCGTTATCTTTATCCCACGGCTATTACGATTTACAACCATTACGCCCAGCTGCGCTAGCTCGGGCTGTCTAGAAAGAGGTATTCCATGGCCGACGAGACCATGACCGACGAGCAGATTCTTGAAGGTGTGGAGCACAAGAGCTTCGTCGCCACGTCCGACCGCACCGCCGCCTCGCTGTCCGCGAGCGGTGTCGCCGCCGAGGATGTCGCCCGCGCCGCCGCGCAGGCCGCCTACGACAAGAAGGGCGAGGACGTTCAGGTGCTCGACCTGACTGAGCTCTCCGACGTGTGCGACTACTTTGTGCTCGCCACCGGTACCAATAACCGTCAGGTCGATTCTATCGTCGATGAGATCGAGGAGAAGGTCGCCGAGGCTTGCGGTGAGCACCCGTTCTCCATCGAGGGCCGCGAGCAGAAGACCTGGATGCTCATGGACTACGGCTCGGTCGTCGTCCACGTCTTCACCCCCGAGGCACGTGACTTCTACCGTCTCGAGAAACTCTGGGGAGACGCCCCCCAGCTCCCCCTCAACCTCCTCTAGTAGCTCATTTGAGACGGGGTTTAGCTACCCTCACGCATATCGCCGGGCAGGTGCGGTTTTCCGCACCTGCCCGGCTTTCTTTTTGCCCAAAGTAGCTAATTTGGGACGGGGCTTTTTTAGCTACTACCTACCGTTCGCCGATAGAAGCGAGTTGCGGTTCATTGCGTGATATTTAGCTTTCCGACTCGGGTAACGTATTTGTTATCTGTAGAGGAGGAGATGCGTATGACTCGGACCGCGCGGGAAATCTCTGTTTACGGCTATTACCATGTCGTCCAAAAGGGCTGTGGTGGTCAGCTGATATTTGAGGATGCCGATGATCGGATATATTTGATTCGGTTGCTTGCCTCGAAATGCCGAAAATACGACGTCAATATCATTGCTTGGTGCCTTATGGACAACCATATTCACTTGTTGCTAGATGATGAACATGTTCACCTGAGCGATTGCATGCACTCTGTTACGACTGCATATGCGATGTATTTCAACGCGAAAACCGGACGGAAGGGACCAGTTTTTCAGGATCGATTTAAGAGCGTGCCGATTCTTAACGATGATCAGCTGCTCAACTGTGTGAGATATATTCACGATAATCCTGCGAAAGCCAGGATTGGGACTGCTTCACTATATCGTTGGAGCAGTTTTAGCGAATATATGGGATACCCGGGTATTTGTATGACTGAATGTGTGCTAGGTTTGCTCGGAGATTCTCAGAGATTTTTTGCTTTCAGTACCTCGGGAGAACCGAATCGATATTGCTTCCGTGACGGCGCTCATGTGAGCGACATAGATGCACTGGAGTTTGCACAGGCTCTCCTTAAACCGTATGAGCCTCACCACCTTAAAGCTTTGCCTAAAGCCGTGCGCGACAACTACATCCGTACGCTCAAAAACGAGGGCTTTTCGATAAAGCAGATCGTGCGCCTCACGGGCATCGGTCACTGCACGATTCAGAAGGTCAAGCTCGATCAGTAGCTATTTGGGACAGAGTTTTGTTGCGGCGGGCAAACCGGACATCCGGGGTAGTCAATTTGGGACGGGGCTATTTTAGCTACCCTTTGGATGACGGTGAATGAATTAGGCCGAATGAATCTCAACCGATATATAGGGGTAGCTAAAATAGCCCCGTCCCAAATTGACTACCAATGCCGTGTCGGACGGAAGGCAGCAACCCCCCCGTCCAAAAAAGACTAGTTATTGAAGCGGGATTGGCGGCCGAAGGAAAGGGCGGTGTCGCCGAATTTGTCTCGGACGGCGTCGATGGCGACGGAGAGGTCGCGGCGGTCGCTGGATTGGGCTCCGCGGTCATCGATCTCGCAGAACAGGTCAGTCTGGATGCCGCCTTGGTGGTCGAAGTCGCTCATGCCGATGCCCGCTAAGCGAACATGCATGCCTTCCTGCCAGATGTTGTCGAGCAGTTTGAGTGCAACCGCCACGAAGATGTTCTCATCGTCGGTCGGATGAGGCAGCCGGCGCTGTGCCGAGCGACCGCTTCCATACGAATACTTGAGCTTGAGCGTAACCGTGGCGCCCGTTAGTCCCTGACGGCGCAGGCGGCGCCCCACCGACTCGCCCAACAGCGCAATTGCCGCTTCGATGTCCCCGCGCTCAGTCAAATCTTTCGCAAAGGTGCGTTCATTGCTAACCGACTTGACCTCGCGCTCTTCATCGAGGCTCGTGACTTCGGAGATTTCGAGTCCCAGCGCACGCTGGCGCATGCGTTCGCCGTTGACGCCAAATATAGAGGTCAAGGTGGATTCCGGTGCACGTGATAGCTCGCCGAGGGTGTAGATGCGCATGCGGCGCAGTCGCTCCTCGGCCGAGCGCCCGATGCCGCTCATGGCAGATACCGGCAACGCGGCCAAAAAGCGCTGCTCGGTTCCGGGACGCACGATGGTCAGCCCAAACGGCTTATCCCGCTCGCTTGCGATCTTTGCAACCGTCTTGTTGCAGCCCACGCCAATGGAGCACGTCACTCCCAGCGCTGCCACGCGGTCGCTTATACGCCGCGCAACCGGCAGCGGGTCTTCGGGCGCAAAGCGACACGGTGTGATATCGATAAAGGCTTCGTCGATGGATACGCGCTCAACACGCGGGGTCTCGTCGGCGAGAATCGCCATGACCTGCGCGCTCACCTCGCGGTAGCGATCAAAGTGCCCGTGCGTCCAAATGGCTTGCGGGCACAAGCGCCGCGCCTCGGCCGAGGCCATGGCAGAGTGCACGCCAAAGCGACGCGCCTCATACGAACACGTGGACACGACGCCACGCGAATCGGCGTCTCCGCCCACGATGAGCGGCTTTCCGCGCCATTCGGGATGATCGAGCATCTCCACGCTCGCAAAAAACGCATCGAGGTCCATGAGGCCCACCGCCGGACCCGTCCAGGGAGGCGGCGTGACGCCCATGGCATCCTCATAACCGTATGTATGTTCGCGTCTTTCCATGTCATGAGTATACCGCGCAGCTCATGTGGGGTGCGTGTATGTGCTTGCAAATCCCGAATTCTTGTCTAAGATATGGATTTGCCCTCGACTACACCGAAGAAGTTGGTCTCACGGACTTCACCTGCCCGCGTCGATGGCGTATTATGTTCAACTGTTTGTTTGTAGTTGCAGCCTAAAGCTGCTTGGTTGGAGGAGTTTCCTTTGGCAGTCAAGATTCGCCTTGCTCGTCACGGCGCTAAGAAGCGTCCGTACTACCGTGTCGTCGTCGCCGATTCCCGCGCCCCGCGTGACGGTCGTATCATCGAGGAGGTTGGCCGCTACAACCCGATGACCGCCCCCAAGACCATCAACCTCGATCTCGAGAAGATCGCCGACTGGCAGTCCAAGGGCGCTCAGCTCACCGACGCCGTCGCCGCTCTGGTCAAGGCCGCCAACGAGGGCGAGAAGACCGAGACCGTCGTCAAGAAGTCCAAGAAGCAGCTCGCTAAAGAGACCGAGGCCGCTAAGGCTGCCGCTGAGGCCGCTGAGGGCGCCGAGGAGTAAATCGTGCCTGAGGTTGACGCTGCACAGCTCGAGGGTGAGGCAATGCTCTCAGATCGCATCGCCGATCTCGTCGAATATCTCGTTGTTCAGATCGTCGACGACCCGGATTCCGTGAGCCTTGAGGTCATCGATGGTGACGACGCCTCTACGATTGAGGTTTCGGTCGCCGAGGATGACGTCGCTAAGGTCATCGGCCGTCGTGGCCGTACCATCAAGGCCATTCGCACGCTCGCCCGTGCACTGGCCGCTCGCCTCGACACTGCTGTCGAGGTAGAGGTTCTGGGCTAGGACCTTGAGGTCCCAGTACAAAAACATCGCCCGTGTGGTCAAGCCGCACGGAAGGAAGGGGGAGGTCCTCGCGCAGCCGCTGCGGGGGCTTCTTTCTGTATTAGAGCCGGGTATGCGCGTCGCCCTGACGCCGCCGGCGCTCAAGCGCGACCGCTTTTGCACGGTCGTGTCCGTCACCGATACGGGCGATGGCGATCTGGTCTCGTTTGAGGGCATTGACGACTTGACGGCCGCCGAGGGCATCACGGGATGCTACGTGCTGGTAAATCGTGACGACTTTGAGCTCGATTCGCTCGACGCTGCCTATACCGACCTGATGGGTCGCGAGGTGGTCGACGAGCGCTTCGGTTCGCTCGGCACGATCGTCGAGATCATGTCGACGCCCGCTAACGATGTTTGGGTTGTCGAGGGCGATCGGTACGGCGAGGTACTGATTCCCGTGATCGAGCAGGTCGTGCTCGATCTTCCCGACACAGGAACAATTTCCGTCCATGTTATGGACGGCCTGATCGATATGGACAAGTAGGGAGGACAACATGCTGATCGAGACCCTTTCGGTCTTTCCCGAGATGTTTGAGCCCGTCATGTCCACATCGATTTTGGGCCGCGCCCGCAAGGTCGGCCTTTTTGATTTTAAGGCGTATAACCTGCGCGACTGGACGCACGACCGCCATCGTACCGTCGATGACGAGCCGTACGGCGGCGGGCAGGGCATGCTCATGAAGGTCGAGCCTATCGCAGAGGCCATCGAGGCCATTAGCGCAGAGGGTCCCAAGCCCACGGTTGTGTTCTTCACCCCCTGTGGCGAGCCCTTTACGCAGCATGTGGCCGAGCGCCTGCTCAAAAGTGAGCGCCTGCTGTTTGTGTGCAGTCGCTACGAGGGCGTCGACGAGCGCGCGTATGCGTATGCCGATGAGCGTCTGTCGATCGGCGACTACGTGCTTACGGGCGGCGAGCTTCCCGCTATGGTCGTTGCCGATGCCGTCGTACGCCTGATTCCCGGCGCCCTGGGCGACGAGATGAGCAACGTGGACGAGTCGTTCTCGACCGCCGAGGATGGAGGCCTGCTCGAGTACGCGCAGTACACCCGTCCTGCCGAGTTCAACGGCGAGGGCGTGCCTCCGGTGCTTGTGAGCGGCGATCATGCTAAGGTCGATGCGTGGCGTCGTAAGAACGCCATCGAGCGCACCTGTCGTTGGCGTCCCGATCTGATTGAGACGGCGCGGCTCACGCCCGAGGAGCGCGCTTACGCGCAGGAGATTCTGGACGCTTCGTATTCGCAGAGCGAGGAGTGAGGATGGTTCCATCGCAGCATTCCGTGCTAAAGGGTGCGTTTGAGTGGATCGTGGTCGTCGCGATCGCACTGGTCGCTACCTTCTTGATTCGCTCGTTTGTGGTCGAACCCTTTGTGGTACCCACCGGTTCCATGGAGTCCACGATCGAGATTGGCGACCAGATCCTGGCACAAAAGGTGAGCCTCGAGCTCGGTCAGCCCGTCAAGCAGGGCGATATCGTGGTGTTTCACAACCCCGATGGCACCTCCGAGCATGATGTTCTTGTCAAGCGTGTTATTGCCACGGCCGGGCAGACGGTCGACCTGCAGGATGGCAAGGTGGTCGTTGACGGCCAAGCGCTCGACGAGGACTATACGACGGGCATGAGCTGGCCACTTTCGGTCCAAGCGCCCGGCGCTCAGGTAAGCTATCCCTACACCGTTCCCGACGGGTGCGTGTGGGTGATGGGCGACAACCGCGAGAACTCTGCTGACTCCCGCTACTTTGGCCCGGTCGACCGCTCCGAATTGATCGCCGTGGCGCTCGTGCGTTACTGGCCGCTCAACCGTCTGGGCGCTATCGACTAAAAACCGCTATAGTACAGTACCTAACCGTGTAATCGTTTCGACGAGGGGATATTAGAGGCATGAACGCTTCATCGCTTTCCTTCCAAGACATCATCCTGCGCCTCCAGCAGTACTGGGGCGAGCAGGGCTGCGTCATCATGCAGCCCTATGACTCCGAGGTCGGTGCCGGTACCTTCCATACCGCGACCACGCTGCGCTCGCTCGGTCCCGCCGAGTGGCGCACCTGCTATGCACAGCCCTGCCGCCGTCCCGCCGACGGCCGCTACGGCGAGAACCCCAACCGCATGCAGCACTACTATCAGTTCCAGGTGCTCATCAAGCCCTCGCCGGTCAACGCCCAGGAGCTCTACCTGGGGTCTCTTGCCGCCATTGGCCTGGACCCCAACGACCATGACGTCCGCTTTGTCGAGGACGACTGGGAGAGCCCGACGCTCGGCGCCTGGGGCCTTGGCTGGGAGGTCTGGCTCAATGGCATGGAGGTCACGCAGTTTACGTACTTCCAGCAGGTGGGAGGCATCGAGGTCGACCCCGTGCCCGTTGAGATTACCTACGGCCTGGAGCGTATCGCCATGTACGCCCAGGGCGTCAACTCGGTCTACGACCTGGTGTGGAGCTACCTGCCCGACGGCACGCCCATGACCTACGGCGACGTGTTCCTCGAGAACGAGCGCGAGTTCAGCGCTTATAACTTTGAGGTCGCCAACGTCGAGATGATGCGTCAGAAGTTTGACGACTACGAGGCCGAGTGCCATTCCTGCCTGGAGCGAAAGCTGCCGCTGCCGGCGTACGACTGTGTCATGAAGTGCAGCCACGCCTTCAACCTGCTCGACGCCCGTGGCGCCCTGTCCGCGGTCGAGCGTGCTAACTACATCTTGCGCGTCCGCGCCGTCGCTAAGGCGTGCTGCGAGGCCTATATGGCCGAGGTCGCCGGAGTCAACGAGAATGCCGATCAGGAAGGCGAGGTGGCGTAAGCCATGGCAGACGCTAAGGATTTCCTGTTTGAGATCGGTACGGAGGAGATGCCCTCCGCGCCGCTGAACAATGCCGTCAAGCAGCTTGGCACCATGATCGCCAAGGGTCTCGACGAGGCCGGTCTGGCCCATGGCGAGGTCCGCGTGATCTCGAGCCCGCGTCGTCTGGCTGCACTCGTTGCCGACGTCGCCACCGCGACAGATGAGGTTCACGAGGTCAAGCGTGGCCCCGCGGCCAACATTGCCTTCGATGCCCACGGCAACGCCACTAAGGCCGCCCAGGGCTTCGCCCGCAAGTGCGGTGTGTCTGCCGAGGACCTGGTCCGTCGCGAGGACACCGACGGTCGCGAGTATGTGTTCGCCGAGAAGAACATTCCCACCGCACCGGCTACGCCGATTCTGACCGCTCTGTGCGAGAAGACTATTGCCGGCCTGCAGTGGCCCAACTATCGCTCCCAGCGCTGGGGCCACGAGCACGCGACGTTCGTGCGTCCGGTCCGTTGGATCTGCTGCCTTTTGGGCGAGGATGTTGTGCCCGTATCGTTTGCCGACGTGACGAGTAGCAACACCACGCGTGGTCATCGCGTACTTGGCCCTGGCGACCATGTGGTTGCCAGCCCCGCCGTCTACGAGCAGGTGCTCGAGGACGCTGGCGTGCTTTCTGCCGAGCGTCGTCGCGAGGCCATCCTCGCCGGTATCGCCGAGGTCGAGGCTGCCCGTCCCGGCTGCCATGTTGATACGCCCAAGAAGGTCTTTGAGGAGGTCATTAACCTCTGCGAGTGGCCGACGGTGCTCGTCGGTACCTTCGATGAGGAGTTCCTCAAGGTCCCGCACGAGATCATCTGCGAGTCCATGCTCACCAACCAGCGCTACTTCCCGATCTATGACGGCGAGGGCAAGCTCACGCGTGAGTTCGTGGTCGTCTCCAACAGCAAGCCCGAGAACGCCGAGCGCGTGATCGACGGCAACGAGCGCGTCGTGCGCGCCCGTCTGGACGACGCAAAGTTCTTCTACGAGGAGGACCTGAAGATCTCCCTCGACGAATTCCGTGAGCGTCTGGCCAAGGTTGCCTTCCAGGAGAAGCTCGGTAGCGTGCTCGCCAAGTCCGAGCGCATCGAGCAGCTCGCGCTCGCTATCGCCCGCGAGGCTCATCTGGGCGCCCATCTTGCCGCCGACGCTGCTCGCGCCGCGCACCTGTGCAAGGCAGACCTGGTGTCCAACGCCGTCGTCGAGTTCACGAGCCAGCAGGGCGTGATGGGCGGTTATTATGCGACCGCGATGGGGGAGAACGACGAGGTCGCCCATGCTATTCGCGATCACTATCGTCCTCGCTTTGCCGGTGACGAGCTGCCCGAGGGCACCGCTGGCTGCATCGTGGCCTGCGCCGACAAGCTCGATACCATCGCCGGTATCTTTTCCATCGGCGAGCCCCCGACCGGCTCCTCCGACCCCTACGCGCTGCGTCGTGCCGCTATCGGCATCATCAACATCCTGCGCGACCGCCTGCCGATCGACCCCACGTCGCTCATTGACTTCGCCCTCGAGCTCTACAGTGAGCAGGGCATTGAGTTCGACGCCGCCGAGGTCGCCCAGCAGGTTCGCGACTTCTTCCATGGCCGCCTGGTGAGCATGGCCCGCGACGAAAAGATCCCGGCCGATACTGTTGCCGCCGTCTCCGCGGTGCACATCATCGCCCCGTCCGTTTTCTTCGCCCGCTGCGCCGCCCTCGACGAGGCCCGCAAGAACGATGCCGAGACGTTCGATAACCTGGCGACCGCCTATGCCCGCGCCGCGCACATCTCCAAGCCCGAGCTGGGTGCGGAGTACGACCGCGCCCTGATGGGCGAGGCCGAGCTCGCGCTTGCCGACGCCTCCGAGGCTGCTCAGACCGCTGTCGACGCCGCCCTTGCTGCCGAGGATTACCCGGCCGCATTTGCCGCCCTTGCCGCCCTGCGCGCCCCCATCGACCGCTTCTTCGACGAGGTCATGGTCATGGACAAGGACGAGCAGCTTCGCGATAATCGCCTTAAGCTGCTCAACCGCTTCGAGGCCGTTTTCTCCGGCATCGCCAACATCGGTGAGCTTGCCCGCAAAAAGTAAGCCAGCCTGCGCGTAAGCGCAAAAGGAGCCCCGCATGGATTGCCCGGTCACCGCTTGTCCCACCGTTATCGTTATCTCCGACTCGCTCGGTGATACCGCTTGTGAGGTGGTGCTTGCGGCGTCTGGGCAATTTGATGAAGGGGTTTTTCGTCTCTTGCGCCTGCCCAAGGTGAACTCTGTAGAGCAGGTCAAGTCATTTGTGGGGCCGCGCGTCGATGCCGACCATCGCGATATCGCCGTGTTCCACACCATTGTCGACCCGGCCCTTCGTGCTCGTGTGCTCGACTACTTGGGCATGCTGCACATTCGCTCGGTCGACCTGATCGGTCCGACGCTCGCCGTGCTGTCGTCGCTCATCGGTGTGCCGCCCAAGGGCGTTGCGGGCGTGATTCACAGGACCGATGACCGCTATTTCCATCGTATCGAGGCCATGGAGTATTTCGTTGAGCACGATGACGGGCGCGGTTGCGACGATCTGTCGGGTGCCGATATCGTGCTGCTGGGCGTATCGCGCACGTCCAAGACGCCGTTGTCGATGTATTTGGCCTATCAAGGTTACAAGGTTGCCAATGTTCCGTTGGCCCATGGCATGGAGCCGCCGAAGTCGATTTACGAGGTTGACCCGATGCGCCTGTTCGGCCTGATTTCGACCGTCGATGTGATTTCCGAAATTCGCGATAGCCGCTTGGGCGACGACTACGCCCGTGCCGTCGCCGGCTCCTATGCCGAGCCCGAGAGCGTGCGCAGCGAGCTCGAGGAAGCTCGCGCCCTCATGAAGCGCCTGGGCTGCTTTGTGGTGCGTACCGACGGCAAGGCGATCGAGGAGAGCGCCTCCGAGATCATTAGTCACTTGGAGGAAATCCAAGAAGCCCGTGCCCGCCGCGCCGCCCGCCGAGCCTAGCAAAGCTAGCTTATTGGGGTAGCTAAAAATGCCTGTCTTTATAAGACTACCTAAAAATAATGCGCGATAATGGTAAAGCGATTTAGCAAGAAACTGGCATTTGACCTGCAAGCCTCTTGCATTGGTATCTTCATAAGGTAACCAACTTTACCTACCGTTTACCGCCAAATTTACCACGTTTACCAACCCCCGCGTCCTCTGCTTAAGCCCGCTCAAAACCCGCCGTATAGTTCCCTCACGGCCCGCATTTGGCGGGTCGATTCGTTACCACGGTCGTGCGCGTAAGTGCATGAAAGGGGAAGTATCGTGAGCGATTGCAAGAGGGTTTACCGTTTTGGAACCGACGCCCAGGGCACCTGTGTCACTGAGGGCGACAAGTCCATGAACTTCGTGCTTGGCGGCAAGGGCGCAAACCTTGCCGAGATGAGCCGCATCGGCCTGCCGGTTCCCGGTGGCTTTACCATTACCTGCCAGACTTGCGTCGAGTACTCCGGTGCCGGCAACGTGTGGCCCGAGGGCGCACTCGATGAGATCGTTGCTGCCGAGGCGGACCTCGAGGCCCGCTGCGGCAAGAAGCTCGGCGACGCCTCCGATCCGCTGCTCGTGTCGGTTCGTTCGGGCGCTCCGTTCTCCATGCCCGGCATGATGGACACGGTCCTCAACTTAGGCCTCAACGACGACTCCGTTCAGGGGCTCATCGCCCAGACGCAAAATCCGCGTTTTGCTTGGGATAGCTACCGCCGCTTTATTCAGATGTTCTCCAACGTCGTTATGGGCGTTGACGCCGACCTGTTCGAGAACGCCCTGACCCAGGCCCGTCTGGTCGCCGGCGTTCGCGTCGATTCCGAGCTTTCGGCTGAGGACCTGCAGGAACTCGTCGAGACCTTTAAGGGCATCTTCTCCGAGAACGTCGATGCCTCCCTGTATCCCGAGCTCGAGGTCGCTGACGGCAAGCCCGTCTTCCCGCACGACCCGGAGCTTCAGCTACGCCTTGCCATCCAGGCCGTCTTTGGCAGCTGGATGAACGAGCGTGCCTGCATCTACCGCAAGCAGCATGGCATTTCCGACGACCTCGGCACCGCCGTCAACGTGCAGGCCATGGCCTTTGGCAACAAGGGCGAGACCTCTGCGACGGGCGTCGCCTTTACGCGTAATCCGGCCGACGGCACCAAGGAGTTCTACGGCGATTTTCTGGTTAACGCCCAGGGCGAGGACGTCGTCGCCGGCATCCGCAACACCGAGCCCATTGCCGACCTCAAGACCACCCCGGGCCTCGAGTCCGCAGGTGAGGAGCTCGAGCGCGTGTTCCTGACGCTCGAGGATCATTATCGCGATATGTGCGATATCGAGTTCACCATCGAGCAGGGCAAGCTCTGGATGCTCCAGACCCGCGTGGGCAAGCGCACCGCCACCGCCGCCCTGCGCATCGCTATCGAAATGGTCGAGGAGGGCCTGATCACCCGCGAGGAGGCCGTGAGCCGCATCGATCCCGCGCAGCTCGACCAACTCCTGCACCCGCAGTTTGACGCCTCCAAGAAGTACGAGGCGCTGGCCAGCGGTCTGAACGCCAGCCCCGGTGCCGCCGTGGGCGAGGTCGTGTTCTCGAGCGACGACGCCGTCACGCGTTCCGCCGAGGGCCACAAGGTCATTCTGGTTCGTTGGGAGACCAACCCCGACGACCTGAAGGGCATGGTCGCCGCCGAGGGCATCCTGACCAGCCACGGTGGCAAGACGAGTCATGCCGCCGTTATCGCCCGCGGCATGGGTACGCCCTGCGTCTGTGGCGTTGAGCGCTTCCATATCGACGCCGCCGAGAAGGTCGTGCGCATCGAGGGCAGCGACCGCGTGCTGCGCGAGGGCGATGTCATCTCCATCGACGGCACCCAGGGCATCGTCGTCGACGGCGCCGTCGACCTGGTCTCCGCCGAGCTTACCGGCGATCTGGACACCATCCTGTCCTGGGCCGACGAGATTCGCCTGGACGAGACCTGTGGCCATGCCAACCATGTGCGCGTCAACGCCGACAATCCCGAGGATGCCGAGCTTGCGCTCGAGCTTGGCGCCGAGGCCATCGGCCTGTGCCGCACCGAGCACATGTTCCTGGGCGACCGCAAGAACATCATCCAGAGCTTTATCCTGTCTGACGATGAGGCCGTGAAGCAGCAGGCCCTGGCCGACCTGCGCAAGGTTCAGACCGAGGACTTCCTGGCGATGTTCAAGACCATGTCCGGTCGCGATGTGGTCGTCCGCCTGCTCGATCCGCCGCTTCATGAGTTCCTGGATAATCCTCGCGAGCTCGAGGTCGCCATCACCAAGAAGGAAGCCGCCGGCGCCAGCGAGGAAGAGCTTGCAGCCCTGCGCGCCCGCCTGCGTCGTATCGACGGCATGGTCGAGTCGAACCCCATGCTCGGCCTGCGCGGCGTTCGCCTGTCCGTCGTCTTTAGCGATCTGCCGCTCATGCAGGTTCGCGCCGTCGCCACGGCCGCTGCCCGCCTTATCAAGGAGGGCGTCGACCCGCATCCCGAGATCATGGTTCCGCTCGTTTCCATCACGGCTGAGCATGTCCAGACTCGCGAGGTCATCGAGCGCGTAATCGCCGAGGTCTCCGCCGAGGAGGGTGTCGAGCTCAATATTCCCGTGGGCACGATGCTCGAGCTGCCGCGCGCCTGCATGGTCGCTGACGAGATTGCCCATCACGCAGACTTCTTCTGCTTTGGCACCAACGACCTGACCCAGACCACCTTCGGCTTCTCCCGTGACGATGCCGAGGCCAAGTTCATCCCGCTGTACATGCATAAGAAAATTCTGAAGGACAACCCCTTCGAGACCATCGACGCGGCGGTGCTGGAGCTCGTGCGCATGGCCGTGGAGAAGGGTCGCGCCACCAACCCCGACATGCACTTTGGCGTGTGTGGCGAGCACGGCGGCGACCCCAAGTCCATCAAGGGCCTGTTTAATGTGGCCGACGTGGACTACGTGTCCTGCTCGCCCTACCGCGTGCCCCTCGCACGCCTGGCTGCCGCCCAGGCCAAGCTCGAGGCGAAGCGCTCCGCGTAACGTTTTGGGTTCAGACGCCTAACGTAGCCCCCCTCATGCCGTCCGTCTCATTCGTGAGGCGGACGGTTATCATGTGCGGGTTTTGTCTTTTTGTCTGCGTAAAAAATTGTTCTTGCAGCAGAAACCCGCGCGTGTATACTCGAATACGTTTGTTCAACTACGTGCCGGCCAGAGTGGTACGGCACCTCTAGAAGAGTAAGGAATTGCACATGGATTACATCCGCGCAATCGAGCGTCAGCAGATCCGCGAGGACATTCCTCAGGTTCGCGTCGCCGACAACGTCAAGGTTCACTACCGCATTAAGGAAGGCGACCGCGAGCGCATCCAGGTCTTCCAGGGCGACGTCATCCGCATGGCCGGCGCCGGTGCCCGCGAGACCTTCACCGTCCGCAAGATGTCCTTCGGTGTCGGTGTTGAGCGTACCTTCCCGCTTCACAGCCCCAAGATCGCCAAGCTCGAGGTCGTTCGTCATGGTCGCGTCCGTCGCGCCAAGCTGTACTACCTCCGCGACAAGGTGGGCAAGGCTGCTCGCATCCCCGAGAAGCGCTAAGAAGATCGCAGCGTCTGTCCACTCGTTTGGACACAAGGGTCACCTTCGGGTGGCCCTTCTTTTTATCTGATTTGCATGCAAGGAGGGCCCGGTATGGCCAATATGACGAGCTCGGTTTCGGCATCGCAGGTTGCCGGAGAGCTAGCGAGCGCAACGTTTGAGGAGATCCCCGCCCTCGTGGAGCATTATCGCGAGGACCCGCGCCAGCAGGTGATCAAGGCTTGTGAACGCGCCCTCAAACGCCATGCTAAGGAACTTGCCGAGCGCGAGCGCGTCAATGACATGTACGAGCTTATGCATGAGCTTGGCGGCGATGGGGTGGTCGTTGGTGTCGACGAGGTGGGCCGCGGCTCGGTAGCGGGTCCCTTAACCGTGTGTGCCGTGTGCCTTCCCATGGAGCCGCGCGTCTGGGGCATCAACGATTCCAAAAAGCTCACGCCGGCGCGCCGCGAGTTGCTCTCAGTGAAGATTGCCGAGGTGGCGACGGCGATCGGTTTTTGCCATATCGCGCCTAAGGATATCGATGAGATGGGCATGGCCCGTGCTATCCGTACCGCCGTTGCGGGCGCCGTGGCCGATACGGGACTTGAACCCGACTGCGTCCTCATGGATGGCAACCCCTTGGGCGCTGTTCCTAACGAGCGCGATGTGGTGAAAGGCGATGCCAAGATCGCCTGCATCGCCGCAGCGTCCATCATGGCCAAGGTCACGCGTGACGAGATGATGGTCGAGTACGACGCCGAGTACCCCGAGTACCATCTGGCCGAGTCGAAGGGCTATGCGAGCCCCGAGCACATCGAGGCCATTCGCAAACATGGACTTTGTCCGCTGCACCGCGTGAGCTTTTGCGGAAACTTTCTGCAGACTGAGCGCCTTTTCTAGGCCAATTGTGGAGACAGGGACCTCTGTGGTTTTATAAACCTGCTGGTAGCGGGCCGTATGCAGCAGCATTGCTGCGTACGGCCCGTTTTTTGTCGGCATTTGGTCAGCTTTTGGTTTGCTTCCGGTACTTACCCGCATGAAAGGTGCCCTCATCATCGGGGCAATGCAGTGTGCGGGAAAGGAGACCCCATGAGTGCCGCAAGCAAAAAGAGCAAGACGCAGCAGCTCAAGGAGCGTTGGGAAAACGGCGAGCTCGACTGTGGGGCGATGACGCCCGAGTTTATCAAGGGACTCAGTCCCCGCGAGCTGGGCATGCTAGGCGAGCTGATCACCATCGACTACTTTAACGAGCGCGGCTACACCTTGCTGGAGCAGGGTTATCGTTGCACCGAGGGCGAGGCCGATCTGGTGCTGCTCGATGAGCTCGACGATGTCGTGGTGATGGCCGAGGTCAAGACCAGACGCGTTGCGCTGGATTGCAACACGCGGGTCTTTCCCGAGGAGGCCGTGGACGCCCAAAAGCAACGCCGCTACCGCCGCATCGCAAGTTGCTATCTCATGGAGCATTATCCGCTCAAGGCGATTCGCTTCGATGCCGTGGGCGTCACCATCCGCGACGGGCATATCGCCGAGATCGAGCACCAGTACAACGCGTTCGATTGGCAGGTGTCGTGATGGCGTTCGAGACGTTTGCCGTTCACGCGGCCTGCATCCGCGGCGTCGAGGCGATTCACGTCACGGTCGAGGTCTCGCTTGCCGGCGGCGTTCCGGGCATTCAGATGCTCGGCATCCCGAGTATGGAGGTGATGGAGTCACGTGGTCGTATTCGCTGTGCGATGCGCTCGGCCGGCTTTGAGATCCCGCGCTCGGGCATTACGGTCAATCTGGCGCCCGGCGATATTCGCAAGACCGGTAGCGGCTTTGATCTGCCCATCGCCATCGCGGTTCTAGCGGCCGATGGTCAGATTCCCCGCGACAACCTCGATCGTTGTCTTATCGCCGGCGAGCTCGGCTTGGACGGCACGGTGCTTCCTGTCAAAGGCGAGGTGGCGTTTCAGCTATTGGCTCGCGACATGGGGCTGTCTTTTATCGCCGGCAGGTCCGACCAGCATGTGCCACTCGCGGGCGTGGATTGCGGCTTTATCGACCATCTGTCTCAGCTTGCTCACGGCATGGGCGATGCCGCACGGCACTACTTGGATTCCGAGGGTGTCGAGGCGACCTTTGAGCCCGAGCTCGACTATGCAGACGTGCTGGGGCAGGAAGTCGCTAAACGCGGCATGGCGCTTGCGGCGGCAGGAGAACTCGGCTTGCTCATGATCGGGTCTCCGGGATCGGGCAAGACGATGCTCGCACGCCGTATGACCGGCATCCTGCCCGAGCTTTCCGTTGAGGATCAGCAGGAGGCACTGTGCATCCATTCGGTTTTGGGTGAGAACATTGATGGCTTGTTGGCGGGGCACCGCCCCTTCCGCAGTCCCCACCACAGTATTTCGACCGCAGGCCTTATCGGCGGCGGGCGCCCGGTGCACCCGGGTGAGATCAGCCTTGCTCATGGCGGCGTGCTCTTTTTGGACGAGCTTGCCGAGTTTCCCACTGGCGTGCTGCAGACGCTGCGTCAGCCCATCGAGCGCGGCTACGTGAGGATCGTACGCGTCGACGGGGCTTTTACCTTCCCGTCGCGCTTTCAGCTGCTGGCTGCGAGCAATCCCTGCCCCTGCGGCTTTTTGGGCGATCGCGAGGTGCCGTGTCGCTGCTCGGCGGCGATGGTCGAGCGCTATCGGTCTAAACTGCGCGGTCCTTTGGCCGACCGTATCGACATGATGATCGATGTGACCCGTCCCGACCCTCAAGTGATTATCGAGGGTGCGGAGGGCATGTCGTCGGCCGAGTTACGTGACTACGTTGTGCGCGGTCGCGCCTTTCGCGCTTGGCGCGAATCCCGCATGGACGATGCGGATGCCGAGGCCGAGGATGACGAGACACGGTCCATTGACGGCGTCGTTTCGACCTTTGAGCTCGATGATGCGGCGGAGAAGTGTGTGCTCGGCCTGTCGAAGCGCACGCATCTCACAGGGCGTGGCATCGTGCGCCTTGTTCGCATTGCGCGCACGATCGCAGATGTCGCCGAGAGCGAGCAGGTGACGCAGGACCACGTGCTCGAGGCGGCGATGTACCAGGGAAGGAGGGACCAATGATGGCTGAGGGGACCTTCGAGCTGCATCCAGGTGACGCGTTGTATCCCGAGACCGTTTTGGAGCTTTCTGATGTACCTCAGACGCTCTATGTGCGCGGCAACCCCGAGGCGCTTTCGACGCCCGCGCTATCCATCATCGGTGCGCGAAAGGCCTCGCCGTATGGTCTTGCCGTGGCAGAGCTTGCGGCGAAGGTGGCGGTTGAGGCGGGAGTGACGGTAGTTTCGGGCGGTGCGGTCGGTTGTGACCAGGCCTCGGGTTGGGCTGCGGTCAACGCCGGCGGCAAACACGTTGTGGTGCTGGGGACGGGCGCCGACGTGGTCTACCCGCGTTCGAGCGCGGGGCTGATTACGCGCACGCTTGATACGGGTGGCGCGGTCGTGTCGATCTCTCCGTGGGGCATGGGTCCGCGCAAGTTCGCCTTTCCGCGCCGCAATCGCGTAATCGCGGCCCTGTCGCAAGCCCTCTTTGTATCCGAGGCGGGTATGCCTTCTGGGACGTTTTCCACAGCCGAGGCTGCTATGGATTTGGGGCGCGAACTTCTTGCCGTGCCGGGGTCGATCCTATCGCCCGAGTCGCGTGGCACGAATTACCTCATTGCGAACGGTGCCTGCTGCATTGTCGACGAGGAATCTATCGAGATGGCTATCTCACGCATCTACGGAACCCTGCGCTACCCGCGCCCCGATGCTCCCGGCATTGCCGACCTGGATCCAATGCAGCAGACCGTGATGCATGCGCTCATCGCCTCTCCGCTCAAGGTCGACGACATCGCGGCGCTCGTCTCGCTCGATGCTGTCGGCGTACTCAAACTCTTGGGTTCGCTTGAACTCGAGGGTCTTATCGAGCGCATGATGGATGGAAGGTATGCGCCCTCCAAGTTTGCCCTTCACGCCCAGACACCCTTCGGTCACAATGGAAAACGTGTCAATTAGAAAGGTGTTTGCAGATGCAGTTCGATCAGGTGACAGTTATCGGTGGCGGTCTGGCGGGTTCGGAGTGCGCGATCCAGCTGGCAGATCGCGGTTTTGCCGTAAAGCTGTGCGAGATGCGCCCCCAGGTGAGCTCCCCGGCTCACCATACCGATCACCTGGCAGAGCTCGTCTGCTCGAATTCGTTTAAGTCGACCCGTCCGGATTCCGCGGCTGGTTTGCTGAAGGCCGAGCTTGAGCGCATGGGTTCAGTCCTGCTCGATTGCGCCCATCGCGCGGCTGTTCCCGCCGGCGGTGCCCTGGCGGTCGACCGCGTCAAGTTTTCCGAGCTTGTCGAGGCCGAGGTTGCCGCTCGTCCCAATATCGAGGTCGTGCACGGCGAGGTCACGCAGATTCCCGAGGGTCACGTGGTCATTGCCGCGGGCCCGCTGTGTTCACCGGCGCTGAGCGAAGAGGTTATGAAGCTCGTCGGTGGCGATGCCTTGGCATTCTTTGATGCGGCGGCGCCGATCGTCGATGCCTCCACGCTCGATATGGACGTGCTGTTCTCGCAGTCGCGCTACGAGGAGCAGGGGGGCGGCGACTATCTCAACGCTCCGCTCAATAAGGAGGAGTACGAGGCCTTTATCGAGGCGCTTACCACGGCCGACCGCGTGGTGCTCAAAGACTTTGAGGGCGGCGATCTGTTCCAGGCTTGCCAGCCTGCCGAGGAAGTTGCGCGCACCGGCAAGGACGCCATTCGCTTTGGCGCCATGAAGCCCGTCGGCCTCACCGACCCGCGTACCGGACGTCGCCCCTGGGCGGCGATTCAGCTGCGTGCCGAGAACAAGGAGAAGACCGCCTATAACCTGGTGGGCTTCCAGACCAACTTGACCTTTGGCGAGCAGAAGCGCGTCTTCCATATGGTGCCGGGCCTGGAGAACGCTGAGTTCTTCCGCTACGGTGTCATGCACCGCAATACCTTTGTCGACGCCCCGCATGTGCTCGATGGCACCTTTGCCGTGCCCGGTACCGGTGTGCGCCTGGCCGGTCAGATCACCGGCACCGAGGGGTACATGGAAGCCGTGGCGACAGGTCTGCTCGCGGCGCTCAACACCTATGCCGAGGCTATCGGTGCCGCGGGCGTCGAGTTGCCGCGTGTGGGCGCCCTGGGTGCGCTCGTGGGCTATGCGACCGATCCTGCCACCGTGGGCTATCAGCCCATGCATGTCAACTTTGGCCTGGTGCCGCCACTCGAGGATGGTAAGCGCCGCAGCAAGCGCGACCGCTACCAGGCCTATGCGGACCGTGCGCTCGAGGCCCTCGATGCCTACTTGGCCACGCGTTCCGACTTGTTTGGAGGCGACCGGTCATAGCCTTTGACCTGTACGACACCGTCGACTCTTTTATCGCCTATATCGCACGCGTTGAGGGGCTTTCTCCCAACACGGTGACGGCCTATGGCTCGAGGCTGGAGCGCTTTGCTGCTTGGTGCGAGCGCGAGGATATTGATGCTTTCGCTGCCGACGTGCGCACCATTCGTCGCTATCTTGCTGAGCTTTCGCGTGAGCAGGTGGCTCCCCGAACGCTTGCGGCGCACCTGTCGGCTATCCGATCTCTCTATCGCTGGATGGCTGCCGAGGGGATTGTCGAGGGCGATGCGGTCTCGGCGATCGCATCGCCCAAGCTGCCGCGTGACCTGCCGGGCGTCCTTACGACCCAGCAGGTTGAGGCGCTGCTCAAGACGCCTGATACCTCGACGCCCGCGGGACTGCGCGATGCGGCGATGCTTGAGTTGCTCTATGCCTCCGGCGCGCGAATCTCGGAGCTCGCGGCGCTCAACGTGGAGTCTATTGGTTGGTCCGAGCGCACGCTGCGCCTGTGGGGCAAGGGAAGCAAGGAGCGCATCGTTCCTCTGTATCGTCGTGCGCTCGATGTGACGCGTCTCTATATTGAAGAGGGGAGGCCGGAGTTGCTCGCTCGGGCAAAGCGCCGCGACCTCGCTACCGGGCCGCATCCGCTGCTTATATCGGCGCGCGGCAATCGCATGAGCGCCGCGATGCTCCGGCGGCGGTTCCATACGCTGGCGACGCTCGCCGGCATTCCGGCTGACATCGCCCCGCATGCGATGCGCCATACCTTTGCGACCGACTTGCTCGAGGGCGGTGCGGACCTGCGCTCGGTTCAAGAGCTGCTAGGTCATGCGAGCCTGTCCACGACGCAGATCTACACGCATCTCACACCCGATCGGCTTAAGCGGGCTGTGGCTCAAGCCCATCCCCGCGGCGAATAGTGGCTGGGACGTCCCGCGCCGCACTCAGGTGTGTGGTTTTGATTGCGGGTTGGCAGGAAGAGGCATTCCTGCTATCATTCATCGGGTTGCTTCACGGCAACATGTTTTTATCACGCACGCGCGGCTACTTCATACCGTGGTGCCCGGGCTTTGGTAGCACATGTCCGGGTTGGTTTTGGAGGATGACCCCGCGCGGAGGCAAACCACAGGAGGTTTAACATGGCTACCAAGATTAATATCCGCACCCTGCTCGAGGCCGGCTGCCACTTCGGTCACCAGACCCGTCGCTGGAACCCCAAGATGAAGCCGTTCATCTTCGGTGAGCGCAACGGCATCTACATCCTCGACCTCAAGCAGACCATCCTCGACGCCGACCAGGCCTACACCTTCGTCAAGAACGTCGCCAAGGGTGGCAACGTGCTGTTCGTCGGCACCAAGAAGCAGGCTCAGGAGGCCGTCAAGAACGCTGCTGAGCGCGCCAACATGCCTTACATCAACCAGCGTTGGCTCGGCGGTATGCTGACCAACTTCGTCACCATCCGCTCCCGCATCAACCGCATGGAGGAGCTCGAGGCCATGGTCGAGGACGGCCGCATGGCTGTTCTGCCCAAGAAGGAGCAGGCTGTTCTCGGCAAGGAGCTCACTAAGCTCCAGACCAACCTCGGTGGCGCCCGCGACATGAAGGGTCTGCCCCAGGCTCTCTTCGTCATCGACACCAAGCGCGAGGAGAACGCCATCAAGGAGGCCCAGCGCCTGAACATCCCCGTCGTCGCCCTGATCGACACCAACTCCGATCCCGACGAGGTCGAGTACGGCATCCCCTGCAACGATGACGCTATCTCCGCTGTCACCCTTATGTGCGAGCTCATGGCTGACGCCTGCCTCGCTGGCTCCGGCAAGGAGCAGGTCTCCGAGGCCGAGATGGCCGCTGAGCCCAAGGCCGAGTAAATCAGTCTTAGTTAATTCTTTTTCATCTCTTTGAAAGGAACCACAATGGCCCAGATTACCGCCGCTATGGTCAAGCAGCTCCGCGAGATGACCGACTCCCCGATGATGGAGTGCAAGAAGGCTCTCGTCGAGGCTGACGGCGACATGGACGCCGCTGTCGACGTTCTGCGTAAGAACGGCCTTGCCAAGGCTGCCAAGAAGGCTGGCCGTGAGACCAACGAGGGCGCTGTCGCCGCGTTCGTCTCCGAGGATGGCAAGACCGGCGCTCTGCTCGAGCTCTCCTGCGAGACCGACTTCGTTGGCTCCAACGCCAAGTTCACCGGCTTTGCTTCCAAGGTCGCTGAGGTTGTCGCTACCACCGAGCCTGCTGACGTCGACGCTCTGCTCGAGAAGCCGATGGGCGAGGAGACCGTTTCCTCCGAGCTCACCGAGATGATTCACATCATGGGCGAGAACATGAAGATCTCCCGCTTCGCTGCCCGCAAGGCTGAGAACGGCGCGCTCGCTTCTTACATCCACATGGGTGGTAAGATCGGCGTCCTCGTCGAGTTCGTTTTCGAGAAGGCCGAGACCGCTCAGGCTGAGTCCTTCAAGACCTTCGCTCACGACGTTGCCCTTCAGGTTGCCGCCGTCGCCCCGATCTGCGCTACCCGCGATCAGGTTCCGGCCGAGACCGTCGAGCACGAGAAGCAGATCTACATGGCTCAGGCTGCCGAGTCCGGCAAGCCCGAGGCCATTCAGGAGAAGATGGCTGTCGGCCGTCTGGAGAAGTTCTACAAGCAGTCCGTGCTCACCGAGCAGGAGTTCATCAAGGACAGCTCCCTCACCATCAAGAAGTATGCTGAGCAGGTCTCCAAGGAGCTCGGCGACACCATTACCGTCGTTGCCTTTGACCGTCTGGTCCGTGGCGAGTAAATAAGCTCTTGTAGCTGGTAATGAGCAGGCTGTGGGTTTTACTCACAGCCTGCTTTTTCATGGCTCTTATCAGAGCCTTTGATAGAATGTTGAGAGTTCAATCTAAAGGAGGATCGCTTTGTCCGACATCCGATATAAACGCGTGCTTCTTAAGCTTTCTGGCGAAGCACTGATGGGCGACGGCCAGTATGGCATCGACCCCAAGGTTACCGACCATCTTGCCAAACAGGTCAAGGAGCTGCTCGCCGTTGGCCATGAGGTCGGCGTCGTTGTCGGCGGCGGCAATATTTTCCGCGGCATGGCCGGCGCTGCCGGTGGCATGGAGCGTGCTCAGGCCGACTACATGGGCATGCTGGCAACCGTTATGAACGCGCTCGCCCTGCAGGATGCCTTCGAGCATAACGATGTTCCCTGCCGCGTGATGAGCGCTATCCAGATGAACGAGATCTGCGAGCCCTATATTCGTCGCCGCGCTATCAACCATCTGTCCAAGGGCAACGTCGTCATCTTCGCTGCCGGTTCGGGCAATCCGTACTTTACGACCGACACCGCCGCGGCTCTTCGTGCGTGCGAGATCGGCGCCGAGATTCTGATTAAAGCCACCAAGGTTGACGGCATCTACGACAAGGATCCCGTCAAGTGCGCCGATGCCGTCCGTTTTGACAAGATTACCTATCACGAGGTTCTCGTCCGCGGTCTGCAGGTTATGGATTCCACGGCTACGGCACTGTGCCAGGATAACCGTATGCCGATTTTGGTCCTCAACATCGATGGCGAGGACACCGTCAAGCGCGCGCTTTCGGGTGAGCCCGTCGGCACGCTCGTCTATCAGGAGGATTAAGCATGGCAGAGAACATCACCGCCCATATGGACAAGTCGCTCGAGTCCCTCAAGCATAACTTCTCCAAGGTTCGTACCGGCCGCGCCAATGCCAACATTCTGTCCGACATCACCGTCGATTATTACGGTGTTCCCACGCCGGTCACGCAGGTTGCCGCCGTCAAGACCCCCGAGGCCCACATGCTGCTCATTGAGCCGTGGGACAAGGCACTCATCAATGCTATCGTCAAGGCCATCGGCGCTTCCGATCTGGGTATTACCCCCAACTCCGATGGCACCGTCGTTCGTCTTCCGTTCCCGGCTCCCACTGAGGAGCGCCGTCGCGAGCTCGTCAAGGAGTGCCGCGAGTACGCCGAGCAGGCCAAGGTGTCTATCCGTAACATCCGTCGCGATTTCAACAACAAGCTCGAGCGCGATGAAGAGCTCACCGAGGACGATGTCCGTCGCGAGCAGGCCAAGGTCCAGAAGCACACCGATGAGTATGTCGCCAAGGTCGAGGAGCTTCTGAAGGAAAAAGAAGCCGAGGTCATGGAGATCTAAGGTGCAATACGACGAGCATAAACTGGTCGAGTACTTTGCCGACGCCCCTGCGGGCGTCGGTTTTTCCGACCTTGACCTCAATAACATTCCGCACCATATCTCGTGCATCATGGACGGCAACGGTCGTTGGGCTACGTCGCGCGGTCTTGCGCGCACTGAGGGCCACAAGGCGGGTATCGTCTCCCTTCGCGAGATTATTACCGCCTGCGTGCGTCTGGGCGTCGACGTGCTTTCGGCCTATGCGTTTTCTACCGAAAACTGGAACCGTCCGCAGCACGAGGTCAACGTCTTGATGCACCTGTTTGCCAAGACGTTTATCGACGAGCTGCCGCTTCTGAAACGCGAAAACGTGCGCGTTGTCTTTTTGGGTGACATTTCCGCTCTGCCCAAGAAGACCCGCGATGTTTTTGAACGCGGTCTTGCCGAGTGCGCCGATCACACCGGCATGACGCTGGCGCTTGCCGTCAACTACGGCGCGCGTGCCGAGATTACCCGCGCTGTCCGTCAGATCGCACTCGACGCTGCCGCCGGTAAGATCGATCCTGGCGCAATTGATGACGACATGGTGGCTTCCCACCTCTATACCGCCGGTCTTCCCGATCCTGAGCTTGTGATTCGCACCTCTGGTGAGCTGCGCCTTTCGAACTATCTGCTGTGGCAGGTGGCTTATTCCGAGTTCTACGTCACCGATACCTATTGGCCCGACTTTGATCGCTGGGGCCTTGTCGACGCCATTTTGGCCTATCAGGGCCGTGACCGTAGGTTTGGTGGACTGAGCAAGACCGAGGAGGCTTAATCGTGTCCGATCGTCCCAAGGCATCTGCTCCCAAGACGCCTGCGCGCAAAGCTGTCACTGCTGGCGCGCCTGCAGCGAAGGGCGGCACCGGTTCGTGGCTGTCGGGCTTTATTACCCGTGCCGCCGCCGGTATCGTCTACGCCGTTGTCTTTATCCTGTGCCTGGTTTTGGGTATCGTGCCCACGGCCATCTTTGTTTCCGTCATGAGCGGTCTGTGCTGCTTTGAGTTTTTCCGTATGACAAGGCTCGATGGCAAGATGGCTAACGAGCGCATGGGTATCGCTGCCGCCGTGCTCTTTCCGCTGTCGGCGTTGGGCGATTCGATGCTGCTGAATGCCCTGCTTTTTGCCCTGATGCTCGCTGTGGGCATTTGGTATGTCTGGTCGCCGCGTACCCGCATATCCGATGTTGCCGTGACACTCATGGGTCCCATCTACACCGGTTTTATGCTGTCGGCTATCGTGCTGCTGCGCGATGCCGTGCCCGGTTTTGCCGGCGCCCTGCTTTCGGTGGGTGTTTGCGCGTCTCTCTGGGTCTCCGATTCGTTTGCCTATATCGTGGGTAGCCGTATCGGCAAACACAAGATGGTTCCCAAGATCTCTCCCAAAAAGAGCTGGGAGGGGTTTGTTGGCGGCATCCTGGGCTCGGTTTTGATTTGGCTCATCCTGTGGGCGACGCATTTCTTCAAGCTCAGCCTGCCCTATGCGCTGCTGTGCGGCGTGGTCGTGTCCATTCTGGGCGTTATCGGCGACCTTATCGAGTCGCGCATCAAGCGCGGTGTGGGCGTCAAAGATTCCGGCAACCTTATCCCGGGCCACGGCGGCATGCTCGATCGTAGCGATTCGCTTATCTTCGGCTGCATCACCGCGCAGCTGATGCTGATGATCGGAGGCGTGCTGTAATGTCATTCCAGACGACGTATGGCCCCGATGGACGCCTCCGTGTTGCCATCCTGGGTTGTACGGGCTCCATCGGCACCCAGGCGCTCGATGTGTGCCGCCAGCATGCCGATCGCCTGCAGGTGACGGCGCTGTCCGTTAACTCCAGTACCTCCGAGCTTGTTGCCGCTGCCCGCGAGTTCTCGGTTTCGGCGGTTGCCGTGGCCGATGTCGCTCATGGCGATGACGCCGTGCTGCAGGAGTTGCCCGAGGGAACGAAGCTCGGCGTTGGCGCGCAGGCGGTTTGCGAGCTCGCGCGTCGCGACGATGTCGACTGCGTACTCGTCGCTATTGTGGGTGCCGCCGGTCTCGAGGCGAGCCATGCGGCCTTGACCTCTAATAAGCGCCTTGCCCTTGCCAACAAGGAGTCCCTCGTCGTCGGTGGCGACTTGCTTATGCCGTTGGCACAACCGGGCCAGCTTATTCCGGTCGACTCTGAGCACTCCGCCATCTACCAGTGCTATCTGGGGGAGGACCCGCGCGAGGCTCATTGTATTTGGCTTACCTGCTCGGGCGGTCCGTTCTTTGGCCGCACCCGCGACGAGCTCAATCGCGTGACGCGTGCCGATGCCCTTGCACATCCCACGTGGGCCATGGGTGCCAAGATCACCATCGACTCCGCCACCCTCATGAACAAGGGCCTGGAGCGCATTGAGGCCATGCATCTGTTTAACTGCGACCTCGATTTCATTAACGTGGTCGTGCAGCGTCAGTCCAAGATTCACTCTATGGTCGAGTTCGCCGACGGCTCCGTGATGGCGCATCTCGGTGCTTCCGACATGCGTATTCCTATCCAGTTCGCGTTCTCGTATCCCGAGCGTTGGGATACCCCGGCGCCTCGTATCGATTTCCGCGAGCTGGGGCAGCTCACGTTTGATGCTGCCGACATGGATACCTTCCGCTGTCTGGCACTGGCCGAACGTGCCGGCAAGACGGGTGGCACCATGCCGTGCGTGCTCAATGCCGCCAACGAGGTCGCCGTCGATGCCTTCCTGCACGATGGCTGCAGCTTTACCGATATCGATCGCATTGTGGAATCCTGCATGGATTCCCACGATATGCAGGCGGTCGATTCGTTTGAGCAGCTTCGCGACATCGATGCATGGGCGCGTGAAAAGGCTGCGCAGGTGCTCGCCGCAACCCGTTCCTAACCCATAAGGATTGCTTTTTCGTTTTATGGATACTGTTCTGAGCGTTCTCTCATCGGTCTTTTGGGGCCTGCTGATGCTTTCCGTCCTCGTGTTTTTGCACGAGGGCGGCCACTTTTTGGCGGCGCGTGCCTGCGGCGTCCGTGTGACCGAGTTCTTTTTGGGCTTGCCGTGCCGCTTTGACATCCATTACACGTCACGTCGCATTGGAACCAAGTTTGGCGTGACCCCGCTGCTGCTGGGTGGCTACGCTGCCATCTGCGGTATGGATCCGACCGACGTCTCGTGCGCCGATCGCGTGCTCGCGGCTATCTATCGTCATGGTCGCGTGACCGTGGCCGACCTTGCCGCCGAGCTCGAGCTATCCGAGGAGGTTGTGCTCGAGGCATGCGCCTTGCTCTTGGGTTGGGGCTCTATCGCGCCTTGGTATGAGGAAGGGGAGAAGCCCTCGCCGAGCTACTATCCCACCAAGTATCAGACGCTGCCGCGAGACGCGGCAGGCTACACCACCTTTGACGGCCGCCGGTTCGATCGCGAACATTCAACTGCCGAGGGCGATGTGTGGGAGCTGCCGTGCGGCGAAGCCGAGTTCCTTGCGCAAGAGCGTTCGCATACCTATCTGGGCCAGGGTTTTCTCAAGCGCGCCTTTATGCTGCTCGCGGGCATTCTCGTCAATATCCTGACGGGCTTTTTGCTGCTTATGAGCATCTACTCTATTGCGGGTGTCACCGTGCCGATGGATACCAACGTGATCGGTCAGGTTGACGAGGGGTCTATTGCCGCCAAGGCGGGTATCGAGGGCGGCGACGCGATCCTTTCGGTTGACGGAGTATCGTGCTCTACCTGGATGGACGTTTACGATGCCATCGGCAAGGCCGCCGGTAAGGACGATATCGCCATTGAGTATGAGCGCGACGGCAAGCAGCATTCGACCTCGGTTGCGCTCAAAGAGGACGAGCGCCTAGGTGTGTATGCCTCTACGCAGGTGGTCCGTTTAGGCCCCATCACGTCGGCTCGCCTTTCGTTCTCCTATGTCGTGCAGACAGCGGAGGGCGTGATGCGCCTGCTCCAGCCGCAGCATACGATGGAGATTCTCGATCAGTCTTCTTCGATCGTGGGCATTAGCGTTATGTCCTCACAGGCTGCTGCTGCCGGCCCTGCCACGTTCCTTTCGTTTGCCGCCCTCATTTCGTTCTCGCTTGGCTTTATGAACCTGCTGCCCATCCCACCACTCGATGGCGGCAAGCTGGTCATCGAGATCATTCAAAAGATTGCTGGCCGCGAGCTTCCGCTCAAGATCCAGACGATTGTGAGCTATGTGGGCATCGCGCTCTTTGCGCTGCTGTTTGTCTATATGCTTCGTTCCGACGTCCTTCGATTTATCCTGTAGGGGAGTGTTTGGATTGTCTTTATCCCATCCATTGCCTCGCGAGTTGACGCGCCCCGTGCATGTGGGCGGTGTGCAGATCGGTGGCGGCGCGCCGGTGGTGGTCCAATCCATGACCTGCACCGATACCGCTGACGCCCAGGCAACGCTTGCGCAAGTGTGCGCGTTGGCGCAGGCTGGCTGCGATATCGTGCGCGTGAGCGTGCCCACCGAGGCCGCGCTTGAGGGTTTCCGCACCATCTGTGCCGAGTCTCCGGTGCCGATCGTCGCCGATATTCACTTTAACCATAAGCTCGCCATCGGCGCCGTCGAGGCTGGTGCCGCCAAGCTTCGCATCAATCCCGGCAATATCGGCGATTGGACTAAGGTCGATGCCGTGACCGATGCCGCCGGCGCCGCGGGCTGTGCGATTCGTATCGGCGTCAACGCCGGCTCACTCGAGCAGGATATCGCTGAGCGCGACGAGCTTACGCAGCCCGAGAAGCTTGTGATGTCGAGCGAGCGTTTCGTCAAGCACTTTGAGGACCGCGGCTTTACGAACATTGTGCTTTCGGCCAAGGCCCATAGCGTGCAAACGACGCTCGATACCTATCGAGCCCTGTCGCGTGAGATTCCCCACGTTCCGCTTCACCTGGGCGTGACTGAGGCGGGGACCAAGCTCCAGGGCACCATCAAGAGCTCTGTAGGCTTGGGTATCTTGCTTTCCGAAGGCATTGGCGACACCATGCGTGTGTCGCTCACAGCCGATCCGGTTGAGGAGCCGCCGGTTGCCTGGGGTATTCTGCAGTCGTTGGGCCTGCGTCGCCGTGGCCCCGAGATTGTCTCGTGCCCCACATGCGCCCGCTGCCAGGTTAACCTTATTCCCATTGCCGAGGAGGTTACCGAGCGGCTTAAGAACTACTCCGCGCCGCTTTCGATCGCTGTGATGGGATGTGCCGTTAATGGCCCCGGCGAGGCTTCTGATGCCGATCTGGGCGTTGCTTGCGGACGTGGTCAGGCCTTGCTCTTTTCGCATGGCCAGATCATTGGTAAAGTAGCTGAGGACCAAATTGTCGACGCGCTTATGGCCGAGGTCGACAAGCTTATTGAGGAGAAATAAATGACCCGAGCAATGTATATGTCTAAGCTTTATGCGCCGACGCTTAAAGAGGATCCGGCGGACGCTGAGCTCGCCAGCCACCGTCTGCTGCTCCGTGCCGGCATGATCCGCAAGGAAGCCGCCGGTCTATATTCCTACCTGCCGCTTGCCTGGCGCTCGATCCGTAAGATCGAGAACATCGTGCGCGACGAGATGGACGCTGCCGGCGCCCAGGAGCTTATGATGCCTATCATGGTCGACGCCGAGTTGTGGCGCGAGTCCGGCCGCATCGACGCCTATGGCAAGGAGCTTGTGCGCTTTGACGACCGTCATGGTCGCGAGTTCGTCCTGGGCCCCACGCACGAGGAGACCGTCACGGCCCTGGTGCGCAACGAGCTACGCTCCTATAAGCAGCTGCCCGTCAACCTGTATCACATTCAGGACAAGTTCCGCGACGAGTTCCGTCCCCGCTTTGGCCTGATGCGCGGCCGCGAGTTCATCATGAAGGACGCCTACAGCTTCTCCGCCACGCAGGAGAGCCTGCAGGAGGAGTACGACAAGATGAAGCAGGCGTACGCCAATATCTGCGAGCGCTGCTATATCAAGGCCCTGCCCGTTGTTGCCGACTCCGGTGAGATCGGTGGCGATACCTCCGTCGAGTACATGGCTTTGGCCGACGCCGGCGAGGCTTCGCTCGTCTACTGTGACGATTGCGGCTTTGCTGCCGATGACGAGGCGGCAAGCACCAAGGTCGTCGTGACCGAGGGTCCTGGTGACGGTACGCTCACCAAGGTTGAGACTCCGGGCATGGGCACCATTGAGGCAGTTGCTAAGTTCTTTGGGTTCCCCGAGAACGGCATGCGCAAGTCGCTGGCACTCATCGACGCCGAGGGCAAGCCGGTCGTGGCCATTGTTCCGGGCGATCACGAGCTCAACGATTGCAAGGCCGAGCACGTCTTTGGCAAGGGCTATCGCATGATGACCGACGAGGAGCTTCAGGCGAACGGTCTGCACAAGGGCTTTATCGGACCGGTTAACCTGCCCGATGGCATTCGTCTGGTGTGCGACGAGAGCCTGCGCGATTCCAAGCAGTGGGCCTGCGGTGCCAACGAGGTCGATTATCACTTTACCGGTGCCTGCCCCGAGCGCGACTTTACCGTCGATGAGTGGGCCGATCTGGTCACCGTTGTCGCCGGCGACCCCTGCCCGCACTGCGGCAAGCCGCTCTCCGCTGCCCGCGGCATCGAGGTCTCTCAGGTCTTCCAGCTGGGCACCAAGTATTCCGAGGCCATGGGTGCCACCTTTATGGACGAGGACGGCAAGGAGAAGCCGCTCATCATGGGCTGCTACGGCGTTGGTGTGTCCCGCTCGCTTGCTGCCGTCGTGGAGCAGCACAACGACGAGCACGGTATCGTCTGGCCGGTCTCCGTTGCCCCGTACGAGGTCGCGGTGATTCCGCTCGATCCCAAGAAGGAGGAGTGCGCTACCGTCTGCGAGCAGATCGTTGATGGCCTGTGCGCCGAGGGCATCGAGGTTGTCGTCGACGACCGCGACGAGCGTCCCGGCTTTAAGTTTGCCGACAACGACCTTATGGGCTTCCCGTATCAGGTCGTTCTGGGTAAGCGTGGCCTTAAGAATGGCACCGTTGAGCTCAAGGACCGTGCCACGGGTGAGCGCGAGGATGTGGCGATCGACGATGTCGTCGCCAAGGTAGCCGAGCTTGTGAAGGCAGCACGCCGTTAATCGACGATTTCGCTTGTAGTTCGATATACGGGACGGCCCCGCATTTCTCCAGATCGGGGAGATGCGGGGCCGTCCTTTTATCTTGTGGCTTATAGGACAAAATGTGTGTCCCGATAGAACATCCGTTTCTATCCATTAATCCAGCCAGAACGGGTACGGGTCCCTGTGGTGGAGATCCTCCCACACGGCCCTGTCGCCCCACTCCGGCCCTCCGTCCTCGCGCGACG
>DBEYUK010000015.1:0-3757 GCA_048181625.1 Collinsella sp. | reverse complement strand
AGACCCCCGCGAACTCCGCGGCGGCGGTGGGCCCCATGCCGTCCTCCGTCGCCAGGAGGAAGAGCTCGACCTTCTCCCTGCTGTACATGCGAACCTCCAGTCCGGACCGCCCCGCGGTCCAACTTTCTGTCCGCACTCCCTCTAAAGCCGTATTTAGGAACTATTTCACCGCAACTTATGAGGAGCTAGTTGCCTTTGTGGAAAAGGTTTTTGATAACGGAGGGGATGCTCTTGGCGCCCTTGGCCGTCACATCGATAAAGTCGGGCGAACGCACGAGCTTATCCTCGTCGACGTACTTGCGGACCGCGCGAAGCGTCTCTTTGTCGTCGCGCGTCGAAAACGTAAAGTGACCGTTGTCCTTGGTGAAGATGGCAAAACGCGTAATCTTCTTGGTGCCGCGCAAAACCTCGGCGGCAATATAGTCGACCTCGTCCCACGGGATTTGAATATAATCCTCGGGATTGCGCTCGTTATAGTACTCAAACGCCTTATTGCCCACCATCACGTTACCGTGGCTGGTAAGCCCCATCAGGCAGGTTGCCGGCGTTGCCAGATCGACCGCGCTGTTCTGAGATTGCGCCATACGCGCCTCGCCCTCCAATAAAAACAATCGGACCGCATCCAGTGTACCCACTGGGTGCGGTCCGTTTCAATGGCTCAAAAGCCCTTACCTAGCAACTCTCGGTCTTAAGCCGAAGCGTGCTTACATGAAGCCGCAGAAGCGACCGATGATGCCGACGGCGAAGAGAGCCAGGATGATGACGATCGGGCTGACCTTCTTCTTGAGGAGCTTGCAGACCAGCAGGGTCAGGCACACGGCGGCAAGGCCGGGGATGAGCTGATCGAGGTTGGCCTGAAGCGTGGTGACCTTCATCTGATCAAGGGCGGTAGCACCGACGGAGTTGTACATCGTCAGCGCTTCCTTGATACCCTCGGAACCGGAGGGCAGGCTAGCCCAGTCGATAAAGGCGCCAGCAGACTGCTTGACCGTGGAGACGATCGGGGTGAAGGAAATGGACACCCAGCGCTCGACCAGGGCGCCGATGATGAACATACCCAGGATGGAAGCGCCCTCGGTGACCTTGCCCATCAGACCACCGGAGAGGTCCTTGGCGATGGAGGAGCCGACCTTGTAGCCAAACTCCTGCGTGTACCACAGGAAAGCGTAACGGATGATGTTCCACGCGAAGAAGAACAGCAGCGGACCGACGATGCTGCCGGACATGGCCAGGGAAGCGCCCAGAGCGCCCAGAATCGGGCGAAGGGTGAACCAGAAGACGGGGTCACCGACGCCGGCGAGCGGGCCCATCATACCGACCTTGACGCCCTGGATGGCGACATCATCGATCGGAGCACCGTTGGCGCGCTCCTCCTCGAGGGCGAGGGTAACGCCAATGACGGGGGCGGAAACATAGGGGTGGGTGTTATAGAACTCCAGGTGGCGCTTAAGAGCGGCAATCTGGTCATCCTTGCTGGTGTAGAGCTTCTTGATCGCAGGGATCATTGCGAAGCACCAGCCGCCGTTCTGCATACGCTCGTAGTTCCACGAGCCCTGAAGGAACTGATGACGGAAGCAAATCTTCTTGCGGTCAGCCTTGGTGAGCTGAATCTTGTTCTCTGCCATATGTATCACTCCCCTCCTACTCGTAATCGTTCAGAATGTCGCCGAGCGGGTCGCCGGAGCCACCGCCCATGCCGCCACCCTGCTTGGCCAGATCCTTAAGGCCAAGGTAGATGAGGGCAAGGGAGATGCCGATGAGACCAAGGGCGATCAGCGTGAGCTGAGGGATGGCAGCAAGGACAAAGCCGAGGACGAAGAACGGCCAGGTCTCCTTGGTGGCCATCATGTTGATGACCATGGCGTAACCGACGGAAGCGACCATGCCGCCGCCGACAGCCATGCCGCCGGACAGCCAGTCGGGCATAGCGTTAAGCGCGTTGGTAACGGCCTCGGCCGGGATGACGCACAGAAGCACTGCCGGGATGGCGATACGAAGGCCCTGCATGAGGATGGCAGCATACTGCCAGCGCTCGATGCCGGAGAAGTCGCCCTTCTCGGCGCAACCGTCCATGGCGTGAGCGATAGCGGTAGCAATGGTACGGCAGATCATGGTCAGGAACAGACCAGCGACCGACAGCGGGACGGCGACGGCGATAGCGGTGGTAACGGCCTTGGCCGAATCGGTGGCGCCACCGTTGAGGGCGAGCACCATGATGATCGAAGAAGCGACCGAGGCCAGAGCGGCGTCAGGCGCGACAGCGGCGCCGACGTTAGCCCAGCCAAGAGCCATCATCTGGAGCGAACCGCCCAGGAGGATGCCCTCCTGAAGGTGACCGGTTACGAGACCGATAAGCGTGCATGCCACGAGCGGCTGATGGAACTGGAACTCATCCAGAACGCCTTCCATACCGGCAAGCAACGCGACAATCGCAACAAGCAGAATAGTGATTGCAGACATGTATCGGACCCTCCTTTACTATGCTTGAGCGGCCAGTTCGGCCTTAGCTTTCTTCAACATGGCGTCGAGATCCTCGGAGGAATCCGAAGGAACCTTGCGGACCTCGAACTTGACGCCCTTGGCCTTGAGGGCCTCGAGAGTCTTGACGTCGTCATCGCCCATAGCGACGGCGTTGGTGACGACGACCTTGCCCTTGGAGTGAGCCATGGAACCGATGTTGACTTCCTTGATGTCGACGCCGGCCTCGATGGCCTTGAGCAGATCCTGCGGGTTCTCAAAGAGCAGCATGGCCTTGGTGTCACCAAAGCGCGTGTCCTTGACGACCTCGGCCATCTTCTTGATGGGCACGACGTTGGCATGGACTCCCGGAGGGGCAGCCTGCTCGATCATGGTCTTGCGGAGCTCGTCGTGAGCAACGCCGTCGGAAACCACGATGATGCGGTTGGGGTTGATCTGCTTGGTCCACGTGGTGGCCACCTGACCATGCAGCAGACGGGTGTCGATACGGACGTGGGCAATCTTGATGTGCCCGTCGCCGATGACCGTTCCCGGAGGGATGGCGCCTGCAGGAGCAGCGGCGGCCGCAGCCGGCTTCTTCTCCTCGGGCTCCAGAGACTCGGGCTTGACACGCACGCCAGCCTTAGCCTCAGTCACGAGATGTTTTGCGATCGCATGTGCAGTGTTCTTTGCGTCAAAGCGCTGCGAATATGCCTCAATGAGCATAGGCAGGTTGACACCGGTGACGATAGCCCAGGAATCGTGGCCCTCGATGAGTCCGCTGATCTGGTTGAACGGCGTGCCGCCCCACAGATCAACGAGGAAGAGCACCTGCTCCTGGTCCTCGAAGGAAGCGACTGCTTCCTCGACCTTGGCACGGAAATCGTCGGGGCCCATGCTCGGCTCGAGCGAGACCACGGCAACAGACGGCTGATCGCCAAAGACCATCGAGCCCGTCTGCTTGATTCCAGCTGCCAAGTCCCCGTGGCTAGCAAGAACAATACTTACCATCACATAACCTCCTTTTTGTCTACGTATTTCCTACACGACATGAAAGGAGTATACCTGTTTGGATTGTGGAATTATAGCTAAATTCGCAATAGGTTGGATTATTTGTTTAAACGTCTAAGTTTGTTACAAATTGATTACATTACTGTTTTTTGTTAGCGCTACTGTAAAAACAACCAATTTCGCCATCGCACTTTAGCCGATTCCGCCAACGCAATTTCCCCGATCACGCCAACGCATTTTCACCATTTCCACCAACGCCGGGGCTTACGCTTCGACCGACAAGCGAACG
>DBEYUK010000014.1:0-90463 GCA_048181625.1 Collinsella sp. | reverse complement strand
GGAGGCTCGAGGCCTACCTCGTGTACTATCGGGATGGGCGCATCAAGAAGTCCCTCGAGTGGCTGAGCCCGATGGAGTACCGTAGGAAGCTTGGATACGCCTAGGCGCGGTCCAAGAAATCGTCCGCACCCCCAACAGTCCCTATTTCACCGCAACTGCGTTGGGGTGTGACCGGGGCACAAAGATGCGGTGCCGCTTGGAGGAAAAGACCGGAAGCAAAGGTCCATTCCTCCAGACGGTGCCGCAGCTGTTTTGGTGGCTCGGCTTTTGTCGAAGTGGCTTAGTTGAGCGCGACGGCCAGCCGAGTAGGCAAAGCGGCTTGGAGGCGTGTCGCTTCCGTCACGTTCTATCAGCATACAAGACGGTTTTGGTTCTTGTTCGTGACGGAAACGGCGCGCTTCCGAGCCGCTTTAAAAGAAAGGGGGCGAGGTCTAGGGCACGCCCCCTTTCACGATAGAGAGCTAAACCTAGCCGCGGACCTTCTTGACGACGTCCATGGCCTCGCGGGCGATCTGCTCGACCTTGGAGAAGTCGCCGTCGGCAAACAGGGCCGGCTTGACCATCCAGGTGCCACCGCAGGCGATGATGGCGGAGGAGCTCAGGTACTCCTCGACGTTGGCGGTGCTCACGCCGCCGGTAGGCATAAAGCGGTGACCGACAAACGGAGCGGCGAGGGCCTTGATGGTGTTCAGGCCGCCATACTGGGACGCGGGGAAGAACTTGGTGACCTTGAGGCCCAGGTTCTCGGCTGCGGTGACCTCGGAGGGGGTCACGGTGCCGGGAAGGACGGGCAGGTCGATGTCGATGCAGTGCTTCACGACGTCCTCGTTGTAACCCGGGGAGACGATGAACTTGGCACCGGCTGCGCGCGCCTGCTCGACCTGCTCGACGGTCAGGACAGTGCCGGCGCCAACGCACATCTCGGGCTCGGCCTCGGCCATAGCGGCGATGCACTCGGCGGCGCAGGCGGTGCGGAAGGTGACCTCGGCGGACTTCATGCCAGCTGCCATAAGGGCGTGGGCGAGCGGAGCGGCGTCCTCGACCTTGTCGAGCACAACGACCGGCACGATGCCCAGGGACTCAAGCGTGGTGTAGAACTGATCGAACATGATGTTCCTTTCGATGTGTGGCGCGCATGGGCGCGTGATTACCAAATGTGCTGGTCAGGAGCCGATTTTGGATTGGTTATCGGAGGCACTGCTTGGGGTTCAAGCAATTCCAAAACCGGCTGCTCGACCAGTCATGTAGGGAATGCCAAGCAAAACCGGAATGGGACTGGTGGTTTTGCCCGGCCGGAGGAATCGGGGAGCGGGCCGCAGGGGTATGGGATTGGAAAGCTGCGGCCCGCGGAATGGAGACGGACTAGCGCGCGACGCGGGTGCCACCGTCGGCGGCTGATGCTACGGCTGCGATCTCGTCTGCGGTCACCAAGTTGGAGTCGCCCTTGATGGTGAGCTTGAGGATCGAAGCCGCAATCGCGTAGTTGACAGCGTCCTGCGGGTCAAAGTCGTTGATGAGGGCATGGACGAGGCCGGCGTTGAAAGCGTCGCCGGCGGCAACGCCCTCGAGTACGTGCACGTCGTGAGCAGGGGAGAACCAGTGCTCGCCGCTCTCGGCCTCAAAGAGCATGCCCATCCAGATGGAGCGCTCGACGCAGGAGATGTTGCGGACGACCGAGGCGACCTTCTTGCAGCCGTACTCGGCGCAGATCTGACGGGCCATCTCGACATAGGTGTCGCGCTCCTCGATGCCGTGGGCAAGGGAGCCAGAGACGCAGGTCATACCGAGGCCGGCGGGCGCATCCTCGTCGTTGGCGATGCAGATGTCGACGAGCGGCAGGAGTTCCCTCATGGTGGCCTGCGATTTCTCGGGCGACCACATCTTGCCGCGATAGTTCACGTCACACACGGTGGTGATGCCCTTGGCGCGGCAGGCGGCGAGCGCATCCTTGCAGGCAGCGGCCATCTCATCGGAGACGGCGGGCGTCACGCCGGAGAAGTAGAAGACATCGATGCCCTTGAGGATCTCGTCCCAGTCAAAAATATCGCGCTTGGCCATGTTGATGGCAGAGTACTTGCGGTCGTAGACGCAGCCGTTGCCGCGCTGCGAGGCACCGACCTCAAAGACGTAGGAGCCAAGACGGTCGCCCTGACGCACGACGCGCGTGGTGTCGACGCCGTAGGCCTTCAGCGAACGCAGGGCGCACTCGCCCAGACGGTTGGCCGGGACAACGGAGGCGTAAGCGGCCTTGTCGCCCTGGTAGGCCAGGGAAAGCGCAGTGTTGGCCTCGGCGCCGCCGTAGCGGACGTCAAACTCGGTTGCCTGCTCAATACGCAGGTGGTCTTTGGGTGAGAGTCTCATCATGATCTCGCCGAAGGTAAGAACCGTTTTACCCATGGTCGCGCAGCTCCTTTTACTCGTGCGTACACCTTTGATATGGCGTTGGCACGCAGGTGCCAAGACGGTAGGGTGCGTCTTTGCACCTGCGTGCCAACGCTCGCCGAAATCGATTTACGAAATCGGTTTCGTTTCAAGTTGTAGTATACTCACCTACAGCGTTTTGCAACCGAGATTTTTAAAAAAATGCCTAAAATGGCTCAGACTGCCGACATTGGGAAACGGGGTGCGCTATGGCGCAGATGAGAATCAAGGACATTGCCGCCGAGGCGGGCGTGAGCCCGGCCACGGTCTCGCGCTATCTCAACAACCGCCCCGGGCAAATGACCGAGGAGACCCGTGCTCGCATCGCGGCAGTTATCGAGCGCACCGGCTATCGCCCACGTGCCGCCGCGCGCAATCTGCGCAGCTCGCGTACGAACCTCATCGGTGTGATTCTGGCTGACATCGCCAACCCGTTCTCGAGCGCCATGCTCGAGGGCCTTTCCGCCAGCGCCGCGGCGCGCGGCTGCTCGCTCATGACGGCCATTAGCGGCAACGACCCCGCTAAGGAAGCGGAGTCGCTCACCAGACTTATCGATGCCGGCGTGGACGGCCTGGTCGTCAACACCTGCGGAGGCAATGACGAGGCGATCGCCGCGGCAGCGGGACGTCTGCCCGTCGTGCTGCTCGACCGCGACGTTGCCGACGGCGGTGTTGACCTGGTGACATCTAACAACCGTGAGCTGGTCGCCGGCTTGGTAGACGCCTTGGCAGCTGCGGGCAGCGAGCGTCTGTGCCTGCTCACCGAGGCAAGCGACGATAGCCCCGTGCGTCGAGAGCGCGCCGAGGCCTTTGCCGACGAGCTTTCGCGCCGCGGCCTTGCGGGCGAGGTCGTCACCCTGGCCGACGGTGGCGCCACGGGCGTTGGCCGTTTGGACAAGACCATCCGCAACTACGCGGGCAAAAGGCTCGGCCTTATCGCCGTCAACGGCCTGGTTTTCCTGCGTCTGACCGAGGCGCTGGCGCAGCTTGGTCCCTCGCTGCCGGCGGGGCTCAAGATCGCGACGTTTGACGACTACCCCTGGAACCATGTGCTCTTTGGCGGCGTCACCACGGCCGCGCAGGACACCCTCACCATTGCCGAGCGCGTAGTCGAGCGCCTTTCCGAGCGCATCGACGTCGTTACCACCACCGTGGGCGAGGCCGCAAAGCTGGCGCCCAAACGCATCGAGATCCCCGGCCACATCGAACACCGCGCATCAACCTCGCGCTAGTCTGTGTGATAATATATAGACAATGTCATACAGGAGGTATCCATGGCTGCGTCTGTGCTGAGTGTGCGAGTGGACTCGTCAATTAAAGACTCATTTGCCGAGCTGTGCGAAGAGCTTGGCATGACTTCGTCTGTTGCGGTCAATATGTTTATGAGGCAGATGCTGCGCGAGCGCTCTCTGCCGTTTGTTCCTTCACTTGGTAAAAGCTCTGCGAGCGAAAGCGCCGCGACGGGCATTTTGGATACTGCCCAGATTGAGTCCGCCGTTCGCGAGGCAGCCAGCTCGATTCCCGCCATCAAGACCGTGATCCTTTTTGGTTCGTATGCCCGGGGCGAGGCGCATGCCGATAGTGATATTGACTTGCGTCTCGAAGTCGATCGCGAGCGGGGCTTTGGTCTTTTCGCGTTGTCGGCGTTTGGTGAGGCGGTGCGCAAAGGAACCGGGAGGCAGGTTGACCTCGTCTCGAGTGATCATCTTGATGACGATCTTGCCGCGGCGATCGAGCGCGAAGGAGTGATCCTTTATGATCGCGCGTAAGTCAGACGGCCTCCGCGCTCAAGAGGTTTTGGAAGCCATCTCTGAAACGAACGAGCGCATCAAGGCTTTTGATATCACCGAGGACCAGTTTCTGCATGCGAATGACGTGCGGACGAGGGCGTTGGCGGACTCCCTTTTGATGTGCGCGCTTAGGGTAACGGAAGAAGCGGGCAAGTTGTCGGAACGCTCGCAGCGGCTTCATCCCGAAATTGAGTGGCGTGGAATTATCGGCATGAGAAATTATCTTGCGCATGATTACGGCAATGTCGACCGCTCGGTTGTTTGGGATGCAGTGACGATGGAGTTCCCTACGCTGGAACGGGCCTGTAGACAAATTGTCTCCGAATCTGAACGCTAACCACTCGTTCGCAACCGCCTGTTCGCGCACGTTTTTTGAGCGCTTGATACGCTTTAACCCTGCGGAAACATTTTTCTGCGATAGTATCTGCGATATAGACCAGTCGAAACCCGCCCGAAAGAAAGGGGAGCGACATGAACCAGCAGAACATCGATTACGTACTCCGCTCCGTAGAGCAGCGTGACATCCGCTTTGTGCGTCTGTGGTTTGTCGACATTCTCGGCCGCCTCAAGAACTTTGCCATTAGCCCCGAGGACCTCGAGGTCGCTTTTGAGGAGGGTATTGGCTTTGACGGCTCCGCCATCGAGGGCTTTGCTACGCCCGAGGAAGCCGACATGCTCGCATTCCCCGATGCTTCGACCTTCCAGATTCTGCCGTGGCGCCCGAGCCACAACGGCGTCGCCCGCGTGTTCTGCGACGTGTGCACCCCCGACCGCAAGCCCTTCGCCGGCGATCCGCGCGATGCCCTGCGCCGCATGTTCCGCAAGGCCGAAAAGGCCGGCTATCTGCTCAACGTGGGCGCCGAGCTGGAGTATTACTACTTCCCCGACGAGCACACCCCCGAGCCGCTCGACAACGTGGGCTACTTCGATCTTTCGGTGAGCGATGCCGCCCGCGACCTGCGCCGCAACACGGTCCTCACGCTCGAGAAGATGTCCGTGCCCGTGGAGTACACCTTCCACGCCGCCGGCCGCTCGCAGCACGGCATGAGCCTGCGCCACGCCGAGGCCCTGAGCATGTCCGACGCCATCACCACGGCTAAACTCATCATTAAGCAGCAGGCCTACGAGAGCGGTTGCCACGCATCCTTTATGCCCAAGCCGTTGGCAGGCGAGGACGGCAGTGCTATGTTCCTGTGCCAGTCGCTATTCGACCACGACGGCAACAACGTCTTTTGGGGCGAGGACGACGAGAAGTACCACCTCTCCGATATCGCCAAGCACTACATGGCCGGCATTCTGGCACACGCGCGCGAGATCAGCGCCATCACCAACCCCACGGTCAACTCGTACAAGCGCATCACCACGGGTGGCGACTCCGTGCCGCAGTATGCCACGTGGGGCCTGCGCAACCGCGCAAGCATGGTCCGCATTCCGGTCTACAAGCCCGGCAAGCAGCTGTCCACGCGCATCGAGCTTCGCAGCCCCGACCCCATGGCCAACCCGTACCTGGTCAACGCCGTCACGCTGGCGGCTGGTCTGGACGGCATTGAGCGCAAGCTGGAGCTCCCGCCCGAAGCCACGGCCGAGACGCTCAAGCTTACCGACCGCCAGATGGTCGAGGCCGGCTACACGCCGCTGCCGCGCTCGCTCAAAGAGGCGCTCGACGTGTTTGAGGACTCGCAGTTTATGAAGGATGCCCTCGGCGAGCACATCCACAGCTTCTTCCTTAAAAAGAAGCGCGACGAGTGGCATAAGTTTGAGTCTACGATCACCGAGTGGGAGATCAAGCACTACCTGGTGAACTCCTAATCGCGCTGGCTTGTTCCAGTACGATTGAGCTCATTTCTTTGGAGGCCGATATGTCCGAAAAGAGTGCCCTGTTCATGGCGCGCACGACGCGCTTCCACGAGTTTGCCCGCAGCTTGACGACCACCCTGGGTGTCGAGGTGAGCCTGGCAACCCCCGATTCGCCGACTGCGGCGCACGACTTTGACCTGCTGATTCTCGATTCCGATGGCATCCGCAGCGACCGCATCGATCAGATTGCCAAGTGGCTTGACGATCGTGGCGGCGTCCCCATGTTGGTGATCGTCGACGATGAGGCGCTCGGCACCCTGCGCCTGCCCAATCACGCGCATGCCGACTTTGTGTGCCCCACGGCGACGCCCAACGAGCTCAAGGCTCGCGCGCAGCGCTTGATGGGCGAGGAGGAGACCGTTACCGCCGACGATGTGCTCAATATCGATAACCTCGAGATCAACCTGGCAACCTACCAGGTAACGCTCGATAACGAGCCCATCGACCTGACGTTGATGGAGTACTCGCTGCTGAGCTTTTTGGCGACGCACCCCAACCGCGCCTACAGCCGCGAGGTGCTGCTGCACCGCGTGTGGGGCTTTGAGTACTGTGGCGGCACGCGCACCGTCGACGTGCACATCCGTCGTATCCGCTCCAAGGTGGGCCCGCAGATCGCGGCGCATATCACCACCGTCCGCGGCGTGGGCTATCTGTTTAAGGACTAGATTTCCACCACAAAGGGGACAGGCACCTTTGTGGTGGTTTTGACGCAGGTGCGGGTTCCTTTCGGGCCTGCAACAGAACTTAAGCCTTCCTAAAAGATTGCGTTCTCATACACGTGCACCCGCATATTGGGGTACAACTCAACGTGAACAATGATGGCCCGCCACATGTTTGGCGGGCCTTTGGTTATTTGACGAAAGGATCGCAGCTATGAGCGAGAACGATTTCCAGCGTCCCCAGGATGCGGGCAACGCCGGCGAGACCCAGCAGCAGCCGCGTGTGCAGGTGGAGTCGACGCCTGCCGGTAGCAACATTCCCTACGTGCAGGCTTACGACACGCAGACCGGCAAGCCGCTGGGCGGCCAACAGGTCGTGAACAAGCACACGGTGGTCAAGACCAAGACCAAAAAGCTGCCGATCTTTATTACGGCACTCGCCGGCTGTGCCTGCGGAGCCCTGCTGGTCATTGCGCTCATTATGAGCGGCACGCTCGATATCGGTGGCGGCAAGAATGCCGTGACGGCGGGCGCTTCGGGTTCATCGACGCAAAAGATCACGATCGACTCCGAGGACACCACGCTGGCCGAGGCCGTTTCTGCCAAGGCCTTGCCCTCCGTCGTTTCCATCACTGCCACTTCGAGCGGCAGCCAGAATGGCTCGCTTTCGCAGTCTGCTGATGAGTCGGACAGCTCGGGCAGCGTCGGTTCGGGCGTCGTGCTCGATACCGAGGGCCACATCCTCACCAACAACCACGTGGTCGACGGCTACGACCAGTACGTGGTCACCATGGACGACGGCACCACCTACGAGGCCGAGTTCGTGGGCAACGACGCCTCGAGCGACCTGGCCGTCATCAAGCTCAAGGACGCCGACGCCTCCAAGCTCACGCCGATCGAGATCGGTGATTCCTCCAAGCTCAACGTGGGCGAGTGGGTTATGGCGATCGGCTCGCCGTTCGGCAATGAGCAGTCTGTCTCCACGGGTATCGTGTCGGCGCTCTACCGCTCCACGGCTATGAGCTCTACCAGCGGTAACACCATCTATGCCAACATGATCCAGACCGATGCCGCCATCAACCCGGGCAACTCCGGTGGCGCGCTCGTCAACGACAACGGTGAGCTGGTGGGTATCAACTCGCTCATCGAGAGCTACTCGGGCTCCAGCTCGGGCGTGGGCTTTGCTATTCCCGTTAACTACGCCAAGAACATTGCCGACCAGATTATCGACGGCAAGACGCCGGTGCATCCGTACATGGGCGCTACGCTTTCGAGCGTCAATGCGCTCAACGCCCGCACCAACAAGCTGAGCACCGATAGCGGCGCGTATGTGGCGAGCGTCGTCGAGGATGGTCCTGCTGCTAAGGCCGGCATTCAGGAGGGCGACGTCATCACCAAGCTGGGCGACGACGAGATCACGAGCGCCGATGGCCTGATCATCGCACTGCGCAGCCACGAGGTGGGCGAGAAAGTCGAAATCACGCTCATGCGCGGCAAGGAAGAGAAGAAGGTCACGGTTGAGCTGGGCTCCGACGAGGAGCTGCAGAACCAGCAGCAGGACGACAGCTCGACCGACACCGGCAACGGCGGTATTACCGACGAGCAGCTGCGCCAGTATCTGGAGGAGCTGCTGGGCCAGCAGGGCCAGGGCCAGGGCTACGGCCAGGGTTTCTAACGAGCTGTATCGCACATACCGATGCCAGAGGGGCTGTCCCATCAACGTGGGACAGCCCCTCTTTTCTTATTGATCCGTTGGGGACGGAGGAAAACGGATCATTTAGAGCTGATAAGAGGCCTGGTTCGTAATGGTCTGGACAGTTAGTTCAGATACGTATAAATCTGGGGCAGCTTGGGATGCGTTTTGAGCAATTTTTGATTGGGATGGGGTTTGAATGGGTGTTTGGGAGGGCGAGCGGGACGTTTACATGGTCTCAGGGAGCCCAAATTAGTTGAAACAGGGGTGTTCGTGCCTAATCCAGCTCTAGGATTTATACGTATCTGAACTAACTGTCCACTCCAGTCTGGCGGCTGCCGATTCGGTGCGGTTTGAGACCGCTATTCGACCCCGTTGCGACCGGTGGTACTCTTGTATCCGTTTGAAATCGAGCGAAGGAGTGCCGCTATGGAGCAATCGAGCCTGTTTGGTGACGGCGTGGACATCGATACCGAAACGCCCGCGAGCGCGGATGCCGCCGCACCGACCGACGCCCATGCCCGGGCGGCAGCGCGCGCGGCCGAGCTGCGCCACGAGCTCGATTACCACGCCTATCGCTACTACATGCTCGATGCGCCCGAGATCACGGACGCTGCCTTTGACAAAATGCTCGTTGAGCTGCAGGAGATCGAGGCTGCCTACCCCGATTTGGTAACGCCCGACAGCTATACCCAGCGTGTGGGCGGTTATGTGAGCGAGCAGTTTACGCCGGTCACGCACATGGCGCGCATGTATTCCATGGACGATGCCATGGATCTGGATGAGCTCGACGTATGGCTCCAGCGCACTGAGGATGCCCTCGGTGCCGGCAGCGTCACCTATACCTGCGAGCTTAAGATTGACGGCCTGGGCGTGGCCCTGACCTACCAAAACGGCACCTTCGTACGTGCGGCCACACGTGGCGATGGCACCACAGGCGAGGACGTGTCGCTCAACGTGCGCACCATCAAGGATGTGCCCATGCACCTGTCCGAGCCGGCGCTCGCCCACATGGGCGCCGACCGCGAGCGTACCATCGAGGTGCGCGGCGAGGTCTATATGCCCAAGGGCAGCTTTGTGCGCCTGAACGATGAGGCCGATGTCGAGGGCCGCGATCCCTTCGCCAACCCGCGCAACGCCGCCGCCGGCAGCCTGCGCCAAAAGGATCCCAAGGTCACGGCGCGCCGCGACCTGGCCACCTTTATCTATGCCATCGCCGATACCGACCCGCTCCACGTCCACAGCCAGCGCGAGTTCCTCGATTGGCTGCGCAGTGCCGGTTTTAGCGTCAACCCCAACGTGGCACGCTGCGCCACGCCGGCCGAGGTCCACGAGTTCTGCGCCCAGGCCCTCGAGCATCGCGGTGACTTGGACTATGACATCGACGGCGTGGTCGTAAAGGTCGACAGCTTCCAGCAGCAGCTCGACCTGGGCTTTACTGCCCGCGCGCCACGCTGGGCCATCGCCTTTAAGTTCCCGCCCGAGGAAAAGCAGACCGTCCTGCGCGAAATTCGCATCCAGGTGGGCCGCACCGGTGTGCTCACACCGGTAGCCGAGTTCGACCCGGTGACGGTTGCCGGCTCCACTATCGCGCGCGCCACGCTGCACAACATCGACGAGATTCGTCGCAAAAACGTGCGCGAGGGCGACACTATCATCGTGCACAAGGCAGGCGATGTAATCCCCGAGGTCGTGGGCCCGGTGCTCGATAAGCGTCCGGCCGATTCGGTCGACTGGCAGATGCCCGAGGCCTGCCCCGTGTGCGGCAGCCCCGTGGTCCACGAGGATGGCGAGGTTGCCTACCGCTGTGTGTCCATCGACTGCCCCGCACAGCTCAAGGAGCGCTTGCTCCACTGGGTGAGCCGCGGCTGCATGGACGTCGACGGCCTGGGCGACGAGATCGTCGACAAGATGATCGCCGCCGGTCTGATCCACGATGTCGCGGACTTCTACCAGCTCACGGTCGACGACATCGCCGGACTGGACACGGGCCGCACCTATGCCAGCTCCAACAGCAAAAAGGGCGTCAAGAAGGGCGACCCCATTCCGGTAGGCCTCAAGACGGCCGAAAAGATCGTCGCCGAGCTCAACAAGTCCAAGAGCCAGCCGCTCGGTCGCGTGCTGTTTGCCCTGGGCATCCGCCACGTGGGCAAGAGCGTGGGCGAGGTCATCGCCGAGCGATTCCTGTCGATTGACAAGCTCATCTTGGCGAGCGAAGAGGACATCGCCGAGTGCGAGGGCATCGGTCCCAAAATTGCGGCGAGCGTCAAGCAGTTCCTGGCCGTACCCGAAAACCTTGCCGTGCTGGAGCGTCTGCGCCAGGCGGGCCTGTCGCTCGAGGTCGACTTGGGTGCCGCGCACGCGCAAGCCGCAGCCGACGCCGGCGTGGCAGGCGAGCTCGCCGACGCACAGCCACTCGCGGGTCTGACCTTCGTGCTCACCGGCACGCTCGTCAACCGCACGCGCGACGAGGCAGGCGCGGCGCTCAAGGTGCTCGGCGCCAAGGTTTCGGGCAGTGTGTCAAAGAAGACGAGCTACCTGGTCGCCGGTCCCAAAGCGGGCTCAAAGCTCACCAAGGCCGAGCAGCTGGGTGTGCCCGTGTTGGATGAGGCGGCACTTGAACAGATTTTGGCGACGGGTAGGGTCCCGGAGGCATAATGATTTGTTGAGGAACTGCGCAGAGGCTCAGTTCCTCAACATCTCCTTATAGTGTTTGCCTGTTCAATTTCGATATCGTTTCCCTCGTATGATCCAGATGCATCTACCGACTCAAAGCGTGAGTAGGAAACTCTTGTCCCAACTTTGATTTGGGAAAGCTTGTCTTTGATTCGGCCAGATGAGGGGAATGTAATCCGGGTTTGCTTTCCAGCGTCGGTGTAGCGGGGACTGTTGTCTGTTTGGATTACGAGTTCCGTTCCCTCAATAGAATGAACGCTGCCGGCTCCAAAGACAAGGTAATCATCTCCTCCGCTATAGCGGGCTCTATCTGTGCATGAAGAAACGGATGCAAACATAGCGAAAATCACCAATATCGTAACCAGGGCAAAGGCCGTGGTGCCATAGCATTTTGATGGTGCCATCCGGTCTACCAAAAGACTGTTCCGTTCAATTTGACCATATTGGGCGTTGCATAGTTAATCGCTCGGGGATAAGTGTTCCATCCGTCGAATACTTCGAGCCACTGCAGTTCGATGCCAGAGCTTCCATTATGCCCAGTAAAATAGCCAGTTACCGTGACTGTATGACCTGATAGCTCGACGGATCCTTCACTGTTTCGGCTGTTGATCCACATATGATACAAGCCGATATTCCCTTGATCGATAGTTGCTCTGTACTGAGCGAATTGAGGCTGATAACCGAAAAATTGAGTATTAAGTGCTCTACCCTTTTGAGCGGCAAGACTTTTAAACGGAACAATTCCATCTGGGATGATCGTGCTTCCGTACTCGACGCCCTGATCATTGGTCTTATACGTTGTTGTGCCAGTGACGTTCCATATTTCTTTATAATAATCGGGATTAAATTGATTAGCGTTTGAACTGGTGAGACCGTAATGCATTGATACAGCGTACAAGGCAGAAACGACGCATGCATACTTATTAGTGCGGGCTTCAACTAATGATTCCGAGACTCCTCGGAACGGTATTCCGTTTAAATCGTCTATTTGGAAATGCAACATCAAGTCATCTTCATTGATAATGACTGCATCCCATGAAGTTGGGTTATTGCTTTGAGGTGCTATACCCTTTTCGGTGACAATTGGGACAGACCGTATATTGTTATAGTTGGTTACACAGTCTCTAGTTCCTGGCACCAAAGTTCCATATTCAATATCGTTGTACGAAATTAGTACGGTTGGGTTTGTGGCCTGTTGGCCGGAATAAGTTGAAATGGCGTTTGATAGAGAAGCTGAAATCGGAAGAATGGTATCGCCGAGGGTTATCTCCTTCAGAAGCCCAGGATATGATGCGTCAAGTATTAAATAACCGTAGGGGCTTCCTTCCCTTGTGACACTGATTTCATAGCCACAGATAAGGCCGATTTGTTGGCATACGGGAACGATTTGCTCGATCTCTAAGTTCGCGGATCCGTCGACGATGGGCAACAGGGAAAGCGCGTAGTCTTGTGCTAGGTCTGATGTAAAAGCGACGGATGAGTTTGAGTCGGCAGCGAATACTCTTGTTGGGCGTGACGCGGATAAGCCGATGATCGAGGCTAGGCCGAGAAGAAACGAGCGACGTGATTGAACTCTGGGCATAATGTCTCCTGCCTATGGGGGGCAATATGCTGTCATTTTATTTGCTACATAATACAATCTAATTCGGATTAAGGTAAATGGATGGAATTGCTCGATAAATGGTAGTGATTAGCGGACCGGTATCGCGATCCTCGTCACATACGCCCCCGGGTCGTCGCTGATGATGTCGTCGATCAGGGCGATCTCGCGCGAGGGACCGGCGGGTGTCAGGTTGCGCTCGCGCATATAGCTGAGCAGCTGCTCATAGCGTGGGGTTGCTTGCCCGTGCGTGCCGCGAAAGCTAATGGTCAGGCAGCGCGCGGCGGGTCGCGTCTCGAGGTCGCCCACGTAATCATCGGTGTCATCGAGCAGCAAAAAGACCTCGTCGTAGCCATCAAAGTCGCCGGCGGCGAGGCGCTCGGCGCTAATCCCAACGCCCAAGTTGCCCAGAAAGACAAAGGTCTCGTGCTGGCCCTTCTGCAGCTGACGAATCTGCCACTCCAGCGCATAGGCGTCGGTAGGCTTGACGCGTTCGCGCAATACGGCGCAGCGAAGCTCGGGCGCATCGATTGCGCAAATGGTATCGAGCTCGGTGTTCAGGGCATTGTGAAGCAGGGCAAGCCGGTTGTCGATCTTGCGCGACACGCGCTCCAGCTCGCGGCGCTTGCGCTCGATGAGCTCCTGCTGCTGAGCCAGCTGCCGCTGCATAAGGTTCACGTCGCGCGTGGTCACAAACTCACGGATTAGCGCGAGCGGCAAGTCGAGAACACGCAGGTGGCTGATGGTGTTGAGAGTGGAGAGCTGCCGCGATCCGTAGTAGCGGTACCCACTCGCCGGATCGATGTGTGCCGGGTCCAGCAAGCCCATCTGCTCGTAATGGCGCAACGTGCCCACGCTTAGGTTAAACAAGCGCGCCACCTCGCCAATGCGGAGCAGACCCTCGGTATGTTCAGTTGGCGAGTCGGTCATGGCGCCGCTCCTTTCAATGGACGGGGAAGGGGCGCCGAGGTCGTACGACGCAAACGATCCTCTACGCCATCAGCTTGTCAAAAGCCCCGCGTCGGTTGAGCACGGTAAACGCGACAACACAGATGACTGCCGACAAAATCGAACCGCACGGCGAGGCGATGCCCATGGGAAACAGCGTGTCGGAATAGGCATTCGACAGCAGCCAAGCGCCGGGCACGCGAATGAGCGCCACGGCCAGCACGTTGTGCGCAAAGCCGATGTAGCTCTTGCCGTATGCAGCGAAAAAGCCGCTAAAGCAAATGTGGATGCCGGCAAAGATTGCATCGAAAATGTAGCTGCGCATATAGCCGGTGCCGGCAGCGACCACCGCGGCGTCCTTGGCAAAAAAGCCGATAAACGCCGGCGCCACCAGCCACATCAGCACCGTGATCAGGCAGCCGTACACCACCGAGATCGTCATGGTGTCTTTGAGTACCTGACGTGCGCGGTCGCCCTTGCCCGCGCCGGCGTTTTGCGCCGTGAGCGCGCTGACGGTGGCGCCCATGGAACTCGGCACAATGAACAAAAAGCTGATCATCTTCTCGACCAGGCCCACGGCGGCGGCGTCGACGAGCCCTCGGTGGTTGGCGATGACGGTGATAAACATAAACGCCACCTGGATGCAGCCGTCCTGCACGGCCACGGGCACGCCAATCTTAAGAATGCTGCCGAGCACCTCGGGCTGGGGGCGCAGGTCGCTGCGCTTAACGTGGATGTTCGTGCGGCGGCTCTTGAGCCACGCGAGCGCGAGGGCAACGCTGGCCGTCTGGGCGGTTACCGTGCCGAGCGCCGCGCCCACGGGGCCGAGCCCCATGTGGCCGATGAACAGAAAGTCGAGCGCGATATTGATGATGCATGCCACGCCGATCACGTACATGGGCGAGCGCGAATCTCCCAGCCCGCGAAAGATGGCCGAAAGAATGTTGTACGCGGCGATAAAGGGGATGCCCATAAAGCAGATACGCAGGTAGGCGGCGGTGCCTTCGACTGCCTCGGCCGGCGTACCAATGAGCGCCACGATCTGCGGGTAAAGCGCGAGCAGGACAGCGGCCAGCACCACCGAGACGCCCATAAAGAGCGTGATGGTGTTGCCGATGGCGGTCTCGGCGCGATCGAAGCGGCGCGAGCCCACGGCGTGGCCGACGATGACCGTCGTTCCCATGGCCAGGCCCACGAGCGTCACGGTAATGATATAGAGCGTCTGCGCGCCATTGCCCACGGCGGTGATGCCGGCGGCACCGCTGAACTGCCCCATCATGTACAGGTCGGCCATGCCGTAGAGCATCTGTAAAAAGTACGAGAGCATATAGGGCAGGGCAAAGACCGCGATGGTCTTGAGGACATTGCCGCGTGTGAGGTCGTGTTCCATGGGCGGGGCACTTTCTGACTTGGTTCGTTTAGCTACCAGTGTAGTGAAAACCCTACAACGATTGTAGAGTCAAGGTTTGTGATGACGCCGGAGCGAAAAAGTCTCGCGCACCATTATTCCGAGTGAATATGGACACACATCACGAGAACTCGCCGCCGGCGCTAACCTTGCAGAAAACGATTTCGGAATACTTGACACCATTATTCGGCGCGCAATAATACGTGCGTTTGCGAACAACGTTTGATGGGGGTTGAACCTGCGTGCGCAATCTCAAAATACTGTTTTCCTATCTAGGGGCATACCGTCGCGATGCCATCCTCGGCGTGTTCTTTGTGTCGGTCGAGACGGTGCTCGAGCTGTTTATCCCGGTCATCATGGCCAACATCATCGATGTGGGCGTGCCTGCGGGTGATATCAACTACATGCTGCTGCAGGGCGCGTACATGTTGGTGTGCGCTACGCTTTCGCTGGTACTGGGCTTGGGTTATGCCCGCACGTCCGCCCGCGTTGCCTCGGGCCTAGGCGCTAACCTGCGCGAGGCCGAGTACAAAAAGATTCAAACGCTCGCTTTTGGTAACCTGGACAACTACGACGCCAGCTCACTCGTCACCCGCATGACCACGGACATCACCGTTATCCAAAATGCTGTGGGCAACGGCTTTCGCCCTATGGTGCGCGGCCCGGTGACGCTTATCGTCGGCCTTATCTACGCGCTGATGCTGTCGCGCCCGCTCGCCAACGTCTTTGCGATCATCTTGCCCGTGCTGGCAATCGTACTGGGCGTCATCACCTATCGCGTCAGTCCGCTCTACCGCCAACTCCAGACCTCGATGGACCACCTCAACGGCGTGGTACAGGAAGACCTCACCGCCGTGCGTGCCGTCAAGGCCTACGTTCGTACCGAGCACGAGGAGGCCAAGTTCGACACCGTCAATACCGAGCTCGCCGGCACTGCGACGAAGACCTTTGGCAACGCGGTGCTCAACCTGCCGGTGTTTCAGCTGTCGATGTACGTGGCTGCGCTCTCCATCCTGTGGATTGGCGGCCGCATGATTCTCGCCGGCAAGCTGGGCGTGGGCTCGCTCACGGGCTTTATGAGCTACGTGCTGCTGATCATGAATTCGCTCATGATGATTTCCAACGTGTTTTTGCTGCTCACGCGCGCTCTTACGAGTGTGGGCCGTATCGCCGAGGTGCTCGATGAGGAGCCCTTTATCGCCAACCCCGCGGGAGACCTCGCGATTGCGGCGCCAGCGGACGGCAGTATCGAGTTTCGCGACGTTTCCTTTAAATACCGCGCGGATGCAGCTGAGGATGTGCTCGAGCATATCGACCTTCGCATCGAGAGCGGCTCGATGGTGGGCATCCTCGGCGGTACGGGCTCGGGCAAGAGCTCGCTTGTGCAGCTGATTGCGCGCCTGTACGACGCCACCGAAGGCGCCGTGCTTGTGGGCGGACGCGACGTGCGCGACTACGACCTCGCCGCCTTGCGCGACGCTGTGGGCATTGTGCTGCAAAAGAATGTGCTGTTTACGGGTACCGTGCGCGAGAACCTGCAGTGGGGCAATCCGCAGGCGTCGGACGATGAACTCCTCGCGGCTTGCCGCGCGGCGTGCGTGGACGAGTTCCTTGATCGCATCGGCGGGCTGGACGGCGAGTTGGGCCAAGGCGGCGCTGATGTTTCGGGTGGCCAGAAGCAACGCCTGTGCATCGCGCGCACGCTGCTCAAGTACCCGCGCGTGCTCATTTTTGATGACTCCACCAGCGCGGTCGATATGGCGACCGACGCAAAGATTCGCGAGCACATCGCTCGGATTCCCGATGCGACCGTGCTCATCATCGCCCAGCGCATCGCGAGTGTCATGGATGCCGATCGTATTGTGGTGCTGGACGACGGTCGTGTCCACGGCGTGGGCACGCACGAGGAACTGCTGGCGGGCGACAACATATACCAGGAGATTTACGCCTCGCAGATGGAGTTTGCGGGGAACGCGGACGCCGGCGATGGCAACGACGGTGGCTGCGCGAATGATCCGTTTTCCTCCGTCGCATGCGGATCACCCTTGGAAGGGGGTGAGCGCCATGCCTAAGACCGCAGCCCAAGCACGCCCGGCCGACCTCAAGCGCACTGTACGCCGCTTGCTCTCCTACATGGGGCATGCCAAGTTCTCGTTGCTCGCGGTGGGCGTGCTCGCCTCCGTCGCCGCCATCGCGAGCCTCGCCGGCACCTACATGGTGCGCCCCATCGTTAACGGTTTGGCCACGGGCGGGGAGGAACTGCTCGCCAAGCAGGTCATCCTGACGGCGATCATCTACGCCGCGGGCGTGCTCTCGGCCCTGGGCTACTCACAGATCATGGTGCGCGCGGCCCAACGCGTGGTGTCCGATATTCGCCGCGACCTGTTTGCGCACATCCAGACGCTGCCGCTCAGCTATTTTGACAGCACGCGCTCGGGCGACATCATGAGTTTTTTCACCAACGACGTCGACACCGTCTCCGAGGCGCTTAACAACAGCTTTGCCAACGTGATTCAGGCCGCCATTCAGGTTGTGGGCACCACGGCTATGCTCATCATCCTTAACTGGCAGCTCACGATTATCACACTCGTGTGCGATGCGGCCATTGTGCTGTATGCGCGCTATTCGGGCGCGCGCTCTAAGCGCTTCTTTGCCGCCCAGCAGGCATCGCTTGGCGACCTGGACGGATATATCGAAGAGATGGTCTCGGGCCAAAAGGTCATCAAGGTCTTTAACCGCGAGGCGGCGAATGTTGCCGGCTTCACCTGCCGCAACGACGAGCTTCGCCGCACCGGCACCGCCGCCGTGAGCTATGCCAACTCCATGGTGCCCATGACCGTCGTGATTGGCTACGTCAACTATGCCATCGTCGCCGTGGCGGGCGGCATGCTCTGCATCAAGGGACTCGCCGATGTGGGCGCACTTGCAAGCTACCTGGTCTTTGTGCGCCAGGCCGCCATGCCCATCAACCAGTTTACGCAGCTCGGCAACTTCTTGCTCAACGCGTTGGCCGGTGCCGAGCGCCTGTTTGCGGCTATGGACCTTGAGCCCGAGGTGGACGAGGGCTGCGTGGAGCTGGTGCAGACGGGCGATGCCGCGTGGGCGTGGAAGATTCCCGAGGGCCAGGGCGTGGGCGCGTACGGGCATTTGCATGATGTGGCAGCCGTTGATGAGTCGGGCCGCGCGGTGGCTGCCGACGGCACCGAGCTCACGTGCGGCTTGGTCCCGCTTGCCGGCGACGTGCGCTTCCATGCCGTGGATTTTTCCTACGTGCCGGGCACCCGCGTGCTCACGGACCTCAACCTGTTTGCCAAGCCGGGGCAAAAGATCGCGTTTGTGGGCTCCACGGGTGCCGGCAAGACGACCATCACCAACCTCATCAACCGCTTCTACGAGGTCGATGACGGCGAGATCACGTACGACGGCATCGACGTCAAGCACATTGCCAAGGCCAGCCTGCGCGGGTCGCTCGGCATTGTGCTGCAGGACACGCACCTGTTTAGCGGCACCATTGCGCAGAACATCCGCTTTGGCAAGCTCGACGCGACCGACGAGGAGGTGCGCGCCGCTGCCGAGGCCGCCTGCGCCGACTCGTTTATCCGCCGCCTGCCGCGGGGCTACGACACACCGGTCACGGCCGACGGCGCCAACCTGTCGCAGGGTCAGCGTCAGCTGCTCGCCATCGCGCGCGTGGCCGTCGCCGATCCGCCGGTGCTCATCCTGGACGAGGCCACGAGCTCCATCGACACGCGTACCGAAAAGCTCATCGAGCGCGGTATGGACCGCATCATGCGCGGTCGCACCACGTTTATGATCGCGCACCGCCTGTCCACTGTCCGCGACGCCGACGCCATCATGGTCCTCGAACACGGCCGCATCATCGAGCGCGGCACGCACGAAGAGCTGCTCGCCCAGCACGGCGAGTACTGGCAGCTGGCGCATGGCTTAAAAGAGCTGGATTAACCCGTTCGAGCACGATGCTTTGATCCCTCCGTGCCCCTCACCTCGCCTCAAACCATCACAACATTCGACGTTTTTTGCCAAAAACGGGAAAAGCATCGAATGCTGTGATGGTATTTCTGCCACTCGACCGGGTGGAATCGCTTTCTTGTGCACGAAGGTGTGCGGACCCGCGGGCAGGGGAATAAGGTTGGTTATCCGACTCCATTGGAGGGCTCATGGACCTGCCGATCGTCCTGTCCCATAAGACTGCCTGGCTGTACCACAACGTGGCGCGCCCGTCCGAGCCGCTCTCGCGAGCAAGCAGCCTATACGATGAGGACTCGCTTGCTAACGAGGCGGAGCCGACTGCGGACCTGCCCAAATTGGGACTCGATGCCAAAGGGCTGAGGGCTTCAGCGGCGGTCGGGATCGTTGCCGACTATCTGGTTTCGCTTGGTATTCCACGAGAAGAGCTCGATCATATCGACACGCTCGTCAACTTCGATTTTGAGCGCTCGACGCCGGCCGGATTTAGGTGCCACGTGTTTGGGGCGCCGATACCTCCAGGCCATCTTATCGAGGTGGCAGAGGGCCTTCTAGTGGTTGATGAGGCCATGTGCTTTGTCCAAGCGGGTTCGTGGATGAGTGAGCCCGAGCAGCTGGAATATGGCTACGAAATCTGCGCCCGATACCATTTGAATCATCTGTCGACAGGCGATTATATCGAGATGGGGCAGAGGTATACCGTTGCCGACTTGATTGCTTATTGCAATGAGAACCGATCGCGTCAGGGGGCTATACGCGCGGCCGCCGTGCTCAAGCGCGTGCACGATGGCGCGCGGTCGCCCATGGAGACGGCCACCGCAATCATGGTCGTAGCAAAACGTTCCCAGGGAGGGCTGGGATACACCAAGATCGAGCTCAACCATCGGGTCGATGTTCCCAACGAGTTCAAGTATCTCGCAAAGTCCGGGTATTTCGAGATTGACGTATATGCGCCTGCGAGCGGTACGGGGATTGAATACAACGGCTCGGACCATCTTGATAAACAGCGCAGCGCGTCGGATGCGGAGCGTATGACCGTGCTGAGCGCGCTGGGCTTTAGCATGATCGTCCTCACCGGGACTCAGTTTGCCCATCAGCTGCAATTGCATCGGGCGATGAACGCCATCGCGCTCGCTATGGGCCTCAAGTGCGACCGAAGCGAAGCGTTCCAGAAACGTCAAAACGACCTGCGAGAATTCGTGATTCGGCACTGGGACGGCAGCCTTTAGGGACGCTTTGGCCCTTCTACGGGGTGCCGTGGGCAGGCAAACCATCACAACATTCGACGTTTTTTGCCAAAATCGGGAAAAGCATCGAATGTTGTGATGGTCTGTGCTGAGGATGGGCTCGGAAAGCCGGTTTTGCTCGAAGCGACCTGTCCTGTCGTACGGGTGTCGGCATGATTCTCTCGTGGGGTATTATGTTTCCCGAAGAATAAATTGCCGCGCGAGGGGAGGGCCGCGTGGACGGGCACGTGCAACATGACGGTTTTGGCCGCGATATCAACTACCTGCGCATTGCCGTTACCGACAAGTGCAATTTCCGCTGCATTTACTGCATGCCGGCCGATGGCGTGGCGCCCCGTGCGCACGACGAGCTGCTCAGCGCCGAGGAAATCGCCCGCTTTGTGCGCTTGGTGGCGGGGGAGGGCATTCGCCGCGTGCGCCTGACGGGTGGCGAGCCGCTGGTCAGCCGCCGTATCATCCCGCTCATCCGTGACATCCGCGCAATCCCGCAGATCGAGGACATCTCGCTCACCACCAATGGCGCCCTGCTGCCCAAGCTGGCGCCGCAGCTCAAAGATGCCGGGCTTAACCGCGTCAACATTTCGCTCGACACACTCGACCCTACGCTCTTTGGAAAGATCACGCGTCTGGGCCGACTCGAGCAGACCATGTCTGGCATCGACGCGGCGCTGGCTTGGGGCTTTGAGCCCGTTAAGGTCAACTGCGTTGTTGTGCGCCGACTCAACCAGGACGTGGCGGCCCTCGCGCGCTTGACCGCCGACCGCCCCATCCACCTGCGCTTTATCGAATACATGCCCATCGGCGACGAGCGCACGAGCTCGCATTGCGCTGTGGATCCGCATGCGCCCGCGCTCAATCCCGAGCTGTGGGATGCGAGCGATACCGTGCCGAGCGACGAGTTGCGGGCGCGCATCAATGCCGGGGCCGCCGCAGCGGGGCTGGGCGAGCTCGGGCCGCTCGACATCAACGACGCTCCTGCCGGCGCGGGCCCTGCGCGCTATTGGCACTTTCCGGGCGCGGCGGGAACGGTCGGCTTTATTAGCGCCATGTCCAATCATTTTTGTGCGAATTGCAACCGTCTGCGCCTGACGGCCGATGGCAACGTGCGTCCGTGCTTGTTCAGTGATGCCGAGTATTCGGTGCGCGACGCCCTGCGCCGTGGTGATGATATGCAGGTACTTTCGATTTGGCGCGATGCCGTGGCCCACAAACCGCAGGAACACGCGATAATTGAGGGCACGCAACGATTTATGTCCCAAATCGGAGGATGATCATATGGCCAAGAGCAGGTACGCCGATGCCACCAAGGCCGCTCGCAGGGCCGCGATGTCTGCCCACAAAGTCACGGCTGCGGCGAATGCTGGCAGCGCCGACGCGTCCGTGCAGCCGACTGCCAGCGCTGCCACCGAGCCCGCCCGCGACGCCCGTCGTGACGAGTTGACGCATGTGGACGCCAAGGGCGAGGTACGCATGGTTGACGTGTCCGACAAGGCCGAGACCCATCGCATCGCCATCGCCGAGGGCACCATCCTCATGCACCCCGAGACGCAAGCCATGGTGCTGAAGGACCGCGCCAAAAAGGGCGACGTACTCGCCTGCGCGCGCGTGGCGGGCATCATGGCCATCAAACGCACGAGCGACATCATTCCCATGTGCCATCCGTTGCTCATTACCAAGAGCAAGTGCGACATTGTGCCCATCGCTCCGGCGGGGACGCCGGCCGAGGACGTGCCCGAGGGCTGGGCGCCGGCGCGCGCGGACGGGCAGGTTGGCTTTCACGTACTGGTTACGGCCGGCGTGACGGGCAAGACGGGTATCGAGATGGAGGCTCTGACCGGCGCGAGTGCCGCGTGCCTAACGATCTACGACATGTGCAAGGCCGTCGATCGCGGCATGGAGATCGTCGACGTGCGCCTGCTGCACAAGGAGGGCGGCCGCTCGGGCGTGTGGGATCGCGCAGAGCGCCAGGCCGCTGCTGTCGAAGCTGTGGCCGCTGACGGTGCCGCGCCCGCAAGCGCACCCGTCGCCGTCGCGCCCGCAGCTCCGGCACCGGCCGTCCCCGCGATCGCGTTTATCGGCTACCAAAACTCGGGCAAGACCACACTTGTCGAGAAGGTTATCGCCGAGCTCACCCGCCGCGGCCTGCGCGTGGGTTCGCTCAAGCATCATGGGCATCACGGCTTTGATATCGATGTACCCGCTAAGGATACCTGGCGCCATCACCAGGCCGGATCCAAGCACGTGGGCCTCATCTGCGCCACGCGCTGGGCGGAGTACGCCGACACGCGCGAGGAGGACGAGATGCCCGCGCGCGAGCTGCTGTCGCGTTACAACGATGTCGACGTGGTGATCATCGAGGGCTACAAGACCGAGGGCTTCGACAACATCGTGGTCGCGCGCTCCGGTGTCGACCGTCTGCGCGGCAAGAGCTCGCTCGACCTGGTCGACGGTCACACGCTGGCCCTTGCCTGCAATGAGGCCCTGGCGCGTCAGGCCTTCGACGCCGGCTTTGCGACCCGAGCTATCAACATCAACGACGCCCGAGCCATCTGCGATCTTATCCAAGATTATCTGGCCTAAAACCTGCCAAAAAAGGACAGGTTTATTTTGGCAGGTTTTATCTGGGCAAACGTCGCTTCCACCACAAAGGGGCCAGGCACCTTTGTGGTGGTTTTTGCTTTAGTAGATGTGTGGGACATGCCTTACAATCTACCAAGTAGTTCATGACGGGCGAAAAACGGAGAGAAGGGGCTTGATGCGTCCTTAATGTTTCATACGGATGGATTGATTTGACAGACGGTGGCGAATGCCCGCCGTCCGCATTCGTATGAAACAAGGAGTCTCCATGCTTGCCTCTCTTTTCTCAGAGCCTCAATCATCGCTGTCCGTGCAGGCCAAGCACCTGGTGGCGATGCGCTTTCTCATCTACACCGGTTTTCAGACCAGCTACTTTATCGGCGTCATCGGAACGCTCACCTATGCAGACGATGCCTCGGTCGTGGCGACATCGCTGGCCGTTCTGTTTATGAACGTTTTCGTGATCCTGGGATCCTTTGCGGGTGGAGCGGCGCTCGACGCTTGGGGCCCGCGCCGCCATTTTTTGCTGAGCATCGTCGGCGCGCTGACAACCGGCGCGGCGATTATCGCCTTTGGCAGCGCGACCGGAACAGTCCTTGCCGGCGCGGCGCTCCTAGGTTTTGTGATGGGATTCGCCCAACCCATCGCCACGTCCTATCCGGCCTACCTCACCGACGATCCGGTCGAGCTCAAAGACATCAACTCCGCCATCGCCATGTTATCGAACGTGAGTATCATCGTTGGCCCCACACTGGGCGGCTTTGTCGCGGCGACTGCGTCGTCGCGCGCGGTGTTCGTGCTCATGATGCTCTTTACAGTGCTGGCGCTCGTCGCCGGTTGGGGCTTTAGGCCGCAAGCAGGTCGCGTCGCCGCGCGCGAAAGTACTCCCGCGGATAGCAGCACAACGGCAAGTACTGCCAGTCAAAGCTCCGACTTCAGTAAATCCACCCGCGCCACCTTCGCAGCCAGCATCAAGACAGTCTTCACCAACAGCGTCCTCGCGCTACTTTTCTGCATCATTTTTCTTTCGAACTTTGGCTACGGGGCCTTCGATCCGCTCGAGTCGTTTTTCTATCGCGATGTCCTACGCGTCGGCGTTGAGTGGATGGGCTGGCTCTCGTCGGCCTCGGGCGTGGGCGCGGTGCTGGGTGCCGTGCTCGCGCTCCGCTTGCCGCCGCACTTGGTAAACCTAAAAACGCTGCTCGTGGCACTTATGACCGTGGGCCTGGGAAGCCTGCTCTATGTGGGGATGCCGTACGTGGGTGTGGCCCTTGTCGGCCAGGTCGCCCTGGGCATAGCTTGGGGTGTCGTCAACCCGCTCCACAACACCATCGTTCAAACGACGGCGCCGCTCGAGCAACTCGGCCGTGTGAACTCGGTCATGGGCTTTGGCAATATGTTCGCCGGCGTGGCGCCGCTGGCGATTGCCCCGTGGCTGGCGGCGACATTTGGCGTACAGCAGACGCTCATCGGGGCGGGCATGGTCGTGACGGCGGTTCCCGCGGCGCTGCTGCTGTTTGGCCGCCGGCACTTTGATCGTGCCGCAAGGCAGTAAAAACCATCACAACATTCAGCGAAAATCGCGATTTTGACGAAAAGCGTCGAATGTTGTGATGCTTTGCGCTCCGGGCAGGCCACCCTTCGGGTTCGGCCACCACAGAGGGGGCAGGCACCTTTGTGGCGATCGGGCCCCAACGGCCCGTGCCTTGGTATACCATGTACGCCGTTCACGAATACGCCCCACACCGCCGCACAACCCAGAAAGGCCCCCATGGACATCACCTTCAGCCACATCAAAGCCGTGTTCTGCGATATCGACGGCACGCTGCTCACGAGCCAGCACACGGTGTCCCCGCGCACCGTGGCGGCGATCCGCGCCCTGCGCGAGCGCGGCGTGCTCTTTGGTCTGTGCACCGGGCGCGACGCCCACGCGACCGAGGCCATGTACGAGCTCTGGGGCATCGAAGGCCTGGTAGACGTGCTCGTGGGCTGCGGTGGCGCCGAGGTCATCGATCGCGCGCACGACATCAACGAGCTGAGCTATCCGCTGCCGGGCGAGACCATCGCGCGCATCTGCGAGCACATGGCGGACCTTCCGGCAACGCCCGTCTGCCCCCGAGACGGCGTGTTCTACGTGCCCGAGAGCAACGCGTGCGTCGAGCACCTGTCGCGCGTCGACGGCGTGCCCTACCAGGTGGTCGACTTTGCCGAGTTCTTGCGCGAGCCGCAGCCCAAGGTGATGTTTACCATGGCGCCCGAGGTAATGCCGCGGGTGATTGAGCGGGCGTCGACGTTTGCCGATGACACTGTTAAGGCGGCGGCTCTGCAAACCACGCAGCGCCTCTACGAGTTTATGGATCCGCGCGTCTCCAAGACGCGCGGCCTTGTGCGCGTGGCGGAGCTCAACGACATGGAGCTCCAGGACATCTGCGTGTTTGGCGATGCGGACAACGACACCTGCATGGTGGCCGACGCCGGCGTGGGTGTGGCCATGGCAAATGGCAGCGACGCCACCCGCTCCGCCGCCGATTTTGTAACCGCCAGCAACGACGAAGACGGCATCGCGATCTTTATCGAGGAGCATCTGCTGTAGCGCAGGGGGAGAACCGCCACAAAGGGGGCAGGCGCCTTTGTGGCGGCCTCAGGCGATTTGGGCGAATTGATACCTAAAATCTGCGCGAAAATTCAAATAACGTTGTCTGAACATCATGCTTCTAACCACCGATGGGTTAAAGATATTCCCATCAATTTGGTAGTCTATTCCTCCCGGTTAATGATCTACCGCTCACGGTCGATTTTCGACCGTTCACAGGACGCATGCTCTTGAGCAAAATGTTGTGCAAATAAATAAAATGCTATTAAAAAATGATAACTAGCTTAATTACCAGTAGAAATAGATATTTCATAGCGAATAAACGAAGGTAAATCCGAGCAAATGTCAAGCGAATTGAGAATTCGCTACAAAACTATCGGTATTTTTGCTTAGATGTTCAAACAATTGCTACAATATGGATTACTAAGCGTGCGCAATTACAGATTGCGCAGATACGTTTGATAGTGAAAGAGCAAGATCGCGGTCTCTTGGGGAGGAGACATCGATGAAAGCGAATTCAGACAAATCTAAGCAGAGTAAAAAAGCGACGCGCCGTGTACTGGCAGGCGTTTTGTGCGGAGCCTCCGTTTTGAGCCTGGTACTGTCGCTCGTCATGCCTCCGATCTCGCAGGCCATTGCCAACGATGCCCAGACGGTTTCTACCGAGGAAGCTGTAACGGGGAGTTCCTCAAGTGAGTCCGCTGCTGTAGATAACACCAGCGAGGATGCCGAAAACCAGAATAGCGCCGCCACCTCTGCGAACGCGGCTACTACTGTGAACAAGGGCATCTACAAGCCCACGTCTATCGGTATCGGTACGAATATCGATATCTCCACCCCCGATCCCGGCGTGGCCACCTACGTCGGCCGCGACATGTACATCGGTGGTAAGCCGAACAAAACTAGCACTCTTGATGCGAATAACGCCCCCACCGGCTCATATGCCGCTGAGGCGGAGGGCCTTACCGTGGTCCACGGCAAACTGGCCATGAATCCTATCAAGGAGAGTTGGGGCGGCCAGGGCTTCCGTTTCGGCACCGTTGGTTTTGGATCGCAGTTTCGTCCCAGGGAGGGAAGCACGGTGCTTGCGGTCGCCGGCATAAACAGCTTGATTGAGAACATGAATACCGGTCAGGGAACGACCTTAGATACTGCGACGGTTGGTGCTTGGACCAAGGGTGCTTGGGTCGGCAAGGCGACAAAGACTGACTCCCACCCTGGCTATGACTATACCGCGCAGATCGCCGGTCCCATTACCTATTCCTATTGGGATTCGAATGCTAACAACGGGCGCCAGTCTGTCGTGAAAAAGCAAGGTAATTGGTTCGAGGGCTCGGATGCTCTGAAGAGCGACCTGTTCAATCAAAATGTTGATTTGACTAATGTTAACGGTAACGATTATTCGAGCTACAACGGTGCAGATGGATACCTCTCGAAGCTATCGAAACAGCTCGCCTCGTTTGCAAATACCGGCACAGTTACGGATGGTTCCGCAATTAGCGACAACAGCTACGCAATCAACAAGTACGATAACAAGGGAACAAGCTATACACTCACTTTCGATGGTAGTGAGAAGTCTGTTTCCGGTGCGCTTGATACCAGAATCCCGAACTATAAGATTTGCAACACCGAGCGACTTATCACCTTTACCGGCGATGGAACTTCTATGCAACAGGTCTTCACCATTGCCGGTTCCGAGCTCTCCAACTTGAAGGATGGCGTCTACTACCGCGGCGTCGACTTTAAGTTCACCAATGTCCCCGAAGGCGCATCCATTGTCGTGAACGTTACAGGTGCTGGTCCTGTCGAGTTCCACAATGGCTGGCGCTTCTGGTGGGGCGATACAGAAATATCTCGCGGTTATGAGAGTAACGCCGATAAAGACCTTCGCGCGAAATACTCGCTGGCCTCCCAGTCCATCATGTGGAATTTTGTCGATACCACGAGCCTCACCATCCGTGGTGGCATTGCGGGCGAGGGTAGAAGCGACTGGGGCAATGGCGGCGGGGACGGCAAGTGGACCGACGATGACCCCGCCGCTGCTATGCTCGGATCGATTCTCGTTCCCAACGGAAGCTTCGACGACCATGTGACCACCAACGGTCGTGTGTACGTGGGCGAAGATTTCATGATGAACAACCCTAAGATCGCGTACAACTTCACAAATCTCGAGGGTAACTCGGCTTCCGTCATCGATATGGATCAGGAGCGTCACAACTTCCCGTGGTCTGGGTCGTATACACCGGACGGCTCTGCCATTGCGTGGAGCAAGGTCGACGCTGCGGACGGCATGACGCCGCTTTCTGGTTCCTCGTGGACGATATACGGCACTGTCGATGATGCCAAGAATGAAACGTATCCCATCGTTACGGTAACGGATGGCGGTGCCAATAATTACTCTTCGGATGATGGCGAGCTTCAGTTCAACTATTTGAATCAGAAGGCCAAAATTGGCGATCCCAACGATAAAGACTACTTCACGTACTACATTCGCGAGGTCAAGGCGCCGGCTGGTTATCAGAAGTCGGACACCATCTACTACGCAACCATGAACAACACCGGCGAGCAGGTGAACTATGTTCAGGGTCATGTGGACACGGTGAACGGAAATAAGCTCGTTTCATTCGATGATTCCAACACCACGGGCGCCATCTCCAACACCAAGATCACCGGTACGGTGTCTTGGACCAAGGTTGAGGAGAGCGACACGGGACACACTCCTTTGGCTGGTTCCGAGTGGGCGCTTACCAAGGTAAAGGATGCCGATGGTGCCGAAATTCCGGACGCTGCATCCCTGACTGTGATTGATAACGATACGAATGCGGAAGCTGTCAGCAACAAGTGGGCAGATTCTGATCCCGCCGATGGCAAGTTCAAGCTCGAGGGTCTGCTGCCGGGCACGTACACGCTCACGGAGACCCAGGCGCCGTTTGGCTACGAGCTGAACCAGACAACCTACGAGTTCACGGTGTCCAAGGCGGACGGTTCCATTGCGTGGACCGAGGGAAAGAAACCGAGCATTGTTGAGGGCACTACGTACATCTCCGATTCTCTCACCACCACGTCCGTGGAAATCCCGGTGACTAAGTCCGTCCGTAATACGGACTGGCCGAAGGATTCCAGCGGGAAATACGTTGCGTTCGACTTCAACATCGAGGCTACGGGGGATTACGCAACCAACGTGCCCATTCCTAACCCGGCAGACCTCTCCATTGCACCCGCAGCAGGGGAGACCGACGCCGCCAAGCCCAACAACATCACGGCGACCTTTGGCGCCATGACGTTCAACAAGTCGCACCTGTCCGATACCCCCGGTACGGCGGATGACTACGCCAGGACCTACACCTACACGGTGAAAGAGGTCGCGCCTACCACCGGTGCCATCGATAAGCTCCGCTACTCCAAGGCCGAGTACCAGGTTGCCGTCACGGTGAAGGCCGTCATGAATGAGACCACTGACAAGTACACCGGTCTTACCACCTCTACCACCGTTACGCAGATGAAGGACGACATGGGCAACACCCTTGGCGAGAACGGGCAGGGCGTCGTGGTTGAACCCTCCGCCGCCGCGCCCGACGCCATTCCCGCCTCCACCTTCACCAACACCTACTCCACCTCTTTGCCCCTTTCTGGTATGTCGGGCGTCACTCTGACGTACCTTGCCGGCGCGGCGGTGCTTTGCGCTGCTGCAGCCTGGATGCACATTCGTCGCAAGGCGAATGCGAAGGGAGGTGAGCGTCGTGAATAAGAAAGTTTGCTCCTTCCCGATCTTGTTTGCGCTGCTTGCCCTCCTGATCGGCACCTGCGCGGTTGTGTTCCCCGCTTCCGCGCAGGCCGCGCCGACCTCGACCGGTTCCATCACGGTGAGCGGCACCGTGGCACGCAGCTACGATGCCTACCAGATCTTTAGCGCCAACGTCGTAGACGGCGACAGCGACGCCAAGATCGCCACCGACCTCGCCTGGCCAAGCGCCGCCGTGCGCGACGCCGCACTGCCCGTGCTGCATAGCGCCGGCATGCCCAATTCCCAGACCACCGCGCAGGAAGCTGCCGAGTGGCTCAACACCGATTCCCACCTTACGAGCGCGCTGAGCGCACAGCTCGCTCGTTCCCTCCAGAGCTCTGGCGCCGAGCCCGTGGTCCTCAACGCGGGCACGACGGCCGAGCTGCCCTGTGGCTACTGGCTCATCGTCGCCGCCGACGACGCCATCGCCCAGGGCGAGGCCGGCACCGCGCCGATCATGGCTCTGGTCGGCGGCAGCGCCGTCACCGTCAAGCCCAAGGCCGCGACGCCCAAGGTCGCCAAGCACGTACTGGAGGACAGCACCGCCGCCTGGCAGAAGGCCGCCGACGCCACGGTCGCCGACGACCTGTACTGGCGCCTCTCGGCCACGGTCCCGGCGGGTCTTACCGCCTACGACACCTATACGGTGCGGTTCGTCGACACCATGAGCGCGGGGCTCGACCCCTCCAGGGTGGCCGCGAGCATGCGCGTGTACGTGGCGGCGGGCGCGGACGGCGGCTTCGACGCTGTTTCGGCCGACAAGGACGGGCGCGCCGGCACCGAACCCGCGAAGGGCTGGACCGATATCACGGCCCAGTGCGCCACCAAGGTGGCGGCGGACGGCAAGACCTTCACCGTGCGCACCGGCGACCTCATCGCCGCGCTCGGCGGGGCCGACGCCTTCACCGCGGGCGCCCGCGTGGTCGCCGTGTACAACGCACCGCTCAACAGTGCATGCAACCACGGCATCGCGAAGGGCAACCCCAACGAGGTCTACCTGCGCTACCCGCGCTCTCCCTTTGCCGACCAGTCCGGCGACGCCGGCTTCACCCGCACGCCGAGCGATGATGCGTGCGCCTACACCTGGGATCTCGCGCTCACCAAGCGCGGCAGCGACGGCGACAAGCCGCTTGCTGGGGCGGTCCTGAGCATCGCCGACGACCGCGGCCGCACGTTAGTGGCCGACGGCACGTGGGATGCGGAGGGCAAGGCCACCGTCACCACGGGCGAGGACGGCCGCGTGACCGTCTCGGGCGTGGACTCGGGCAAGCTGGAGGTCCGCGAGCTCAAGGCGCCCAAGGGCTACACTGCCTTTGAGGGCACGCGCTCCGTGACGGTCAAGGCCGAGGGCCTGGACGTCGACCAGGTGGCCGCCGCCAAGCCCAAGCTCACCATCACGGCCGAGTCGCCCCTGCGCGCCGACAGCGCGGACGGGTCGACGGGCAGCCTGGAGGCGTCGCTCATCAACACGCCCACCGGCACACCCCCTAGCATTACCACCGGAGGCTTTATGCCCTCGACTGGCGATATGGCAATGTACGCCGCGGCCGCCGCAGCGGTCGCCGGAGCCGCGCTCATCGTGGTCGCGCTCCTGGTCAAGCGGGGAGGTGGCAGCCATAAAGAGTAGCTGGCAGCCCCGCAGAGAGCGGGGCGAGACGTAGCGAAGTAGATGCTAAGACACAGACAGACAGATTTAGATCAAATGGAATTCGAGCAGAAAGCAGAGGAAAAGAAGATGAGCATGAGCAAGAACATCGCACGCCTGGCAGTAACCGCCGGCCTTACGGCAGCGCTGAGCTTCGGCGGCGTCATGGCGCCGGTGACCATGGCGTTTGCGGCGGAGGGTGCGACTGCTACGACTAATAGCATCACAATCAAGCAAAATAAAAATAACACGGACGCCGCGAATCCGGAAAAAAAGACTCAGTTTGTTGCCTATCAGATTTTTAAAGCCAAGGTGGTTGATGGGACTGACTCAGGCAACAAGGTCGTTTCTGATGTCGAATGGAACGCCGATGTGACACTTGACACCCGGAACGCCATTATTGCTGCTATTCAGGGCAGCACTGGCTATGATTCCACTAATCCGAAAATTCCCACTGAAAATCCCACCGCGCAGGATGTTGCTGACTGGATGGCTGCGAATCTCAAGAACGCTTCTTGGGTTGTGAACAATGGCGAATTGCTCGATAAGATTGCCGACTTGCTCAAGAACACTGCACCTACCATGCCAAAGGGGGCTACTAGCGCTGCTTTCGCCGCAGATACCTCAGTTTCTTTTGAGAACCCTGGCTACTATCTCTTCCTGACTGACGCTGGCTCTATCGGCAGTGCGGATGAACATTCCGGCAAAAAGCAGACTGGTACGTCGCCGATCTTCGCTGTCGTGGGCGGCAGTGCTGTTGAGGTTATCGAGAAGACCGGCATTCCTACGGTTACAAAGAAGATTAAGGACGACAAGCCCCACAGCGATTGGGCCGACAAGGCTGACTCACAGGTTGGTCAGAATGTTCAATATCAGCTAACCGGCACCGTTGCCGAAAACGTGGCCTCGTTCGATAGCTACTACTACGAGTTTCATGATGAGCTTTCTGCTGGCCTGACGGTTAAAGAGAGCTCCATTAAGGTATATGCTGGCAATAATCGCGACAGCGCTGTGGATATTACTTTTGCATGCACTCCCGAAGTCAAGGGCGGTCAAAACGGCGCGGGTCAAATCTTGACCGTTAAGTTCGGTGACCTCAAGACCGCCGTGTCCAACCTCACCAAGGACACGAAGATTTTCGTCGAGTATGCCGCCATGCTCGATCCCGTGAAGGCTGAGATGGTTACTGTTGGCGGCGAGGGTAACGAGAATACCGTCAAGCTCATCTACTCCAACAACCCCATGAGCAATGGCAGGGGTGAGTCCGTGCCCGATACTGTTCGCGACTACACCTATGCGCTCAAACTCGTCAAGCAAGATCACGAAAGCAAGAACAAGCTCCGGAATGTCGGATTTACCATTCTGGCTACCGATCCTGATGACAATGCGGACGGCAGCGCTTTCAAGGGCAAATACGTTCAGCAGTATGGCAACCTTGGTGAAAATGAATACGAGTTCTTCACTGATGAGAATGGTGAAATTTACATCACGGGACTTGACGCCGGAACGTACACCGTTCACGAGAAAACTGCCCTCGGCGAATACAATTCGCTGAAGGACTTCACTTTCACAATCTCGACTCCGGAGCCTGGTGAAGGCAGCCTTCGTCAAACCGAGGAAGAGGCAAAGACTGTGAAGGTCACCAGGAATGCGGAGACTTCCAACCTCGTTATCCTTGACGCCACCCAGACTGATGGCACCGTTAACCTTACCGTCGAGAACAAGAAGGGCTCCAACCTCCCGCTGACCGGTCTCAACGGCGTGACCTTCACTTGGATCGCTGGTGGCGCGGTGCTGTGCATCGGCGTGGCGCACCTCATCCGCAGCCGCAAGCAGGCTGAGGAGTCCGAACAGGAGTAACGCTCGCTCACCCATCCCTTTGGCAGGTGGGATGTGATGGCCATGAGACTTGCGGACACTCTTCTCGTCCATCGACGTTCTTGCTTTGCCATTCTCTTTTCGGGGCAGACTCCGCGCTGGAGTTTGCCCCGTTCTTTTTGGACAACACAGGCAGCCTCCACCGTCCGATGCGGACTCATCCGTCATCGCGTTTCTTGACTCGTATGAGGTTCGGTTTAAGGTCCGTAGGCGCACACGCGGTGCGGACGGTGGACGGCATTTGCGCCGCAACAAGCGCAAATAAGAATGCCCGGGGTTAGAGGCCCGGGCATTTAACAACACCGGAAACTGGTCGCCCGCGCTCCAAAGTACTTACGCGGGGTGCGTCGTTTCCTGTGGCTATTGTATCCCGAATCGCCCCGCCGATCCGGGACATTTTGAAAACGCAAACACGTCGGGCAAACCCGGACAATGCGGCCAGGCTCCGCTGGGCGAGGAACCGTGTTTGTAACTATCGAACAAATGTTTGTCAAAATCGCGTTTACCAGCTGTGGGTGCATACACTCGCAGTAAAATACCCTTGCGACGCATTCCGTGCGCGGGCGGCCGACGACTCGATCGGAGGTCCCCAAATGCTGAAATTCCTTAACGCGCTCGCCGCCCTCGCGGCGGTGGGCGCGTTCGTCATCGCGTTTCTTGACTCGTATGAGGTTCGGTTTAAGGTCCGTAGGCGCACGCGCGGTGCGGACGGTAGAAGGCATTTGCGCCGCAACAAGCGCAAATAAGAATGCCCGGGGTTCGGAGCCCGGGCATTTAACAAAACCAGAAAACTAGGCCGCCCGCGCTCCCAAACATTTACGCGGGGTGCGTCGTTTTCTATTGACATTGTATCCCGAATCGCCCAGCCGATTCGGGACATTTTGAAAACGCAAATGCGGGCCTATGCATAAGAGGAAGCTCGTTAATTCCGAAAATTATGTATAATTCCAATATAAACTGGAATCAAACGAAAACGATGGAAATGAACGAAGCGCTAATCTACTTACAAGAAGCACTAGGCCTCTCCGCCAAGACCAAAAATTGGCCTGGATCCGCGCACTTGCCGTTGCATCTGCGGGCGATTGAGGTCCGCGCTGTTGACGCAAACGGTTTTTCGTTTTTGCTTGCAAGTTTGCCTACTGGCGTCGGGCTTCCCGAGGCTAAGAGAGTCTATAGTCAGCTAGCCTTACGCGCGGAGACTCCTGTTGTCGTTTCGTTTCCTGATGCCGATGCGCGTCAGCGCAAAGCATTGGTCGCACAAGGGATTCCCTTTGTCTGCCCAGGTAGACAGGCTTTTCTTCCATTTATGGGCACAGCCTGCACGGAGAGGGGCGGTGCCTGGTTTCGCAATCACGCGACCAAGATGTCACCCAACGCACAGGCTGCCGCAATCTGGGGAGCAGCCCAGGAGCCATATCGTCCCTATGACCTTTGTCGCGCGCTTGGGATTTCGGCAAGCCGCGCGAGTGAGGCCATAACCGAGCTTGTTGACAGGGGGCTCGCGAGGCGCGAGCGTTGCGAGCGACGTGTTGTCGTGCTCCCTGTTGCCGTTGATCTTCTGCTTAGCGAGCACATGACAGAGCTCTCCTCGCCTGTCTCGAAGGTCTTTTTTGCAAGGAAGACACCGCAGATTGACTGTCTTGTTGACGCCGGGGAGACGGCGCTCGCCGCGCGTTCCATGCTCGCTGCACCGGGCATGGAACAAAAGGCCGTCTTAAGAAGTGCATGGCGTAAACTGAGCGACCTCGAAGTCGCAGACGGGGAGTTGCCGGATAACGAAACGGCGATGATCCAAGTGTGGCGCTATGCGCCCGTGTTTGCCGGTTCCTCCCGTGTCGACGACATTTCGCTTGCGCTATCTTTGGCGGCAATCGACGATGAGCGAATTCAGCTCGAAGTCGATCGCATGTTTGGAAAGGAATATCCATGGCAAGAAGCGCTGTAGAAGGTCTCCAAAAATTTCAGCAGCATATGCAAGAAGCTGCAGGATCGTATGCTCTTATCGGCGGCACGGCATGCGACATTTTGCTCGCGGAGGCGGGACTTCCGTTTAGGGCGACTCACGATTTTGATGTGGTAATTGTCGCCGATGACCGGTTGCCTCAGACGGCAGAAGCTATATGGACTTTGGTGCGTGATGGCGGTTATCGCTGCGGCTGGGGCGAAGGCAAAGACTCATGTTTTTATCGGTTTCCAGAGCCTAAGAGGCCGGGTTACCCTCATATGATCGAACTCTTCGGGAAGTGCCCTGACTTTCTAAAGGGTCGTGAGGGGATTGATGTGGCGCCAATTCACGTTGATGAAAACATAAGCAGTCTTTCGGCAATTTTGTTGGACGATGCTTACTATAGCTTGCTCCTTCAGGGAATTCGGACCGTAGGCGGCGTTTCGGTCCTGGGTACGGAGTACATTGTTCCGTTCAAAGCGAAGGCGTATCTCGACCTAAAAGCTAGAAGGGAAGCGGGGGAGAACGTTGATTCGAGGAAGGTAAAAAAGCATAAACGTGATGCGCTGAGGCTTGCTCAGCTGCTTGGCGAGTCGGAAGGTGTCGACCTGCGCGGAGAGCTGAAGGACGATATGCTTGCGTTTGTTAAAGATTGTGAGGTGGGCGACGTCAATCTGAAACAGATTGGGATTGCGGGCGTAACGATGGCGCAGTTGCTCGAGACGATGAAAGCAACATATGGCTTGATTAGTTGAGTGGGGTAACGTGGCCCGGACGGTGCAGTCTAGCTGCGTTGTCCGGCGCATGGGCTCGCTATTCGGCTATTATTTGTTTAGACAACTTGAGTTGTAGAGGAGTGACCGGCGATGGTGCAGGGCGCCAAACATATGAAGAGCAATAACGCCGCGGCCAACGGCGGCTCAAGCCCTCAACCCAAACCTCAACCAAAGCCCAGGCGTCGTCGCAAGCGGTTGCCGCGCTGGGCCGACCGTCTCATCACCATCGTCATCATCCTTATTGGCGTGGGCCTTATGACCTGGCCGTGGATCTTGGACCGGCTCGAGGCTTCGGGCGTGTTCAACCAGATCAGCACGGTGTCCAGCACCGTGGACGCGCTGTCTGCCGAGGAGCGCGAGCGCATTCTGCTCCAGGCGCGCTCCTTTAACGAGCAGCTGGCGGGCGAGGCCACCGAGCTCCCCGCCGACCAGATCGAGCCCTACGCCCAGCAGCTCATCTTCGACCGCGACCCCATGATGAGCTGGGTCGAGATCCCCTCCATCGACGTGAGCATGCCCATCTACCACGGCACGAGCGAGGAAGTCCTTATGGCGGGCGTCGGCCACCTGGAGGGCACGAGCCTGCCGGTGGGCGGCACCTCGACGCACTGCGTGCTCACCGCGCACTCGGGCATGCGCAACCTGAGCATGTTCGACGACATCCACTCGCTGGAGCCCGGCGACCTGGTGCTGCTGCACACCATGAACAAGACGCTCGCCTACAAGATGGTGGACTCCGAGGTGGTGCTGCCCGAGGAGATGGAGTCGCTGACCATCGAGCCCGGTGCCGACAAGGTGACGCTCGTCACCTGCACGCCCTACGGCGTGAACGACCATCGCCTGCTGGTGCATTGCGTACGCACCAAGTACAGCAAGAAGGACGTCGACAAGCAAAAGTCGCTGGCCGGCCGCCACTGGGGCAAGCGCGAGTTTGCCGTGCTTATCGTGGTCGTGGCCATTGTGCTGTTGCTGCTGGACATCGTGATCCACGCGGTCCGTAAGCGCCGCAAGGCCAAGGCCTCGGCATAAGACATCGTCCAGAACCACCACAATGGGGACAGGCATCTTTGTGGTGGTCGGGGGCTTCCAAACCATCACAACATTCGATGAAAATCTCGATTTTGACGATAAACGTCGAATGTTGTGATGGTCTTCGTTGTGGGCGGGACGGTCTTCGTTGTGGGCGGGACGGTTTTCGCTATGGACGGTGCGGTTTCGCTGCAGAACCGCCGGCCCGCCGCTTGCCAGCCCGCCGCCCTCGTTACGTTTTCGCTGCATTTGGGTAAAGCACCTGCTCCAAGCGGCGTTGCCTTGTATACTAGAGCGGTTTATCTGTTATGCGGAAGGGAGCGCCTATGGCACTCAGCGAGAAAGATGTGCGCGGCATCGCCGAGTACGCAAAGATCGCACTGACCGATGACGAGCTCACCCAGATGACGTCCTACATGAACGACGCCGTCCAGATGCTCGAGCCCGTCCTGCAATATGACTTGCCCGACGTGGAGCCCACGTTCCATCCCATCGGAAGCCTGTCCAACGTGATGGGCGATGACCTGCGCGAGCCCGAGCGCGACCTGCCGCTCGACGTTGCGCTCGAAAACGCCGGCAGCGTGCGCGACCGCTACTTCCGCGTGCCGTCCATTTTGGGAGAGGGGGAGAGCGAGTAATGGCGCTAAGCTTCGATTCCCTTACCGCCGCCCAGATCGCCGCGGGCGTTGCCGCCGGCGACTTTACCGCTACCGAGGTGGCCAAGGCCTCTCTTGCCGCCATCGAGGCGCGCGAGGGCGGGGTCCAGGCATTCCTGCAGGTGGCGCCCGAGCTCGCGCTCGAGGCCGCTGCGCGCGTGGATGCCGACCGTGCCGCAGGCAAGCCGCTGCCCCCGCTCGCGGGCGTGCCGCTGGCCATCAAGGACAACATGAACCTCGTGGGCACGCGCACTACCTGCGCTTCCCGCATGCTCGAGAACTACCAGAGCGTCTACACCGCCACCTGCGTCCAGCGCATGCTCGATGCCGGCTGCCTGCCCATGGGCAAGGCCAACATGGACGAGTTTGCCTTTGGCAGCTCCACCGAGAGCTCGGCGTTCCACCGTACCAACAACCCCTGGGATACCGAGCGCGTGCCCGGCGGCTCTTCGGGCGGCTCTGCTGCCGCCGTCGCCGCGGGCGAGGTCGCGCTCTCGCTGGGCTCGGACACCGGCGGCTCCATTCGCCAGCCGGCGTCGCTGTGCGGCGTGGTGGGCTTTAAGCCCACGTACGGCGCCGTGAGCCGTTACGGCGTGGTTGCCTTTGGCTCGTCGCTCGACCAGGTTGGCCCCTTCGGCCGCACGGTCGAGGATGTCGCGCTGGCCATGAACGCGCTTACCGGCGCGGGCCACGATCCGTACGACTGCACCAGCCAGGATTGCGCCGTCGACTTTACCGAGCACCTCAACGACAGCATCGAGGGCAAGCGCGTGGGCATTATCCCCGCGTTTATGGAGGCCGAGGGCCTGACGCCCGAGGTCAAGGCCGCTGTTCAGCGCGCCGCCCAGGAGCTGCAGAACCAGGGCGCCGAGCTGGTCGAGGTCGACCTGCCGCACCTGGACGCCGCCATCGCCGCCTACTACGTCATCGGCCCGGCCGAGGCGTTCTCCAACCTGGCCCGCTTCGACGGCATTCGCTATGGCTATCAGGAGGAGGGCTGCGCCAACCTGTCCGACCAGAGCTCGCTTTCGCGTGCCCACGGCTTTGGCGCCGAGGCCAAGCGCCGTCAGATGCTCGGCGCCTACCTGCTGAGCTCGGGCGTGTACGACAAGTACTACTACGCTGCGCAAAAGGCCCGCACGCTCATCACGCAGGACTACGACGCCGCGTATGCCAAGGTGGACACCATCCTTATGCCCGCCTCGCCGCGCACGGCCTTTAAGTTTGGCGAGATCAGCGACCCCACGCAGATGTATCTCTCCGACCTGTACACCATCTCGCTCAACATTTGCGGCAACGGTGGCATCTCGGTGCCGCTGGGCCTGGGCGAGGATACTCAGTTGCCCGTTTCTGCCCAGCTGGTGGGTCCGGCCTTTAAGGACCGTCAGCTGCTCACGTTTGCCCGCGCCCTGGAGCGCGGCTTTGCCGATGCCGCTACGGGTGCGCCCGCGCTTTCCGTCGCGCCCGATTTTGCCGGGAAGGGAGGCGAGCTGTAATGAAGGAGCTTTCCGAGGTCCTACAGGATTGGGAGGCCGTGATCGGCCTGGAGATCCATACCGAGCTCACCGCACTCGATACCAAGATGTTCTGCAACTGCAGGCTCAGCCACGATGACGAGCCCAACGCCAACGTGTGCCCGGTGTGCCTGGGCCTGCCCGGCGCCCTGCCGGTGCCCAACAAGCGCGCCATCGAGAGCATCGTCAAGGCCGGTCTTGCCACCAACTGCGAGATCCAGCGCCACTCGATGTTCTACCGCAAGCACTACTTCTATCCCGACATGGCCAAGAACTTCCAGACCACACAGGGTCCGGTCGCCTTTGCCATGTACGGTCATCTGGATCTGGACGTGACCGGTCGCGGTGCCGCCGAGCGCCCCGACTGCGCGTTTGGCGAGGCCGAGGCCCAGAGCCTGGCGAGCGCCTCGGCCAACGCCGAGGGCCTGTCCACGTCCATGTCCTCTACCATGCGCGAGGGTAACCAGCGTGCCGGTCACCTGGCCAGCTACGACGCGTCCAACCTGCAGATGCCCGAGCGTCGCGAGGACGGTTCCTACACGGTGCCCATCCGCATCCTGCGCATCCATATGGAGGAGGACGCCGCCAAGATGGTCCATGTGGGCGGCGCCGAGGGCCGCATTACCGCCGCGGCCGAGTCGCTCGTCGACTACAACCGCTGCGGCACGCCGCTGATTGAGCTCGTCACCGAGCCCGATCTGCGCACGCCCGAGGAAGCGCGTCTGTTTATGGAAAAACTCCGTCGCATCTTTGTGACGCTGGGCATTTCTGACTGCTCCATGGAGAAGGGTTCCATGCGCTGCGACGGCAACGTGTCGTTGCGTCGCCGCGGCGAGACCAAGCTGGGTACCAAGACCGAGCTCAAGAACCTCAACTCATTTAAGAGCCTGCACGACGGCCTTGCCTACGAGATTTGCCGCCAGGCCGAGGTACTCGAGGAGGGCGGCATCATCTATCAGGAGACCCGCCACTGGGAGCCCAGCCGTAAGCGCACCGTGGTCATGCGCGTCAAGGAGACGGCCGACGACTATCGCCTGTTCCCCGATCCCGACCTGGCGCCGTTTGATCTGGATGACGAGTTCATCGACCGCTGCCGTGGCGAGATCCCCGAGCTGCCCGATGCCAAGCGTGCCCGTTTTGAGGCCGACTTTGGCATTAAGGCAGCGGACGCCGAGCAGATCGCCGGCGACCCGGAGTTTGCCGAGTTCTTTGAGGCCGCCGCTGCCGGCATGGCTGGCAAGGAGGCCCAGACGGTCGCAAACCTGCTGGTGAACGAGATGATTGCCTACCTTAAGGGCGCAGGTGTGTCGCTCGCCGAGTCCGGTATTGCTCCGGCTCAGGTGGCGACACTTGCCAAGTTGCTGGCGACCGATGCTATCAGCTCCAACCAGGCGCACGAGGTCTTTGAGGCCATGGCCCAGACCGGCGACGACCCCAACAAGATCGTCGACGAGCGCGGTATGCGTCAGGTGAGCGATGCCGGCGCGCTGCAGCCGATTGTGGACGAGGTGCTGGCAAACTGTGCCGATCAGGCGCAGCAGTATCGTGACGGCAACCAGAAGGTCATCGGCTTTTTGGTGGGCCAGTGCATGAAGGCGAGCCGCGGCAAGGGCAACCCGAAGCTCTTCAACGAGTTGCTGAGAACGTCGCTCTCGTAAACGGGAACCCGGGAGCCCCGGCAGGGCGGGTGCTTCCTCAAAATTTCGAACAGTCCTGCGCAAGACGAAGGCCACATTAAGTGGCCTTCTTTGCGTGCGGAACTCATTTTGAGCAAGCACCCGCCCTGCCGGGGCTCCCGGGTTCTGGCAACGACTCGGCCGTTCGGGTCAGGTGGGGCTGAATGGAATAGAGTGAATGGGCGCGCCGTTGGCGCGTCCATTTTTGTGCGGGTGACAAAGGGACTGTCCCTTTGTCACATTGTAATAAATGTGATGAAAGTGTGGCGAAATGAGCTTAAAACTTCCGTAAATGTGATAAATGTCACGTTTTACCTAGGGTAAAATGTGGGAAATATCACGTTTACGGAAGTTTCTTTGCGGGAGGTTCGGTCATGCAGCGAGATATCATTGCCAAGCTTAACGCTTGGAAAGCGTCAGAATATCGTAAGCCGCTTATCCTTAAGGGGGCGCGCCAGGTTGGAAAGACGTGGGCGCTTAAGGAGTTCGGCCGAACCTCGTACATCAATTTTGTGTATCTGACGCTCGAGGAGCCGTCACCTGGGGTACAGAGCGAGTACGCTCAGTTTTTCGAAGGTACGCGCGATCCTCGACGGATCATCTCAAATCTTTCCCTGGCACTTGGACAGCCTATCGATCCCGGCAAAACGCTGCTTATTATTGATGAGATCCAGGATTGTCCTTCTGCAGTCGGCGCCCTTAAATACTTCTGTGACGAGGCCCCCGAGTATCACGTCGCATGCGCAGGGTCTTTGTTGGGCGTTCGCTTGTCCCGTGAGACCAGCGCTTTTCCGGTGGGAAAGGTCGAGTTCATGGAGATGCGCCCCATGAGCTTTTCCGAGTTTCTGAAAGCCGAGGGCGCTGCAAACTACGACGAATACCTTGGCGGCCTGGATCAGATCGAGGCAGTGCCCGATTTCTTCCATGTCCGTCTCGTCGAGCATCTTCGTCGTTATTTTGCATGCGGCGGCATGCCAGAGGCTCTTGGCCGGTGGGTGGAGACGGGCGATATCGTTCAGGTCGATAAGGTGTTGTCTGATCTCTTGGATTCCTACGAGCGCGATTTTGCCAAGCATGGTGGCCGTGCGCAGTTCGCCAAGCTTTCGCAAATATGGAACTCGATTCCAGCTCAGTTGGCGCGCGAGAACAAAAAGTTCGTTTGGGGTGCGGTGCGCGAGGGGGCTCGTGCTCGAGAATACGAGGATGCTCTGAAATGGCTTGCCGATGCTGGGCTCATCACGGCGGTTCGCCTTAATGCTGCCGGTGGTGTGCCGCTCTCTGCGTACGATGACCTCAAGGCATTTAAAGTCTACTGTCTTGATGTCGGCTTGCTGCGCCGCATGGCAAGGCTGGATGCGTCCGCTTTTGCCATCTCGGATGCGCTATTTTCGGAGTTCAAAGGTTCGTTCGCCGAGAACTATGTGCTTCAGGCATTACTTTCACAGTTAGATGCTGCTCCGCGTTACTGGACAAACGAGAAGCCGAAGCACGAAGTCGATTTTTTGATTCAAGTCGGAAACGAAATCGTTCCCGTCGAGGTCAAATCGGGAGAGGTCGTTCACTCCAAGAGCCTTAAGTACTATGCCGACAAGCATGCGGAGACGACTCCATTGAGGGTCCGCTACTCACTTAAGAACCTAAAGCTCGACGACGGGGTGCTCAACATTCCGTTGTATTTGGCTGATCGATCTGTCCCTCTTATCAAAAAGGCGCTTGATTGTGCGCATCTTGACGTTTAGATCCTGGGTGAGCTGACGGGCGGTGGCTAATTAATCGCTCCGTTACGGCCAGGGAGCTTGGGCCTTAGCGATGCTTGCTTCGCCAAGCGGTGGGGGTGGTGCCGGTGTATTGTTTGAAGGCTTGGGCGAAGGCGGCTTGCTGAGGGTAGTCGAGCCGCTCTGCTACCTGCGCTATCGTGAGCGCGCTATCGGCCAAAAGGTCCTGTGCTCGCTCCATACGGCGTCTGCGAATGTAGGCGCCCAGGGATTCGCCAGTTTGGGCCTTAAAGGTGGCGCATAGTTTGGAGCGGCTTGTGTAGAGCCTCTCGGCCACCTCGTTGATACCCACACGTCTGCCTTTGTCGAGCGCGCACTCAATCATTGCCGTTGCTTCTACGGCAATGGTTATGCTGACGCGTGTATCTGTCGCCTGCCGCGCCTGCTTGTGGGCCGCGCACGAACAGGCGAGCTCCGCGACCATGGTCTCCACGATGCCCTGCATATAGACGTGTCCGCCTACGGTGCGGGCGCGGTCCTCGTTAATCCGGCGCAGCGTGTGGCAGATGACAGACGTCGCTTCCTCGTGCCACGGCTCGGCAAACGCCTCAAAGATCCCCGCGAACTCGGTGGGATAGCGATGCTCCAGTTCGTCAAAATATCCAGGCAAAAAGAGCACCGAGCGCGAGTGATAAAGCTCCCCCGCAAACAGCGGGCTTAATTCCTCGCCACAGCTATCTTGGATAAAGCTGCAAACGGCATTGTTTGGCCACGGTCCATGCAATGGTTTGAGGTTCGCGGGCGTTATGCCAGCCTCGGGCATGCATGTAAGTGTGGGCGCGCTGACTTCGCTCACGCAGGCGTATGGCTCGGGTGTGTATTCGGCCAGGTACATATCGTGCGTCGGGCTGATGAAATGCTCCATGACGATGCAGGCAGGGGAGAGAGGCATGATCCATGCGCGGCCGTGCGCCCGTTCGTTTGCCACCTCGCCGGTAAAGACGGCACCCTTGCCGGTAAGCTCCAGGCCAAACTGCTCAAATTGCGGTGCGTAGAGCTCGGTTATGTCGGTCGCTGCCCGCCGTATTTGCAAAAGCGTCCCTTTCCTTTGCAGAAACGTCCACGCCTGGCTTGATTGTGAGCCATGGCTAACACATCAATAATAAGATCATTACGGTTAACTCTCAAGCCGTTAGAAAGGAATCTCATGGCAAAGGGATCAAAAAGGGAAGGTGGAGGCATCGGCGAGTTGCTCGCGTATGCCGGTGACCGTAAATTCCTAACGTATTTGGGCATGGCGCTCTCGGCGCTCTCGCAGCTGCTGAGCTTTGGCCCGTACGTGTGCATTTGGCTTGTCGCGCGCGATCTGATTGCCGTGGCACCTAACTGGAGCGAAGCCACTAACATCGCGATGTACGGTTGGTGGGCCGTGGGGTTTGCCCTGGCAAGCATCGTAGCTTATTTCGTGGGGCTCATGTGCACGCACCTGTTTGCGTTTCGTTGCGCGTCCAATATCCGCAAGACTACGAGCGAGCACCTGCTTAAGCTGCCACTTGGCTACTTTGACACGCACGCCACCGGTGAGCTGCGTCGTGTTGTAGACGGATGCGCCGCCTCCACCGAGACTTTGCTCGCACACATGCTGCCCGATATCGCAGGCGCCGCCGCCATGGTCGTGGGCTTGCTCGTGCTGCTTTTCGCCCTCGATTGGCGCTTGGGCGCGGCATGCCTCATCTCGGTGGCCATTTCGTTTGGCGCCATGGCCACCATGATGAGCGGCAAAGGCGCCGAGTTCATGAAGGCCTACATGGGAGCGCTGGTCAAGATGAACAAGACCGGCACCGAATACGTACGCGGCATCCCCGTGGTCAAGGTGTTTCAGCAGACGGTCTACTCCTTTAAGGCCTTCCACGATGCGATCGCCGAATACGCCGACATGGCACAAAACTATGCGGGCACGTTCTGCCGAGGTCCGCAGGTACTCAACCTTACCGCGCTCAATGGTCTTGTGGCATTCCTGTTGCCCGTGGCGCTGCTGTTGGCGCCGGGCGAGACGGACTTCGCACATTTTATGGCCAACTTCACGTTTTACGCGATATTTTCGGCCGTGGTGCCGACGGCCATGACCAAGCTCATGTTTGTGGGCGAGGCCTCTCAGATGAGTGCCGATTCGCTGGCTCGCATCCGAAGCATCATGGATTCCAAGCAGCTCTCCGTGCCCGCCCAACCCAAGCACCCTGCCGGCAGCGACGTACGATTTGAGGATGTGAGCTTTACCTACGAGGGCGCCGAAGCGCCTGCCGTCAACCATGCGAGTTTTAGCGTTTCCGCGGGTAGCACCCTCGCCCTGGTGGGTCCCTCGGGTGGCGGTAAGTCAACCTGCGCAAGCCTGATCCCGCGTTTTTGGGATGTCTCCTCGGGTCGAGTGCTCGTAGGCGGTGTGGACGTTCGCGATATGGATCCGCACGAGCTTATGGACCAGGTCGCCTTCGTGTTCCAGACCAACCAGCTGTTCCGGCAAACACTTGCCGATAACGTGCGCGCCTCCAAGCCTACGGCCACTGACGACGAAGTGCGTGCGGCCCTCTCCGCGGCTCAGTGCGACGACATTGTGGCCAAGCTCCCGCAGGGCATCAATACCATGCTCGGCGCTGGTGGAGCATATCTTTCGGGCGGCGAGGTCCAGCGCGTGGCACTCGCCCGCGCGATCCTTAAAGACGCGCCTATCGTGGTGCTCGATGAGGCCACGGCGTTTGCCGATCCCGAGAACGAGGCGCTCATCCAGCGTGCCTTTAGCAAACTGGCGGCGGGTCGCACGGTCATTATGATCGCGCACCGACTCTCGACTGTAGTGGGCGCAGACCAAATCGTGGTGCTCAACCAAGGCAGCGTGCAGGAATCGGGTACCCATGCCGAGTTGCTGTCCCAAAACGGTCTGTATGCCAAGATGTGGGCCGAATACGAACAGGCCGCGAGCTGGAAAATCACTGCAGCGACTGCGGATGCCGCCGTCACGAAGGGAGGCGAGGCCTAAATGTTCGCCTCATTCCAAAAGAAGTATTTCCTATCCGATAAAGGCGTCGCCGGCGTAAAACGCGGCATTTTCTGGACCACGCTCACTAATCTCATTACCATGGCCGGCATGGGCTTTTTATTCCTGGTTATGGCCAGCTTTGTCGAGCATCTCGCCAGCGGGGCTGACCTGCCGGATGCCCTGCCGATCGTGGGCGGCCTCCTGGTCTTTTTCGTGATGCTCTTTGCCTCTAACTGGCAGCAGTATTACTACACTTACTGCATCTTTTACGAGGAGTGCGGCAAGCAGCGTATGGAGATCGCCGAGCGCTTGCGCAAACTGCCGCTGTCGTTTTTTGGTCGTCGTGATCTGGCCGATTTAACCGAGACCATCATGGGTGACGTCCAGGCCATGGAGCACGCCTACAGCCACGTGCTGGGAGAGCTTTGGGGTGCCATCATCGCAAGCGCCATTGTGTTCGTGGCGTCGCTGTTCTTTTGCTGGCAGCTGGCGATCGCGGCGTTTTGGAGCGTTCCCGTGGCCTTTGCCGTGCTGTATCTAACACGCGGCCCCATGACTCCGGTGTTCGATCGCGTGCGCGCCGAGAAGGTCAAGGTTACCGAGGCTATTCAAGAGACGCTCGACTGCGTTCGCGAGATCCGCGCCACCAACCAGGAGGCCCATTATCTTGAGGGGCTCAACGTTGTGATCGATGCCGAGGAGCGCGAGACCACCAAGGGCGAGCTCGCTAACGGGCTTTTGGTCAACTCCGCCTTTGCCATCCTGCGTCTGGGCATTGCCACCACGCTGGTCACGGGCGCCGCGATGGTTGCCTCCGGGCAGGTCGACTTTTTGGTGATGTTTGCCTTCCTGCTTATGGTGAGCCGTATCTATGCGCCCTTTGACCAGGCGTTAATGTTGATGTCCGAGCTGTTTGCCGCCGAGTCCTCTGCCAAGCGCATGCGTTCCATCACGGAAGAGCCTGTGGCGCGGGGCAGCGAGAAATTTGAACCCGTGGGCCACGATGTGGTGTTCGATCACGTGGCATTTGGCTATGGCGCAGGCAGCGACGGACGCGCCGGCGAGAAAGTTCTTACCGATGTGAGCTTTGCCGCCAAGGAAGGCGAAGTTACGGCGCTGGTCGGTCCTTCGGGTTCCGGTAAGTCTACGGTGAGCCGCCTGGCCGCGCGTTTTTGGGATGCCACCGAAGGCACAGTCACCGTGGGTGGCGTGGACGTTGCGAGCGTGGATCCCGAGGTGCTGCTGCGCGACTACGCCATCGTGTTCCAAGACGTGCTGCTCTTTGACGACACGGTGATGGGAAACACCCGCCTCGGGCGTCGTGATGCCACCGATGAGGAAGTGCTTGCAGCCGCGCGTGCCGCCAACTGCGACGAGTTTGTGAGCCGCATGCCGCAGGGCTACGACACCATGATCGGCGAGAACGGCTCCAAACTCTCCGGTGGCGAGCGCCAGCGCATCTCCATCGCCCGCGCGCTGCTCAAAGACGCGCCGATTGTGCTGCTGGACGAGGCGACGGCAAGCTTGGATGTGGAGAACGAGACCGTGGTACAGCAGGCGCTCTCCCGTCTGCTCGCGGGCAAGACGGTTATCGTGATTGCGCATCGCATGCGTACGGTGGAAAATGCCGACAAAATCGTTGTGCTCAAGGATGGTGTGGTTGCCGAGCAGGGCGCTCCGGCGCAGCTCAAGGCGGCAGGTGGAGAATTCGCCCGCATGGTTGCGCTGCAAAAGGAGGCGGCTGCCTGGCAGCTGTAGGACTGTGGCAAAGGGACTGTCCCTTTGCCATATTGAGTTCACCCCCATAGTTTCCAAAAAGTTAACCTTTGTTGACCTTAATAGTTAGATAAACTAAACTATTTTTCAAAAGTGTGCTCGAGCAAACTTGTTTACTCGGGTGCTAAGGCACCGTGCCGCGTCCAATGCGGCAAAAGGGAGAAGCAACATGAAGAAGTCGACGTTCAATACCCTGCTTGTCGGTGGCGGTTTTCTGCTTGGCACGGCCGGCATCAAGCTGCTTACCAGCGCTCCGGTCAAGAATGCCTGCGTGCAGGGTATCGCGTGCGGCATGCGCATCAAGAACGGCTACCAGGACATGGTCGAGCAGGCCAAGGCCAATGTCGATGACATGGTTGCCGAGGCGGCCTACATCACCCAGAGCGAGGCCGCTGCTGACGAGGCAGCCGAGTAACGCTCCCAGGCACAAACTATGAGATTCTCGATTATTAGCGAGATCCCCGGCAGGACCCGTCTTCAATTGGCGGGTCCTGTGCCAGAGAGCGATCTCGATGCGCTTCTTAAGCTTGGCGGCGACATTGACGGTGTGCGCGAGGTGCGCGTGTATGGCCGCATTGGCCAAATGGCGCTCGAATATGACGAGCGGTGTCGTGCGGGCGTGCTCGACGCCTTGGGCGCACTCGATGCTCAAGCTATCGCCGATGCCAAGTCGGGCTACGTGATGCAGCTTGAGCCACGCAAGCACAAGCTCGTCATGGATCTTGCCACACTTATCGGCGCCCACTACGCACGTCGCTGGTTCTTGCCGACGCCTCTGCGTGCGGTGTTTGTCGTGGCCGGTTACATGGCATTTTTGCGCGCTGCCCTTCATGAGCTGGCGCAGCCGCGCCTGACCGTTCCTGTGCTCGACGCTTCGGCCATCGGCATTTCGTTCGTCAAGCGTGATGTCGACACCGCGGGCCAGACGATGTTCCTGCTCAACGTGGGCGAGCTGCTCGAGGACTACACCCGCGCCATGAGCGAAAACGAGCTCATCAACTCGCTGCTCGATGTGCCCGACAAGGCGCAAAAGGTTGTCGGCGACACCGAGGTAAGCGTTGCCGCGACCGAGCTCGAGCCCGGCGATCTGGTCGCCGTGCGCACTGGCATGTCCATCTGCATCGACGGCGTTGTCGAGCAGGGGAGCGCCATGGTCAACCAGGCGACCCTGACCGGCGAGCCGCTTGCCGTCGAGCGCAGCGCAGGCGACGACGTGTTCGCCGGCACCGTCGTGGAAGACGGCAGCATCTTGGTGCGTGTGCGCGCCAATACGGCGCAAACCAAACTACGCTCAATCGTCTCGCTCGTGCAGACGGCCGACTCGCTCAAGTCCGAGGGCCAGTCGCATATGGAGGACCTTGCCAACAAGATCGTCCCGTGGAACTTCCTGCTCGCGGGCCTGGTTGCGTTTACCACCCGCAGCCTCATCAAGACCTCAGCGGCGTTGATGGTCGACTACTCGTGCGCGCTCAAGCTCACGGGTTCGGTCGCTGTCATGACCGCTATGAGCGATGCCGCCAAGATGGGCGTCATGGTCAAGGGCGCGAAGTACTTTGAGTCGTTTGCCAAGGCCGACACCATTGTGTTTGATAAGACCGGCACGCTCACCGAGGCGCAGCCGCGTCTTGCCTGCGTGCTCACCACCGATGGCTGGAGCGAGGGCGAGATCCTGCGCCTTGCCGCTTGCCTAGAGGAGCATTTCCCGCATCCGGTGGCACGTGCCGTGGTCAATGCGGCACGTGAGCGCGGGCTCGAGCACCGCGAGCGCCATGCTGCCGTTGAGTACATCGTGGCGCACGGCATCGCTTCGTCCATCGAAGGGCGTCGCGCCATCATCGGTTCGGCGCACTTTGTATTCGAGGATGAAGGCGCGCAGCTCGAGTCCGACATTAAGGAGCAAATCAAGCTCCAGATGCAGGGTCTGTCGCCGCTGTATCTGGCGGTCGATGACAAGGTCGTCGGCGTACTCGGTATCGAGGACCCGCTTAAGCCCGGGGTCCGCGAGGCCATCGCCGACTTGCACGCGTTGGGCGTTAAGCACGTGGTCATGCTCACGGGCGACTCGGAGCGCACGGCCGAGCGCATTGCTCGCGAGGCAGGTGTCGACGAGTTTAAGGCCGAACTGCTGCCCGAGGACAAGTACGCCTATGTGGAGCGCATTAAGAGCGAGGGGCGCCACGTTGCCATGGTAGGCGACGGCGTCAACGATTCGCCGGCGCTCGGTTTGGCCGACGTGGGCTTGGCGATGGGCGGTGGAAGCGACATCGCCAAGGAGGTCGCCGACATCATCCTGACCGACACGGATCTCGCTGCGATCGTGCGCCTGCGCCGCATGAGCCAGGGGCTTATCGACCGTCTGACGAGTTCGTATTCCAAGGTGATGCTCACCAACTCAGCGCTCCTGGCACTGGGCATTACCGGCGCGATTACCCCGCAGACGTCGTCGCTGCTGCACAACGGCTCGACGATTGCCTACAGCCTGAGCAACGCGAAGGCGTATCTGCGCTAGCAGACGTGTTCGCCCACGTTATCTGGCCTGCGCCCAGACGGCATCGGTGTCGTCCGGGCGCAGGCCTTTTGCATTTGAACATTTGCTAACTTCTCTATATAGTGTTGCTAGCAAGGCTAGCAATTGAAGGGAGCAAGATCGACGTGGGTGCTGTTAGCGGCATGGCGCAGGTGAACGTTCGCGTGGATCGCCAGGTCAAGGATCATGCGGAGGAAGTGTTGCGGCTTTCGGGCAGATCACTGCCCGAGCTTATCAAAAAGGTGGTGGCCAAGGTCGCGCAGGGTGGCGGTCAGTGCGAGGAAGTGCTTGCGGCCGTCGACGACCGGCAGCAGACCGTCGCGCACGATACTCCGTTCGCCGCATCGTGGGCGGCGGCGGATCAGCTTTACGCGGACCTGGGCATCGCTGCGTCGCCCGTATCCGACGATCGCGATTGGGACGCAATCTATTCCGAAGCCATGGACGAGCGCTATCGCCAAAAGGGGATGATCCTGTGAGCGGGGCTCCCCTCAAAATAATGGTGGACGCCAACGTATGGGTTGATTCGTTTTGCGTCGACCATGCCGAGTCGCTTGCCGCGCGTGCGTTTATTGGGCGGGCGACGGAGACGGGGACATTGCTGTTCTTTCCGGTGCATATCGCCAAGGACGTGCTGTACGTTGTCCAACATGAGCTGAAGCGCAGCGTTCTTGCCAGCGGGGGAGCGCTCGACGAGGCATCTGCCCGTGCAATTGGCGATGCGGCGCTGGCATTTGTTCGGAACATGACCGAAAACGCCACGGCCGTGGGTGCAGATGCGTCGGACCTTTGGCTGGCCGACAAATACTTAGCGCTCCATTGCGATTACGAGGACAACTTGGTACTCGCCGCATGCAAACGCGTCCAGGTTGATTACTTGGTAACTAACGATCGCAAGCTGCTCGAACATGCCGATCTTGCAGCAAAGACCCCGCGCCAAATGATGCCGATTCTTGCTTTGGCCGAACGCGGCGGCGCGGCTATCGGTTAACGCGAACTGCTTGCGGGCCTCTTGGACGACGATGCGCCAAGGGACCCGCGTCTGCTATTTACAAAAGCTCGGCCTTAATGGCGGGACTTTCTGCGAGCTTCTCGGCTGCCTTTTCTTCGGAGCTGTCGAGTGCTGCCAGGCTGCGGTAGACCCACTCGTTGACCTGGGTGTTCTTGACGCCTGCGGTCTGCATAAGGGCGCCTACCTCGCGGATTGCTGCGAACAGATCGGCTTTGGGACCCGCGAGCTCGACCTCGATGCCGTGGTAGGCGGTCACGCCGCGGTTCTCGCTCACGTGGTCGATAAAGCCCTCGACAGTCTCAAGCTGCTGGGCGAGAGCTGTATCATCGTCAGCGTCCAGCACGACGAGCGCGTTCGATACCGTGAGGGCGGGATGTCCGCAGGGTACAAAGCCCTCGATCACATCCATAGCTTCGGTAATGGTTGAGCCCAAGCCTGCGAGGGCATTGACGAGTTGCTGCTTGGTATCCATAACGATCCTTTCGATGGGTCAATTTTGCTTGGCGAAAATATACGTGACGCGATCGGTAGCAAAAGTGCGAAGTGCGGCGCACATTGGGGTCTTCACAGCTCGTGCATAGAACGGCTGTCCGCTTTCAGAACGTGGTAAGATAACACTCCACAAGCGGGGCTCGCTCCGTATGTTCCTTGAAAAGTCGACGGGCGTTGGGTGCTCGTGCCCAATACCATCCAGACTTTCCCGACATTCGGGGGCGACTGGTTTCGACACGATAGCTCTGAGAGAGGAAGCAAGCCGAGGTCTCCTCGCCTCGTTAAACAGGGGTACCGTCAAATTGAATTGACAACAACTCTTCTTTTGAGCCTATGGCTCTCGCTGCTTAGTTTATAGCGGCGCGTCAACCCGGTGATTTCCCCGACACCGGCGCGACGTCATTTTAGGGGAATGCTCCTGCGCACGTAATCGGTATGGCGCGGGCTAAGACCGAACCGGTTGGGATGCCGCGAGCGTGTCGCTGCGCGCAAAGCGTCCGAGACTAAACCAGCGACTGAGCTTGGAGATGCCAATCAGGGGGCTTTCGTGGACCGGAGTTCGATTCTCCGCGCCTCCACCAATAGTTACAGGCAGGTAGAGAAGTGTCTCTACCTGCTTTTTTATTACTTATAGATACCGCGGAGAATCGAACTCTGTGCAGGGCGCGAGCGTTAAACAAACGCGAAGCGTTTGTAGCGAGCGGGCGAGGACGCCGTCAGGCGGCCGAAGCCGGTGCGGATTTGCGAAGCAAAGACGCGGATTCTCCGCGCAAAGCTTCAACCCTATATAGATGCGATGTTATCGAATCTCAGCCGGTCATGCGCCGCATCAACGGAATCCCAAACCCGCGGAGGATCGAACTCTGCTCCAAAACCCATGCGCCCTCCATCCCAAAACTGGGTAGAAGAGAGCCAAAACGCAATCGCAGGAGGTCAACATGACTGCAGAAGATAAGGCAAAGAACGCCGGCAAGGTCGCGCTCGTCCTGGAGGGCGGCAGCTTCCGCGGACAATTTACCGCGGGCGTACTCGACGTTCTCATGGAGGCCGGCGTCGAGATTCCGGCTGTCTACGGTGTATCGGCCGGTGCACTCAACGGCGTGAACTACAAGTCGCACCAGATCGGCCGTGCCAACCGCATCAACCTGGCTTTCTGCAGCGACAGCCGCTTCATGGGCGCTGCATCGTTTGCGTCCACGGGCTCTATCGTCGGCTACGACTTTATCTTCAACGATGTCCAGGACCGCCTGGATCCCTTTGACAATGAGACGTTCGACGCGAGCCCCATCGAGATGTACGCCGTCGCGACGGACATGCTCTTTGGAACCGCCACGTACCTCCCGGTCAAAAGCGCCGTGCTCGACCTCGACGCCGTGCGTGCCTCGACCTCGCTGCCGCTGGTGACGCCGCCGGTCGAGATTGACGGGCACAAATACGTCGACGGCGGCGTAGCCGATTCGATCCCCATCGAGCACGTGCTCGAGGAGGCGGGCTTCGACCGTGCAGTTGTCATCGTCACGCAGGACCGCTCGTACGAGAAAAAGCCATACGAGTTTATGCCTGCCGCGCGCGCCCGCTATGCCGACTACCCCTATCTGCTCGAGGGAATCGAGACGCGCCACGACCGCTACAACATACAGCGCATGCACCTGTGGAAGTATGAGCGCGAGGGCCGTGCGTTGGTCGTCGCTCCGCAAAAGCCGGTCGAGGTCGGCCACGTTGAGCACGATTCGGCAAAGCTTTTGGACCTGTATATTCAGGGCCGCCAGGAGGCAAAGCGCCTGCTCGCGGAAATCCAAGAGTTCGTTGAGCGCTAGCGACGGCGAACCCTCAAAAAATGATAACAGCTAAAGAGCTGGAAAATCACGGCTCGTGGATGACATGTGCAGAAACTCTGGTCGGAGCCAAAATACCTGTTGACTCGTACGGCGAGCGGGGTAATATGGACGGGTTACTTGCAGAGCCCCGTGAATCTCTGTAACAACACGTACTGTACATGGAGGAGTCTAAGTGATTTCGAAATCGACTCACTACGCCAAGCAGGGCGAGGTCCAGCGCAACTGGGTTCTCGTCGACGCCGATGGTGCTGTCCTGGGCCGTCTTGCCACCCAGATCGCAATGATCCTGCGCGGTAAGAACAAGCCCCAGTTCACGCCCAACAGCGACTGCGGCGACTTCGTTGTCGTCATCAACGCCGATAAGGTCCAGCTTACCGGTAACAAGGCCGACACGAAGACCTATTATCGCCACAGCGGCTACAACGGCGGCCTCAAGGCTGAGAGCTTCCGCCAGGCTATGGAGAAGCACCCGGAGAAGGTCATCGAGCGCGCCGTTCGCGGTATGCTGCCCAAGACCACCCTCGGCCGTGCCCAGATGACCAAGCTTAAGGTCTACGCTGGTGCCGAGCATCCGCATGCTGCCCAGAACCCCACGAAGATTGAGCTGGAGGCTTAAAGATGGCTGAGAACACCGTTGTCTACCAGGGTACCGGCCGTCGTAAGAACGCCGTCGCCCGCGTCCGTCTCGTCCCCGGCACCGGCAAGGTGACCATCAACAAGCGTGACGCCGAGCAGTATTTCGGCCGTCATCAGCTCGTTGAGAACGCCCTTGCTCCCTTCAAGGTGACCGACACCGCCGGTCAGTTCGACGTTATCGCTCTGTGCGATGGCGGCGGCATCTCCGGTCAGTCCGGCGCTCTGCGCCTGGGCATCGCTCGCGCTCTTCTGAACGCTGGCGACTACCGTGCTGACCTCAAGAAGGCCGGTTTCCTTACGCGCGATGCTCGCGTGGTCGAGCGCAAGAAGTACGGCCTCAAGAAGGCCCGCCGCGCTCCCCAGTTCTCCAAGCGCTAAGGTTTTATCTCCTTTCGAGATACAATGTACAAGCGGGGCCTGCCGATTCCTCGGCGGGTCCCGCTTTTCTTTTTCGACTAGGGTGGGCGGTTGCATATCGCCTGCTAGGGAAGGAGCGATCCTATGCCCCAGAACATCTTCGGTACCGACGGCGTCCGTGGCGTCGCCAATGCCGACCTCTCGTGCGACCTCGCGTTTCGCCTGGGCCGCGCAGCGACCAAGTTCCTTGGTCCGGATATCTGCATCGGCCGCGACACGCGTCTTTCGGGCACCATGCTCGAGAGCGCTCTGACCGCCGGCATTATGGCCGAGGGCGGCCGTCCGCATTGCTGCGGCGTCATTCCCACGCCCGCCGTGGCGCTGCTCACTGTTCAAAACGAGCTCGACGGCGGCATTGTCATCTCCGCTTCGCACAATCCGCCGGAGTTCAACGGCATCAAGTTCTTTAGCCGCAAGGGCATGAAGCTTCCCGATGCTGTCGAGGAAGAGATCAGCGCCTGGGTCATGTCCGAGGAAGCCATGGCTGCCGATACGCTGCCGACCGGTGCCGGCGTTGGCCACATCATCAAGATGAAGGACGCTCGCAAGGCATATGTCGATCATGCCATCGATACGCTTGATGGCCTGAGGCTCGATGGCCTGGTCGTTGCCGTCGACTGCGGTCACGGTGCTTCCTGCCAGACTACGCCCGCCGCGCTGCAGCGCCTGGGTGCCACGGTCCATGCCATCAACACCGGTTACTGCGGCACCGACATTAACGTTGAGTGCGGCTCTACGCACCTTGAGCCCCTGCGCGAGCTCGTGCTGCGCACCCACGCTGACATCGGTCTGGCCCACGACGGCGACGCCGACCGCGTACTGTTCGTGGACAGCGAGGGCAATGAGATCGATGGTGACTACATCCTGGCTATCTGCGGTTCTGACCTTGCCGCTCGCGGCAAGCTCGCCAACTCCGAGATCGTTTCGACCGTCATGTGCAACCTGGGCTTCTCCATCGCTATGAAGGAGCAGGGCTTCGAGATGGTCCAGACCGCCGTGGGCGACCGCTACGTTCTGGAGCGCATGCTCGCGGACGGCGCCGTCATCGGCGGCGAACAGTCCGGCCACATCATCTTCCTGGAGCACAACACCACCGGTGACGGCCTGGTGACGGCTCTGCAGCTGCTGGCCGTGCTCAAGCGCACCGGTCGTAGCCTCACCGATCTTGCCGGCATCATGAAGAAGTACCCGCAGGTACTCGTCAACGTGCATTCCGACAACAAGGCCGGTCTGGACGATTGCCAGCCCATCTGGGATGCCGTCGCTGCTGCCGAGAAGGAGCTTGACGGCCGCGGCCGCATTCTGGTGCGCCCGAGCGGTACCGAGCCGCTGGTCCGCGTGATGGCCGAGGCCGAGACGCACGAGCTGACTCAGCGCGTTGTCGACGACATCGTCGAGGTTGTCAAGCGCGAACTTCCCTAATGGTCAAAAACGGGTGCCAAGTGGTAAACTGTTAAGGTTATTTTGGTTGATCGGTATGTCCGAGGGGGAGCATGTTCACTAAAGTCCTAAGGTCTTTTGGTATGCGTGGTCGAGTCCTTACGTTGGATGCTCCCATCTCGGGTGACGTCATTCCGCTCTCCGAGGTAAACGATCAGACGTTTGCTACCGGCCTTTTGGGCCAGGGCGTGGCGATTCAGCCCACCGGAACGCGCGTTATCGCGCCGGCTGATGCCAAGGTCGAGGCTATTTTTCCCACGGGACATGCCGTTGCGCTTAACACGGTCGATGGCTTGGACGTGCTCATCCACGTTGGTTTGGACACTGTTCAGCTCGAGGGTAAGCACTTTACCGTACATGCGCAAGTGGGTGACATCGTCCATAAGGGCGATGTACTCATTGAGTTCGATCGCGAGGCAATTGCTGCCGAGGGCTACGATGTGACGGTTCCTATCTTGGTGTGCAACTCCGTTGAGTTCTCGAGTATCAAGGGCTCCGTTGGCGTGCATGTCGAAGAGATGGACCAGCTCATCGTTGCTCGCGAGCGCTAGCAAGTGCACGTGGCCATTAGTCTACAATTCAAACACGTTTACGGAGGGCGCCCTTGAAAGAGGACGCCCTCCGTGGCAAGATGGGATTTGTCCGAAGCTAAAAGGCTTTGGGTCACCGTGGACGGGCAGGGGCCTCGACGCGGCTAGACACGAGACACATACATTACGCGACCTCGCCCTGGTGGCCGCACACGTTGGTTGCGGCCGACGCGGGCCGCGGGCAAGTGCTTGTAAGGGAGCCTTGCCTCTCTTGTACGAGAAAGGACGCGTAATGAAGATCATTAAAGCTAAAGACTACGAGGATATGAGCCGCAAGGCCGCTAATATCATCTCGGCCCAGGTTATCCTCAAGCCCGACTGTGTGCTGGGTCTTGCCACCGGCTCCACCCCGATCGGTGCCTACAAGCAGCTCGCTGCTTGGTACAAGAAGGGCGACGTCGACTTTGCCGAGGTCAGCACCTACAACCTGGACGAGTATCGCGGCCTTTCGCACGACGATCCCCAGAGCTATCACTACTTCATGCGTGAGAACTTCTTCGATCACATCAACATCGACCTGAACAACACGCATGTGCCCGACGGTTCCAACCCCGACGCCGCCGCTGCCTGCTCTGAGTACGACAAGATTGTCGCCGACGCCGGTTATCCGGATCTGCAGGTGCTCGGCATTGGCAACAACGGCCACATTGGCTTCAACGAGCCCGATGACCACTTCTCCAAGGGCACGCACTGCGTCGACCTCACCGAGAGCACCATTCAGGCCAACAGCCGCCTGTTCGACAGCATCGACGATGTTCCCCGTCAGGCCTACACCATGGGTACCCAGACCATCATGTATGCCCGCATGATCCTGGTCGTCGCCAACGGCGAGGCCAAGGCTCAGGCCGTGCACGATATGTGCTATGGTCCGGTTACGCCCAAGTGCCCGGCTTCGATCCTGCAGCTGCACACCAACTGCGTTGTCGTTGCCGACGAGGCCGCCCTTTCGCTCTGCGAGTAGCGCGAATCCTGCAGCTCGACATAGCCTTGCCTGAGGCCTCCGCTTTGCGGGGGCCTTTTTGCTATCCCTTTTCGCCCACTTGACCAAAATCTTGCCGCAAGCTTGACGAACGCCGGATGCCCAACAGCTTGATTCATTCTATACCAGATTCTATGCAAAAATGCCACTAGAAGGCCGTAGACGGTAGCGGGTGCTAGGCGAGTTGAATGACATGGCTGAACCTTGTTCATCTGCGTTACACTGCCGCTTAGATGGGACAAGCTGACAAGCTCATTTACCTGCTTAAAGACCGATTAGTCGGGGGATTAATAACAATCGGCCCTCGCTGTACAAAAACTTGCCGCTTGCGTACCAAAAGAGAACCTAAAACACAAGGTCGCCCTATTCATAGCGCGGCTTGTATGGTCTTGCGGCTACAGTGTCCATACGGTCGAGTTGAGGAGCGGGCATGGTAAACGATTTGAGCGGTATAGACGACCTCGAGCTGATGCCGCTGGGCGGAGGCTATATGGTTCGACGCGAACGCTTGATGAATGAGCTTATCGCCAAGGGCCGAAAGGCCGGCATCGTGGTTCTTTATGCGCCCGACGGGTTTGGGAAGACCTCGGTGCTGCTGCAGTACACCCATGAGGTTAAATGCGACCCGACGCGAGGCCCCGTGCGGATTATCGAGGCCGATCGTGCCATTGGGCGCGAGGTGTTTATGCAGCTCGAGGTGGTTACCGAAGAACTCAAAGACAAACCGCACTCCCTTATCGCGATTGATAATGTGCCAAACCTCGATCAGCACGATACCGAAGACCTCATCGACAGGATTCGCGGCCTGCGCGCTATGGGGGTAGGGGTCTTTATCTCCTGCCGTCCTTCAAATCGTCAGCTGATTCATGGGCTGGGCGATTCGGTTAAGATCAATGCGCAGATGCTCAAGGTGCATGCCTATGAGTATTCGGCGTGGGCATCGGCGTTTTCGATCAGCACATCGCTCGACTTTTATCAGCTCACGCAGGGCGTGCCCGAGCTCGTTTCGGCATTGCAGACGGGTCTGTATGGCCAAGGCGACGTAGCCGGCCTGCTCGAAAACGAGATTGTCAACGTATATGGCGCGGCACTTGTCGATCTGGCTTCGCTCGACAATAATGTGCTGTTTTGCGTGGCATGTCTCATGGTTTTGATGGGCGAGGGCAATATCTCGGAACTCGAGGCTTGCGGGGTGAGGCTGTCGATGGTCGACCAGTCCTACTTTGTACGCGACTACCCGATCTTTGGCTTGGATCCCGCCGAGCGGAGTTTTACGTGTCTGGGCACGGAGGATAACGGACGCTTGCGTTTGCGTAAGTTGGTGGCCGAGGTTCGCCCCGAACTTGTTCCGAGGGCGGCCCGGATTTTGCTTAAGGCGGGCCGATGCGATGCGGCGATGGGCCTGGCGGACGCCTTTTTGGACCGTGAAGCGGTCCTTGAACTTGCTGGGCAGTATGGGGTCGATCTTGCTCTGACGGGGCACGGGGCCGATATCTGCCGAGCAGCGCTGGGCACGATCGATGCCGACGATCCGGCTCCAGAGCCAACGCCTGCCGAGGCGCTCGGCGTATATCTGGCAGCGGTCAGCGTGTCCAATACAAAGCTCGCTCGCTATATGGCATCGGTTATCGAGCGCGGGGGCGAACGGGCGGCCTGCGAAATAGATCCTGTTTCATGGAGGGTGGCCCAGACGCTGACGGCTGTTTGCTATGGGGACAACGGGCTTGGGCTTCCTACGAACCTGGCCGTGCCAGAAATCGAGACATCCCATACCGCACTTGATATGTTGTCTGCGCATATCGAGGTCAAGCACTGTCTGACCGAGCGGGGAGATGACGGCGGCGTTCTACAGCAGCTCAAAACGAGCAGGGCCTACGACTGCGAGCTCGACATCGCGGGGATTGTTATACGGGCCGATAGCATGCTGGTGGAGCTTTTTGACGGGTCGTTTTCGGGAACCGACGAGCGCGACGACGAGATGGCGCTGGTGCGGGAGGCACTCGACGTGCGTGGGCTTAAGGCGATGGCTATCTGGGTGCGCATGGTGTTGGCGGCACGGCGGCTCCTTTCCGGCTTGCCGGTAACCGACGATGCGGCGTTCAACGAGCTCGATCGTTTTGCCGTGCGCATGCGCGACAATCAGATTCAGCTGTTTGGCCTGTTGCTAGAAGGCTGGCAGTCGCTGGCAGAGGGACGGCCGGTTAATGCAAAGTTCCGTGCGGTCCAAGTGCTCAAACTTGCCGAGGAGTCGATTGCGTACATGCGCGATAACGCATTGCTGCTGGAACGCGCGGCATATCTGCGTAACACCTCGATGGTTTCGGTGCGCGAGGAAGCGGAGCTACTCGATATAAGCCAGACGCAGGTTGGTGGCGCAGAAGCCTGGATGATTGCGCTGCATTTAGCCTGTGCGGGCCGAGACAGCGACCTTGCGGCCTGGATGTCCATGAATCGTGCGGGGATTCTAGAGCCATCGTATCGGCTCTTTGCGCGCCTTGCCATGCATTGTCTGGGCGAGCCGGCGACCAGGATACGCAAGAAACTTCCCGTGCGCGAGCTGTCGCGGTATTCGCTGCGCAACGATTTGGAAGGGGAGGGCGAGCGCCTGTTTCAGGCCGGCGAGGTTGAAGCCGTTGATGCCATCGACCATATCGAGATTCGCATGTTTGGTGCGTTTCGCGCCGAGCGCGACGGGTTTCCCATCACGGACAAAATGTGGCGTCGCAAGAAGGCGGCGACGCTTGCCGAGCGGCTTGCGCTGGGCATGGATGCGCTCGTCGATCGTGAGACGCTGGCCATGGAGCTGTGGCCCCATGCCGAGTTCAATAGCGCCCGTAACAACCTGTACTCGACGATATCGCGCTTGCGGTCGGCTTTGGGACCAACGCCGGATGGCAAGTCGTGTGTGCTCATCCAAAATGAATGCATTGGGCTCAACGGCGACTACGTCAAGACCGATGTGCGGCTGTTTGACCAGATAAGCCGCGAGGTTTTGGGAAATCACACGGGTGCGCGCGGGCCTCATCTGGTCGAGTTGTGCCTTAAGATTGAGCAACTTTATGCCGGACCGTTGTATGTTCCCAATGGCTGTAATCCCACCTACTTTTTGCGCATGCGGCGCATTATGCAGTCAAAGTACATCGATTGCATGATTAAGGGAGCAAATGCCGCTCTAGAAGAAAACGATCTGCAGTCGGCGATTTGGCTGGCAGAGTCGGGGCTTCGGCAGGAAACGGCGCGTGAGGATATGGTGCGCTGCGCCATGCGCGTCTACAGTGCGGCGGGGCGGCGGCGCGATATCGTCGAGCTATACAGCGGGCATATGCACCACCTGAGGGAGCAGGTCAATGGCGTGCCCGAGCCCGAGACGCGGCGTCTATACGAGCGCTTGGTGGAGGGGCGGCTCAATCGCGTGCTGGTCGAGCGATAAAAAACGGGCGCCCGAAGTACTTGGGCACCCGTAAGCTTGCTATGTGTTGGCTCGCCGAATCATTGGCTCTTAGACGAGCTTGATCTTCTCGATATCCTTGCGCGAGGACTCGCGATACAGCGAGAACTTGCGGCCGATGACCTGGACGACCTCGGCGTGGCAGCGCTCAGCGAGCTCTTCGGCGGCCTCGCGGGCGGAAAGACTGGAGCCATCGAGCACGGAGCACTTAACGAGCTCGTGCTTCTCCAGGTAGGCGACCGTTTGCTCGACGGTGCCCTCGTTGACATCGGACTTGCCGATGATGATGGCGGGGTTGAGGTGATGGGCCATGCTGCGAAGCTGCTTGACCTGGGCTCCTGTCAGTGCCATGGGTTCTCGCTTTCTATGTATGGGGCGCCCCGCGACGGGGCCTTAATCTACGTGAGCTGTCCCACGATAGCGCAGGAACGGCGCGGTGTGGAGCGCGTTCGCCCAGTTCAAAAAGAATGCGGATGCCGGGCGGGTGGACGGTGCGGGCTGCGAACAGGCTATGAGCTGAGCGCAGAGACCGGATCCCATGCAATAAACGCCCAACGAACCTTACGGATATGGTCGAGCATATAGCGTCCCTGCGGCACGCCCTTGGAACCCGACTCACCGGCATGGGGGTTCTCAATCATGTGTTGAGCGATGTAGTCGCGCAGGCGGTCGACCTTATCCTCGTTGCCATGCTCAAGCATGCGGGAAAAGTCCGCCACGCCCGCTTCAAGGCTGTCGAAGGTATCGCGACGAGGCGATTCAAAGTACGTAACCTGCGGCAGCGCACCCATCTGAATAAGGATGTTAAAGGCATACACAAAACCATTACTGCAGGTAACCGAGGCACCGATAGCGTTCATCAAGTGCAGATCATAGCGCGGGCTGGAGTTTGCGACCATCGTGACAGCACAACGCCGACGAGCCGTACGATCAAGCTTGGCAAGCGCATCTTTTAGGTTGGTCGTCGTAACCGACCGACTGGCAAAGGCAACATCCACCGCCTTCGCGACCGGTCCAACCAAATCCCAATCATCATCCCAAGCAAGCTCAAGCGGCGTTATGCGCCCCTCGAGCCCGTAGTACTCAATGCCGGCATCAAGGGTGCCCAACATAGCGGGGGAGAAGTCGGCTGCAATCACAGGATGCCCAGCCTGAGCAAGCGGAATAGCAATCGACCCAGCCCCACATCCCATATCCAGCACCGACTCGCCGGGCTCAAGCGCCAACAGCTTTATAAAATCCCGAGCATAAGGGGCAGTCTCCAACGGCCGAAAATGCCGAGCCCGCTTATCCCATTCAAAAGAATCATCAGCCCGATGCCGAGCGGCCTGCAGACGCATCCATTCGCCATTCCAATCCGCAGAAAGCAGCTCAGAACGAGTATCCCCATCAACCACGGGCCAACCTCCTAGCAACAAAAAAGCGACTCCCCCCAAAAGAAGAGCCGCAACCAGCATATATCAGAAAAGAACCGTTCCAACGCCAAATCGCCGCACCAGCCAAGTGGTGCAGGAGCGAAGCAACTGCAACCGGGATAGACCCCAACTGAGGTCCCATTGTGCGGGAGCCCCGGGGAGGGCAAATATATAAGGTCGATCGCGAGTTCCGCACGAGCCGGAGAGCACTTAATGTGCTCTCCGTGCGAGTCAGGACTGTCCGAGCAGGCGACCTTATATATTTGCCCTCCCCGGGGCTCCTCGCCAGTCCCCCTCAGCTAGTTCTTGAGCGAGTTCAGCGGAGCCGGGAAGCGTCCACCGCGGTGGGCAAGCACGGTGCCGGCGTTGGGGTTAACCGGCATGATGGGCGCACGGCCAAACAGGCCACCGTACTCGACGCAGTCGCCCACGCCCTTGCCGATGGCAGGAATCACGCGGACGGCCGTGGTCTTGTTGTTGATGACGCCGATGGCCATCTCGTCGGCGATGATGCCGGCGATGGTCTCGACCGGGGTGTCGCCGGGGATGGCGATCATGTCCAGGCCGACGGAGCACACGCAGGTCATGGCCTCGAGCTTCTCGAGCGAAAGCGCGCCGGCTTCGACGGCGGCGATCATGCCGGCGTCCTCGGACACGGGGATGAAAGCGCCGGAGAGACCGCCCACGCTGGAGCTGGCCATGACGCCGCCCTTCTTGACGGCATCGTTGAGCATGGCGAGCGCGCAGGTCGTGCCGGGGCCACCGCAGGTGCCCACGCCGATGATCTCGAGGATGCGCGCGACGGAGTCGCCGATGGCAGGCGTGGGAGCCAGCGACAGGTCGACAATGCCCTTCTCGACACCCAGGCGATGGGCGGCCTCGCGGCTCATGAGCTCGCCGGCGCGGGTGATCTTAAAGGCGGTCTGCTTAATCTTTTCGGCGACTTCCATCATCGATGCGGAATCGGGCAGCGTCTCCAGGGCTGCGGCCATAACGCCGGGGCCCGAAACGCCTACGTTGATGACGGCGTCGGCCTCGCCACCGCCGTGGACGGCGCCCGCCATAAACGGGGAGTCCTCGACCATGTTGGCAAAGCAGACAAACTTGGAGGCGCCGACGGAGTCCTGGTCGGCCGTGAGTTTGGCGGCATCGATGATGGTCTGGGCGGCCATGAGCACGGCGTCCATGTTGATGCCGGCACGCAGGCTGGCGACGTTGACGCTGGAGCAGACGCGGCTCGTGGTCGCGAGCGCCTGCGGAATGGACTGGATAACGCGACGGTCGGCGTCGCCGATGCCCTTCTGGACGAGCGCGGAGAAGCCGCCCAGGTAATCGATGCCGAGCGTCTCGGCCGCGCGGTCGAGGGCATGCGCGATGGGGGTGAGGTCCTCATCCTTGCAGCACGCGGCGATCTGCGCCACCGGGGTGACGGAAACGCGCTTGTTGACGATGGGGATACCGTACTCGCGCTCGAGGTTCTCGGCGGTCTCGACCAGATGCTCAGCCGTGTGCGTCACGTGGTCGTAGATCTTCGTGCACATGCGGTCGAGGTTCTCGTCGCCGCAACCCATGAGCGAAACACCCATGGTGATGGTCCTGATGTCGAGGTTCTGCTCCTCAACCATGCCGCGGGTTTCCGCGATTTCTGCGGGCGTGATCGCCATCCTTGCGCTCCTATCTGCCAAAACGAGCATAGTCTTATCTATTCTAACGTGCCGCACGTGCCAAGTGGCGCATGCGGCACGTTTTGGTGCTCGGTTGTTTCCGTTGTGTTACTGCCCAAAGACCTCTTCGGCGATGCGCGCGCTCTCGGCGGCGTCCTTGGCGTAGTAGTCCGCGCCGATCTGCTTGGCGTATTCGGGGGTGAGCACGGCCCCGCCCACGATAATCTTGACGCCCGGCACCTCAGTATGAAGCAGCTTGATGGTCTCCTCCATGGCGACGACCGTGGTAGTCATAAGCGCCGAGAGGCCGACGAGTTTGATATCGCGCTCCTTGACGGTCTTGAGCACCTCCTGCGGATCGACGTCGCGACCCAGATCAAAGACGGTATAGCCGTAGTTATCGAGCAGCATCTTAACGATGTTCTTACCGATATCGTGGATGTCACCTTTAACGGTGGCCACGCAGATCTTGCCCTTGTCGGCAATCTCGCCGGCGGGCATCAGGCGCTTGATGGTGTCGAAGCCCACGCGCGCTGCCTCGGCCGAGGCCATAAGCTGCGGCAAGAAGAACTTGCCCTGATCAAAGAGGACGCCAACCTCGTCGAGGGCGGGGATAAAGTGATTGTTGATGAGGTCCATGGCGTCGTGATCTGCCAGCAGACGCTCGGTCTCGGCCGCAATCTCGCCTTTGCGTCCCGAGACGACCATGTGGCGGATAGGATCGTCATCGGCGCTTGCGGTGGTGCTTGCGGCAGGCGCGGCGCCGGTCGACACCGCCTGGGCCGCCGGGTTCGCGGCGATCTTGTACGGATCGGTCCAGCCGGCGTAGCGCTCGATGTATCCGGTCGAGCCCTCATCCTCAACGCTCAAGACGCGATAGCTGTAGACGGTATCCATAAAGCGCTTGGAGCCCGGGTTCATGATGGGGGCGTCCAGGCCTGCGCCAAAAGCGGCAGCCAAAAAGACCGAGCCCAGCAGCGGGCGGGCAGGCAGGCCAAAGCTGATGTTCGACACGCCGAGCGCGCATTTGACGCCCAGGCGCTCCTTGCACAGGGACATGGCGCGCAGGATCTGCTCGGCCTGGCGTTGATTGGTCGAGGCGGTCATGACCAGGCAGTCGATGAGGATGCGGTCCGGACCGATGCCGTAGCGGGCGGCCTCGGCCACGATGTGCTCGGCGATGGCGAAGCGGGCCTCGGCGGTATCGGGAATGCCGCCTTCGTCAAGCGTGAGGCCGACGACATTGGTGCCGTAGTGGGCGACCAGCGGAAAGATCTCATCCATGATCTGCTGCTTGCCATTGACCGAGTTGATGATGGGCTTGCCGGCGTAGCGGCGCACGGCGGCCTCGACGGCCGCGGGGTCGGTGGAGTCGATCTGCAACGGCAGGAGCGTGGAGCCCTGGAGCTGCTCGGTGGCCTGTTGGATGATCTTGACCTCGTCGATCTCGGGCAGGCCCACGTTGACATCCAAGATGTCGGCGCCCTGCTCCTGCTGGCTGATGCCCTGACTCACGACGTAATCCAGGTCGCCGTCGCGCAGAGCCTGCTGCAGACGCTTCTTGCCGGTGGGGTTGATGCGCTCGCCGATGACGGCGATCTTGTGGCCGTCGCAGGGAAGGTCCACGACCGTCTGGGCGCTCGTGACCGACATGCTGGGCTTGCGGTGGCGCGGGCTGGGCGTGTGATTGTCGATAAGCGTGCGCAGGGCGGCCATGTGCGCCGGCGTGGTTCCGCAGCAGCCGCCCACAACGCTCACGCCGTCCTCGATCATGCCGGCGACGGCCTTGGCATATTCGGGGGCCTGGATGTCAAAGACAGTGTTGCCGTCGTCGTCCACGTGGGGCAGTCCCGCATTGGCCTGCACCATAACGGGCTTGTCCGTAACGGTGAGCATACGTGCGGCGAGCCCTCGGAGCTCGGCCGGTCCCTGGCTGCAGTTGATGCCCAGGACATCGGCGCCAATGGCGTCGAGCGTGATAGCGGCGACCTCGGGACTCGTGCCCAGGAAGGTGCGACCGTCTTCCTCAAAGGTCATGGTGGCAAAGACGGGCAGGTCGGAGTTCTCGCGGCAGGCGAGGACGGCCGCCTTGATCTCGGCCAGGTCGGTCATGGTCTCGATAATAAAGAGGTCCACGCCCGCGGCGACGCCGGCGCGCACTTCCTCGGCAAAGAGGTCGTAGGCCTCGTCGAAGCTCAGAGTACCCAGGGGGCGAAGCAGCGCGCCGATGGGGCCGATGTCACCGGCGACGTAGCGGGCGCCGGCCTCGCGGGCACAGGCGACGGCCGCGGCAAAGACGTCTGCCACGGTGGCGGCACCGTCGAGCTTGTGGGCGTTGGCGCCAAAGGTGTTGGCGGTGATCACGTCGCAGCCGGCCTCGACATATTGACGTTGGATATCGGTGATAGCCTGGGGTTCCTCAAAGTTGAGCAGCTCGGGCAGGGCGCCCGCCTTCATGCCAGCGGCCTGCAACATGGTGCCCATGCCGCCGTCGAACAGCAGGTGTCCCGTGCCATCGATGGTCGCACGCAGGCGATCGTCCTTAATGCGCAGATCGTCGATCGTGCGCGTCTTGTACGTGGCACCGTTGCGACGTGCGGCATCAACAGGCGCCGCCAGCGCGGCGCCGTCCAGATCATGAGTGATAAGCGGAGTAAACATCGAGGGCTCCTAATGGCTGGAATAGCAGGTGGTGTGGGCGGCGCGGAAGCGGCAGTGCTCGCGCATGCGGCAGATATTGCAGGTAGGGCGGCTCTGGGCGTCGTGGACTTCGCCTTCGAACAGACCGATCACCGCGGTCACGCTTTTGGTGGGCATGAGCAGGCTGGTGGGCGTGACGGTAAGCCCGATGAGCCGCGTGGCGTTGAGCGCATTGACGATCGAGCGCTGGGCCGAGAGTGGGCAGTCGCCGTAGCCGGGACTAAAGCGCCAGTTGCCGGCGAGTCCATGAACGGCGGCGTCCGTCTTGACCTGCTGGTCCATTTGCTCAACGGCGGCTTCCACGTAAGCGGAGCACGCGGCGTCGAGCACGGCGCCCTCTAGGGGATGTTGGGCTCCCGTGGTGCGCAGGCGACGCTCGGCGTCCATGCCGAGGGTGCATGCCATGAGCGCGGCAAAGCGGGCGTCTTTGAGATGTCGATAGATATCGCGACCGCGCAGCTCAACGTTGGTGCCGACCAAGCGAATGCAAGGCTTGCCCTGCTCGTCCACGCCCGTGGCATCGACGGCAAATACGCGGCGCACGCCACGGGGCTCAATGTCCAGTTCCAGACGTTCAACGACAAGCTCAATACGTCGTGACAGTTCGGGCTCAATCTGCTGGCCGCCGTAACCCAGATACCGTAGCATCTCGGCACGGTCGACACGGGGATGGTGCGCAGCATCGACACGGTAAAGCGCCGGCGACGCAAGGTCGGCCGGCACTTCGACAGTGGTTGTATCGATGTGCGGTTTTTCCATTACCCCAGGCGCTCCATAATGGTCGCGGCGATCGCAGGACGGTTCATAGTGTACAGGTGCAGGCCGTCGGCGCCGTGCTCCTTGAGGTCGCAAAGCTGGCGGGCTGCATAATCTACACCAGCTGCCTGCAGGCTCTCGGGGTCATTCTCGTACTTGGCGAGAATCTTGATGACGGGGGAGGGCAGCGACGCGCCGCACATAAAGACCATGCGGCTGATCTGTGACTTGCCCATAAACGGCATGATGCCCGCGGTAATGGGCACGGTGATGCCGACCTTGTCGGCAAGCTCGCGAAAACGGTAGAAGCACTCGTTATCAAAGAAGAGCTGCGTCACAAAGAAGCTCGCGCCGGCGTCCTGTTTTTGCTTGAGGTGTTCGACCGAGAGGTTGAGATCCTCACAGGCAATGTGGCCCTCGGGGTAGGCTGCGGCGCCCACGCAAAAGCCGGCGTCGACGAGCTCGGGGATGAGGTCGCGGGCGTAGGCGTAGTCCGAGGCGGGCTTGTCGTCCTCGGTCGCGCCGGCGGGGAGATCGCCACGCAGGGCCAGGATGTTTTCCACGCCGGCGGTGCGATACTCGTCGATCTTGGCGGCGATATCGGCATGCGAGCGGCCCACGCAGGTAAGGTGTGCCACCGAGGGCGTGTCGAATTCGCTCGAAATCATATGCGCGATGGGGGCGGTGGCGGCACCGTTGCCCGAGCCGCCGGCCGAGCAGGTGACCGAGACAAAGCTCGGCGAAAGCTTGCACAGATTGCCTGCCACTTCGCGAGCCGTGTCGAGGGTGAGCTCGCCCTTGGGCGGGAACATCTCAAACGAAATGGGCGCGGTGCCCTGGGATGCTGCCTGCTTAAAAACCTCGTCGACGCGCATATCGTGCTCCTCTAGATACGTAATAGTGTGATGTGTTGTGTAAGGATTCTACAGCACCACTGTGCCACGGTGGAGTTTCACTCGCTATTTGAGGATACCAATCAAAGATGCCTTGCTATCGGCTTTCTCTATAACAGAGCGGCTAATCTAGGCACGGACTATAAAGACTGGTATCTGATGCAAAATACCAGTTAATAGAGCTCCATCCCAAATTGACTACCCTTAAACCATGGGGAGAGGTCTGCAATTTATGCAGTTGATTGGCTGTTGAGGGTGGCAACGCCGCCTCGATAGGGTAACCTCATTGATTGGTTTCGCGACAGCAACATAACGGTAATGTCGCGGAAACACGGCGAGTCTAAGCTATGACTCGTTCGTTAGTAATCAACACCGCTTCTCACGCGGTGCCGATACGAAGGGAGTTCCGTATGGCCGAACTTACTGACCGCTTCGGGACCATGGTGTTCTCTGAGGAAGTCATGAAGGACTACCTCCCCAAGGACATTTGGAAGCGCCTTGCTGCAACCCTCGAGGGCGGTGAGCCGCTCGACCTGGATGTGGCCAACGCCGTTGCCCATGCCATGAAGGTCTGGGCCATCTCCAAGGGCGCGACGCACTACGCGCACTGGTTCCAGCCGCTTTCGGGCATTACTTCCGAGAAGCACGACAGCTTCTTGGAGCCCAACCACGACGGCACCGCCATTACCAAGTTTACGGGCAAGAACCTCATCCAGGGCGAGCCGGACGCTTCCAGCTTCCCCAACGGCGGCCTGCGCGCCACCTTCGAGGCCCGTGGCTACACCGCTTGGGATCCCACCAGCCCCGCCTTTATCAAGGACGATGTCCTGTGCATCCCCACGGCTTTCTGCTCCTACACGGGCGAGGCCCTGGACAAGAAGACCCCGCTGCTGCGCTCCATGACCGCGCTCTCGCGTGAGTCTAAGCGCGTTTTGGCGCTGTTCGGTAAGACCCCCAAGAAGGTCGTTCCTTCCGTGGGCGACGAGCAGGAGTACTTCCTGATCAAGAAGGACGCTTACCGCAAGCGCAAGGACCTGGTCATCACCGGCCGCACCCTCTTTGGTGCTGCTCCATGCAAGGGCCAGGAGCTCGAGGAGCACTACTTTGGCGCTATCCGCCCCACCGTCTCGGCCTATATGAAGGACCTGGACGATGAACTGTGGGCGCTTGGCATTCCCGCCAAGACCAAGCACAACGAGGTTGCTCCCTGCCAGCATGAGCTCGCCCCTGTCTATGGCGAGGTCAACGAGGCCATCGACCAGAATCTGGTCATGATGGAGAAGATGAAGCTCATCGCCTCCCGCCACGACTTGGTCTGCCTGCTGCACGAGAAGCCCTTTGAGGGCATCAATGGTTCGGGCAAGCACAACAACTGGTCGCTTGGCACCGAGTCCGAGAACCTGCTCGATCCGGGCGACACCCCGCTCGACAACCTGCAGTTCATCGTCTTCCTCACCGCGGTGATCGAGGCCGTCGATAACTATCAGGAGCTCCTGCGTGCCTCTGTTGCCTCGGCCGGCAACGATCATCGTCTGGGCGCCAATGAGGCTCCTCCGGCGATTATGTCCATCTTCCTGGGCGACCAGCTTACCGAGGTCGTCGAGAAGATCATCGATGGCAAGGCTTCTGTCCATGCCACGCGCGGCGTGCTCGACCTGGGCGCCGATACTCTGCCCAAACTGATGCAGGACAACACCGACCGCAACCGTACCTCCCCGTTCGCCTTCACCGGCAACAAGTTCGAGTTCCGTGCCTGCGGCTCCGAGCAGAACGTCTCCGACTCCAACCTGGTGCTCGATGCCGCCGTGGCCAAGTCGCTCAAGTCCTTCGCCGATGCGCTTGAGGGTACGCCCGAGGATAAGTTCCAGGACGCTGCGCTCGAATACTGCAAGAAGGTGCTGACCGATCACCAGCGCATCCTGTTCTCCGGTGACGGCTACTCCGATGAGTGGCCCGTCGAGGCCAAGAAGCGCGGCCTTGCCAACAACAAGACCACGGCCGATGCCCTGCCCGCCTTTGTTTCCGATAAGGCTATCGCGCTCTTTGAGGAGACGGGTGTCCTGACCAAGGCCGAGGCTCAGTGCCGCTACGACTGCAAGCTCGAGAAGTACAACAAGCTCATGAACATCGAGGCTACCACGATGGTTCGCGAGGCGCGTCGTACCTATCGCCCGGTCATTACCGCCTATGCCACCAAGGTCGCTAAGGGCCTTGAGACTATTCGTGCCGCCGGCGCCGAGGCCGCCATGCAGTGTGAGCAGAACACGCTCAACAAGCTCTGCAACGGCATCACCACCATCAACGACTCCATCAAGGCGCTCGACGCCGTGCATCAGAAGGCCGAGGGTCTCGATGGTCAGGAGCAGGCCAACGTGTACGCGCACGAGGTCGTTCCCGCTATGGATACGCTGCGCGCCGCCGTGGACGCCATGGAGGAGATCGTGGCTGCCGACTACTGGCCGGTCCCGACCTACGACGACATCCTGTTCTACGTGTAGAGCGTAACTGACATATCGTCACGGTATTGAGCCGGGGTCCGCATCGTGCGGGCCCCGGTTTTTGTTTGCGAAGGACGCTTTGAAGCCCGTTTTGCCGCCGACTTGCCTAGGTATAAAGGGTTGTGGACAAAAAACGTCAAATATGAGTACTGTCACAAGTCCTGTAGCATTATCTATTTACAAAATATGGGTTGTTACGCAACATATGTCCAAGTACATAGCTGATAAACGCCTGCAATTCTTCCGCCGTAGGACCCCTGGCGTCTAAATCGCCTTCTGATGGCATGAAATCGCTGTTACTAAATTGGTAACAGTACTCATATTTGCTATTTTTTGCCCACAGGCCCTTGGACGACAGTGTGATTTAATGCCCTCGGGGTTCGAATCCCGGCGCATGGGTAGCAAAAAGCCCGCTACCGCGAGGGTAACGGGCTCTTCAATTCAAATGGTGCCCCCAGCGGGATTCGAACCCGCGATATCCACCTTGAAAGGGTGGCGTCCTTGGCCGCTAGACGATGGGGACAGCGGGAAAGAGTATAGCAGACTTTTTTGTCGGCGCGTATATCGTTGGCAAACTGGAAAACCACCACAAAGGTGCCTGTCCCCTTTGTGGTGGTGGGGTGCTAGGGGAGGAGCTTCATGGCTGCGTCGTGGGCGGCGCGCTCGTAGGTGTCGTCGAGGGGCTTGAGCGGCAGCAGGGCTGTGGCCTGCGCGTCGCCACGGCGCTCGAGGGCGTGGGTAATGAGCCAGTCGGCGAGTTCGGGGTTCTTGGGCAGTGCCGGTCCGTGCAGGTACGTGCCGATGACGCCCTTGTAGATGAGGCCCTCAAGACCATCATCGCCGTTGTTGCCGGTGCCCGTGACGACGGACGTTCCGAGCGGCGTGGCATCGGCGTCCAAAAGCGTGCGGCCGCCATGGTTCTCAAATCCCACAAAGGGCTCGGGTGCCAGATCGGTTTTGACGGCTACGTTGCCGATCAGGCGGTCGGAGCCGCGTACGGTTTCGGCGGCAATGACCCCCAGACCCTCAATGCGATCCTCGCCCATATAGTACGAACGGCCGAGCAGCTGATAGCTGCCACAGATGGCGAGCAGCGAGCCGCCATCCTCAACATAGGATGCGACCTTGTCTTTTTGGGCGAGCAGTTCATGTGCGACCGCCAGCTGGTCGCGGTCGGAGCCACCGCCCATCATGACGATATCGGCATCGGTCAAATCAAGCGTTTCGCCCATACGGACCTCGTCCACACGCACGGGAATGCCACGCCAGGCGCAGCGGCGCTCGAGCGCGATAACATTGCCGCCGTCGCCGTAGAGGTTAAGGGCATCGGGATACAGGTAGACGATGCGCAGCGGGCGCGAAAGCTCGACTGGCGCGATGCCGACGGGAAGAGCGCCGCCGTCGGCACGGGCTACGGCGCGCCCGGCAACAGCGTCGGCGGTGGTGCCCTTCAGTCCGTCGAGTTCTTTGACCAGCGGCGGGAAGGCCGTGTAGTTGGCGACGGCATAGAAAGCGTCGCCGGCAGCTTCATCCGCAACGGCGCCAATTGCCTGCGCGACGTCCGAGATAATCGCGGCATCGATGTCGGCGTACTTGAGGCGCACCTGCATGTCGTGCGCGCGCGTGCCTCCGGCAAAGGCGACAAGACCCGGCGTGTCGGCGATGCGCTCAAAGTCGACGTCGTAGATCCACGATACATCGTGGCCGTCGGCATCGTTGTCGTTGAGGAAGAAAGCGCAGAGTCTGCCGCCTGCCGTCTTGATGGACTGGATTTGTCGATCGAAGCCCACGGGATTCTTAGCCAGGTTGGCCTCGACGGTGCGGCCGGCGATATCCCAGCGGCCCATGCGTCCGCCGGCGGGGACGTAGGCATCGAGCGTGGGCTGCAGGTGCGCCGTATCCACGCCCAACTCATGTGCGGCAAAGAATGCAGCGGCAACGTTGTAGACCATGTACAGGCCGTTGTAGCGCGTGGCGATGTGTGCGGCTGGCGCGCTGGAATCAGATCCAAACACCAGGTCAAAACCATAGCCGTTGCAGCCGAGCTCCACGCCCGTCACGCGACGGACCAGCGCGGGACGGGCCCAGCCGCACGAGGGGCAATGGTAGGCGCCGAGCTGGCCGTATTGCACGTAGTCATACTCCAGCGGCGCGTTGCACTGTGAGCAAAAACGTGAGTCGCTAATACGGTCGGACTCGGTGTTGGTGGCGCCGTCGATGCCAAAGGCGATGCTCGCGTTGGGAACGCGCGCGGCGATTGCGGCACACAGCGGGTCGTCGGCGTTGTAGATGAGCGTCGTTGCCGGCGAAAGCTCCAGCGCGTGGGCGATGACGTCCTGGGTGTGGTCAATCTCGCCGTAGCGGTCCAGCTGGTCGCGGAACAGGTTGAGCAGCACGAAGTACGTCGGCTTGAGCTTGGGCAGGACGCGCACGGTGTAGAGCTCATCGCATTCAAAAACGCCCACGCGCTTGCCGCCGCCGGCTCGCTTGAGGCCGCTGCGCGCCTCGAGCAGTGCGCCCACCACGCCCGGCTCCATGTTGTTGCCGGCGCGGTTGCATACCACGGTGGCGCCGCTGGCGGCAACGGCGTCGGCGATGAGGTTCGAAGTGGTGGTCTTACCGTTGGTGCCGGTGATCACCACGCTGCGGTCGACAAGGCCGGCGAGGTCGCTCAGCAGCTCGGGGTCGATCTTCATGGCGATGCGGCCGGGGAGTACGCCGCCCTGGCGCTTAAGGACGGAGCGCAGCCCCCAGCGGGCGATATCGCTCGAGGTGCAGGCAAGAGATGAGCGGAGATTCATGAAGCCGTTCCTAACGTGAATGACATGGTCGTGGCGTTTGCGCCGTTAAAAGCCGTAGCGGCGCGCAAACTCCTGGGCAAGCTGCGAAACGTCTTCGCAGGCATTGGCCCAGGGGGCAAAGTCGGGGGTATCCGAGATGATGCCGTCGGCTTCCCAAACCGCCTGGTGCGAGAGATCCCAGGGGTCGCGCGGCTCGGGTCGGCAGGGAAGGTACGGCGTCTGGTACATGGGGTTCAGCAAGAAGAACGCGCCGCCCTCGCAGCGGTTGGCAAACTCACGCAGCGCGCGTGTCGCCGGGCGCATCTTGTTCGTTTTGAACAGCAAGATCGTGCGGGCGAGCAGGTACCAGGGGGAGTTCTCAAGGGTATCGGCCCCCATCTGCTCCTCGAGCTGGTGGGCCAGGGCAAAAAAGCCGTCCTGGTCTTCCAGGCGAGCGAGGGCGAGCAACACGGTGCCTGCGGCTCGGGTGGGGTAGCCTTCCGCCTTAAGAACACGGCGGGCGTAGTTGGCGGCAGCACGGTAGCGAGCGCTCGCCATGCACAGCTGCGAGATGGCCTCGAGTGTGTGAAGCCACCCGATAAGAGCCGGCTCGCTCACGGTGAGCTCTGCCGCTGTCACGCCGTCCGTCAAAACTTTGTTGGCCCAGTAGTACGGGGCCTCCATATCGAACCCGGGCACACTTTGCTGCAGGTAATCGGCCGTGGTCGCCTCGAGCTTCATCAGGTCGCCCAGGCAGGCGTCAACGGGCGTGTCGGCCAGGATGATGGCGAGCAGCTGGGCATCGAGGACATACGCATCGATGCGGACGATCTTGAGCAGCTCATCGCGCATATCGTCGAACAGGCGGTTGCGCGTTTGCTCAAACTCCTCGTCGCTGCCCATGTCCTCGATGCGATGGAGCTCGTCGAGCAGGTGGCGATGAACACCGGCATAGGACAGCAGCGCCTGGGCATGCTCGGACTGCGCATACTTATGAGGGTTGACGTTCACGTCGTTATGGACAAGCTCGCGTGCTGCATCGGTGAGCTCGGGGTGCGACGCCAGATAGGTGCGCTCCAGGTAGGCGGGGATGTAGACGCTCGGATCCATTAGAGGTCTCCTCCCTTAAACGGCAAACCCTGCTCGGCCGCCCGCAGTATGCGCTCATCGATTTGGGAACGCACGATATCGTTGGTGGCGACCCAGGCGGCAAAACTGGCGTTGTCGGGGGCGCCCAGGCCCTCCTGCAGTACCGGCGTCGCCTCGGACAGCGCAAGGACAAGCTCGTCGGTCGAGCCCACGCCCACGTTGACGCGGGCATAGACGCCATCGGGAAACTCGGTTTGGAAGTAGAGTGCCTCGGCTGCGTGCGGACACGAGCGCGCAAGGATGCGCAAGTAGTGCTCGGCGCCCTCGTAGTCCAGCTCGCGCCAGGCAGTGCTCATCAGCGCGATGAGCGTCCACGGGTCCAAGTCGCGCTCCGCATCTTTGGGGCGGCGGCGCAGCGGGGTATTCGCGAGGTACGGCACGGAGTGAGCGGAGCGAAAGCGCTTGAGCTCCTCGGCGGGGTATTCGAGCTTTGCCATGGCGAGCATCGCGGTGTGGCGGACACCAGCGGGGTCGTTGGGCGCAAAGTCCAGGCTGCGGTTTGCGGCTTCGAGCGACATGCGGTAGCGTCCGCTAATGAGGGCGCGCGATGCCAAGGCGGCAAGCCAGCGCAGATAGGGGCGGCGCGTAAGGTCGCCTGCGGCCTCGCGCTCGTAGGGGTCCTGCGCCGAGGCGATCTTGAGCGCCAGATCGTGCTCCACCTCGTCGCACTTGGACACCAGGTACTGCACGTATTCCTCGTTGGATTCGGCGGTGAGTGCCGTCAGCATGCGCTGGGCATCCCAGTTGGCCGGATCGAGTGCGGCCGCCTCGCGGAGCATGTTCTCGGCAGCTGCCTCTTCCTGCTCTGCCTGGGCATCGTCGGGGATAAAGGGAATGCGGTAGTCGACGGCCTCGACCACCTTGGCAATGAGGTGCCCGGCGCGGTCGCGGTCGTGCACGATGAGCGGTGCGGGGTTGTGGGTGAATTGTTCCATCAGACGCTCTACGGCGGCACCGTCGGTGAGCGGGATATTGTCGCGGCGCAAGGCCTCAAGAACGAGGCGATGGCAATCCTCTTGAATGGGATCGAATGCCATGGGGCCTCCTTTGCTGCGGTTAGGGTTCAGATGTTTCTATATAAGGTTCTAGTTTACCCGCATGTGGCACACCGGGGGTGCCGCACTTGGACTTGCACCTTTGCACCACGAAGTCGGATGTCGCACAAATGTCGGCACCATGGACGGCCGAGTGGTATCACGGTGCCGCAAACGGTCGATTTTTGGCGGCGAACGGTGCATATTTTGGAGGGGCACCGTCCTGCCCGGGATATGTAGTCAACCTTGATAAAACGTTTGCCCAGCTTGGGAGTATGAATGCCGCACAAGGGTCTTCAGGGATAGAAAAAACGTTTCATCATTGGCGGCTTTAGGTGAATAACTGACCAACCAGAACGGTAAAATAGTGTTTGTCTGAGCGTTGAGACGTTTAGACATCGCGCATTGTCATCGCCGGCAACGCGCAAACCGGTCCTAACGGAGCCAATTGGGTGCTCCGTTATATACGCAAGTCTAAGAGGGGCTTGTTTAGGAGGCACAGTATGGGACGTTTTACCAATCCTCGCGATCTGTACTTTGGTGAGGGCGCTCGCCACGAGGTGAAGAACCTCAAGGGCAAGAAGGCCATCATCGTTTCTGGCGGCAGCTCTATGCGCCGCGGCGGGTTCCTACAGGACGTCGAGAACGACCTTAAGGAAGGCGGTTTCGAGGTCAAGCTGTTCGAGGGCGTCGAGTCCGATCCGTCCATCGAGACGGTCATGAAGGGCGCCGAGGCCATGCGCGAGTTCGAGCCCGACTGGATTATCGCCATCGGTGGCGGCTCGCCCATCGATGCCGCTAAGGCCATGTGGGTCTTCTACGAGTATCCCGAGGAGTCCTTCGATAACATCATCCAGCCGTTCAGCTTCCCTGAGCTGCGTCAGAAGGCTCATTTCTGCGCCATCTCCTCTACCTCCGGCACCGCTACCGAGGTCACCGCGTTCTCCGTCATTACCGACTACGCCAAGGGCATCAAGTACCCGCTGGCCGACTTCAACATCACCCCTGATGTCGCCATCGTCGACCCCGAGCTCACCTACACCATGCCCGCCAAGCTGTGCGCTCACACCGGCATGGATGCTCTGACCCACTGCATGGAGGCCTACGTTTCCACCTGCGCCTCTATGTTCACCGACGCCAACGCCCTGCACGGCATCCGCGAGATCGTCGAGTGGCTGCCCAAGTCCTATGCTGGCGACCATGAGGCCCGTCAGCACATGCACGAGGCTCAGTGCATCGCCGGTATCGCCTTCTCCTCGGGCCTGCTCGGCATCGTTCACTCCATGGCTCACAAGACCGGTGCTGCCTTCGAGAACGGCCACATCATCCACGGTGCCGCTAACGCCATGTACCTGGGCAAGGTCATCCAGTGGAACTCCAAGGATCCCCGTGCTGCCGAGCGTTACGCTTACGTGGCCAAGGAGATTCTGCACCTTCCCGGCGAGACCAACGAGGAGCTCATCGCTGCGCTCGTCCAGAAGATCCGCGACCTCAACGACCAGCTCAACATTCCGCAGTCCATCAAGGATTACGCGAATGGTGGCGTGAAGGTCGACGCCGAGAACCCGCAGATGGTTTCCGAGGAGGAGTTCCTCGCCAAGCTGCCCGAGATCGCCGCGAACGCCGAGCAGGACGCCTGCACGCCCGAGAACCCGCGTGAGACCAAGGCTGCCGACTTCGAGAAGATCCTCAAGGCCTGCTACTACGACACCGACATCGATTTCTAATCGACTCTTGTTATCGTAACGAGGGGCTCCGCACGTATCTGTACGGAGCCCCTTTCTTTTTTAGAGAATGGGATAGTTATGGCTGCAATTTTCAATAGCCCCAGCAAGTACATCCAGGGTCCGGACGAGCTGGCCAAGCTCGGCTCCTATGTCGAGCCGCTCGGCGCTAAGGCCCTCGTCATCGTGACGCCTTCGGGCAAGAAGCGCGTCGGTGCCAAGATCGAGGGCGGCTTTGCCGAGGCTAAGGCCGAGCTGCTATTTGAGGACTTTAACGGCGAGTGCTCCAAGGGCGAGGTCGATCGCCTGGTTGCGCTCGCTCGCGACAACGGTTGCGACATCATCGTCGGCGTCGGTGGCGGCAAGATCCTCGACACCGCCAAGGCCGTCGCCTATTACCTGGAGTCCCCGGTTATCATTTGCCCCACCATTGCTTCGACCGATGCACCGTGCTCGGCACTTTCGGTGCTCTACACCGATGACGGCCAGTTCGATAAATATCTCTTCCTTAAGGCAAACCCCAACATTGTCCTGATGGATACGACGGTTATCGCGGCGAGCCCGGTGCGCCTGACGGTTTCCGGTATGGGCGATGCGCTCGCAACCTATTTCGAGGCCCAGGCGACGCACGATGCCGACGGCGGCACCTGCGCTGGCGGCAAGGGCGGCATGGCCGGCCTGGCGCTCGCCAAGCTCTGCTACGAGACGCTTATGGCTGACGGTGTCAAGGCCAAGGTTGCGCTGGAGAAGGGTGCGCTCACGCCTGCCGTGGAGCACATCATCGAGGCCAATACGCTGCTTTCGGGCATTGGCTTTGAGAGCTCGGGCCTTGCTGCTGCTCATGCCATCCACAATGGTCTGACGATGCTGCCCGAGTGCCACGGCATGTATCACGGCGAGAAGGTCGCTTTTGGCACCATCGTCCAGCTAGTACTTGAGGATGCTCCGACTGAGAAACTCGAGGAAGTCTTGGGCTTCTGCATTGAGCTGGGCCTGCCGGTCACGATGAAGGAACTTGGCGTTGCCGAGCTTACGCGCGAGCAGGCCATGATTGTTGCCGAGGCCGCCTGCGCGCCCGATGACACCATGTGCAACATGCCGTTTGAGGTGACGCCCGAGATGGTCGCAAACGCCATCCTGGGTGCCGACGCGCTGGGCCACTACTATCTCATGGATGAGTAAATCAAGCTAAGGAAGGGGCAAAGCCGGCAGACGGCTTTGCCCCTTTTTGCTATGGTGCAAAGGGGTCAGGTTGCTTTGCACCAATTATTGTTGATGAAAGGGCGAATTCTCGTATGGCGCTTCCTATGGTTTACGGCGGTCCCGGCCGGTATGTTCAGGGGCCGGGGGAGCTTTCGCGCCAGGGCAGGTATTTGTCATGGTTGGGCTGCGCTGCCTATGTCTTGTTTGACCAGGGCACCGATGATCGGCTGTGCAAGCAGATCGTCGATGGATTTCTGGACGAAGATCTAAGCGAGCCCTTCTTTAAGATTTACAACGGTCCGTGTACGGAAGAGGCCGTTGTCGAAATGGCTAAGGAAGCCCAGGCCGAGTATTGCGACATGGTAGTGGGTATTGGCGGCGGCAAGATGCTCGATATCGCCAAGGCCGTTGCGTTTTATGCCGAGTTGCCGTTGTGCGTATGCCCCACGGCGGCTTCGATGGACGGTCCGTGCAGCGAGATTTCCGATGCCGATCTGCAGAGTGTTGCAAATGCGGTCTTTAGAAACGAGCGTAATATGGCCAACGAGCAGGCCAAGGTGACCAAACAAAAGCTCGTGCAGCTCATGTGCGAGGCATAGCTTGGCACTTGATTGACCTTGTGCAATCGAGGCGGCGATAGGCCATGGGCTATTTGCCGCAAAGATGCTCCGCGTGTAATTTGCCCGAGGCGTGGGCCGATAGCGTATCATTATCTCTTGCTTGTTTGCACTGCTCAGGGAGGGGCCGCGCATGGCGCAGGAACACGATCTGTTTGATGACATTATCGAGATCAGCAAGGGTTTCGACTTTCTTAAAAATCCGCTTGGCGGCGTGACCGATGCACTCGATCCGTCGGCGCCGCAGTGGAATCCTGCCGACTACAAAGAGCGCCCGCGCGGCAACACCATCCCGTGCCTGACCTGCAAAAACGAAAAGAGCGGCTGCACCGTGTGCATGGACGTGTGCCCGGTCAACGCTATCGAGGTCGAGGAAGACGCCATCGAGATCCTCGACTCCTGTCGCAAGTGCGGCCTGTGTGCCGCTACTTGCCCGACGGAGGCGATCATCTCTCCGCGCCTTGCACCCAAAAACGTCTACGACGACATTGTCTCGGCGGCTACGAGCCACGAGACCGCCTACGTCACCTGCACGCGCGCCCTCAAGCGCATGCCGCGTGAGAACGAAGTCGTCGTTGCCTGCGTGGGCGATATTACGGCCGAGACCTGGTTCTCGGTACTGGCCGACTATCCCAACGTGAGTGTGTACCTGCCGTTGGGTGTGTGCGATAAATGCCGCAACACCGGCGGTGAGGACATTCTGGGCGAGGCGATTGCGAAGGCCGAGGAGTGGTCCGGCACGGGTATGGGCCTGGAGGTCGACCCCAAGAGCCTCAAATGCCATAAGCGCCGCGAGTACGAGCGCAAGGAGTACATGGAAAAGATCGCCCGCACCACGGGCCTGACGGTGACCAAGCTCAATCCGGCGACTGCGGCACTGGCCTCGGTGACGCAGAAGTTGAAGGCCCACCGTCACCAGATCACGCAGCTTGAGCGCACGCTCAACACCATGTGCGGTACCACGACGACCAAGCGCCGCCGTTCGCTCACGCATGGGCGGCAGCTGGTGCTCTCGACATTGCAAAACCACCCCGAGCTTGCCCAGAACATGCAGGTGAGCACGCCGGAGTGCGATTTTGACAAGTGCACGTCGTGCGGCGAGTGCGTCAATGTATGTCCCACGTTCGCCTGCGATCTGGTGGGAAGCGGTCGCTTTGCACTGGAATCCACGTATTGTTTGGGTTGCGGTGCCTGTGTCAAGGTTTGTCCCGAGCATGCGCTCAAGCTTGTTGAGCACGACGCGTCCAATCTGGTCGTCGTCGATCCCGAAGCCGAGGAAAAGGCCGCCCAGAAGGCGAAGGCTCACGAAGAAGCTGAGAAGGTCAAGGCCGAAGCAAAGGCCAAGCTCGACAAGATGCTCGACCAGGTAGAAAAGCTCGCGGACTAGCTTAAAGAGCGTAAATGATGACCGGTGGGACAGGTGCTGCCCCGCCGGCCAAAAAAGTTGCGGTGGAATAGTTCCTGTTTTGCCCTTAAGCTGGCCATTCTAGGAACTATTCCACCGCAACTAATAGATGGTTAGCTCATACTGCTCTGATGGGTCTCGCTGCCGTTATTGCGGCGGGTGACCGTTTCGTGGAGTAAAAAGAAGCTGGGAACCTGCTTTGTCTCGGTGTATTCCATAAGGATACCGTCGGCGTTGTAGGTCTGCCCGCGTACAACGGCGAGTGCGTTAAAGTCGTCGAGATCGAGCACGCGTGCATCCTCGGGCGTGGGATGCTCAATCGTTACATCGCGTTTGCCCGTGGCAATCTTAATGCCAAGGTCTTCTTCGAGGTAACGATAGATCGAGTCGTTGACAATCTCGGGTGTCAGCCCCGGTACCTGTGAGCTTAGGTAATAGGAGTCGTCGGAGCACACGGCCCGTCCGTCTGCATAACGGATGCGTTTGGCGCGTGTGAGCTCACAGCCTTCAGGAAACCCGGTAATCTTGGAGAGCGCCTTGTTGCAAACGAGGAGCTCAAAGACAGTGGTAACCGTTTTGAGCTCAAAGCCTCGGCTGGCTGCGATTTCCTTAAAGGTCTCGAGTCCGCCGCCACCACGATTCGTCTCGTCACTGATGTTGCGAATGACGCGCATGCCTTTGCCTTGCTGGGGGAGCACGTAACCATCTGCCGCAAGCATCGAGATGGCGCGACGGACCGTCATGCGCGAACAGTCAAACAGCTGCGTGAGCTCAGTCTCCGAAGGCAGATAACTCTGATAGGCGTATGTGCCGTCGTCAATCGACTGCTTCACGTTGTCATAAATAGTTTGGAAGATGGCTCGCGCCACGACGGTCTCCTAGAGCTGAGTGCGCGAGCGGTGGATGAGGACCGCTCGCGCAGGTGTCGATCGATTTACTTGCTGGGGTCGATTATATATTTACCCATGGCACGCAGAGCTGGGTCTGACAGGATGGCGCCGAGTTCGTCGAGGGAAGCCACCTTGGCGACCATCGAGGATACGTCGAGCCTGCCAGAGTCGATGAGCTCGAGCGCGCGACGCTGCGTATAAGGGTTAATGTAGGACGAAGTAAGCACAAGCTCCTTCTGGAAGACCTCGAAGGGCTTGACGGTGATTGTCTCATCGGGCTTGGTGAGGCCGAACATCATGACCGTAGCCTTGTGGCCGGCGATCTGGATGGCCTGCTCGATGGTGACGGGCTTGCCAACACACTCGATAACGACATCGACGTTGCCGACGCCCTCCTGCTTCAGGCGGGCCGGGACGTCCTCGTGGATGGAATCAATTGCCAGGTCGGCGCCGAGTTTGAGCGCAACCTCGCGCTTGCCTTCGACAGGCTCGAGCAAGACAACCTTGGTGGCGCCGGCGTTTTTAGCAAGCTGCATCATGAGCAGACCGATCATGCCACCGCCGATAACGACAACTGTGCTGCCGGGCTTGATGTTGCACATATCGATGCCGTGCAGGCAGCAGGCGACGGGCTCGGTCATGGCGCCCTGCTCGAAGCTGGTGTGATCGCCCAACTTGTAGACTTGCTGCATATCGACGGAGCAGTACTCGGCAAAGCCGCCGTTAACGGTGGTGCCGTAACCGGTCATATGCTCGCAGTAGTGGTTGATTCCGTCGCGGCAGGGTTCGCAGCAGCCGCAGGGATGGTTTGGGTCGATGCACACGCGATCGCCCGGTTTAAAGCCGGTGACATCGCTGCCCACGGCCTCGACAACGCCCGCAAACTCATGACCAAGGATCGTGGGCGGGGTAACGTCGGCCGCACCCTTGTCGCCTTCATAGATATGAACGTCGGTACCGCAGACGCCGCAAGCTTTGACGTTGATCAGAACGTCGCGCCTGCCCACGGCCGGCTTTGCCGATTCCTCGACTCTGAGGTCGTGCTTTCCATAGAAGACCGCGCTTTTCATGGTGACTCCTTAACGTGGCGGTGAATGTTGTAATGAAGTATAGGCATGTCTATAGATATAGATAAGCACATCTAGACAAGTAGAAAAGAAAAATGAAATGCAGCCATCAGCTATGTCAGATTTAACAGGCGAAATACTGGACATATACCGTTTACGGCCAATAATCAACTGTTTACCGACCGTAGTATTTATGCTAACTTGTCTAGATAAGTGATATGATAAAAATAGAAGCGCAAGAAGTCAGGGAAGCGGGCCCACCCGTCCTATTGCACGAGGTACACGCAAACGGCGCGTCTGCGGTCTCGAGTGAAGCCAAAACCGCAGTCGCTCCGAATGAAGAGAGGGGGATTCCCCGTCATGATGCAAAAGATACAACGTTTCGGCGGTGCAATGTACACGCCTGCAATTCTTTTCGCATTTTCCGGAATCGTCGTCGGCCTGGGTACGTTGTTTACCACCGAGGCGATCTTTGGCGAGATGGCCACTGCGGGCCATCTTTGGTTTGATTGCTGGAATGTGCTGCTCCAGGGTGGTTGGACGCTCTTTAACCAGATGCCGTTGCTGTTTTGCGTAGCGTTGCCAATCTCGCTCGCGAACAAGCAGAACGCTCGCTGCTGCATGGAGGCTTTGGCCATCTACCTTACCTTCAACTACTTTGTAAGCACAATCTTGGGGCAGTGGGGCCCTGTCTTTGGGGTCGACTACTCTGTCGAGGCGGGCAGCGGTACTGGTCTTGCCACTATCGCAAGCATCAAAACGCTTGATATGGGCATCATGGGCGCGCTCATTATCTCTGGTATCGCCACGATGCTGCATAACAAGTTCTTCGACACCGAACTTCCTGAGTGGCTGGGCGTGTTCTCGGGCTCCGTGTTCATCTATATGATCGGTTTCTTCGTTATGGTTCCGGTCGCTCTTATCGCCTGCCTGGTGTGGCCGCATGTTCAGGCTGCTATCTCCGCCTTCCAGGGATTCATCCTTTCCGCCGGTACGTTCGGCGTTGGCGTCTTTGCTTTCTTCGAGCGCGTGCTGATTCCTACAGGCCTTCACCACTTTATCTATACGCCGTTCTATTACGACAACGCGGCGGTCAATGGCGGCATCTTTGCCGCTTGGGCTAACATCCTGCCCCAACTGGCTGCCGATCCGAGCATTGCTCTTAAGGATGCCGCACCCTGGGCTGCCTATACCTGCCCTGGTTGGACTAAGGTCTTCGGCTCGCTTGGCGTCGCCATTGCGTTTTATATGACCGCCAAACCCGAGCGCAAGCAGCGCGTCAAGGCTCTGTTGATTCCGGTCACCCTTACCGCTATGCTTTGCGGTATTACCGAGCCGCTTGACTTCACCTTCCTGTTCATCGCGCCTGGCCTGTTCGTCGTCCACTGCGTGCTCGGAGCGCTTGGCTGCATGGCTCAAAACCTCCTTGGCGTCGTGGGCATCTTCGACGGCGGCATCATCTCGATGCTCTCGTGGGACTGGCTGCCCCTTTGGGCCGCACATGGTCTGCAGTACGCCATCTCCATCCTTGTCGGTCTGTGCTTTACCGCTCTTTGGGTCGTGGTCTTCCGTTTCCTGATCGTCAAGTTCGACTTTAAGACCCCCGGTCGCGAGGATGACGATGTTGAGGTCGAGCTCAAGTCCAAGGCCGACTACAAGCAAAAGCAGGGCGGTGCTGCTGGCAAATCGGTCGCCCAGAGTAAAGATGATGAGCGCTTGGTGCTTGCCGAGAACATCCTCGATCTGCTCGGTGGCGCGGATAACATCATCGATGTAACGAACTGCGCTACCCGTCTGCGCGTTAACGTCAAGGACAAGGGCGCCGTTGCACCCGAGGCTTCCTTCAAGGCGATCGGTACGCATGGCTTGGTGGTCCAAGGTCAGTCAATCCAGGTCATCATCGGCCTTACCGTCCCGCAGGTTCGCGAGAAGTTCGAGAGTCTTCTGAAGTTCGAGAGTCTTCTGTAAACCATCGTCCATCGAAACAATCGGCCTTGCAGAGCCGGTATGCACCGCAAGGCCGATTCTAGAGGTAAAAAACTCCACTTCTAGGTAACAATTCCAAACCGCGCAAGGCCGCGTGCGGGGACGGATTGAGCAAGCGGCCAGAATGAGGAGGACATCATGTCCAAGAAGAACTATGCCGTGACCATTGCCGGCAGTGGCTCCACCTTTACCCCGGGCATTGCCCTGATGCTGCTCGAGGAGCGCGACCGCTTCCCGGTCAACAAGGTGACCTTCTACGACAACAACGCCGAGCGCCAGGAGACCGTGGCCAAGGCCTGCGAGATCTACTTCCACGAGAACGCCCCCGAGGTTGAGTTCAACTACACCACCGACCCCGAAACCGCTTTTACCGGTACTGACTTCGTCCTCGCTCACATCCGCGTTGGCCTGTACGCCATGCGCGAGCTCGACGAGAAGATTCCTCTCAAGTACGGCTGCGTTGGCCAAGAGACCTGCGGTGCCGGCGGTATCGCCTACGGCATGCGCTCCATCGGCGGCGTCATCGAGATCCTCGACTACATGGAGAAGTACAGCCCCAACGCTTGGATGCTCAACTACTCCAACCCCGCAGCTATTGTTGCCGAGGCCTGCCGCGTGCTGCGCCCCAACAGCCGCATCATCAACATCTGCGACATGCCTATCGACCTTATGGATAAGATGAGCCGTATGTGCGGCATCAAGGATCGTCGCGAGCTGCAGTATAGCTACTACGGCCTCAACCACTTTGGTTGGTGGAGCAAAATCTACGACAAGGATGGCAACGACCTCATGCCGCAGATTAAGGAACACATGGCTAAGAACGGCTACCTGGACGGCATCGAGCACGAGGCCGGTAAGGAGCAGCATGTCGAGGAGAGCTGGATTCACACCTTCGGCAAGGCCAAGGATGTCTATGCTGTCGATCCCGAGACGATTCCCAATACCTACCTCAAGTACTACCTGTACCCGGACTATGTCGTCGAGACGTCTGACCCCAACTACACTCGCGCCAATGAGGTTATGGACGGCCGCGAGAAGAAGGTCTTTGGCGCTTGCCGCGACATCATCGCCAAGGGTACTGCCAAGGACGGCGGCTTTGAGCCAGATGTACATGCCAACTACATCGTCGACCTTGCCTGCGCGCTGGCCGAGAACACGCTCGAGCGCTTCCTGCTGATCGTCCCCAACGATGGCGCTGTGCCCAACTTCGACCCGACGGCCATGGTCGAGGTGCCTTGCATCGTCGGTTCCAACGGCTTTGAGAAGATCTGCCAGGGCCCGATTCCGCAGTTCCAGAAGGGCCTGATGGAGCAGCAGGTTTCCGTTGAGAAGCTCGTTGTCCAGGCTTGGGTCGAGGGCAGCTACCAGAAGCTCTGGCAGGCACTCACGCTCTCCAAGACCATTCCTTCGGCGAGCGTTGCTAAGCAGATCCTGGACGAGCTCATCGAGGCCAACAAGGATTTCTGGCCCGAGCTTAAGTAAGGACTACTGTCTCGAACTCTCACGCATCTCTGCTTCATTTGCGCCGTCGTGGCGTCCGGATTCGCCCGGATGCTGCGGCGGCGCTATACTTATGCAGTTTGAAGTACCTGTACCAAAAGGAGCTGTCGTGTCCCTTTCCATCGGTATCGTGGGCCTGCCCAACGTGGGCAAGTCGACGCTGTTCACCGCGCTTACCAAAAAGACCGGCCTTGCCGCCAACTACCCGTTTGCCACGATCGACCCCAACGTGGGTATCGTCGATGTGCCCGATAGCCGCCTGCAAAAGCTTGCCGACATCGTCAACCCGGGCCGCATTGTGCCGGCTACGGTCGAGTTTGTCGACATCGCTGGCCTGGTGAAGGGTGCCAACGAGGGCGAGGGCCTGGGCAACCAGTTCTTGGCCAACATTCGCGAGACCGATGCCATCTGCGAGGTCGTGCGCTACTTTAAGGACCCCAACGTCATGCGTGAGGTGGGCCGCACGGGCGAGTTCGTCGATCCCGCCGGCGATGCCGACACCATCATGACCGAGCTCATCCTGGCCGATATGGGCACGCTCGAGAAGCAGCTGCCTAAGCTCGAGAAGGAGGCCAAGCGTGACAAGGAGCTCATGCCCAAGTTCGAGGTCGCCAAGCGCCTGCTTGCCTGGCTCAACGAGGGCAAGCGCGCCGCATCCATGGAGATGACCGACGAGGAGCGTGCCGCCGCCAAGGGGCTGTTCCTGCTCACCATGAAGCCCATCCTGTATGTGGCCAACGTGGACGAGGATATGCTCAACGACGACCTGGCGCCCATCGATGGCGTCAAGCCGTTGCCCATCTGCGCCAAGATTGAGGCCGAGCTTTCCGAGCTCGATCCCGAGGACGCCGCCGACTACCTGGAGAGCCTGGGCCTGGAACAGCCCGGTCTGGACGTGCTCGCGCAGGCGGCCTATAAGCTGCTCGGTCTGCAGTCGTTCTTTACGGCCGGCGAGATGGAGGTCAAGGCCTGGACGGTTCGTCAGGGCGCGACCGCCCCGCAGGCCGCCGGCGTCATCCACACCGATTTTGAGCGCGGCTTTATTAAGGCCGAGGTCATTGGCTATGACGACTACATCGAGCTCGGCGGTGAGCAGGGCGCCAAGGCCGCCGGCAAACTGCGTATTGAGGGCAAGGACTATGTCATGGCCGATGGCGACGTCGTGCACTTCCGCTTTAACGTGTAAGGGCGACGCATATGTTTAAATACGGCAAAAAAGCTGGCTACATGGGTATTGCGCTGCTCGTACTTGCGGTGATTCCGCTGGTGGTTGCAGCGTGTGTTATCCCCAACATTGGCCCCGAGGTGGCAACGAAGTTTAACGCAGCCGGCGAGGTGACGCGCTGGGGTAAGAGCTACGAGCTGCTGGCACTGCCGGTGCTCAACCTACTGCTGAGCGTGGCGACGTACTTTACGGCGGGACGCCAGGCTAAAAACAATGATGACTCCGCCGCCATGGCGCGCATCGTGTGCGAACGCTACCTGCGCAACGGTTGCATCACGGGTGTGTTCCTCAACGTGATCAATGTTTACTTTATGTACTCGGCGATTACCGGAACGGGCTTTGGCTTTGGTTTCTAGCTTGTCCTTTTAGGCAACGAGTCTGCACACATATTCGATAGCTGCTGCGAGGCCGCCGCTCGATCGTGGTTTAAAGACCATGTCGGCGGCGGCCTCGTTTTCGTATCCGGCGCCGCGAAGGGCGAGTGCGATACCGGCTTCCAGGAGAAGGGGCAGACCGCGTTGGCTGGTTGCGATTACGGCAGCCTGATTGAGCGAGCAGCTGTGCGCTTGGCATTGGATGGCAAGTTCACCTTGCGCCGGGCAAGGGACCAGAACGGCGGCGACGCGACTTGATAGCAATGCAAATGCTGTGCGCTCATCGGGCGAAAGGCATTCTGCTTCAACGACGACGAGCTTGGGCGGTGCGCTGTTTGTGCGAAGCGTGGCTCGGTACATGCGGACCGAAGAACCCGACATAGAAAACTCCTGTGTATTCGGCAAAACGTAAACTATAGTTTACGTTTATGTTCGGCTCCATTTCAAACTCGGCTGCATGGACGAACGTGCGAAACAGATTCTTGGCAGGCGGGTCGAAGAGACACGCAGGGACCTTGGTATCTCCAAGGTTGATTTTTGTGTGGCGACAGGAATCAGCCGACCCTACCTCGACCGAATCGAAGATGGAACGGCAAATTTCACGCTCAAGGTTCTATTTAAGATCGCGCCCGCACTCGGCATGACGGTGTCAGAGCTTCTCGAGGGCATCGAATAGGGGATACCCGTCGACAACTGAATTACGCCATCGGGATGCGGTCGTGGTTGACTTGGCTGTAGAACAGGCGCTGAATCTCGGCCGCATCACGTGACTGGCCGAGTGCCCACATGGTTTTGGCCACGAGCGTCTCGGTGGTCATGTCGTCGCCGCGCAGAATGCCCGGATGATCGGCGTAAGCACGGCCGACCTCATAAACGCCCAGATCGAGGCCCTCTTCGGGGACCTGCGTGGTCATAACGACGGTGCGGCCCGAATCGACCCAGCGGAAAATTGCCTCTTGGAACGACTCGCCCGACTCGCCAAACTCGGGGATACCGCCAATGCCAAAGGTTTCAAGGATTACAGCATCGTAGCTATCGGCAAGGGCGTCGAGGATGCCCGGGTTTACGCCGGGCGTAAGCTTGAGTACAAATACGCGCGGGTCGATGCTGTCGTAGAAACGCACCGGGTATTCGCCCTGATGCGTGCCGTGAAGCCCGTTGCGCACGATGCGGTCGTTGCGGATGTAGGCAATGGGCGGATAGTTGACGCTAATGAACGCGTTAAAGCTCATGGTGCGCTGCTTGCGGGCGCGCGTGCCGGCAATGGCTACGCCGCCAAACACGATCGAGACGTCGTGCGAATGCTCGTCGAGCGCATAGAGCAGGCTCTGGTACAGATTGAGCTTGGCATCGGTAAAGGGATTGCCCATGGGCTTTTGCGAGCCGGTGAGCACGATGGGCTTGGGGCTGTCCTGAATCAGATAGGAAAGCGCCGCCGCGGTGTAGCTCATGGTGTCGGTGCCGTGCAGGACCACAAAGCCGTCGTGGTCGGCATAGCCCTCGACGATGACGTCGCGGATACGCATCCAGTCGCTCGGGCGCATATTGGTGCTGTCGATGTTCATGGGCTGCACCACGTCGAGCTCGCAGAGGTCCGAGATCTCGGGGACGCTCTGGGCGAGCTCCTCACCGGTCAGGGCGGGGGAGAGGCCGTTGCCGTCCTCGGTCGATGCGATGGTGCCGCCCGTGGCGATGAGAAGGATGCGCTTCATGCTGGTATTCCTATCGTATTTGCCGCCGCAAGGGCGGAGTCGTTCGGCAGTATTGTGGCACAGGGCGTCCAATGTTCAAACGTATTACATCATCTGTAACGTTTGGTAACACTTCAATTGCCGTCAAATAAGGGCCTAGGTCGTGCGTTTGCCGTGCGCTGATGGCTGCGAGGGGCGAGAAACCCCATATAACGTGTACACTATGAAGGCTATTTTCGTTCATTCACGCGGGTGGGCACCGGCTCCCCGCCAACAAGAGGGGGAAACCATGGATCAAAAGGCTTCCGCAAAGGTCCTCGTACTCGACTTTGGTGCGCAGTACGGTCAGCTCATTGCCCGTCGCGTCCGCGACCTCAACGTGTATTCCGAGATTGTCCCCTGCGACATCTCGGCCGACGAGATTCGCGAGATGAACGCCTCTGCGCTCATCCTTTCCGGCGGTCCGGCTTCCGTGTATGCCGAGGACGCTCCGTCTATCGATCCCGCCATCTTTGACCTGGGCCTTCCCATCCTGGGCTTCTGCTACGGCCATCAGATCACGGCCGTGACGCTCGGCGGCAAGGTCGGCCACTCCGAGGTGGGCGAGTACGGCCGCGCCACCATCACGCGCACGGCCGGCGCCAAGCTCTTTAACTCCACGCCTATGGAGCAGACCGTGTGGATGAGCCACCGCGACGCCGTTTCCGAGGTGCCCGAGGGCTTTACCGTTACCGCCAGCACTGACGTGTGCCCGGTTGCTGCCATGGAGTGCGTCGAGCGCAAGATTTTCACCACGCAGTTCCACCCCGAGGTCAAGCACTCCGAGTACGGTCAGCAGCTGCTGAGCAACTTCCTGTTTGAGATCTGCGGCCTGGAGCCCAACTGGAGCATGGACAACTTGGTCGAGACCATGACGGCCGAGTTCCGCGAGAAGGTCGGCGACGACCGCGTGATTCTTGCCCTGTCCGGCGGCGTCGACTCCTCCGTCGTGGCTGCGCTGGGTGCCCGTGCTGTGGGCAAGCAGATGACCTGCGTGTTCATCAACCACGGTCTGCTGCGCAAGGGCGAGCCCGAGCAGGTGGAGGAGGTCTTCACCAAGCAGTTTGACGTCGACTTTATCCACGTTCACGCCGAGGACCGTTATGCCGAGCTTCTGGCCGGCGTGACCGAGCCCGAGGAGAAGCGCCGCATCATCGGTACGCAGTTCTGGAAAGAGTTCTTCGCGGTTGCTCAGCAGCTCGAGACCGATGGCAAGCCGGTCAAGTACCTGGCTCAGGGCACCATCTACCCCGACATCATCGAGTCCGGCGCTCGCAAGACGGGCGGCAAGACGGCCACCATCAAGAGCCATCACAACCTGATCCCGTTCCCCGAGGGCGTGCACTTCGACCTTATTGAGCCGCTCGATCACTTCTTTAAGGACGAGGTCCGTGCACTTGGTCTGGCGCTGGGCCTGCCGGGTCACATCGTGTTCCGTCAGCCTTTCCCGGGTCCGGGTCTGGCCATCCGCATCATCGGTGCGGTCGACAAGGAGAAACTCGAGATCCTCAAGAACGCCGACGCCATCGTGCGCGAGGAGCTCGATGCCTACAACCAGCGTCTGTTTGAGCAGACCGGCGAGCGCAACTC
>DBEYUK010000013.1:0-85092 GCA_048181625.1 Collinsella sp. | reverse complement strand
CCGTGCCCGAGCTCGAAGAGCCCTATGGCCGCCTTCCTGGCCTCGACATCATGCTTCACCCTCAAATCAACGCGCATAAAGAAAGCCTCCCATTTCTCATGTCCAAGAAATGGGAGGCAGTTCAGTGTGGTGGCGGGCTTTCAAGGCTTAGTTAAACCAAGTCTGTACGGTCAAATGACTCGCAGATTACATCTGCTCGGGCGCGGAAACGCCAACAAGGGTGAGCACCAGGGCGAGCGTCACGCGGACGGCGTCGCAAGCGGCCAGACGGGCACGCGAAAGCTCGGGGTCGACGGGACGGCCCTCGCTCGGCAGAACCTGGCAGGCAGCGTAGAAGCTGTGGAAGTCGCCGGCGAGTTCCTCGGCAAAGTGCGTCAGACGGAACGGGGCGCGGTCGCGAGCGCAGCTGGCGATGAGGTCGGTGAGCTCGTTGAGCTTACGCGAAAGGGCGAGCTCGGTCGGGTCGGTCAGCAGCGAGTAATCGACGTTCTCACCGATGGCCTTGGCGGCGACGGCCTTCATGCCCATCTCGTCAGCCTGCTCGGGCGTAACGTCAGCGGCACGGCGCAGGATGGAGCACACACGGGCGTGAGCGTACTGCACGTAGTACACCGGGTTGGAGTTGTCGCGTTTCTTAACGGCCTCAATATCGAAGTCGACCATCTGGTTGGAGCTCTTGGAGATGAGCGTGTAGCGAGCGGCATCGGAGCCGACCTCGTCGACGAGCTCCTGCAGGGTCACCATGGTGCCCTTGCGCTTGGACATACGGACGGGCTTGCCGTTGCGCAGCAGGTTGACGAGCTGGCCCAGCAGAACCTCGAACTTGCCGGGATAGCCAAGAGCGTCGCAGACGCAGCGGACGCGCTCGATGTAGCCGTGGTGGTCGGCGCCCCAGATGTCGATGACGTGGTCGACGCGCTGGAACTTATCCCAGTGATAGGCAACGTCGGAGGCGAAGTAGGTGTACTCGCCGTCGGACTTGATCAGGACGCGGTCCTTGTCATCGCCCAGGTCGGTGGAGCGGAACCACAGGGCGCCGTCCTTGGTGTAGAGGTAGCCCATCTTGTCGAGCTTCTCAAAAGCGCGGTCGACGGCGGAGGTGCCGGCGGTCTCACCCTCGGTGTCCTTCACATACAGCGAACGCTCGGAGTACCAACGATCGAAGTCGCAATTGACGGCGTGGCAGAGGTCGCGCATGTTGTCGACCATCTTCACATAGCCGCGCTCGCGGAAGCTCTCCATGCGCTCCTGCGGATCGGCGTTGACCCACTTGTCGCCGTCGGTGCGCCAGAACTCAGCAGCCTCGTCGATGATGTAGTCGCCGCCGTAGGAGTCCTTGCCCAGAGTCTCGGCAAAGTTGTCCTGATACGGATGGGTCTCGGGGTGCTCGTCGTTCTCGTCGGCAACAAAGGCGTCGCGGTCGGCGATCAGCAGCTTGTGAGCCTCGTCGATATCCACGCCCTGCTTGGCGATGATGTCGGCAAGCTGCATATAGCGCGTGCTGATGGAGTTGCCGAAGGTGTTCATCTGAGAGCCGTGGTCGTTGATGTAGAACTCACGCTGGATGTCGTAACCGGCGTGGTCCATCACACGGCAGAGCGAGTCGCCCAGCGCGGCCCAGCGGCCGTGGCCGATGTGCATGGGGCCGACGGGGTTGGCGGAGACGAACTCGACCTGGGTCTTCAGGCCACCACCGACGTTGGACTTAGCGAAGTCCATACCCTTCTCGCGAGCCTCGCCAAAGATGGCATTCTTGACGGCAACGGAGAGGTAGAAGTTGATGAAGCCGGGGCCTGCGATCTCAACCTTCTCGATCGCGGGGTCCTCGGGCATATGGGCAACGATGGCCTCGGCGATCTTGCGCGGGGCGCAGTGGGCCAGCTTGGCGGACTTCAGGGCCATGGTAGAGGTCCACTCGCCATGAGAAGTGTCAGCCGGTCGCTCGATAGCGCAATCGTCAAGTTCAAATGCGGAAAGGTCGCCGGCCTCCTGGGCCGCAGCAAGCGCAGCGCGTACCAGCTCTTCAATCTTCTCGGGCATAGATCCTCCTTGTGTTAAAGCCCCCGAGCTCTTGGTCACTCGTAGGGCAAAAGCCAGAGTTTGTAGCACTCTATCACAAGCGACGGGCACTGTCGCAGGGTAAAGCTAATAGATATTGCATATGCACAAAAATGACTACAGCTTGTATGGAGTCACTCAAAGATGCCGGTCTGCCTGCAGATTATGCAGGCGTTGAAAATGTATAAAGGTGTGAATGAGCTGCGTCTGTTATCGAATACTCTTACCTATCAGAGTTGTGTGCTTTTCCTGCATAAAGTAAGGGTTTGCGCACGTCAGCGTGTTATTCTAGACATACGTAAATTCGTATAAGTTGGAGGTAGCATGTTCTCAATCGGTCAACACGTCATTCATCCGGGCCAGGGAGTCTGCACCGTCGTCGGTTTTAGAGACGACACACCGCAGCCCATGCTGCTGCTCGAGACCAAGCAGGGACATGCGCAGACGATCCTCATGTACCCCGTGGCGCAGGCCGACCGTTTGCACGCCGCCATCTCGCAGCAAGATGCCGAGCACCTGCTGAGCCACTATGACGAGCTGGAGTGCGACACCTTTACCGAGCGCAACAGCTCGCTTGAGGAGACGCACTTTAAGCAGCAGCTCAAGCTGGGCGCGCCCGAGACGGTCCGCGTGGCAAAGACCATGATGCACCGCATTCGCCAGGCCGAGGAAGCTGATAAAAAACCCAGCTCCTACTACATGCGCGTACTCAAGGAGGCCAAACGCCGCTCCATCGAGGAGTTCGCCGTGGCCCTTGGTGTCACCGAGGAGGCCGCCGAAGCCCGCCTAGCCCAAGCCGCCCTCAACTAACCCATCCGCGCCAAAAACCACCACAAAGGGAACAGGCACCTTTGTGGTGGTTTTCTTGTTCTAGTAGTATTCATTCTTATCGATACCCACGAGCACAAGGAGTCTCTTATGGCAGAGCCGCTTACCGCCGGAATCACCCGCGACCGCGCGTTCGAACTGCTCAATGAGTACAACAAGGACCCGTTCCATATCACCCATGGCGAGACGGTCGAGGGCACTATGCGCTACTTTGCGCGCGAGTTCGACCCCGAGAACGAGGAGTTTTGGGGCATCGTCGGTCTACTGCACGACCTGGATTGGGAGGAGCATGAGGACGACCCCATGAACCACACCATCTATGCTGCCAAGATTCTTAAGGATGAAGGTGCGTCTCCCGAGCTCATTCGCGCCATCCAGACGCACACGTCGGACTTCAACACCTCGCTGCCCAAACCCGAGCTGCAGATGGAAAAGATCCTGTTTGCCTGCGATGAGCTCACCGGCCTGATCGGCGCTGCAGTCATCATGCGCCCGAGCAAGAGCGTTATGGACTTTACGACCAAGTCGCTCAAGAAGAAGTTCAAGGACAAGCGCTTTGCCGCCGGATGCTCGCGCGACGTGATTTCGCAGGGCGCCGAAATGTTGGGCTGGGAGCTCACCGAGCTCTTTGACCACACCATCGCGGCCATGCAGTCCTTCGCGCCCGACCGCGACACCTTCCAGGCCTAACCTGCCGCTTCACCTAAATAACCACCACAAAGGTGCCTGTCCCCTTTGTGGTGGTTATTGTTTGAGTGGGCGTTAGGGGCGGACCTGGCCGGTGCCGCGGAGCTTGTATTTGTAGGTGGTGAGGGCCTCGGCGGCGAAGGGGCCGCGGGCGTGGAGCTTTTGGGTCGAGATGCCGATCTCGGCGCCCAGGCCAAACTCGCCGCCGTCGGTGAAGCGCGTGCTGGCGTTGGCGTACACGGCCGAGGCATCGACCGCATCCAGGAAGCGCTCGCAAGCATCCGTGTCCTCGGCAACGATGGCCTCGGAGTGCATCGTGCCGTAGCGGTTGATGTGTGCGATGGCCTCGTCCTCGCTTGCCACGACCTTCACGCTCATCTCGAGCGCCAGGTACTCGCGACCCCAGTCCTCCTCAGTCGCGGCGACGTAGTCATCACCCTCGGCAAGCCCGGCATCGGCGCATGCGGCGCAGGTTGCCTCGTCGCCGTGAATGAGCACGCCGTGGTCGTGCAGCACGGCCACGACCGCGGGCAAAAACGCATCGGCCACAGCACGGTCGACCAGCAGCGACTCGGCGGCATTGCACACGCCTACGCGCTGGGTCTTGGCATTAACGATAATGTTGAGCGCCTTATCAAAGTCGGCGGATTCATGCACGTAGATGTGGCAGTTGCCCGTACCCGTCTCGATCACCGGCACGAGCGACTCGCGCACGCAGCGCTGGATCAGGCCTGCACCGCCACGTGGAATGAGTACGTCGACGATGCCGCGGAGCTTCATGAGCTCGCCGGTTGCCTCGCGATCGGTAGACTCGATCATCGACACGGCCTCGCGCGGGAAGCCCTTGGCCTCGAGCGCATCGGCCAGCAGCTCGGCGATCATGGCACACGAGTGATAGGCCAGCGAGCCGCCGCGCAGAATGCAGGCGTTGCCGGTGCGGATGCAGATGCCCGCGACGTCGGCCGTCACGTTGGGGCGCGCCTCGTAGACCATAGCGACCAGGCCCAGCGGAACACTCACACGGGTCAGGTCCACGCCGCTTGCAAGCACGCGGTGGTCGAGCACGCGGCCCACGGGATCGGGCAGCTCGGCGAGCTTTTCCAGGCCGGCGGCCATGCCCTCGACGCGCTCAGGCGTCAGCAGCAGGCGATCGAGCAGTCCGGCCGTGGTACCCGCATCGCGCGCGGCGGACATGTCGAGCTCGTTGGCGGCGACGATGGAGTCGACACCGTTGCGCAGTGCTGCGGCCATGGCGCGCACGGCCTCCTGGCGCTGCTCATCGCTCGCCGTGGCAAGCGAGGCCGACGCTGCCTTGGCGGCAACGGCAAGATCGTGGACATACGTGGCTATATCGACCGACATGGGCGGCCCTTTCTCCTAGAAGTTTGCAACCATGGTAGCCGATTTGCGCATGACCCCGCCCGCGGCGGTAGAATTGGTCAACCCGAAACACCGCAACGAACGGAAGACTCACATGGCCCTCATCGCTTCGTACCACGTCCCCGGCCTTTACGTCGAGGACCACAGTATCGACGTCCCCCTTGACTGGCGCGGCCTGGAGCCGATGCTCCTGGCCGTCGGCAGCACCATGCGCCGCGGCGCTATGCCGGCACCAATCGCCGGCGCGCCCGAGAGCATCAAGCTCTTCTACCGCGTGGTTTGCGCGCCCGACCGCATCAACGACGATCTGCCGCTGCTCCTGTTTTTGCAGGGCGGCCCCGGCGGCGAGAGCCCGCGTCCGCTGTCGCCCACAAGCGACGGCTGGATCGAGGAGGCCGTCAAGCACTTCCGCGTGGTCCTTCCCGACCAGCGCGGCACCGGACGCAGTAGCTGCGTGGACGGACGCACGATCAAGGCACTGGGTGATCGCGCAACGGCCGCCGGCGCCGATACAGCACGCTCGCAGGCGGACTTCCTCAAGCGCCACCTCGCCAGCTCCATCGTGCGCGATTTTGAGTACCTGCGTCTAGTGGGCTTTGGCGGCAAGCCGTGGGTCACGCTCGGCCAGAGCTACGGCGGCTTTTTGACGCTGAGCTATCTGTCGCTCTTCCCCGAGGGCGTGGCGGCGAGCTTTACCTGCGGCGGCATTCCGCACGTGCCGGCGAGCGCCAGCGAGGTCTACGCGCACACCTTCCCACGCATGGCAGCCAAGACGCAGCAGTATTACGACCGCTACCCCGCCGACGTCGAGCGCGTGGCGACCCTGGCAGATGCGCTTGAGGAGCAGAAGCCCGCGCTGCCCGACGGCTCGCCAATGACGGTGGAGCGCCTGCAGCTTATGGGCAGCGACTTTGGCATGAAGCCGAGCTTTGAGCGCATGCATTGGATTATCGATCACGCTTTTGTTGACGGCGACGGCACGCTGACCTGCGGCGCCTCGGTATCTGACAGCTTTTTGATGCGCGCCTTCGAGCGCACCAACACGCGTATAAACCCGCTGTACTGGACACTGCAGGAGTTCATCTACGCCGACGGCGACACCATGCCCATTCGCTGGGCCGCAGCAGAAGAGAAGGCGCACCGCGCCGAGTTCGACACACTCGCGCGCCCGCTCATGTTTACCGGTGAAGCCATGTTCCCGTGGATGTTTGAGCAGATGCCCGAACTTAAGCCCTTCAAGCCCGCCATGGATCTGCTGATGGAAGACACCAGCTGGGACAAGATCTACGACCCGCAGCGCCTGGCCTGCAACGAGGTGCCGCTCCAGGCCGCAGTGTACTTCGACGACATGTACGTGGATTCGGGCCTGCAGCTCGATACGCTCAGCCGCGTTGGCAACTCGCATGCCTGGGTGACCAACGAGTTCGAGCACGACGGTCTGCACGGCAGCGTGGTGTTCAAGCGCCTCTTCGACGAAGCCCTCAACCGCGGAGACCTGCGTCAGATCTTCTAGCAAAGGAGTGTCCCCACCTGCCGGCACAAAAGGAACGTCCCCAAGTGCCGAACAAGTGCCGGCAACGACAATGCCGCAGGTAGAGAACGGAAAGCGAAAACGCCCCTAAGCGAGCAAGGTGACGTGAAAGAGGAGGGCATTGACCTTTTGGTCATGCCCGACGATTGAACGTCAGATTGCCGCTTAGGGGCGTTTGCAGCGTCAATTGGTTATGCGAAGACGATTAAATTATCCCTGTGTATCGCCGGCTTCTCGGCCAGGTTAGCGAGCAGGCGGTTGCTGGCGATCTGGTCCTGGCGGCGGCCGGCGGCAAGTTCCAGCACGTCCGAATCGGCCTCGGCGATACCGCGGGCGACGACCATACCGCTCGGGTCGCACACATCGAGCACATCGCCCTCGGCAAACTGGCCATCGACCTCGCGAATACCCACCGCAAGCAGGGAAGAGCCACGACTGACCAGCGCCTTCGCAGCACCATCATCGACCGTCACCGAGCCATGCGCCTTGTCACCCAGCGCGATCCACAGCTTGCGGGGTGCGATGTCCAGACGCTCCGCCGGCGGATCGAACAGCGTGCCCACGCTCTCGCCGCGGGCGAGGCGCACGAGCGCATCGGGCTCCTCGCCCGAGCAAATCACGCTCTGAATGCCCGCCGTCATCAGGATGCGGCTCGCGCGGATCTTGGTAATCATGCCGCCCGTGCCCACCGATGTAGAAGAATCGCCCGCCGAGGCGATAATCTTGGCATCGATCTTATGCACGACAGGAACAAACTCGGCCGTGGGGTCCTCATGCGGATTGGCAGTATAGAGACCATCGATATCCGAGAGCGTCACGCACAGATCGGCAGAAACCAAGCAGCTCACAAGCGCCGCCAGTGTGTCGTTGTCGCCAAACTTGATCTCGTCGACGGTGACGGTATCGTTCTCGTTGACGACCGGCACCACGCCCAGTTCCACCAGGCGCAGCAGGGCGTCGCGCGCGTGCAGGTAGGACGTGCGGCGGGCCGTATCGTGGCGCGTGAGCAGCACGAGCGAGGTGAGCAGGTCGCGCGCATGGAACTCCTCGTCGTAGGCCGACGAGATGATGCACTGACCGGCCGAGGCGCAGGCCTGCAGGCTCGGCAGGTCACCGACCGGCTTGCGGTCGAAGCCCAACACGGGATAGCCACAGGCGATAGCGCCCGAGCTCACCACGACCAGACGCCAGCCGAGCTTGCGCAGCGCTGCGGCCTGATCGGCAAGTCCGCCGATAAAGGCGCGGTTGACCTTGCCATCGGCACCCACCACCGTGGACGAACCGATCTTTACCACCATCGTTTTATAAGAAGTCGTCATACGTCAAACCAATCAACTGTTCAGCGAACGGCCGAGCTGGCGGCTAAGGGAGCGTGACTCGCCCCTACCGCCCAAGGAATTAGTGAGCCCAGGGAAAGGCAGAGGCCGCGGCCATGTTCTTGCGCACGAGCTCGTCGCGCACCTGAGCTAGGCCCTGCTCCATGCCCACCACATAGGTCTGCGGGTACAGGAAGCGCTTGAAAGCTGCGTCAAGATGATCGAGCGCCCAAGCACAGCGCTCGCGCGCGTCCTGGATGCTCTCACGCGGAGCCACCGCACTGCCATCGCGCACGATCGGCACCAGCAGCTCGCGATACTCAAGTTCGGACACGTCGGTCACCAGGGCGGCATCATTCACGGCCACGAGGGTATTGCCGCGCGCGGCGCCCTCCCCCGCCAGATGGTCCTCGTCGTAGATCATGTCGCAGACCGGGCCGCCAAAGCCGTCGTAATAACGGCGCACGCGTTGCACACCCGGGATCGTGCGCTTGTAGGGCTGCTCGGAGAGCTTGACCACCGGCGTCCATGGATCTGCCTCGTTCGCACGGCGGGCGGAAAGCTTGTACACGCCGCCCAGCGCCGGCTGGTCATAGCAGGTCGCGAGCTTGGTGCCCACGCCAAAGCTGTCGATGGGCGCGCCCTGGTCGAGCAGCGACTGAATCGTGTACTCATCCAGATCGTTGGAAACCGAGATCCCCACATAGGGCAGGCCCTCGGCATCAAAACGGCCGCGAACATACTTGGAGAGCTTGGCGAGGTCGCCAGAGTCGATGCGAATGGCCGACAGACGCTCGCCCACCGCCTCCATCTCCTTGGCAACCGTAATGGCATGCTCGCAGCCCTCGCGCACGTCATAGGTGTCGATGAGCAGCGTACAGTTCTTGGGGCTCGACTTGGCAAAGGCGCGGAAGGCCTCGAGCTCGGAATCGAAGCTCATCACCCAGCTGTGCGCATGCGTGCCAAAGACGGGAATACCGTAGCGGCGGCCGGCGAGCACATTGGACGTAGAGGAGCAGCCGGCAACGTAGCTCGCGCGCGCAACGGCCAGGCCGCCATCGGGACCCTGGGCTCGGCGCAGGCCAAACTCCGCCACAGGGCGACCGTCGGCGGCGAGCACCACGCGCGCCGTCTTGGTGGCGACAAGCGTCTGGAACCCGACGATGTTGAGCAGCGCCGTCTCGAGCAGTTGGCACTCCAGCGCGGGGCCGGTGACACGCACCATGGGCTCGCGCGGAAAGACGAGCTCGCCCTCGGGCACGGCGTCGATGTTTACATGCGCACGAAAATCGCGCAGGTAGTCGAGGAATCCAGACTTGAACATCGCACCGCCAGCAGGGGCCTGGAGCGAGGCGAGGTAGTCGATATCCTCGGGCGTAAAGCGCAGATTCTCGACCAGCTCGGGCAGCTCGGCGGTGCCGCACATGACGGCATAGGCGCTGCCAAAAGGATGGTCGCGGTAAAACGCGGTAAAACAACCCTGCTCATTGGCCTTGCCGCTCTCCCACAGGCCCTGGGCCATAGTGAGCTCGTACAGATCGGTGAGCATTGCAATGTCGGTGGGATGCGAGATGTCGGTCAAAGCCATGGGGCGACCTTTCGGATGTGTGGTGCAGAATTTAAGGGTTGGACGAGAGCAGAGCATGCGGACATGACGCCCGATGCAAATCGGTTAGAGCAGGCCCATGCTGGTCAGGATCGTGTAGCCCATAAAGATGACAAACGCGATGAGGGCAAGGACAATGATGATTTTTTGAGCCGGCGCCATGCCAGGGATCTCGTTCTCGCCCGTAGGCTCCTTGGAGGTAACCATGCGCTGGGCAAAGGTCATCTCGTCACGGCTCGGCTTGGGCTCGACGGACTTGGGACGAGCGGCCTTTTTAGGCTGAGGTTTGGGCGCGGCAGGTGCAGGCTTCGCAGCAGCGGGCTTGGGTGCGGGCGCGGGCGCCGATGCGGATGCGGCGTTCGTGGCGGCCTCCTCGGCCTTCGTGCGCTCGGCACGCAGGGCAGCCAGCTCCTCACGCTCGCGACGGGCCTCTTCCCGAGCCTCGCGGCGGGCCTTCTCGGCGCGGAGCTCTTCCAACTCCGCGCGCTCCTCGTCGGACAATGGTTGGGACTCAAGCTCGGCCATGGTACAGCCCTTTCTTTTAAAAAAAGCCGCCGACACAATGTCAGCGGCTTATCAAATCCAAGGGTGGAGACGAAGGGAGTCGAACCCTCGGCCTCTGCCATGCGACGGCAGCGCTCTCCCAACTGAGCTACGTCCCCAGGACAAGTCGATATTTTACCTACGGCTCGCCAACTGTCAACGCCCAATAACCAGTCTTTTTGGGGCGCAGCTATTTTGGCAACTTTTCGAGCAGGCGATCCTCTCGATGATTTTTTAATCCCCGTCCCAGAAAAATCATCGACGAACGCACTACTTTGCGCTGGTAAGAACACCGGTGGTGTCGAAGGCCGGGGTGAAGCTCTCGTCTACCGCGCCGCCCTCTTGCCAGAACATCGTCGTAAAGCCCAGGTCGTCGGCATGGTCGAGTACTTGCTCGTACTCCTCGCGCGTCACGGCGCGTGCCAGGTCGCCGCCCTGCTCGCGCATGAGCGCATTGGGCGTGTACTGGTTCATGACCGAGATCGGCACGTCGCCCACCGTCTGCCACACCAGGTCTAACACGCGGCACGAGTCATCCGCATGCCCCGGCAGCACCAGGTGGCGCACGATGATGCCGCGCTTCATGAGCCCGTCCTCGTCCACCAGCTCTCCCCCGCGGCGCTCGATCTCGCACGCCATCTGTGCCAGGCCCGACACGGCCACGCGCGGGTAATCCTTAATATGAGAAAGCGACTGCGCAAGCCCGGCATCGGCATATTTAAAGTCGGTGAGCCACACATCGACCAGGTCGCCCAGCGCCGCCACGGCACTCGCGCGCTCGTAACCACTCGTGTTGTAGACGATCGGGATGACCAGCCCGCGCGCCCGTGCCGCGGCAATCGCGGCAGGCAACAGGTGCGCATAGTGCGTCGCCGTCACCAAATTGATGTTGTTGGCACCCTGGTCCTGCAGTTCCAGCATAATCTCGACCAGGCGCTCAGGCGAAATCTCAAGGCCAAAATTGCCGGTCGAGATCTCGTGGTTCTGGCAGTAGATACATTTAAGCGAACAGCCGCTAAAGAAGATCGTGCCCGAACCGGCCTCACCCGAGATAGGCGGCTCCTCCCACATATGAAGCGCCGCGCGGGCCACCCTGAGCGTGTCGTTAGCACCGCATGCGCCGCGCGCGCCCTCATCGCGCGCCGCACCGCAACGGCGCGGACACAAATGGCAGGCGGGCGAAAAAAGTTCGGTCAACGACGTCGGCATAAAAACATGCTCCAAAACAACGATTCAGCAGCTCAAACGTAAAGGGCCAGGCCGCGTAGACGGCTCCGTCCCTAAGGCGCCGTAATCGTCCGACACGATTTTTGTAATGTCAAGACTGGAATCCACAAAGTGCCGCTTTATGATGTAGGTATTCCGCCCCCCGCGGAGCAACTGGGTGAACCGTCGCGTTTATTTAGGGAGCCCACACAGTCGTGCCTAGTACAGGTATCCTTCGTTGTTAAGGACGCTGGAACAGTCGATGAGGGCACCCACCTGTTTTAGGTGGGTTCATTTTCGTAACGTGGGGGGTGGTTTTCTTTTGCCGAAAAACACCATTACAGTCCATATGGATCCCCGTCGGCATCCCGACAAGCCATCGACAACATCCCAATATCTGGTAAGCGCGTGATTATCGCTGCGTGCAATTACATGCACCCCCCTTGGTCGAGTATTATGGTTCGGCTATGCCCTTTGCGCATGGCGTTCTTCTGACCTTTTCCTTCGACGCTTGGCGGTTTTTAGATTCATGGCTTCATCCCCGAGCTACATACCGTACCTATGCGTGGCAGCGGCGGCCTTTATCACGACCTTCCTCGCGGTGCCCCTGGTCAAGCGCTTGGCAATTAAGCTCGATGCCGTCGACTATCCTTCTAAGCGCCGCATCAACACCAAGCCCATCCCGCGTTTGGGCGGAACGGCGGTGTTTTTGGGCCTGGTCGTTGCCTGCATTGTGCAAATCCTAGGCACCTGGCACCTAGGCTGGCCACCCGTCCTGGTGCCGCACCCGCGCCTTCACATTAGCTATCCCATGCTGGCGCTCTCCTTTACCGTCATCTTTGCGACCGGCGCTATCGACGACGTCTTCCAGCTCAAGCCCAAGCAAAAGCTGGCCGGACAGGTCCTCGCCGCGCTCATCGCCTGTATCGGCGGCCTGCGGATCGGCGTCATCGTCAACCCGTTTGCCCCCGGCGAAATCATGCTCGGGTGGCTCGCCTACCCCATCACCGTAATCTATCTGGTGGCATTCACCAACATCATTAACCTCATCGACGGCCTCGACGGCTTGGCCACGGGCATCTGCGGCATCGCCTCGTTCACCATGTTTTCGATGGCCGTTCTCTCGGGCCGCATCGACGCCGCCGCGCTCTCCATTGCGCTCTTTGGCGCCTGTCTGGCCTTTTTGCGCTACAACTTCAACCCCGCAAGCATCTTCTTGGGCGACTCGGGGTCGCTGCTTCTGGGCTTTGCACTGGGCTCCATCTCGCTGCTCAACGTGAGCCGCACCGCCGCGCTCACCTCGCTTATCATCCCGCTCATCGTTGCCGGCGTGCCCATCATCGACACGTTTAGCGCCATCGTGCGCCGCAGGCGCGCCCACATTAGCATTGGGCAGGCCGACAAGGGCCACATCCACCACCGCCTGATCCAAGAAGGCTACAACCAAAAACAGGCCGTGCTGCTCATCTATGCCTGGTGCATCATGCTTTCGGCCGGCGCCGCCGCGATTAACCAGGTCGAAGTGCCCATGCGTGTGCTCATCTTTACCGTGCTCGCCATTGGCTCGGCGGCCTTCGCCAAGCACCTGCACCTGTTTGAACCCGTGCTACGCCACCATTACAACAAGCGCACGCACGAGGACGAGCTCGTCACCCCCGACGACCCCGCCTTTAAGCAGGAGGAGCAGGCAGCCGAGGAGCGCAAAGAAGAGCGCCACCACAAGCTCTAGGGCAAGCTGCCGAGGATGTGCCAAGGCACCGTTAGCCAAGCGCGGCCGCGCCGCACCCATCGCACATGCCGCACCACGCGCCTCCCTCTCCCGCCCCTCGCCTACTTACGCACCGCCCCTCCAATAAACGCGTTATCATCTTGACCCATGAACATACGTTAGGAGCAATCATGCCAAACGAGAACAGCTACGAAGTCGCGCTGCAAAAGAGCAACGCCATTCGCGAGGGCCTGGCCAAGACGCCCGAGAAGTTCACCATGCTCACCGGCGACCGCCCCACCGGCCGTCTGCACCTGGGCCACTACTTCGGCACCCTCAAGGGCCGTGTTGAGCTGCAGAACATGGGCGCCAAGACCAACGTGCTCATCGCCGACTACCAGGTCATCACTGACCGCGACACGACCGAGCACATCCAGGACAACGTGTACAACATGGTCATGGACTACCTTGCCTGCGGCATCGTCCCCGACAAGACCATGATCTACGCTCACTCTGCCGTGCCCGCCGCCAACCAGCTCATGCTGCCGTTCCTGTCGCTGGTGTCCGAGGCCGAGCTGGCGCGCAACCCCACCGTCAAGGCCGAGATGGAGGCCTCGGGCCATGAGCTTACCGGCCTTCTGCTCACCTACCCGGTGCATCAGGCCTGCGACATCCTGTTCTGCAAGGGCAACGTGGTGCCCGTCGGTCGCGACCAGCTGCCGCACATCGAGCTCACCCGCACCATCGCCCGCCGCTTTAACAACCGCTACGGCAAGGTGTTCCCCGAGGTCGACGCGCTGCTGTCCGAGACCCCGCTGCTGCCGGGCCTGGACGGTCGCAAGATGAGCAAGAGCTACGGCAACGCCATCAATATTTCGATGACCGCCGAGGAGACGGCAAAGCGCATCAAGAAGAGCCAGACCGACTCCGAGCGCATGATCACGTTCGATCCCGAGAACCGCCCCGGCGTGTCCGGTTTGCTTTCGACGGCCGCCATCTGCACCGGTCGCTCCGAGGTCGAAATTGCCGAGGAGATTGGCATGGGCGGCTCCGGCCAGCTCAAGAAGTACGTGACCGAGGCCGTCAACGAGTACTTCGCACCTATCCGCGAGCGTCGTCAGCGCTACGAGAACGATCTGGATTACGTGAAGGACGTGCTGCACGAGGGCAACCGTCGCGCCAACGAGATCGCCGAGCAGACCCTGGCAGAGGTTCAGGACGCCATGGGCATGGTGTACTAGACCGATCTGCTGGCTTGAGCTTTCGATTGCTATAGGGCGGGCGCTACGGCGTCCGCCTTTTTTGGAGCGGACCGCTTCGGCTCCGTCCATCACACTCTCCCGACAAACAGGAACAGGCCCGCTGGCAGATAGTTGCCAGCGGGCCTGTTCCCGAAGTACACCGTTGAATCGCACAGAGGGGAGGGATGCGAATCAAACTCAACAGGGCAGGCTTTTTCATCGCCTATTGCCTGCTCCGTTGCTGAATACAATATAGTTCACCGTGGTTTACTTTGTAGCAACAATATGCGCCGCCACACCTTCTCCATAAGTTAGCTCCGGTAAACTAAAACCACCACGAAGGGGACAGGCACCTTTGTGGTGGTTTTGACGAAGCCCGCCACTACAGCCCGGCCGGCCAACGACAGGCGGCCAGATCAACATGCATGGGATCGGCAAACGTCACGCCCTCCCCCATTAAGAGCTCGCGCTGAGCATCGGGGCCACCAAAGGCAAAGCCCTCACAGATACGGCCGTCGGCAAACACCACGCGATGGCAGGGAATCTGGCCGGGGCGCGGATTGCTGTGCAGCGCGTAGCCCACATACCGCGCACTTCGTGGACGACCGGCAAGCAGTGCCACCTGACCGTAAGTGGCGACCATCCCCTCGGGGATCTGCTCGACCACCTCGTACACCCGTTCAAAAAAGCCCTCAGACGCCATTGCTCGCTCCCTTCCACCCGGAAAGCATAAACCACCACAAAGGTGTCTGTCCCCTATGTGGTGGTTTATGGCAGGTCGGTTAGTTGGCGGGCTGGAAGAAGGCTACTGCTACGGCGCCGGGGCCTACGTGGGTGCCGATGGTGGCGCCGATGGTGTGAACGGGCAACTCGCCCTCGGTGTGGCCAGCCCAAAGTGCCGCGCTGTCCTCGATATACTTCTTGAGCACCGCATCCGAAAGGCCCGTATAGCCGAGCGCCAGCGGCATGGAAAAGTCGATGCCGCCCGCTTTTTCGACCTTCTGATTGAGCAGATTGCGGCCGTTCTTGGAACCGCGCGCCTTACCCAGCTGCACGATCAGACCGTCCTCGACAGCCACCACGGGCTTTACGTTGAGCAGCGTACCCACAGCGCCGGCCGCAGCAGACAGACGACCGCCGCGCACCAAGTACTCCAGCGTCTCGAGCAGGCCGATAACCACCACGCGGTCGCGCACAGCCTCGACCGCCGCCGCGATCTGGGCCGCACTACGGCCCTCGTCCACCAAGCGCAGCGCATACTCGACCAGGACGCGCTCACCCAGGGTGACGTTGTTGCTGTCTACCACGAACACGTCGCCGCCCGGCGCCTCGGCAAGTGCGGTACGGGCACTCTGATTGGTGCCCGAAAGCTTAGCGCCCACGGTAATAATCACAGCCTCATCGCCGGCCTCACGCGCCTCGGCGATGGCCTGCGAAAACGCGTACGGGTTGACCTGGCCGGTCTTGGGCAGCTCATCGCGCTCCACGAGCATCTCGTAAAAGCGCTGGTGATCGATGTCGACGCCATCCATGTACACATCGGTGCCAAAGGTGACGGACAGCGGCAGTACACGCAGAGCGGGGTGCTCAGCCGGCGACATATCGCTCGCGGAATCGGTAATAATACGAATGGACATAGCGAATCCTTTCTTGCGCAGGTCCCGCGCAGGGAATTTTGACAGCAATGCCCCGGCACGGCATACGCGCTCAAACGGGACTATGCAGTTGTTAATTGGAAGCAAATGCCTTGGCGGCCTTAGATCTCGCGCAGGGTGTTGAGAATCGTGCGTAGCGACGCATACATCTGCTCGCGCTGCTCCACACCCATAGCCTTACCGGTGGTATCGAGCACCTCGCGAATGATGCGGTCCGCCTCGCTCATGCTCTCGCCGCCCAGAGCGGTCAGGCGCACCGGAGCACGATACTTAACGGCGGCATCGCCCGAATCATCGACCTCGACGTAGCCGCCCTCCTCCAGATGCGCGAGCGTACGCGAGACGGCGGCGCGGGTCACGCCTGCCATGCGAGCGAGGTCGGCGCCAGTCAGGCCGTCCTTGCTGCGCTCAAGATAGTAAAGGCACATAACGTCGGAGCCCTTGAGGCCTAGCCTTGCGCCCTCGGATGTCTTAATGCGCTGGATCTCCTTGTAGAGCCCGCTGATCAGTCCGACAAAGTCCTCAAAACGTGTCTCGTCGTTCTGTTGCATGAGAGACGACCGCCCTTCGCTTGCATAATGCTAACGGGTAAACATCTTAACCGTACTTATCGGCCGCCAGCCCTGCACACCCCATTTGTTAACCCATCAACATAAAAACCACCACAAAGGGGACAGGCACCATTGTGGTGGTTTTGACCGTCGAGTTTAATCCGCAGACTTCGCTACAGCTCCACGCAAGGATTGTCGCGGGTCACAAGCGTCTTAACGACAACCGTCGCTCCCAAATACCGCTCGAGCAGATCGGCAAGACGGTCGATGGCGGCTTGGCAGTCCCCCATCCGCTCGGGCTCCACGCACTCAATCGCCAGGAATGCATCGGCCGAATCGTCGGACAGCGCCGTGCGAACGCCGTCGCGCCAGTTCCAGCAGCGGCACACGGCGCCCGCATCGTCGATATAGGCGAGCTCGCCGGGCAGCGTCGGGTCATCCGCCTCCTCGCCAAGCGGCAAGAACGCATCCCCACCATCAGTGACCGCCAGGCGCAGATCGCCCTCGATAGCATGTAGGTCCTCGCCGCCAACGGGCAGTGCATAGGACAGCGACACCGTGTTATAGATGTCCACCGCCGGCGTGATATGGCCGACCGGCTTGCCTTTGAGCACGCGCTTAAGCAGGTTCTCAATCGAACAACGCGCGCCCTTCTTAGTCTTGAACAGACGATACGCCTCGCGCCATGCCTTGACCGGCGCATTCTCGCTGATGGTATCGCTCGTCAGGTGACGCTCCGCATCGATATTGGCGCGGTCGAGCAACGCGGCGATCGCATCCACGTCCTCCTGGGGAATCTGAGCCGCAGGCTTCATACCCTTTACGACCACAACACCGACCGCTGCCCGCGGAAACATCTCCCAGAATGAATCCTCGGCAATAAAGCTCTTCATACGTGCTCCCTTCACAATTCGCGCCAACGCGAGCGCCCAAACAAAAAGCGCCCTCACAACGGCCACCTTCAAAGTCCTACGGTGCCGTCACAAGAACGCTTGCGCTGTCCCCATCCGGAGAAGGGGACGATATGTCAGGCGTATTGTAACCCGAGTCATCCACGCGAGCAAAACCACCATAAAGGTGCCTGTCCCCTTTGTGGTGGATATGGACTCACGGCGAAGCTAGTGGCGGAGTCCCAGCAGGCCGCGGCCGCGATGACGGGCGTCGGCGTGTACTTGAACGTGCGGGCCGGCGGCTTTGACGGACTCGGGCAGGTGAGAGTACTTCTTCTCGAAGTTCTCCTCGAACATCACCGCCAGGTTGTGCGCGGCCTCGTCGTAGCGCGCGGTGCTCTGCCAATATTGGCGCGGCACCAGGATGCCATCGGGCACGCCGTGGCACGTCGTGGGAATGTCGACGTTAAAGATGTCGTCGTGAACGAACTCGCTGTCCTCGATGGTGCCGTCGAGGGCGCGTGCGACCAGCGAGCGCGTGTAGGCCAGCTCGATGCGATGACCCACGCCGTAGCCGCCGCCAATCCAGCCGGTGTTGACCAGGTACACGCGTGTGCGGCCGTCGGCAATGCGCTCGCCAAGCATCTTGGCGTAAACCATGGGGTCGAGCGGCATAAACGGCTCGCCAAACAGCGAAGAGAACGTGGGCGTGGGCTCGGTGACGCCGACCTCGGTGCCGGGAATCTTAGCCGTAAAGCCCGTCACAAAGTGGTACATGGCGGCGTCGGCCGTCAGGCGCGAGATGGGCGGCAGCACGCCAAAAGCGTCGCAAGTCAGGAACAGCACGACACTCGGAGTGGTGCCCATGCCCTTAGTCCACGCGTTAGGAATGTGCTCCACGGGATAGGCCACGCGCGTGTTGTGCGTGATCGAGATGTCATCGTAGTTGGGCTTGCGGTTCTCGTCGAGCACCACGTTTTCGCAGATCGCGCCAAAACGAACGGCGTTGAAGATCTCGGGCTCGTGGAACGCGTCCAGGCCTTCGCACTTGGCGTAGCAGCCGCCCTCGACGTTAAAGATGCCCATGTCGGACCAGCCGTGCTCGTCGTCGCCAATCAGCAGACGCGTGGGGTTGGCCGAAAGCGTGGTCTTGCCGGTGCCCGACAGGCCAAAGAACACGGCGGTCTCATGCGTGACGGGGTCCATGCTGGCCGAGCAATGCATAGGCAGAACGTCGTCCTCGACGGGCAGCAAGTAATTCATAACGCTGAAGATGGACTTTTTGATCTCGCCGGAGTAGCCAGTGCCAGCGACCAGAATCACGCGCTCTTGGAAGTTGATGACCACGGCGGCGCTGGAGTTGAGACCCTTGATGGCAGGGTCACACTGGTAACCTGGCGCCGCGAGCACGCAAAAGTCCGGCTCACCGGTGCGCGCGATTTCGCGAGCGAGCGGACGGGCGAGCATTTGCTTAATAAAGAGCGCCTGGCTGGCGCGCTCGCAGGCGACGAGCAGGCGACGCGTGTGGTTGCGGTCGGCGCCGGCCATGCCGCGGGTGACGAACACATCACGCTCGTTGAGATAGTCGACGATACCGGCCTTGATGGTCTCGTAGCTCTCGACAGAAAGCGGGCGGTTGACGGCACCCCAGGCAATCTTGTCGTGCACGTCGGGCGTGTCGACGATAAAGCGGTCGTTGGGCGAGCGGCCAGTGCGCTCTCCCGTCTCGATCACCAGTGCGCCGTTGGAGGCCATGCGGCCTTCTTCGCGACGAATGGCATGCTCGACGAGCTCTGCCGCCGGCAGGTCCACCAGCAGGCGGGGCTGGTTCTCGGCAGGGTCTTCGACCAGCGTAATGCCAAAGTTGGACAGAACTTCTGCAGGGGTAACACCTGGCATGGGGCCTCCTTTAAAAGCGCGACACGTGGACACGGCGCACACTTTACTCACGTAAAGCCCGTTGTACCCGATATGCAAAAACGTTTTTGCGGCAAGGGCGGCAAGCCCGCCCAACGGTCAAAAATCGCACGCAAGCGGCCTAGTCATTGGGGACATTCTTAAACGACTAGTCGTTGGGGACACTCTTGAACAGGCAACAGCCAAGGAGTGTCCCCGGATGCCGGCACTTAGAGACGCTCCCAAAGTGCCGGCACATAAGGAACGTCCCCAAGTGCCGACTACTGAATGGCGCCGCCGAAATTATTGAACAACCTGTTCAAAAACACGAATGGATACCACCGCGACTATACTAGAGCGCAGCAATAGAAAGGACCCCGCTTTGAGCATCACGCCCCTCGATAGCATTCGCCGCGCCATCGCCCGCCGCAATGGCGTCGCCGACTCCGCCGTAGCGGGCAGCGGCACCGCAAGGGCCCAGGGCGGCCGCATCGAGAACGGCCTCTTCCCCGCCTCGCACACGGCCGAAGAGCTCGCACGCATCCAGGAGCTGAGTCAGCGCAACGCCGGCGGACCCGATAGCAGCCAAGCCACACGTCGCCGGCGCGAACGCGATCGGGAGCCCGGCCCCGTCCGCCGCATGGTCAACGCTTGGTGGAACCGTCTGCTCGGCGCCGTCTACGGCGGCGGCTTCTCCATGCAGGAAGCGGAATACGAGGAGCACGCCACCAGCCGCGACTATCTTTGGAACACCCTCGGCACCGCCGTGTGGGGCCTGGCGTTTCCGTTGCTCACCATCGTGTCTACGCAGCTCGTGGGCGCCGAAGAAGCAGGCAAATTCTCCATCGCCTTTGTCACCGGCACGCTCATCATGATCGCGTGCAACTACGGCGTGCGCAATTTCCAGGTCTCAGACATCGACGAAAAGACGTCCTTTGCCTCCTACCAGCTCAACCGCTGGCTTTGTGGAGCGCTCGCCCTAGGCTGCGGCCTCATGTACAGCAGCGCGCGCGGCTATGATGCGCAGATGGCGACGATCGGCCTGGGCGTCTACCTGTATAAGGTCATCGACGGCGTCGCCGACGTGTACGAAGGCCGCCTGCAGCAGGCCGACAAACTCTACTTGGCTGGAATGAGCCAAACGCTACGCTCCGTCGGCGTCATCGCGGTCTTCAGCGTGGCGCTGTTCCTCACGCGCAGCATGCCCATCGCGGCCATGGCCATGGGTGTCACCGCGATCGCCTCGCTCGTGCTGGTCACCGCGCCGCTCGCCCTGCTCGAGACCGAAAAATCGCGCCGCGTGAGCCTGCGCGAGGTCGGCCACCTGTTTGTCCAGTGCGCCCCGCTCTTTGGTGCACTGTTCCTGTTCAACCTTATTGAGAGCACGCCCAAGTTTGTGATGGAAGGCACGCTGGCATACAAATATCAGCTGTACTTTAATGCCCTGTTTTTTCCAGCTCAGGCTATTCTGTTGAGCATTGGATTTGTCTATAAACCGCAGCTCCTGCGCTTGTCGAGCATTTGGGCTAATCCTCGCAAGCGTCGTCGCTTTGACCTGATTATTGTTGCCGTTATGGCGCTGATCGTGGTCATCACCGGCGTGTGCGCCGCATTTATGGCAGGTCCCGGTATTCCCCTCATGAGCTTTATGTACGGCCTCAGCTTTGAGCGCTACCGTACGCTGGCGCTGCTGATGGTCGTCGCCGGCGGCGTCACCGCGGCCATCGACTTTATCTACGCCATCATCACGGTGTTGCGCCACGCTGGAGACGTCACCAAGATCTACCTGATCTGCTTCGCCGTAAGCGTGGTGCTGCCGGTGATCTTGATTAAGCTGCTGGGTCTGATGGGCGCTGTGGTGAGCTACCTAGCCATCATGGCCCTACTCCTGGTGCTACTGATTATCGAGTACGCCCACATCCGCCAACGCATCGAACGCGACCGCAACCCATACGGCGCCTAATTAGCTGCCCGGTCACCGGAATTTGCGATGGAATCACCCCGTCTGGGGTCTCGTTGCGGACAATATTCATCACGCAAAACTAAGTGAGTAGACTTTTACCGAATCCCCGACCACACCAACAGAGCACAAGTCTGTGACCTGCGGTTTTATTGAGGCAAATATGTTGGGTGCTCGGCATTTCCAAAAAAGTCTACTCACTTAGCCAGCGAGCAGCCAAAAAAGAACCGCCGCGACGTCGTTTGACTCCGTTGCGACGGTTTTTCGAGCATTTTCGCGCTGTCGAGGACGCAGACGCTCCTCATTTCTAGCGCTTACCAAGCAAGAAGGCGCTACTCTCCGAAAGTAGTCAAAAAAGCCCCGTCCCAAATTAGCTACGGTAGATCGGCGGAACAAGGTTATTCGCCCGGGTTGATGTTCGCGTAGAACTCGGCCCCGTCGTCCAGGCGTAGGATGCCCACGCGACCGAACTCGGAGCCGGTGGCGGCGGCGCAGTCGATGTCGATGCGATCGGGCACACCGGCAGTGTCCTCGCCGCCCAAGCGCACGATCTGCCCGCGTCCCGATTCCTCATCGAGCCCCGCCAGACCACCGACCTCGCAATAGCGCCCAAGCGATACCGTGGGCGTGTGACCGCTCACCACGACCGGGCCCTTGCCCTCGGCAGAAAGCAGCCCGGTCGGCACATCCCAATAGCCGTGACGAATCCAGAGCAAGTCATCGGACGACTGCACCGCGAGCATCTGCTGCAGCAGCTCGCGATCGGCACTCACCGCACCGACGCCATCGGCACAATCGACACCATGCTCAAGCAAAAACGCACGCGCCGCCTCGGTCTGAATGCCGGCGTGCACCAGCAGGTACAGCCGCTCGGCAGTCTCGACCACCGCGTAGAGCGGCAGCGCGGCCATCCATCGCACGAGCTCCTCGTATGCCTCAAATTCCATGTCGTTGAGCTGCTCGCGCGTCGTCCAGCCACCGTTGATATCCCAGGTCTCGGCATCGAGCGGATCCTGGCCAATGATGGCATCAAGCATGATCTGCTCGTGATTGCCCTTGAGCACGCGGGCGTTGGGCAGCGAGCGCACGAGCTTAATAACGCCGACCGGATCGGGCCCGCGATCGATCATGTCGCCCAGCACGTACAGCGTGTCGTCGGATGTCAACGAGATCTTAGACAGGGCCTCGTCAAGCGCACGCACGTGCCCGTGAGCATCAGATGTCACATAGATCGCCATGGTACGCCTCTCCTTGCATTGCGGCCGAAGCCCGGCGCCGCAACTAAAACTTCAAGTTGAACTTAAACGTTACCCATTGTACTCCGTTGCAATAAAGCTGGAAAGGGTTTCCGAGCAGAGGCAAAGACGGCAGCCGTCTATGACGATATCGCGCACGCCCGCAATCCAACCCCATAAACCCACCATCTTTGGGTACAAATAGCCGCAGACAACTGACCGTGCCACGCCAACCACCCAGGAGCGGACACTATCCATGAACCAGATCCTTCTCTTTATCGGCCTCGTCATCATTTTGTGCCTGACCATCAAACCCGTCGGCAAAAAACTCCCCTTCCCCACCCTGCTCATCTTTATCGCGCTGGGCATGCTGTTGGGCGTCAACGGCCCGACGCATATCGACTTTAGCGACTACGCGCTCACCGAAACCGTCTGCAGCACGGCGCTGCTATTCATCATGTTCTACGGCGGCTTTAACACCAATATCGACCGCGCCAAGCCCGTCGCCGCGCCGGCGGTGCTGCTGAGCACGCTCGGCGTCGTCATCACCGCAGGCATCACCGGCGTGTTCGCCCACTTTGTGCTGGGCTTCGACTGGATCGGCGGCCTGCTGTTGGGATCGGTCGTGGCGTCCACCGACGCGGCCAGCGTCTTTAGCGTTCTGCGCGAGCACAGCCTGTCGCTGAGGGGCGGCACCGACTCGCTGCTCGAGGTCGAATCGGGCTCCAACGATCCCGTCGCCTATATGCTCACCGCCGTGCTCGCCACACTCGCGGCCGGCGGCGACATCAACATTCCCGCACTGCTGGCCAAGCAGATTATCTTGGGCGTGGGCCTGGGCCTCGCCATCGGCTGGGCGGCGGGCCGCCTGATTGAACGCGCGCACGCAACGGCCGAGGGCGCGCAGACCATCTTTTTGTTCGCCGTGGCCATCGTCGCCTACGCGCTGCCGAGCTACCTGGGCGGCAACGGCTTTTTGGCTGTATACCTGGCCGGTATTGTGCTGGGTGCCAGCGACATCACCGGCAAAGTCGAGATGGCGCACTTCTTTGACACCCTCACCGAGATGGCAGAGATGACCATCTTCTTTTTGCTGGGCCTGCTCGTTACACCCGCACGCCTGCCGCAAATGCTGCTGCCGGGCCTGGCGCTCATGGCGTTCATGCTCTTCGTGAGCCGCCCCATCGCCGTCGGCGTGCTCCTGGCGCCCTTTAAGACGAACCCCCGCCAGGTCGCGCTCGTAAGCTGGGCGGGCCTGCGCGGAGCAGCTTCGGTCGTCTTTAGTCTCTTTGCCGTGGTGGCCGGCGTTCCCGGCGGACACGACCTATTTGACCTGGTGTTTGTGATTGCCGTGTCGAGCATTGTGGTGCAGGGCTCGCTGCTGCCGGCGTTGGCGAAGAAGCTCGATATGATCGATGCGACCGGCGACGTGCGCCGCACCTTTAACGACTACCGCGACGATGACGGCATGTCGTTTGTAAAGCTCAAGGTGGGCGCTGGACATCCGTTTGCCGGACGCTCGCTCGCGGACATTGGCAGCGCCACAGACATGCTCGTGGTCCTGGTGCTGCGCGACGGGGCGCACCCGGTGCTGCCCAACGGCGATACCGTCATCGAGGAAGGTGACCTGCTGGTGATGGCCGCGCCGACGTTTGAAGAGCGTGCCGAGGTTACGCTGCGCGAGGTCACCGTAACCCCCCACGGTCGCCTGGCCGGCCAGCGTCTTCGCGATGTGCCGCAAGGCAAGCATCCCTTTATCGTCGTGATGCTCAAACGCGACGGCCAGACGATCATCCCCGACGGCAACACCCTCATATACGCCGGCGACGAAGCCGTCATCGCCACACTCGCGTCGCAGCCATCCCCACCCATAAGTTGCGGTGAAATAGGGATTGAATAGGCCTCTGAACAGCCATTTCAGTCCCTATTTCACCACAACTTATTGAGGGGATGGATTGAAAAACATTTGAATTGACACCGAAATGAAAAAAGCCGGGGGATGTCCCCCGGCATTTTTTATGCGAGTCAAGACTAAATACTTCTCGGGAAAACGCCGGCCCATTGCGTCAGCAATTTACGAGCCGCTCTACCCACCTCTGGACGGCTAAGGACTTTTCGCAGGTAGTTTGACGAACATATGTTTGCTTATTATAATATTACTTGAAAGCACCCCTTATCTCATGGTATAAAGAATACGGTTCCCTCCAAAAGAGGGGCCTCCAAGAGCCGGGGTCTTACCCCCGGCATTTTTTTGCAAAAATGGAGGCTCATCATGAGCGAACTCTCCGTCTTTGTTGACGAATCTGGCGACCTCGGAGGCGTCTCCAACTACTACCTCGTCACCCTCGTTTTTCACGATCAAAACGATGCAATCGTTGAACGCATTGACCGCTACGAGCGCGCCCTGTCGCAGTCCTCGCTTCCCAATACGCCTTTTCATGCAGGACCCCTACTGAATGGAAACGGCGACTACAAAGATCTTCCCAAGGAGCAGCGAAGGCACATGTTGAGCGCATTTCGCGCGTTCATTCAGCATCTCCCCATACGCTATCTCTGTCTGCAATACCGAATGAGCGAATTCGCCGGCAATCAAAACGGTCTCGCGGAGAGAATGAGGCGAGACCTCACAGTTGAACTTTTCGACCATCTGGAATTCTTCCAGCGATACGACACCGTTAAGATTTACTACGACAACGGCCAACCGATTGTAACGGAGGTCATTCATTCTGCGCTTGAGTACGTTCTAGCGAGGGATGTCATCGTATACCGAGAAGCCACACCACGAGCCTACCGGCTATTCCAAGTTGCTGACTACATCTGTACGATCGAGCTAACGGCTATCAAGTTTAACAGCAAGGAAGATACAAAGACCGATCGGCTATTTTTTGGAACCCGAAGGACGTTCAAAAAGGGATTTCTCTTATATCTCAGGAAGAAAAGGATGAACTGACCCGGGGTCACCAGTCGTCAGACGCTCCGCAGTCGTCATCGACGGCAAAGTCGCGGAGGTCGAGGCCTTCGCGCTCGGCTCGGGCCAGGAGCTCTTGGGGCGACTCGTCCTCGATATCCACTACGTCGAGCATGGCAGCGGGAAAGCCCACGCCCGCCGCGCTCCCAGCGCGATCGAGCAGGTTCTCGCGTAGCTGGTCTACATCAACTTCGATCTTCATGGTGAAACCTCCTACCAGGTCAGGACCCCTACTCAGCAGCGCCAAGCTCATCCACAGCAGCAATAAAAGCCGCAACCTGCTTGTCGTCCATCTGCGTGGCCAGGCGCCCCACGGGCTCATCGTAGGCATACTGCACCTTATCGATAAAGCAATCCCAAGCACGCTCATCTACACGCACGGCGGCCTCGCAATACTGGCTGAGCTTTTTGAGTCCATACCAAAACGTATTCACATGGCGCGTAGGATCCTCATCCAGCACACCATCGTAGCGACGCCCGTTAAACTCGCGCATGCGCGCCACGGCAACCTTGAGCGAATCGCCGCCCTCGGCAGAAGCCTCATCCACCAGCTCGGGAATCGTAACCTCACGCCGAACAGTATGCCTGGTTGCACCATCGTACTCGCCCACCAGCACGTCCTCATCAAGCCGAGAATCGTAGTCCAAATAGCTCGTGCCGCAACAAATGCCGTGCGGCGAGCCCGTGCCAAACGCGCAGAATAACCCGCCGTCGGCAACAACACGACGGTAGGTCTCAAACGACTTCTTAACCTGAGCGAGCAACTCGGAAAGCTCCCCGCCATCGCACGCCGTCTCGATCGCAACGCGCGCAGGCTCGGGCAACGATACCGGCTCCACCATGTTCCCCGCAATACGGGCGGCACGCTCGGCCCGATACGCCTGCGCCGCCAAGCGTGCCCGCTGCGCAGCACCGCGCACGTTGGTAAGTTCACGCTCCAGCGCCACGTCGCCAGCAACATCGCTCGCAGACCCGCCGGCGCCCTGCGACCCCGTCGCGCTCAGCTCAGACTCAAACGTCGCCGTGATCATACCCGCAAGGTCCGTCGCGTCGGCGGCACAACGCAACTGTTCCAGCTGCGTACACAGCAGGTCGGCGTCCAAAGGCACGGCGTCCACAACGCGCACGTCACTCAGGCGCGCCACGTCATGCAGCACCATAGCCCCCGCGGCATCGTACGCTGCGCGGACCCTGGCCGCCGTATTCGCACGTAACTTTACCTCGATAAACGCAAGTGTCTGTTCCAAACGGGCCAGCAGCTCGGCCTTGTCCTCCATGCGCAAAAAGGCAGCATAGCGACGCTCCATCCGCAGCGGGCCAACAATGCCCGCCTGCTTGCGAGCGCATGCAAGCGCAGCGCCCTCAACGCGGCGAACATACCCGTCAACAGCCCGCACGGCAGACTCGCGCGCAGTGTGCTCGGCAGCCTCGACGCCCCTAAGCACGCCCAGCAGCTCACGGGAGCGCGCCTTGCGCACCAGTTCCCCGCGATCGTACTGCTCAAGCGCCGTCTGACGCTTGGCTACCGATTCAAAGCCAAACAGCTCGTCGAGCAACTCGCCAACGCAACGCTCGTCCGCCATGGCAAGGCCTCCCTACTCGAACACGCCAACACGCCCGCGGACCTACGCGCACGCAAGCCCGCACGCCCGCACTCCTACAGATCTAGCGCCTTCTTCGCGGCATCAACCGGATCGCCATCCATGTAGAACACCGGGCTCAAGCCCGAGATAATCTCGGACGAAACGCTCTGCAGGCCCGCGATGGCACTCAGCGGCAAAATCACGCGCTTGGCGCCGGCGTTTTTGGCCACGCGCATAATGTCCTCGAGCCCGCGGATCTCGTCCATAGAGCCCGACATGCGCAAGATTCCCGGAATCGCCAGCGCAGGCATCACCGGGCGGTTGCACGCCGCAGAGCAAAGTCCCACAAACTCGGCGAGCGAAACTTCCTCGGACAGGCCCTTGCTCTGCAGGTCGTTGTAAAACAGCAGGTAGTCCTTGGAGCCAATGTGCATGCCCGGCGCCACGCGGTTCGTCAGGTTCACAAAGTTGTCGAACGCGGCTTCCAGCGTATCGCGCACTGGCTTGTTAAAGGCCACGCCCTCGTACTTAAACTTGCACTCGCCGGCAACGGCCTTGTTCTCCAGCTTGTATACGGCAACCTCGCCGCCCTGCGACCTGCCCACGCCAAATACGTGGCCGGACAGCAGCGGCCCGTCGGGAATCAGCGTGTCCTCGGTCTGCTCGGGCACGCGCACCACGTGCACGTCCTGCGGGTTGTCGGCATCCATATAGCCCAGGTTAACGTCGATAAACTCGACGCCCGCCATAATCTTGAGCTGCTCCTTTACGCGGCGACGGCCCTCAATGGCGTAGTCTAGCAGCCAGCGCACGTCGTCCTTGTCCATGGCCTCGTCGGGGAACAGCAGCTTGGCAAGGCCGCTAAAGGTCTTGCGCACGGCGATCTCGTCGCGCTTGTTAAAGTCGCTGTTGAAGCGGAAATACCGGTCGATATGGTGCGTAAAGTCCTTGCGGCGCATCTCCTTGCAAAACTCCGACAGACAGTCGGTAATCAGACCGTAATGCCCGGTCAGCAGGCTCGAGCGCATCTTGGGAATCTCCCAGCCCGGCAGGTAATAGTGGATGCGGTCGAAGAAGGCCGAATCGTTGTTAAACTCCGGCGGGAACGGATCAAACAGGTGCGTGGTCTTAAGGACGTTTTGCACGGTGTCGTTGATGTTGCCCTCAAAGACCATGGAGGCATCGGCGTTAATCTGGTCGCGGCCGCGCGCGTAGCTGCCGCTCGCCATGTAGTCCTTCATGATCTGCACGGCGTTGGTGTCCTTAAACCGCATGCCGGCGACCTCGTCAAACGTCACGCAGTCCCAGTGACCTACCAAGCCCACGCGGTCGGCGCGCATGGAGTTCATACGGCCGAACAGGTTGGCCGTGGTGGTCTGGCCGCCCGAAAGCAAAATGGCGTAGGGCGAGACCTCTTTGTAGATGTGGCTCTTACCTGTACCGCGGGGACCCAGCTCGCACAGGTTGTAATTGCGCTCGATGAGCGGCACCATACGCTCGATAAAGTGCAGACGTTCTTTCTCGGAAAGCTCGCTGGGCTCATAGCCAGCGGAGCGCAGCAGCATGTTGAGCCACTCGTCGCGCGAGAAATACTGGCGCTCTTCGACCATGGCATCCAGGTTCAGGTTGGGCATCTGGATGGGCGTGAGCGACGCCACACTAAACGGAGAGTCCTCGGGCCCGCGCTTTTTGCGCTTGGCCTTGGCGCGGCGCGGCGCATCGTCGCCAAAGACCTCCATGCCAAACTCGTCTTCCTCATCCACGGGGTGACGATACTCGATGCTCATGATGCACCAAATACCACCCTGCAGAATCTTGGAATAGTCGCGCACGTACTCGGCCGGCATCACAAACGGCTCGATGGTCAGATTGGCAAACGATGCCACGTAGATGTCTTTGTACTCGTCGAGCTTGGCCGTCACCTTGTCGATGATGGTAAAGCGGCCCAGTTCGCGAATCTTGGACTTAATGCGCTCGGACTCGTCGGGACGCACGTAGTTATCGGTGAGAATCCTGCGGATGCGATCCAGGCCCTCTGCCACGGCTTCCTCGTCATCGGTCGAGCAGTACATGCCCAGCAGGTACTCCAGCACAAAGGTGGGCACGTTGGCGCCGCGCTTCATAAAGGCCGTCAGGTCCTTGCGCACGATCTTGCCGCCAAAGTGCTCGAGCAGCTTGCCGTCCAACCCGTCCATGTCGTAGCCCTCATCCTCGGGAGCCTCGGCCGCAGCCTGATCATAGCCATCGGTCGAGGACTCGTCCTCGGCGGGCACCGCAGCCTCAGCGGGCGCGGCAGCAGTCGCCGGCTCCGGGGCAGACGCATCGGTCTCGGCCTCCGGGGCCTTCGCGGGCGCGACCTCAGGCACCGCAGCCTCCGCAGGCACATCCACGTCAATCGAGGGAACTTCCCACAGATTGTCGTCATTGCTATCAAACATAGGGCACACTCCTAAAAACCAAAGTCAGCAACAGGGGCAAACGAAACAGCAATGGTGTACGTCTCGCGCCAAACGATCTTGCCCGTCTCGCGCTCGCGGCAGACCAGATAGTACGGACCCTTTGCCGAGAATCCATCCGCCGCGCGCAGCGCAAACTTGGCATGCACTACGCGCTCCTGCGAATTAACAGAAGTCTTGTTAGCATGCGCCTTGACCGTATCGCTCACCTCGTTGCCGCTTGCATCGGTAAACACCAGCTCGTATTCGCACGGCAAGACCTTGCCTTGGGCTGGTTCTTCCTGGATCAAGTTGAGCGAGAAGAGCGAGTTGGTCACCCGGCGCCCCTCACTTAGCACGCGCAACGTCGCCGCGCGCGTGTCGACAAAGTCCTTGGAACCCGAGCGCGCACGCCAAAATCCAATAACGGGCACGCAAAGCTCCTGCAAGCTCATGCCGCCGTGGACGTAGTTGTTAGTACCACCGGGACGCTTGAAGTGCACGTTCTCGCGCGGGGCAAACCCCTCAAAGCCGGCACCCAAACGTCCCATGTCAACATTAACAAACACCCCGCATGCCTCGCCCGAAAGCTTGGCCACGGCCTCGTTGGGCACCACCAGATGACGCTTGCCGTGCATGACGGGAGCGTCAAGGAAGGGAAGATCTGGCTTGCCGAGCATCTGACACTCGCTGAGCTCCCGGCGCGTGTAGATAAAGCCGTGGTCCGCCGTTATAACAACACGCGCGCCCGGGGCGTCGGTGCACACGCGACGCGCCAACGCAGCAAGTTCCTCCACGGTGTCCGCACAGGCACCGAAGACGTCATCCTGCGTAGCGGCCTTCTCGCCCGTGACATCGATCTTGTTGTGGTAGAGGTAGACAAGTCTTGAGTCCTTGAGCATCGCCTTGCGCTCGGTTCCCGCCATGTTGAGGTATGCGCTCGAGCGCAAAGCGCGGGCTGTAGGCTCAACGTGGGCAAGCACGGCCTCGCGCTGCGGAGTCGTCGCAGTGGGCATGTCGTCAGCCAACACAAACGCGCCATCCTCTGCAAGCTCAAGCACCTGGTGCGGCAGCAGTGCAGGCATGCCCACCTCGGTAATGGAGGGAAAGACCGCCTGCATGCTAGAGACCTTGACGTTGCCGCCGCGTTCGCGCTCGAGCAGCGCCGCAACGTCGCGGGCAACCTCATAGCGCAGCGCATCGCTCACGATAACGACTGTTGTTTTGGCAGGACCCACAAAGGCGGGTAGCACATGCCAGTAGAACTCATCCTGCCGTTCGGGACCCTCGATGTAGCCGCAATCGGCCCACTCCCCTTGCGCAGCGGATGTCCAGCAGGCATTGGCATCGGCCAAGAACCAGTTACTGTAGAGATTCTCCGCCCAGTCCGCCACAGCGCGGGCAGGCTCCTCGAGCGTATCGCACTCGACGGAGCGCGCCCGCAGATACGCGGTGCACATATGGCGATAGGCAGCATCCATGGAATACCAATCGGACGTATAGGCATCCCACACCTGCTGGGGTTGCGCCAGATGGAACCCGCCCGCATGTGCCTGCCTAAATGCGCACATATCGGCCACAGCAGCAAGCAAACCAAAGTAGCTCTCGACACGGCGATACCAGCTTAGGTCGCAGCGACGCGCCACAAAGGCGCGTGCGTCCTCAACACGGTCTGCACCCTGGGCAAACGAGCAGAACAGCTGCGAGAGCACAGCCTCATTGACGCACGGGAACACATCAAGCGAGGCCAGCGCATCGATCGGCAGAGCCTCAAACCGCACAAAGAGCCCGCGGGCATCCTCCACCAAACGACAGATCTCAAATAGGTCCTCGCTCGACGCCTGGGTATCGGCGGCCTGGTCCCACGCGCGCACCGCCTCAAGGCAATAGGGGCCGTAGGCGGGAGCCACATAGCTTTCGAGTCCCTTGAGCGCTCCCTCGGGAAGCGCGGTAGACGCCGCTGTAAGGAGCACATAGGATGAAAGCATAAGCAATGAGTCGCGCTCATACAGCGGTCCCTCAAACCCATAGCAGCGAAGCATAAAGGCAGAGAGCACATCGCGCACGCAGTACTTGTCCATCAACTCGGCCAGCGCCTCGGGACCCTCGTGCAGCAGCATGGTCATACAGCCACGCAGCACAAACGCGGGGCGCGCGTCACCAAGCTCTTTACCGCCAAAAATCACCGTAAGGATGCCGAGTTCGATATCGGATGCGCCCGAGGCATGCGGAACACACGCGGCAAACTTAGCGCAGCGGGTCTTGGCATCAAAAAACGTCTTGTGCTCGCGCAGGCTCTCGCGCACGGCGTCGATATTCTCGATGCCCAGCTGATCGGCCAAAAGCGAAAGATAGTCAGCCTGGAACTGATCGGCATACAGCTCAACATCGGCAAGCCAATCACCCTCAAGCCTGCCGCGCGGGCAACGGCGATACAGCAAGATATCGCTCGCAAGGTCATCGCGGTTGATGAGCTTCTTGACGGCAAACATACGGCCCTCGCAGGCCTCAACAAAGCGCACCGGGCGCTCAAGGTCACCGTGAGCAGGCATTACGCCGGCATCGGCCCCCACGCCGTCGAAACCCTCGGCAGCCAATCGCTCAAACTCAGGAGCAAACTCGCCGTCTGCATCGTGCCAAACCACCACACGGCGCGGCGCGCATGAGGACAACGGCTGCAAAAATCGCAGCTTGAGCTGTTCTTCTACATCGATCTTGGGCATGAATATCCTTACCGTATCTGCAGTTACTTAATCTTCGCCAGCACATCCTGAAACTTGGCGTAGTTGACCTTGACGCCGTCATCCAGGTCGATCTTAATCATCTGGTCTGCCAAGTGATGCAGTTTCTCCTCGTAGGCAACGGTCTCTTTGAGCTGGTCGTTGAGCTTTTTGATGCGCTTATCCAAGCGCACGCGCTCGCCGCGCTCGGCACTGACAAGGGCATCGTTGGCATACCCGATCTGGGCACGGTAGCGCTCCTGCTGCTCATGCACATAGTCGGTGCGGATGCGAGCCAACAGGTCAGGCTGGTAGCGATGCATGTAAACAAGGCACTTGAAGCCGTTCTTCTTGCCGCTGTCGAACAGCCAGTAGATGGGGCGCTTCTTATAGGTCTGGCAGTGGTCCTTAAAGAAGTCCTTCAAAAAGTAGGTGCGGATTACCTCGCGCGAGGTACCCTTGCCGCCGAGTGCCTCGGCAATAAAGGCCAGGTTCTGCTCAAGCGTCCCCTCGCCATACACGGTGCGCACAAAGTCGATAAAGTAGCGCACGATGTCGTCGTCAAAGTACTCGTCATCGGTAATGGGCAGCACGTTATCGCTATCAGGCATAAAGGTCACATGATCAGAGTTGGGCATCTTGACCAGATAGTCATCGACTGTGGCGCCCTGATCGGCCAGGACCAGCCCGTCCACATCCAACGAATAGCGGCCAAACATGCAGCCCACGGCATAGCTTATGAGCGAGGTGATCTCGTCTCGCTTGGTGCGCACGTATTTGTTGCCCTTATAGCTCTCGGGAATCTCGTCGGCGGTATTGAAAATGCGCGCCACCGAAACGTACTTATCCTCGACCTCGATGGGCACCTCACCCTCCATATTGTAGATCTTGGCAAAGATTCGGTTGAGCTCTTCCTCGTTACTGCGAAGCTGCTCGAAGCGAGCATTGACCTCGGCCTTGCGGGCCTCGTATTTTTCTTGAAGTAAAGTGGCCATGAGGCCATCCTTTCATTGTTGATGAGTTGTCAAGAGGCTTAAACTAGGGGATCGAAATCTCCAAAAATACCCCGACCTTACCGATCGACTTCTGGAAAAGCTATTCACCGCATCGGGCATTTGCAAAAACGCACTAGTGACTCATGAAGTCGCAAACCAAACCCTGCGAACTGCATCAAGCGTAAAGGAAAGACAACTTGATATCATTTCTCAGCTCACTAGTTAAAGCCAACTAAATACCCGGACACGAGCTGAAACCCATTAACGAATATCAGGCCCAGCCTTTATCAGCTTCATCCATTTACATAGAGTCGAATTCTTGATTAGAATTCTTGCAGTGAGTCTTTTGATGTCACCTGCCGGGTCATCCTTTCGTTTTCCCGCAACATCCTCGATAGCGAACCATATATCGCCCTTTGACTTAAATGCACAGAATCTGCCGTGAGCAAATCCATTTCGTAAGTGATAAAACAAACTGATCGTTTGATTGCTTTTGGCATCATAAAAGACAGCAGACTCGAAGGGCTTTGACTCGATGCCAGCGCAATCAAACAAATCAGCATTACGCAAAGCCTGTTCCATATCACCAACAGCCGCGGCAGACCAATATAAAGACTTATTTGAGCTTGCTGCCTTAAGTTTTTTATTCAAATATTGGGGTTTTCTCCAGGGAGTATCCCACCCGTATTCAGATACCGGAATGCTTCTGCTAGACAGCCCCGGAGCTGGAGTTTCGACAACAAAGAACCTAAGAAGCGGGGAAAGCACAGGGCCCAGTGACTTTTGAGATAAACCACATTTAACCCATGCAGGATTAGATTCAACAAACACAACCTTATTTGCTGATACTGTTTCAAACATGAATCTCACCTAAACCAAGGGGTTGCGTTTGAAATCCCAGGAGGTTTCAAACGAATCCCAATCGGTTTTTGATAGTTCGCGGCACGAGTCGACCATGTCGTTGACCAACGGCTCCTGTTCCTCGTTCTGAATGATCGGGTAGGTTGCGATTTGGCCTACCTCGAAATTAAGCGTCGGCGAGAGCATGCTTGCGACACGCATGATCACAGAGCTGTTACAAGCTCCCTGGAGATACTTGAGTGACTCCTCGTCGCTAAAAACGCTCGTGCCCGCCACATCAAAGATATGCCCAGCAGGCTTAAAACGAAACGCAATGGACCCGCTTGAAATCTTCGACCAGGTAATCGATGGGCTAAAGAAGCAGTTTGTATTCTGTGGCCTGGAAAGCAATCTACCATTCTGGTCTTTGTAATTACGGATCTCCTGTCCGTCATTCTCCCAGTTAACAACTGAGCTATTATTTCCGTACCATTTGCGGAAATCGCCGCCCTTGTTGTAGGGGAACCACTTGCAAGCGCTTTCAATCGACTCTTGAATAGATCCACAGGAATAGACGCTCTTGCAATCATCGACTTCCCACCACTCGCGAACGAAACGAGCGTTCTCGCCAGTAGCAAGCCCTTGGCGCGGCTTGCCATACTCACTGAGCTGTTTTGCGTTTCCAAACGCATCCAGAAGAGCGTCACTGGCCCAGTAGGCTATGGGGATGCCTGGGATCTGTTTAAAGGTGTCGGCGTCGCGTCGGTAGAACCAGCCGCAGTCGGGATCTCGGATCGCCTCGAGCAGCTTGAGACGCTTCGCCTCACTACCGTTGATGTCGACGAGGCGCACGTAGGCGCCCTCGCATGCCGCGCGGCCATTGTAGATGACGTCGGCTGTCACGTTGACGACCTCGCCGCCGATGGCGTCGAATGCGCGGGGGCCGAGATGCGCCATCGAGACAATCGTCTTGCCCTCGATGATCGAAGAGCGCATCTTCTCAAAGCTGCCCAGGAACATCCAACTCTGCATGGTAACCATTGCGGCGTAGCCCTTATCCTCGACAAGGTTAAAACCGCGCTCGATAAAGCACGTGCAGAGGTCGCTCTTCACGTCGGGGTAGTTCTTCTTGATCCACTTGCTCATGAATGGATTAAAGCTGCTGCTGCCCATATACGGAGGATTCGCAACGGTGCAGGTAAAACGACGGGACAGCTTCTCGCAGATGGCGGCAGCGCTTTCGAGCTTAGTTTTGGCCGTAGCGGCAAAAAGGTCATCGGAACAACTCGCGGCGGCAGCCTTGAGCTCGTCGATCTCGTCCTCTGAGGGATTGAGCAGCGAACCGATCTCGCCCAAATGACTCAGCTCCTCGGCGAGCTTCTTGTTACCCGGCAGCTCGTCCTCCCCTAGCGGGATGCTCGAGAGCACGGTAACGTCGGCGCGAACGCCACGCCTAAAGAAGCGACGGTCGTGCTCGCGGGCGCGCATGGCAAGCGCCAGCTCCGCAATCTGTGCCGCGCGGGGATCGATTTCCATACCTGCAAGGTTTTTAGTAAGAATGAGCTCGGGAATCTCGCGCTCACGATAGCCGCGCTCCTCGTACATATGGAAGAGCAGCTCAAACGCATAGACCAAGATATGACCCGAGCCGCATGCGGGGTCGCAGAGGGTTATCTCCTCGGGACTCGAAATGCGGAAGAAGTCCTCGTGCTCAGTATCGGGCTCGATGTAATACTCCATGCGCTCGCGTAGCGAACTCCCTGGATTGTTGAGCATCCACAGACGGCCGAGTGAGTTCTCGACCATATAGCGCACGATCCACTCGGGCGTGAAGAGCTGCGTGGCGGGAGCGATGTCCGCCGCCGCGGCCTTGCGCTTGGACTTGAAGAAGTCGTCTTTAACATCGGCATTGTAGTACTGGTACATCCAGCCCAGAACTGTCACGCCCTCGAGCCAGTCCTCATCGGCGAGGGTGGCGTTAAGTTTACCCACCACGCCGTCGGCCATCATAAGGCCACGGGGCAGCAGCAGCTCCATGGCACCGCCCACACGCTCAAAGACGCCCGGCAGGCAGTCGGCAAGCTCCTCGCTCTGCGCCACAAACAGATAGCGCCACAGCGGTTCGTCGGAACCCGCCATCTTGAGCTCCGCCACGCGCTCGGGGTCGGCGGTGGAAATCCCCACGTCCAGGGCGTTCTCCACAGCCTCGCTACCATGGCTGCCGTCCGCGCGACTCAGCATGCGCATGCGGCTGGGGAGCCAGCCGCGAGCTTCCATAAAGCGTATTGCCACGATACGGTTGAACCCTGTGTAGGCCGCACGGTCGCGCAGCGCGTCATGGCCCTCTGCGGTCTGCAGGCGCAGCAGCTCGTCACGCTGCTCGACCTCGAGCGGACTCAGAGGCAGGCCGTTAATGGTCTGGGACCCGGCGGGGTCGGACACAGGGTCAGTGATGCCGTAGCGCAGCATCTGTGCCTCCACGCCGTTAATAAGTACCACGCGGGCCCACGTGCAGAAGTTCTTGAGAGCGGAATCGTTCATAGTTTCCGTACCTTTCAAAACGCCATAAGCCGCCGGCGCATGCTTGGGCGCCGGCGGTTGAGTGGGTTAGTTAATGCGAATCTCGTCGTTTGTCGCGAGCTCCTGCATAAGGCGGGCGCGCAGGTCGTCCACGTAGCGCTCCACGTCCTCTGCCGTTGTGAGGCGGCTCGGCTTGGCCAGGTCGGTGCGACGCACAGTCTTGACCTTGCGCTGGGGCTTGGGCACGGGCACGGGAACGGAACCGTGACTTGGCGTAGCGATGCCCTTGTTGGTGATCTTTTTGACCACTTCACCCGTGCTGGTGACCTCGGTGGAACGGCGCTCGTTTTCCATACGTTCGCGTGCGGCGTCCACGGCGTCGTATATCTTGTTGGCCGCCGTGATGGTCCAGCTTTCCCAGTTTGCCGCGAGGGCGTTAAGCTCGTTGAGGCTCTGGACGCCGTGGGTGTGGTTCTTGAACGACTCATACTTGGTGCCGGCGTCTGCTATGGCATCCTTGGCCTGCTTGACAAAACCATCTTGGCTCTCGGCCTGCTTCTGCAGGTCCTGCAGGTCGTTCTCGATGCGATGCAAGAACTCGTTACGGCGCATGCCCAGGAGCTTTTTAACGTCTTCCTCGACGGGGGCCATCAGCGGCTGCAGGTCTTTAATGCGGCTGTAGGGCTTGGGATCTTTGAGAATCTCGCGCACTTTTGCCACATTCTCCACCGCGCCGGGAATGTCATCGGAGGCATACTCAATGCCCTCCGTGCGACTCAAGAATTCCTTGGCGTGGTCAAACGTTGCGCGCTGATTGAATCGAAGAACTCAGTTACCCTGTCAAAGTCTTCCTTGGCATCGAGCAAGCGCTCTTCGTGCTTGGTGAACGTGGTCAAGAACGCTTCGGCCTCATTCTGGTCCTTAAGGACGTCGGCCACCTCCGAGCGCATCTTCTCGCACTCGTCCTCACCGGGATACGGGTAGGCCGGCTTGATGCCCGTGTAGTAGTCGCGTGCTATGGCGAGGCACGCCTCGCGCAAGTCCTCAAGGCGCTCCTTGAGCTCGGCCACAAGTTTATCCTCGTTGGAGGGCACGGTCTTGAGGTCAAACAGGTCACGCATGAGTTCGCCCGTGGCGCGCAGCAACCGGTCGCTCATGCGCATGCGCAAGCGCACCTGGGCCTTATCGGCATCCTTGCGCAGGAGTGCCACCATGCGGCTGTCGTTAGCTTGAACTGTCTGACCGCCAAACAGCACCTGCGCGCGCTGCTCCACCACAAGCTGCGCCACCACATTTGCGATGTCGACCTCGCGCCAGCCAAAGGGCCTTTGCTGGTACTGGCGCTGGATATCGCCCATAGCGGTATCCAGGTGGCGCTGGTGTTGAACCTTAAGGTAATCCTCGATCTCTTTGAGTGCACGCGTGTTGCCCGCGTCCATGCCATCAAGCCCCACTTGAACGTTGCCCGCCAGCGTGGAGCGGATATCGGAGTCGCTCGTGACCGGCGCACCGATGTAGCCAGCCTTTTCAAAGACAACATCGCACAGTTGCGCCAGCACCTGCTCAAAGACCTGGGCGGGCTTGGTAGCACGGACCTCGACCATGCGGCTGTCGACCGCGCAACGTGCATGGAGCACGGCCTCGCTCAAAAGGGTATCGGCCTCTTTCTCGTTATGGGCAGCCTCGCGTATCTTGGACTCGACGATCTGGCGCGTACTCGGCTGGAGTTCCTGAAGATTTCGCGTCTTGGCGTACTTGCGGATCTTGGCGGCGTTGACGAGCGTCTCCCAATAATCCTCCTCGTCGCTCAAGACCACGATGGCCTTGCCCGAAGAGGCCAAGGCCAACTCGGTGTCGTCCGCACGGCCCAGGTCGCTCGCCATAGTCGCCACGCAAAGCTCCATGCCGCCCATGCTGCCACCGTGGATTGAGCCGTCCACATAGCGGTCAAACGGGAAGTCGTTGGCCCCGCGGTTGAGTTTACGCGCGATGTAGATGCTGTCGAACAGGCGCTTTTTGATAGACTCAATCACCTGCGCGTTATCGATTGGGGTGCGTGCGATCTCCTGCGCTATCTCCTGCTCCTCGTCGGTGAGGAAGCTATAGGTATCGCCCTGGCGCGCCACGTAGTTCTCGCGCTCCAGCCGGGCAAGGGACTCCTTGACGCGGTTCTTGAGGGCGCGCTTGTCCACGTCGAGGCCGTCGATCATGAAGATGGAGATGTTCTCGACCGTGGCCTTGACGTAGCCGATGTAACGAATCAGGTACAGGAGCCTGAGTACCTGAACGTCGTAGGGTTCAAGGCCCTTTGCGTCCTCGGCCGCGCGGACCGCGCGGTCGACCACCTGGATGATGCCGTGCTCAAGGTCTTTGGAGATGGTGTCGAAGAAGCGCCAGAACGGCACGAGTGCACCGGTCTGGTCATGCTGGATGGCCTGGGCACTCTCTTGGAATGCGCTCAACATGGAACGCTCGCCCGTGGACATATGCTTGGCCTTGACGCCGTGCTTGCGCACCTCGGTCATCACGTCGGGCAGGAGCTTAAACTGGTAGCCCACAAACGGGTAGCTGGCCACAAAATCCTTGGAGTTGGCGTAGCCGGCAAGGTCGGAGCGCGAGCCACCCTCAAAGGTAAAGTTGTTTTTAAGCACGGCGGCGTCTTGCTCGTAGACCTGTGCAAGCATATCGGCAGCCGGCGCGGTCTTCTCGAGCACACGGCGCTGGATGACCTCGTCCACACTGGAGCTGGAGAGCGAAAGGCGGGTATTGAAGCGGCCTTGGATCTTTGAAAAGTCGTTGCCCACGGGCAGGCTCAGGTTGTCGATGGCCTCCTGGCTCGTGACCATCACCCACACGCGGCCACCGCAAGCGGCCCCCAGCTCTTCGACAATGGTCTGAAGGCTCAGCATAAGGCTTGGGTCCTGGTCGTTTGTAATAAACTGACCCACCTCGTCGACCATAAAGAGCAGGCGGAAGTTGCCACCGCGGGCCGCCGCCTGAGCGTCCACGTAGTCCTTGACCTTTTTAGCAAAGACATCGGGGGCCAAAACCTCGTCCTCAGAACCCTCGAGCCAGTTCCATGCGGCCTTTTCACTCATGCCAAGCACGCTCTGCAGCACCTCAACGACGTCGTCCTCAAAGTAGCTGTAGGTGTCGCGGGTCTGGAGCCAAGGCTCGCCGTTGACGCGCTCAAAAGCCTCGCGGAACTCCTGGGTCTTACCCAGGGAATCGATGTGGTCCTCGAGTTTTGCAAGCTTAAGGTCCTCGCCGCAGAAGCCGCGCGCCTCGTAGAACATGCGCTCAAAGCCGCGAAGCAGCGCCGTGGGGGCCGTATCGCCCTGCTTCCACTGGCCCGCCTTGCTATCGATGTTAAAGAGGATAGCTTGCGTGGGCACCGAGCAGGCGCGCTCCATGGCAGCCGCGACCATGGGGTCGACGATCTTGCCGTCAAAGTAGCGGATGGCGTTCTTGCCGCCGATCTGGCGATTCTCGAGCAGGTAGCTCAGCATCTTGAGAAAGTGCGATTTACCGGAACCGAAGAAGCCGCTGATCCACACGCCGATCTTGTCGGTGGGAACATCGATGGCATCGCCGTATGCCTTGAAGAACGTGGCAAAGTGCCCCTGCAGTTCGCGCGTCACCACGTACTCGTCAAGCTCCTGGCGGATGGACTCGTCTTTTGAATCCTGGACCTTAACCACACCGTTGATAGAACGGTTGATGTCTTTTGCAAAGAGGTCGCGAACGATCGTGTTGTCCATGGGTGCTCCTTTGGGTTTGGGAACGTTATGGCAAAGGGTTGTTACCGGCGGCAGGCCTTGTCTGCGGGGAGCCGTGCTTACGAGATATCGATGGCGCGGTAGTAGTTATCGGCCGGCAGACGGTTAAAGAGCTGGAAGGAAGAGCCGTTGAAGCTGCCCGGATAGGCGGCGACCACCGGCACATCATCAAAATCCGCGAGCATGCAGTGGAGAAGCGTGTGCATGCGAAAGAACGGGAAGACCTCACCTGCACCGGTGAGGAGGATGACGTCTCCGGACATGTGCGGCTCGGTCTGCTCAAGGATGTACGCGGCGACTTTCTCGGGCGAGGCGAACTTGGCCACGTCCTCGAGCACGCGCTGGGTACCGCGGCGCTCCTCTTGGTGCGGGATAGCCTTGAGGACACGGCGCTTTTCGAGAATTGCCAGCACGGCGTCGTAAAGGTTCACGACCTTGAGCGTGCACGGAAGCTTGTCGGCCTCGGCATCGCGTGAAAGGGTGTCAAATAATGCACGCGCCTCAAACTCCAGCGCGGGGTCATAGCAAAAGGTGTGGAAGCCGACCTCATTGCCTATGCCCTTGTTGGCCAAAAAGTCCTCGCTGCACAGGCACTCGCGCAGAAGCTGCGCACGGCGCTCAAATTCCTGACAGGCACGCTCGGAGCGAGCATGCGCCGCAACGACGCTCTTGCGGGAATGGATGCCGATATTGGTGGCGAGATCGGTCGCCGGGGTGATAACAGGGTCGACGGCGCTTTTGACGGGAGCCACGCTACATCACCGCCCTGCCGGTAAGGGCCGCGATAAGCGACTGCTCGCCCAGCTGAACCAAGGCTCGCTCGACATCGGAATCGAGGAAGAGTGGTGACAGGCGCTCGGACTCCGGGCCCTGGCCCTCGCCGATAAGGCCGGCATGGCGGAGCGTCTGGCGGAGCGAGCCCTTAATGCGCTTGACCGTGGCCTCAGTCCAGCGGGCCGCGTCCGGATACTCCGTGGTAAAGCGTGTCATAAAGGCGTTGAGGTCAACCGCCGTAAAGGCATAATCGAAGTTTTGTAGGCGCTCCCCTACCTCGACGAGCACGAGCTCGCGCACGATATCGTAGCGGCAGATCATGCTGTAGAAGATGGCCTGGTCCGCCTGCGTGGGAGTGCCGGATGCCATGAGCCTGGTTAGGGATGACGCAGCCTCGACGGCGGTTTTGGGGTCGATGCCGCGCGCGGCGCATACGGCGTCCGTGGGCACCATGGCGTCAAGGCGGCGAAGGCACACGGTTGCGCGGTTGGCGACCATGCGCTCCGTGGGATATTGAAAGAGGTTCTCGCTCTTTACGCGTACAATGACCTGCTCGTCGCTTGCGCCCTGCATACGAAGGGCAGCGACGATGCGCATCTCATACGGGAGGAATTGCTCGCGGGTGAGCACCCCCCCCCCGAACGCTTTTTGTGGTTACATCCACAGTACACGCTCCAAGGGTGTCAAAGGCTGTCACAAGTGCGCCGCAACCCGGCAGGCAGGCGCGGCGCACATGACAATAATCATACCTGTTGGTAAAAAAGTTACCACGCCCAGAGTGTCAAATGTTGAGCAACAAAATTTAATCCGGTTAACGGTCATTTTCGCAGCTCAGAAGCTTTGACGAGGTTGCCCCAAATCACACTTGCCAGACAACCGCGCTTACGAATGCAGGCACGTACACGCCCAACGCCACCCTCCGCTACACTCAACATAGAGTTATACATATGATTCTATGTAAGGAGTTTCATATGCCTGTCGTAAAGCCTATTTCTGATCAGACGCGCGCACTAACTACCATTCAGGAACGCGAAGATCACATTCAACGTTCCATCGCTCATGGTTACGATGACCTCACCAACGGCCGCGTGCGTCCTTGGAAACAAGCAAAGGCAGAGGCAGATCGGATGCGAGCCATCAGGTAAGGTCGTCTCTCCCCCATGTAACCATCCTGTAAATCATAGCGGCGCAGTCGAGTTTTACCGTGATGCGGTCGCGCCTGGCGCTCCACTGTGCTAAAGTATCCCGAACGTTCAAACGACTACGAGGGGGAACTAGAAGATGGCACGTGTGCACAACTTCTCAGCTGGCCCGGCCGCGCTGCCTACCAGCGTGCTCGCCGAGATCGCCGACGAGATGATGGACTACCGCGGTTGTGGCATGTCCGTGCTCGAGATGAGCCATCGATCTAGCATGTACCAGCAGATTATCGACGACGCCAAGGCAACCCTGCGTCGCCTGCTAAGCATCCCCGACAACTACCGCGTCCTGTTTTTGCAGGGCGGCGCCACGCTGCAGTTTGCGAGCATCCCCATGAACCTCATGCGCCGCGGCCGCGCCGGCTACATCGTGACCGGCAACTTTGCCAACAAGGCATACAAGGAGGCCGCCAAGTACGGCGAGGCCGTGCTGCTCGCGAGCTCCGAGGACACCAACTTCGACCGCATTCCCACCATGGCCGACATCAACGCGCGCATTGCCGCCGAGGCCGCAGGCGACGGGCTCGACTACGTCTACATCTGCCAGAACAACACCATCTTTGGCACCATGTACCACGAGCTGCCCAACTGCGGCGACGTACCGCTGGTCGCCGATGTCTCGAGCTGCTTTTTGTCGCAGCCGCTCGACGTCGAACGCTACGGGCTCATCTACGCCGGCGCTCAGAAAAACGCCGGCGCCGCGGGCGTGACCGTGGTCATCGTGCGCGACGACCTCATCGCAGATGGCCCCGCTTTTGCGCAGACGCCGCAGTACATGGACCTCAAGACCCAGGCCGCCAAGGGCTCCATGCTCAACACGCCCAACACCTTTGGTATCTACGTATGCGGCAAGGTGTTCCGTTGGGTTGAGCAGACCGGCGGACTTGCCGCCATGGCCGAGCGCAACTGGGCCAAGGCCAATCTGCTCTACGACCTGCTCGAGCACAGCGAGCTGTTCCATGGCACCACGCAGGCCGACAGCCGCTCCATCGCCAATGTCACCTTCCGCACCGGCGACGCCGAACTCGACGCGGCCTTTGTCGCAGGCGCGGCCGGGCACCAGATTCAAAACGTCAAGGGCCATCGCCTGGTGGGCGGTATGCGCGCCAGCGTCTACAACGCCGTAACCATGGAAGACGTGCAGGCACTGGCCTCGTACATGAAGGACTTCGAAGCGCAGCATAGTTTAAGCCCGCGATCTAACTAGCCCGCAACCCGCGGGCCGACCAGCCATCTCAAACCACCCTGTTTAGATCAAAACCTGCTAAGGAGTTTTTCCATGCGTAAGATTAAGACCATCGACGATATCACCAAGGACGGCAAAGTCGAGTTTGGCGAGGGCTACGAATTTGTGAGCACCGCCGAAGAGGCCGACGCGATCCTGATGCGCTCGACCGACCTGCACGGCTACGAGCTGCCCGAGGGCATCCGCGCCATCGCCCGCTGCGGGGCCGGCGTCAACAACATCCCCGTCGAGGAGTACGCCAAGAAGGGCGTCGTCGTCTTTAACTCCCCCGGCGCCAACAGCAACGCCGTCAAGGAGCTCGTCCTAGGCATGCTGGTGCTCTCGAGCCGCGGCGTGGTGCAGTCGATGAACTGGGTGCGCGACAACGCTGACGATCCCGAGATTCAGGTCGATGCCGAAAAGGCCAAGAAGGCCTTTGTGGGCCGCGAGCTTAAAGGCAAGCGCATCGGCGTCATCGGCCTGGGCAACGTGGGCTCCAAGGTCGCCAACGCTTGCGTCGACCTGGGCATGGACGTTTACGGCTACGACCCGTTCATTTCCGTTGAGCACGCGTGGGTGCTGAGCCGCGAAGTGCAGCGCGTGGGCACGCTCGAGGATCTGTGCCGCGGCTGTGATTACCTCACGGTGCACGTGCCCAGCAAGGCCGACACCATCGGCATGATCAGCACCGAGCAGATCAACCTGCTGGCCCCGGACGCCGTGCTCATCAACTACGCACGCGAGACCATCATCGACGAGGACGCCGTTGACGCCGCCCTGCGCGAGGGCAAGCTCAGCTGGTTTAGCTGCGACTTCGCCACGCCCAAGACCGTCAAGATGCCCAACACGTTTATCACCACGCACTCGGGTGCCGGCACCGGCGAGGCCGAGGCCAACTGCGCAGACATGGCCATCAGCGAGCTCAAGGATTACCTGGAGAACGGCAACATCGCGCACAGCGTCAACTACCCCGCCTGCAGCATGGGCAAGGCGCGCGCCGCAAGCCGCATTGCCTGCCTGCATGCCAACGTGCCCAACATGATCGGCCAGATCACGGCGATCCTGGCCAAGGACAACGCCAACGTGCAGCGTATGACCAACGAGTCTGCCGGCGAGAACGCCTACACCATGTTCGACACCGACGAGCACCTGGACAGCAGCACCATCGAGGCGCTCAAGCAGATTCCGTCGATGTATCGCGTGCGCGTGATCAAGTAGCGCCGGCTGATCTGACGGGCAGTTCCCCATGTGGCCTGCCCGTCACCGACATTGAATGCCCACGGGGGCGCCTTTCGCACGAGAGGCGCCCCCATTTTTGTGAGCGCTCCATTAAATGCACCGAGCCGCTTCTTGGCATACAATCTGTATGTTTACCTAACTATCTGTGAGGTGCCTATGGTTGATACAGATTTTGCTTGGCGGCTTACGCAAGGGCTCGTGCGGATCGACAGTTCCGACCCAGGTGCGTATGAGGGCGAGATTGAACGCTATATCAAAGCGTTGGTTGAGGAGCGGTTGGCGCAGCTGAGCCATCCGGTACTCGATGCCGTGCAGATTGCAGAGCTCGAAGTACTCCCCGGGCGCCGCAACCTTATGATTACTGTGCCGGGCCAAAGCGACGAGCCACGGCTCGTCTATATCTGCCACATGGATACCGTCACCTTGGGCGACGGCTGGGACGCGGACATTGCGCCGCTCGGGGCGGTTGTGCGCGACGGCAAGCTCTATGGCCGCGGTGCCTGCGATATGAAGGGTGGCCTGGCCTGCGCCATTGCCGCACTGGTCCATACGCTCGAGCGCGTGGCGACGGATGGCGCGCTGCCCCGCCGCAGCTTTTCGCTCATCTGCTCGGTCGACGAGGAAGACTTTATGCGAGGCTCCGAGGCAGCCATCGATGCCGGCTGGGTCGGTTCGCGCGAATGGGTGCTGGATACCGAGCCCACCGACGGACAGATTCAGGTGGCGCACAAGGGGCGTACGTGGTTCGAGATTGAAATGGCTGGCGTGACGGCGCATGCGAGCCAGCCCTGGAAGGGCGCGGATGCCGTCGCCGCCATGGCCGAGGTCGTGTGTTCGCTCCGTCGCGCGTTTGTGGCGCTGCCCGCGCACGATGAGCTGGGGCCTTCGACCATCACGTTTGGACAGATCGAAGGTGGCTACCGTCCCTATGTCGTACCCGACCGCGCCAAAGTCTGGGTCGACATGCGCCTGACCCCGCCGACCGATACGGCCGCCGCGACGCGCATGGTAGAGCAGGCCATCGCCGTCGCCGAAGCCGCCGTTCCCGGTTGCCATGGCAGCTACACCGTGACGGGCGACCGCCCCGCCATCGAGCGCGACCCAAACTCTCCCCTTCTAGCAGCGCTCAAGCGTGCCGCCGATGACGTGACGGACGCGGACACGACCGTCGGCTTCTTTACCGGTTACACCGACACTGCCGTCATTGTCGGCAAGACGGGTAACCGTAACTGCATGAGCTATGGCCCAGGCTCGCTCGCGCTCGCCCACAAGCCCAACGAATATGTGCCCCACGCCGACATCGTTCGCTGCCAGGGCGTGCTCATCGCGCTCGCCGACAACATGCTCTGGGGCGCAGATAGCCAAGTTGGGGCATAATAAGCCGCGAACAAACCGACTCGCGCGTTAGGACCGCCCATGAAAGCACTTCCGTTTCCCTGCATCCGCCCGGCTCAGGACCGCGTGCTCGAAGCGCTGCCGCAGATGGGCGGCATCTTGAGCGGCAACGACGCCCTGCGCGGCGCCATTGCCGATGGCCTGATGCTCAAAGACCCGGGTGCGGCGTATTACGTGTACGAATGCTCGGGCGAGCCGGGACGCGTGACGGGCGTTGTGGCGATTTGCCCGACGAGTGTACTTGCGGGCGACAAGGACGATGCCAGCGCTGACGTAGCCGCCGCCGCGCACGCGATCGCCGAGCTCAAGGTGCAGCCGCGCCCCGTGTCGCTCGCCTACGAGGCGTCGCCCGTCATGGACATCATCCTGAGCGCTGCCAAAGAGGGCGCCTCGCTCTACGCCGTCACCGATCCTGCGGGCATCACGCACCGCGTGTGGGAGGTCAAGCGCGAGGACGCCGTCGGCGCCATCCGTGCCATGCTCGACCAGGCGCCGGAGCCGGCACTGGCCGACGACCCTGCCTACGCCGCCGCTCTGACCGGGGCGTCGCAGCTGCTGGCCGATGAGACCCGTGCCGCCGGCACCTACACGGGCAAAGAGCCGTTCAACTTTGCCGTAGCCGCGCTCTTCCCCGCCGCGCAGGTCAGCGGCGGCGCGCCGCAGGTTCCGACGGGTCTGCTCACGCACCAAGTCGCGCGGTTCTAGCAAGACCAGACCGTCCAGCACAAAAATCGGCAGCTCAACAAACAGGGGGCGGAGATGCAGCAGGTACATGCATCTCCGCCCCTTTTGCGTCGAGAAGTTATGCCGGCGACCCGTGCCGCCGCGCTCGCGTTATCCGCGCTGCGGACCTGCAGTAGCCACAAGCGGTTCAAGCCCCAGCTCGCGCGCGTAGTCTTCCTGCGTAAAAATCTCAACCAGTTCAAACGTATCCGTCGCATCGTCAAACGCAAAGTGCAGCACCGCGCAGTTGCCCGGCACGCGATCGCGCTCGTCGGCCGCCGCACCCTTCACGTGATCCATAAACTCCTTGATGGCCGAGCCATGGCTTACCGCGAGCACGCACGTATGGTCCGGACGCTGCATAAGCTCGGTCAGCGTCGCCACCATGCGGTCGCGCACTTGCATCTGGCCCTCGCCGCCAAACTGGCAATAGAAGTCGCGCCACGGGCGCTCGGGCATAAGCATCACGCGCTCGGCCTCAAAGTCGCCAAAGAACCACTCGCGCAGACCGTCCAGGCGCTCGTACGCCAAGCCCGGCCACAGGTTGGCGATAGTCTGCTCGGTGCGATGAAGCGTGGAGGTGTAGGCATGATCGGGCTCAATGCCACGCGCACGTAAAAACATGCCGGCGCGCGCCGCCTGGTCGCAACCCAACTGCGTAAGCGGCGAGTCACTCCACCCCTGAATGATACGCTTAAGGTTGAATATCGTCTGTCCATGACGGACCAGATACAGATCTTTATTCATAGGGGTCCTTTCGTTCGTTACCAACCCAAGAGCGAAAACGCCCCGTCGCAATAGCCAAAATGAAGCACGGCACCGTTGTCGGGTAGCTCCCCCTCGCCAGTCACATACTCAAGAAACTCCTGGCAGGCTGAGCCATGGGAAACCGCCAGCACGCAGTCGTGCTGCGGCCTGGCCATGATGCGGGACAGCGCCGCGACCATGCGCGACTGAAGCTCGCCTTCAGACTCGCCACCAAAGGCCACCGGATAATCGCCCCAGGGCTGCGGCGGCATCTCGCGATTTGATGTGCCCTCCAGCGAGCCAAAATGCCACTCACGCAGGTCATCGACCAGCTCAATGGAACGGCCCTCGCCAACGATAAGCTCGGCCGTATGCCGCGCCCGGCCCAACGGCGAGGAATACACATGGTCAAAGGCCACGCCGCGCGCCTCAAACGCCGCGCGCGTCGCCAGCGCCTGCTCGCGCCCGCGCGCCGTAAGCGGCGAATCGTGCCAGCCCTGCAAAATGCTCTGCACATTGAGCTCAGTCTGCCCATGCCGCACCAAATACAAATCTGCCACACGCCCTCCCCTCGCACCACCGCAAAGGGGACAGGAGCCTTTGTGGTGATTTTGCCGCCGGATTGCGCCGCAACGACGCACAACTACAGCAGCACGTCGGCAAGCGGACGCTTGGGTACGTGGTGCACCCGCGCCTCGTCGCGCCAATAATTGATGGAGCCGTCGGGGTTGGAATCGATCGCATCGATCACCTGTGTCTCGGCCGGAACGCCAAACGCCATGATCAGCTTGAGCTCATACTTGTCGTTATCGAGCCCCATGGCATCGATCGCGTGGGGCGTAAAGGCCTTGAACATGCAGGCTGCCACCTCGGGCGTGGCGCTGCGGGCGGCGAACATCATCGTCTGCGCGGCAATGCCCGTGTCGACCTCGGTAATGGGAGCAGCGGGCTTGCCCGGAACGGCGCGCTCAGCAAAAATCGCGATGTAGCCGGTCGGGCGCTCGCCCTCATCGGGACCCGGCCAATCCTTGAGCGCACCGGCCCACGCGAGCTCATCAAATACGCGCGCGCAGTCCTCTGCACCGCTCACCACATGAAAGCGTAGGCGCTGAGCGTTGGCGCCGCAGGGAGCCAGGTGCGCCAGTTCCGCCAGCTCGAGCAAAAACTCGCGCGGCACGCGCATGGACTCGTCAAAGCGGCGGCACGTGCGGGCGCGGCGAACCAACGCATCGAACGCATCCAGACCGAGCTTTTCGCAACCTTGCTTTGCCATCGATTCGACACTCGACGGTGCCTCGGGAACTGCTTCGTTCATAGGGACCCCCAATACAAGCCAATTGTCCTTAGGAAAATCTAACCTAAAACCTAGGCAATTACATACAGCGGCATAATGTTCTACAATTGTTGATTAATCCTCACTGGAGCGGGAACAAAAGTAACAATTCGGGAATGTGAGGCGGCAATTCGTCCTTCCCGCCCCATGTATCGGCGCCCTTAGGCGATACTTGTTGCAGCACTTTTGGCGTACGCCGCACGGAGAGCAATGAACGCGACGTGCACAGCACGGAAAGGAGACATTATGGGCATCTTTAAGAACGATGACCAAAAATCGAGCCAGTTTGGATTTGACGAGAAAAGCATGGCGGGCAAAGCCGTCAAGGCCGTGCGCTGGATTTACGCCATCACGGGCGTCTTAGCGCTCATTGCTGGTATCGCGCTGCTTTTTGCACCCGCCAAGTCCCTCGTCTTTTTGACGACTGTCCTGGGTTTTTACTTTGTAATCACTGCTGCCATCAGGCTGTTCACTGCCATTTTTGAGCCGCTGCTGCCCACCGGCTGGCGCGTGACGAGCATCATCTCCAACCTACTCATTATCTTGGGCGGCGCCATAATCCTGCGCAACCAGGCCTTCTCGACCGCGACGCTCACCACGATGGTGGTTATCGTGGCCGGCTTTGGCTGGATTGTCGAAGGTGTCATGTCCATTCTGGAGTCCGAGCTTTCGTCCAACCGCGCCCTCGCCATCCTGAGCGGCGCACTCTCCATCATCGCCGGCATGTTCGTGTTTATCTATCCGCTGTGGTCGGCCAAGATGCTCGCCATCTTTAGCGGCGCCGCACTGCTGGTGTTTGGCGTAACGCTGATTGTTCGTGCTATTCAATTTGGCAAACTGGTGCACTAGATGCCACGAACGCTCTTTATTGATGCAGGCGCCTGCCCGGTCACGCGCGAGTCGATTGACTGCGCGCGGCGGGCGGGCGTCGCCGTTGTTATCGCCGGCAACAGCACGCAAAACCTAGAACGGCACATTCGCCGCGACGACCCGCGCGATGCTGAGCACGCGCGACGCGGATTTTGGGTCACGACGCTCGATGTGAGCGTGGGCGCCGACAGCGCCGACTTTGCCATTGTCGAACGCCTGCAGGCGGGCGACGTGGTCGTGACGCAGGACATTGGCTTGGCGAGCATGGTGCTCGGGCGCGATGCCGCCGCCATCGGCGTGCGCGGGCGCGTGTACGACAAGGCGACTATCGACATGCAGCTGTTTATTCGCCACGAGGAAAAGAAGGTACGCCGCGCCGGGGGACGCACTCGCGGACCGGCGGCATTTACCAGCGAAGACCGGGCTCGCTTTAAGCGCAAACTCACCGAGCTGCTGCGCTAACCAAGGTAGATTTTTGGGACATGCCCGGAAATCTGCTTTTTTGCTTTGGGCGGTATGAGCGCTCAAAATCCATGGCTCAACAAAAAACGGGCTTCAAAATGCCATGCGTCGCCGCATTGTGCAGGCGCCGAGCATGGCTATTTTGAAGCCCGTTTTGTTAGGCCCACTTAGAGGCCGAAGGCGGAGAGGATGAGGCCCCAGCCGGCACCGATGACGTACATCATGATCAGGAACAGGACGTTTTCGCGGGCGCTACGGTTGGTGCGGAACAGCACCAGGTAGCCCACACCGGCAGAGATGAGCGTGCCGGCGAGCATCGGGGCCAGCTGCAGCGCGCCTTCCAGGTACAGTTGCGTGATGACGACGCTGGCCGAGCAGTTGGGAATCAGGCCGACAAGCGCCGAACCCAGGACGGCGAGCGTCTCGTTGCCACGCAGGAACTGCTCGATCGCGGACTCGCCGAAGGTCTCGAGCACGGCGACCAGAATCAGCGTCACCAGAAAAATGAATACCGATACCTGCACGGTGTGCGAGATGGCGCTGCGAATAATCGACAGGAGGGGCGCGCCCTCGTGAGAGCGGGAGTGACCGTGGCCATCATGGTGTTCATGCTCGTCCTCATGACCGTGATCGTAGCCATGTCCGTGTTCGTGCTCGTCCTCGTCTTCATCGCAACCGCAATGGTCGCGCTCGCACAGCTCATGGATGTGATCGGCGCTCACGCCCGCCTCGGCCACCTCGTCGATGATGTCACCGCCAGTGTGGTCGTCGTGCGCGCAGTTCACGTGGGCCGGGTTGGCCGCGGTTCCCAGCACGGTACGGCGAATCGCCGCATGCGCGCGAGCGTTACGACGCAGGCCGCGAATGGCGGCGTCCACGATAAAGCCCGTGACCAGCGCGATCAGTGCCTTCGAAGCCAAAAGCATCGCCATGGTCTGCACGGGCACCTGCTCGGCGAGCAACAGCGGCAGCATCTCATCGGAGGTCGAAAGGAACACCGCCACCAACGTGCCCAAGGTCACGACACGACCGGCGTACAGCGTTGCCGCCATGGCCGAAAAGCCGCACTGCGGCACCATACCCAGCAACGAGCCAACCACGGGACCTGCGGCGCCGGCGCGCTTGATGGCCCCGTTAACGCGGTCGCCCGCGACGTGCTCCAAGGTCTCGAGGGCCAGATACGTCACCAACAAAAACGGCACAAGCGAGAGCGTGTCCTTGCCGGCGTCGAGCAGAATATCAATCAGCAAATCCATGACGGATGGAACCTTTCGTGTCTTTCGGCAGCATTGTAAAAGTCCTAGCGGTCAACTAGGGTATTGTAGTTGTCCTAGGCGCGATGCCAATAGTTGCCCATGGCAAACTATCATCTCGCCATAACTCAATGCCACCGAGCCGCGCGACGCGGCCCGTCCAAGGAGCAGTCTATGAACGTTTCACAAGCACTCGAATACGAGCGCCAGCCGTTTATTCCCATGTTTATCTATGGCGATCACGGCGCCATGGAATCCGAACGTCAGAAAGGCGAAGAGGCCCTCAAGGTGCTCGAGACCGAGTACTTTACCGCCGAGGGCGACCCCGGCTTCGACTTTGCCACCGTGCGCGACCTTGCCGATCGCAACCGCGACCTGTGCGACCAGATTGGCGAGGCGCGCCTGCGCAACGTGACGCCCGCGACGCTTTCGCGCGGCCTGTCCGACGCAGACACCTGCGCCGCCATCGGCAAGATGCAAAAGCGCACTGCCGCGTCCGTCATGCGCGAGATCCGCGGCGACCGCGACGCGCTCGGCGTCGCCTACGCTCGCAAGCCCATCCAAGGCACGGTGCTGGGCATCGACATCGAGACCACCGGTCGCGCGCCCGAGCGCGGCTACATCATCAACGTGGGCTGGGAAATCATGGAGCTCACCAGCGACGCCGTGCCGCATGACGCCGAGGCACACTACTGCGGCCTGCCCGACATCTATCGCGGCGAGGACGTGCCGCTGTCGAATATCCACCACATCACCTGGGACGACATCGACGGCAAAACGCCCTTCCGCGAGAACAAAGAGCTGCAAAAGCAGCTGCTCAAGCTTATGAAGAAGTACCCGTACATGGCACACAACGCCGCCTTTGAGGACAGCTGGTTCAAGATCCACCTGGACGGCTACGCCGAGGCACGCCGCGCCGGCAAGATCATCGTCATCGACTCGCGCCAGATCTGCCGCAGCCTGGATGCCGACGTCCGCTCGCTCCCCCGCGAATCCGCCCCCGCCGCGCTCGAGAACTGGGCGCGCCGCCGTGGAACCCTCGCCGCCGACGCCAACGAGCAGCATCTGGGCCTGGACGACACCGACCTCATGCTCCGCACGGTTCAGGCCGAGTTCAACCTCAAGAACCTGTTTGCCAAGTAGAAACGTCTACGACAAACTCCGGCGTAGATCACGAGCGGCCTCGCAGCGGGAAACCCCGCAGCGGGGCCGCCCTACGTTCCACAGATAGATCTGCCATCACAAATTCTGAACCCTCATTTTGAACGATTTCGGCCAATTCCCGACACGTAATTCGTTGTCGGATGGTGATGCATCACTATCAAATGTGCGGCAATTGAGTATTTATATGCTATAGCTAAGCTGCGAAAACTTTTATTTAGGGCATACCAACTCATAATTGCGCCAAGCTTTTGGACAGCATTTGGTTAGACCTCTAAAACGGCTTTTCCACTCAGCGCCGTCAACACGGCATTAGCTGACACGATATATATCATGAGTATCGTATTGTCACATACCACTGCAAAAGCGGTCTACCAGGTCGCGCATTCGGTGTCTGCGAAAGGCATCGAGTCCTGTAGCCCTGCCGCGATTTACGGATCATGTCCCACCGGAACGCTCCTTGACGCAGCCGCAGAATGGCTCACCAAACATGATGTTTCCCTCGACGCAAATGATTCCCTCGAGGTGATGGTGTTTGATCGCAGGAATGCGCGCTATGCAATGAACTGTCAATGCCACGTTTCGTCAAAACGATTCTCGAACTCACGCTTTATAGAGCTTGAAGATGGCATCTTCATTGTTAGCGTTGAGCTTTGCGCGCTTCAGGCCGCCACCTATCTCCCTTTTCGCGAACTGGTGGAGTACTACTTTGAATTGTGCAGCGCTTACTCCCTTGGAACCGGCTCTTCCACCTCTTATAGCGAGCGTTTCGCGCTCACCTCGACCGAGAGGTTAAAGCAGTTCTTTAATTCCATTACCAGATGCGACGGTTTGGCCCTTGCCCGAAAGGCAATCCAATGTGTGCGCGACGGATGCCGGTCTCCCATGGAAACGGCCTTTGTCATGATGCTAACGCTGCCCAAAAGCGAAGGAGGGCTTGGTATTAAGGGAATTGAGACCGATTACGAGGTGCAGGTCACCACTGCCGCAAAGAATCTCACGAGACGCAAAAAGTTCTTTATGGATGCGTATCTAAAGAAATCTCGCACAGACATTGAATACAACGGTTTTTATCATGACGCGGAAGAAGACCGCGCCATCGATGAGGAGCGCAAGAATGCACTTGCGTCCATGGGGTACGGAATCATCACCGTCAGCCGTTATTCCTTTATGCATGCCAGCTCTTTTGTTAGGGTCATGGAAGCAATCCAGCGGAAAGAGGGCGTACGCCCCTCGCGTCTGCCAAAAGACTTTCAAATCATGCAAGAGGACCTGAGACAGTTTGTGCTCAGAAGGTTTATAGAAGAGAAAAAGCGAATTCAGAAGCAGCTTCGCCAGGATTCCGAAGAGCGTCAACGAATCGACCTCGAAAAAGCAACGCTCGAAGGCATCACGCTGGATGACCCGACAATTAATGAAGTTCCGGCAATCGATGACATGCAGACTGTCGAATCCGACAGCCCATCATTTGCCCAAACAAGCAGCCTCGCGCCCGAGGGCAGGGTCTTCGGGGCCGGAGACTAGGCCGGCTAACAAGGTGGGTACCCTAGCGACGTGCAAAATTGCGAGTATTCAGCAGGGTCGGGTGTCTATCACCCTCGAGTGGATCCAAATGTGAAGCGAAATCACTCTTGCGTGAGAGCGTTAGGCAACATTTGAGGAAGAACTCATCGGATTAACACCCTAAGATAACTCTTGAACTGCATTATATGACCTTCAATAAATTAGCGGACCCCCTATAGTTGCAGAATACTCCATTTTATGCACGGCACGAGGGTACCCACCTTGACATCGACTATCAAAAAACGCTCAGTCCGGGATCTCGTCCACTATTCCCCATCATTTTGTACAGCGAATTACCTGAACGTCATTGACATATGAACATGCACTCATATAATCGAAAGTAAATTATATGAGCGCATGTTCATATGAAAGGATATTGCAATGAGCATCCGCGTTGATGAAACGAAACTCGACATCGAGGCCACCGAACCCGCGATCCCGACCACCTGCTCGCCCGAGGACCTTCCCGACGAGGAGCTTCTCTACGACCTCGCCGACCTGTTCAAGGTCTTCAGCGACACCACGCGCATCAAGATCCTCTATGCCCTCATGGGCCGCGAGCTCTGCGTGGCAGACATCGCCGAAGCGACCGAAACCTCGCAGTCCGCGGTGTCGCACCAGCTGCGCACACTCAAGCAGTCGCACCTGGTTAAATTCCGGCGCGACGGGCGCAATATCCTCTACTCGCTCGCCGACGACCACGTCTACACCATGCTCAACCAAGGCATGAGCCACATCTGCGAATAGCGACCAACCACGGTACCAGCGCGGCCTGCACCCAAGCCGCAAATACAGAGAAAGGAACCCACCATGAAAAAGCAGTTTAAACTCGACGAGATCGACTGCGCCAACTGCGCGCGTGAGCTTCAGGACGAGCTGGCCAAGCTCGAGGGCGTCAAATCCGTGTCCGTCAACTTTATGACCCAGAAGCTGACGCTCGAGGCTGATGATGCTGAGTTCGACGAGGTACTCAACCGCGTTGTAGAGTTTACGGCCGACGCCGAACCGGACTGCGAGATCATTCTCTAGCCCGGGTTTACGCCAACCTGCAAGGCCGCGCTTGCCGCGGCCTTTGCTCGCGAAATTATATGAGCGAGTGTTCATTCATTCAAATGGGAGGATACGAGTCATGACCACCGCCGATCCCAAAAAGAAAAAGAAGAAGCGTAAGAAGAAAGAGTCCCTTGAGCATAAGCGCAATCGTATCCTGGTAGCGCTAGGCATTTTTGCGGTGGTGTACGCCCTCGATGAGTTCGGCACCCTCACCGCCGCATTCGGTACCCCGGGCGACATCTACGCCAGCTTTATGCTGTTCCTCATACCGTTTTTGATTGCCGGCTACGACGTGCTGCAAAAGGCATTCAATAACATCCGCCGCGGCAAGGCCTTCGATGAGAGCTTCCTTATGGCAGTCGCGACCATCGGCGCGTTTGCCATGGTGCTCTTCCCCGATACCGACCCGCACATGGCCGAAGGCGCCGCCGTCATGCTGTTCTACCAGGTCGGCGAGCTGTTCCAGGCATACGCCGTGGGCAAGAGCCGCAAGTCGATCAGCGCCATGATGGACATCGCGCCCGACTACGCTAACGTCGAGCAACCCGACGGCACACTCGAACAGGTCTTCCCCGATGACATCGCCGTCGGCACCGTGATCGTGGTCAAGCCCGGCGAGCGCGTGCCCATCGACGGCGTCATCGTCGAAGGCGAAACCCAGCTCGACACCGCCGCCCTTACCGGTGAGTCGGTCCCCCGCCCGGCCAAAACCGGAGACGATATCATCAGCGGCTGCATCAACATGACGGGGCTCATCCACGTGCGCACCACCAAGCCCTTTGGCGAGTCCACCGTCGCGCGCGTCCTGGAGCTCGTAGAAAACGCCAGCGAAAAGAAGGCGCGCACCGAGAACTTCATCACGCGCTTTGCCCGCATCTACACGCCCGCCGTCACCGGCGCTGCCGCGGTGCTCGCGCTCGGCGGTGGCCTGGTCACCGGTGCCTGGTCCGACTGGATTCTGCGCGGCCTGACCTTCTTGGTCGTCAGCTGCCCGTGCGCGTTGGTGATCAGCGTGCCGCTCAGTTTCTTTGGCGGCATCGGCGGCGCATCCAAGCTGGGCGTTCTCATCAAGGGTTCTAACTACCTCGAGACGCTCGCCAACGTGGACACCGTCGTCTTTGACAAGACGGGCACCCTCACCAACGGCACGTTCTCGGTGGTCGCGGTACACCCCGAGGCCGGCTATACCGAGCAGTCGTTGCTCGAAGTCGCAGCCCTTGCTGAGTCGTTCTCTGATCACCCCATCGCGCAGTCTGTACGTGTCGCCTACCAGGGCGAGGTCGACCCCAAGCGCGTAAGCGACTCCACCAACGACGCGGGCCATGGCGTGACGGCAACCATCGACGGCAAGCACGTCGTCGTTGGCAACACAAAGATGCTCGCCGCGGCCGGAGTCGAAGCGCCCGATTGCGAGGTCGTCGGAACGATTCTGCATGTGCTCGTTGACGGCGTGTACGCCGGCCAAATCGTGATTGCAGACACCGTCAAGGCCGATGCTGAGCAAACGATTCGCGACCTGCACGCCGCCGGTGTCAAGCGCACCGTCATGCTCACGGGCGACCGCGAGGAGGTTGCGGCGTCTGTGGTCAAGCAACTCAGTCTCGACGAGTTCCACGCGCAGCTGCTGCCGGGCGATAAGGTCGAGCGCGTCGAGGCGCTGCTTGCAACCGAGAGTGGCAAGGGCAAGCTCGCCTTTGTGGGCGACGGCATCAACGATGCGCCCGTGCTTACGCGCGCCGATGTGGGCATTGCCATGGGCGCTATGGGTTCTGACGCTGCGATCGAGGCCGCCGATGTCGTGCTCATGGACGACAAGCCGTCCAACATTTCCCGCGCGATCCGCGTGGCACGCAAGACCATGACGATCGTCTGGCAGAACATCATCTTTGCGCTGGGCGTTAAGCTGCTGATCCTTGTGCTGGCAGCGCTGGGCATCGCCAACATGTGGCTTGCCGTGTTCGGCGACGTAGGCGTGGCGATCATCGCCATCCTGAACGCCATGCGCGCGATGGGTGTCAAGAACTTGTAGCGTTCGTGGGCTGTCCGGCCGGGGCCGGGCTTGGTTTTGAAAACGTCCTCGCGCATGAGGCCCGTCTTTCCTGCTCCTACGGAGCAACGGAAAGGCGGGCCTCGCGCTGACGCTCCTATTTGGCAAGGTGTTTTTTAGAATTCATTTTGCGCTCGGCCTCGAAGGCTTGCCTGTCCCAATCGAGCGGAAGTCCCGCCTCGACCCATGCCTCGTAGGCCCTCCTTATGGGCTTGAGTTCCCTTTGGCCCCTCTCCAGCATCGAGATGTACTTCTCGCTGGTGCCCAGTATGGACGCCGCCCTCACCTGGCTGACCCTCGCCGCGCGCCTGGCCGCCACGAGCTCCGAGGCGTCCTCGGGCCTCCTGATCTCGTGCGGGCGCATCAGCGCCCGGTACGCCTCCCTGGCCACGTAGCGCTTGAGGCACCTCATGACCTCCCTGTCGCTCTTCCCCCGCGCCCTGGCCCTCTCGGCGTACCCGGCGGTCTCGGGGTCGCGCATGACCCTCTGCCTCGCGATCTCGTGCAGCGCGCTGTTCGCCTGCCGGTCGCCGCCCCTGTTGAGCCTGTGCCTCACGGTCTTGCCGCTCGAGGCGGGGATGGGGCAGGCCCCGCATATCGCCGCGAACGACGCCTCGGAGCGCAGCCTGCCCGGGTTGTCCCCGGCCGCGACCGCGAGCTTGGCCGCGCTCACGGGCCCGCACCCGTACATCGCCAGCAGAGCGGGGCAGTTCTCCTCCAGGGACGCCTCGATCGCGCGCTCCATGTCGAGCGCCGCGTCGCGCGCCGCCGCCCACAGGTCCGCCAGCGCGCCGAGCGCGGCGCCCAGCGCGCCCTCGGCGCGCACGGAGGGGAGCTCCTCCATCAGCCTCGGCCCCGCCATCCCGCGGAACCTCGACCTGAGCCCCTCCGGGGCGGTGGTGAGCAGCGACCTCGCGGTGTTGATCGCCGAGGTCCGCGCCTTCACCGCCCCGGAGCGCGCCGCAAGCATGCAGCGCACCCCGTCGACCCACCCGTCCTGGCTCTTGGGGGTCCCGAGCTTCGAGCCGGACATCGCCGCGCGGGCGGCCCTCTCCGCGTCCGCCTCGTCGCACTTTCCCTGCCCCGGGCGCCTCCTCTGCATCCTCGCCGGGGAGAGCGCCTCGCGCACGGGCATCCCCAGCGACGCGAGGTGCCTGGTGAGGCCCGCCCCGTAGGACGACGTCCCCTCCATCGCGACGCAGGCCGGCTCCCCGGCCGCCGCGATCGCCCCGGCGAGCGCCTCGTAGCCCGCCGCGTCGGCGGGGAACCGGCGGGACAGGACCTTGCGGCCCCTCCAGTCCAGGACGCACAGCCAGTGCGAGTCGGCGTGGGTGTCGACCCCGCAGAAGACCGGCCCGCGGGCGCCGGGTGTCGATTCGTTTTGCATGCCTCGCTCCGTTCTTTCCGTGCTCGCCTGGACCGGGCAGACGGCACACTGACGGGGCGCGATAGAATGCGGTTGTTCGGGTCCGCGGTATCGCTCCATGCTCCTATTAGGTCATGCGGCGGTCTCGGCTCGCCGCGGCCCGCGCGGGACATGTCAGGAAACGAGGGCAGCCCTGTGGGCGCCAGCGGAATGTGGGGTCACCGCGCGGTCCGCATCTGATGGTGTCGACGTCAATGGTATACGGGTGCACCATCGACGTCTTCAATTCAGAAGATATCAGTGCGGAATGTTTTGGGAGGTAGCCCAAACAGCCCCGGCTGGGGTCCTGTGTAGTCGTCCTTTAGGCGGAACTCTCCTAAATATTTGGATGAGTCGTTTACTTACTTGTACTGTTACCGGTTTCCCGCTGTTGTTGGGGTATGCTTTGTTCGTATGTAAACGTATGACATGTTGATGGGGGAGGGTGCTATGGCTCGCGAGAGTGCTCGTTCTAAGGATACGGCTAAGCCTGGCATCAAGGAAGTTGCGGCGGTGGCGGGGGTTTCGCCTACTACGGTATCTCGTGTGCTTAATAATCGTGGCTATATTAGCCAAGAGACCCGCGATAAGGTCCATGCCGCGATGAAGCGCATCAACTATACGCCCAACGATATCGCTCGTGCCATGCTCAACGGTCGCCTGAATCTTATCGGTATGATCGTCCCCTATGTCAGCAGCCCGTTTCATGCACAAGCGGTTCAAGCCGTTGAGCGTACCCTGGCCGAAAACGGTTTTAAGATGCTGCTGTGCAATAGTGCCAATCGACCTGATCTTGAGCGTTCTTATATCGATATGCTTCGGCGCAATATGGTTGATGGCGTCATTGTCAACTCGCTTAATATCGGTGCCGAGGCGTATGCCGAGATGGGCTTGAGCCTGGTTGGTATCGACTGCGACCTTGGCGAGGCCTCTGTTCAGATTGCGAGCGACAGCTATAGTATCGGCGAACTTGCCACGCGTCGCCTGATCGATGACGGGTGTTCGCGCATCCTGTGCCTGCGCAGCAATAGCCGCATGCGCATGCCTGCCAATAAGCGTACCGATGCCTACCTCGATGTTGTTGAGCAGGCCGGTTTGCCCGCGCTTGTCCGTGAGGTCGAGTTCGTTAAGCCCGACGACGAAAAGAGCGCGGTCGTTGCGAAGATCCTCGATGAGAACCCCGATATTGACGGCATCTTTGCGGGAGACGACACGATGGCGGCTATCTGTCTTAACGTGATGAAGCAGCGCGGCTTGAGCGCTCCGGGCGATATTAAGGTCGTGGGCGCGGATGGTGCCCGCCGCACTATGACGTTTATGCCTGACTTAACAACCGTACGCCAAGATATCGATCGCATCGGAGAGCTCGCGGCGCAATCCATCATTGCTCTTATTAACGGCGAAAAGCCCGAATCGAATATCAAGCTCCCCGTTGAACTCATTGAGGGTAAAACCGCGTAGTTCATCCCGTGCCAAAAGAATTCCTCAAACACCTCTGATGACCGTTCGCCGGCATATGTCAACCGTTTGCCGACGACTGGAACTGCGAAAAGACTTATTGGTGTGAAAACGTTTGACATATGAAAACGTTTGACATATCTTGCAGTTGTACCGAGTTAGTATCTCGTGAGAAAGGAAGTCTCGGATGCACAAGGTGTATTACCAGCCTGAGGGAATTTGGGTAGGCGACATCATGCCGTACGGCGAGGACGGCACGTTCTATCTCTATCATCAGCGTGACACGCGAAACCCCGGACCTTTCGGAGAGCCGTTTGGCTGGGCACTCGCGACAACCAAGGACTTCGTCAATTACAAAGACTTTGGCGAGAGCCTTGAGCGTGGCGGCGACGAGGAAGTCGACCAGTATGTTTATGCCGGCACGGTGTTTAAGGTGGGCGACAAGTACCATGCGCTCTACACTGGTTGCAATCGCGATAAGGTCAAGGCACGCTTGATGAAGCAGGTTCTTCTTCACGCAACGAGTGACGACGCCGTCAAGTGGGAGAAGAACATCGCCGAGACGCTGCTTCCGCCCCAGGAGGGTTACGATGACCGCAACTGGCGCGATCCCTTTGTGCTTTGGGATGAGGAGAACGAAGAGTACATGCTCATCCTCGGCACGCGTGTGGGCGAGGACAAGCGTCTGATGACCGGTCGTCTGGTCAAGTTCACCTCCAAGGACCTGGATACCTGGGAGTTCCAGGGCGACTGGTGGAATCCGGGCCTGTACACCATGTTCGAGATGCCTGATCTCTTTAAGATGGGCGACTGGTGGTATCTGGTGTTCTCCGAGTACAGTGATGGCAACAAGACCCGTTACCGCATGTCTCGCTCTATCAACGGTCCTTGGATCACTCCTGCGGACGATTCCTTCGATGGCCGCGCGTACTATGCCGCGCGTACCGCATTTGACGGCGAGCGCCGCGTTCTCTTTGGTTGGGTTCCTACGCGTGACGAGGGCGGCGACCCCAGCTCTTACCTGTGGGGTGGCACCTTTATGCCCCTCGAGATCGTTCAGCGTGCCGACGGAACGCTCGGCACCAAGCTTCCTGACAGCATGCTTGGCGCCTTTGGCGAGGCTAAGGCAGTCGAGGCCTTTGAGCTCTCCTGCGAGTCGGGCAAGGTCGAGCAGGTGCTCGCTGCGGATGCCGGTTCCACCTATATGCTCGATGCCGACATCGAGCTCGCCGGTGACGCTGCCGGCTTCTCGGTGAAGCTTGCCGAGGACGCCGAGTCCGGTCTTGCCTATGAGTTCCGCGCCAACCTGCGTGAGGGCAAGCTCGAGTTTACGGCGGCCCCCCAGTATCCGTGGTTCCAGGTCAACAACATGGGCCTCGAGCGTCCGTTGTTCTTTAAGGGCGAGGGCACTCATCATGTGCGCCTGGTCGTTGACGACGATATCGCGACCATCTTTGTCGATGATGTTGCGCTCAACGCTCGCTTCTGCAATAAGCAGGGCCAGGGTGTGGCACTGACGGTCACCGACGGTACGCTCAAGTGCGCAAATGCAACGATCGCGTCTCTGTAATGGCATCAAAACGTCTTATGATTTCGTAAAGGAATGGAGAGGAACATGGACTACAAAGCAGTGTCTCAGCAAGTCGTCGATAACGTCGGCGGTCTGGAGAACATCGAGGGCGCCACGCATTGCGTTACGCGTCTGCGTCTGGTGCTCAAGGATACGAGCAAGTACAACAAGGCCGAGCTCGAGAACATCGATGGCGTCAAGGGCGTGCTGTACAACAGCGGCCAGCTCATGATCATCTTCGGTACCGGTACCGTCAACAAGGTCTACGACGAGTTTATGGCTCTGACGGGCGTTAAGGAGATCAGCGCTTCCGAGGTCAAGGGCGCCGAGGCGGACAAGAAGGGCAAGTTCTTCTCGGTCCTTAAGGTATTCTCGGATATCTTTATCCCCATCATTCCCGCTTTTGTCGGCGCTGCTATCATCATCGGCCTTAAGTCGCTGATCGTTGCCAACGGACTCTTCGGCATGGAGGGCAGCCTTGCCGACCACAGCGAGTTCCTCAAGAACCTCGCAAGCTTCTTTGCCATTATTGCCACCACTTTCGACTACCTGCCTGTCCTGGTTATGTACAGCGCGGTCAAGCGTTTTGGCGGTAACCCGATCCTGGGTATCCTCGTCGGTATCGTCATGGTTCACCCGAGCCTTATGAACCGTAACGCGTTCGTTATGGATCCGACGGGTGCTGAGTACTGGAACTTTGGTCCGCTCTCCATTCCCATGGTTGCTTTCCAGGGCGGTGTGTTCCCCGCAATCCTGACTGCCTGGTTTATGGCCAAGGTCGAGAAGATTGCCCAGAAGTACATCCCCGAGGTCGTCTCGTTCGTTTTCGTCCCGACCGTTACCCTGATTCTTGCTAACGTCGCCCTGTTCACCGTGTTCGGCCCGCTCGGCAACCTGATCGGCGACGTCCTCGGCGGCGTAATCGATATCCTGTACAACAGGATGGGCGTCTTTGGTGCCTTTGTCTTCGCCGCGTTCCTGCAGCCGCTTGTCGTTACCGGTACGCATCAGTTCATCCAGGGTATCGAGGCAAACCTCGTTGCCACGACTGGCTTCAACTACATCCAGGCCATCTGGTCGGTTTCCATCATCGCCCAGGGCGGCGGCGCCATCGGCATGTACCTCATTCATAAGAAGCATTCCAAAGAGCGCAACATCTGCATGTCGTCCTTTATCCCGACGCTGGTCGGAATCTCCGAGCCCGCAATCTTTGCTGCAAACATGCGCTACTCGATCATTCCGTTCCTCTGCGCTTGCATCGGTGCAGGCTGCGGCGGTGCCTTCGTCAAGCTCTTTGAGGTACGCGCTATCGGTCAGGGTCTGACCGGCGTGCTTGGCCTGCTCATCGTCACGCCCGAGACCCTCGTGTGGTATGTGGCTGGCAATCTCATCGCCTTTATCGTGCCGATCGTCTTGATCTTTGCCTACAACAAGGCAAAGGGCGTTCCGACCACCGATGAAGAGGGCGCTGGCGCTGGCTTCGATGTCAGCTTCTAGTTGAGCCGTTCAGCGTAATCTGAGGATAAGTCCATTTGAGGAAGGGCGTTCGGCTCGTGTGAGTCGAGCGTCCTTTCCTATAGACGAGAAGGTCATGGCGATGTTTAATCAAAAAAACAAGGTGACACGCGCGGACTATGAGCAGTGGCGTGCCGGACAGGATGAGACGGCGGGTCGCATCGCGTCCGACCCCGATAGGCTTTTGTTCCATGTGGAGCCTGAGCTTGGCTGGCTCAACGACCCCAACGGTTTGGTGCAGATTGGTGATACATATCACATCTATCATCAATACGATCCGTTCGACGCTGCACATGGCGGTCCAGTGCTTTGGAACCATCTGACGACAAAGGATTTTGTGACGTACGAAAATCACGGCCCCGTGTTGTTCCCCGATTCCGATTTGGATTCGAGTGGAGCGTATTCTGGTTCTGCCTTTGTACGTGATGGCAAGATTCACTACTTCTATACCGGCAACGTTAAGCATTTTGACCGCGATGATTACGACTACGTGTTGACGGGCCGTGAGCAAAACCAGATTCATATGGTTGCCGAGAATCCCGACGAATTGGGCGAGAAGCGCATAGCTATTGGGCCGGTCGATTACCCCGACGATATCGGTACGCACGTGCGCGACCCCAAAATCCTTGAACACGACGGTATCTACTACATGGTTCTCGGCGCTCGTACGAAAGACAATCGTGGCTGCGTGCTTGTCTATGCCTCGCACGATCTAGAGGACTGGAGCTATGCGACGCGCATTGAGCCGGGCGAGAAGTTTGGCTTTATGTGGGAGTGCCCCGATCTGTTTGAGCTCGATGGTGAGCTTATTCTCGTTTGCTGTCCGCAGGGTGTGTCCGCCGATGGATGGCGTTACCGCAATCCGCACCAGTGCGTGTGGTTTCCCATCGAGGCCGATTGGGAGGTGCCGAGTTTTAAGATCGCCGGGCAGGGCATGCCCCCGATGGTCGATGCCGGCTTTGATTTCTACGCACCGCAGTCTTTTGAGGATGCTGCGGGTCGGCGTTTGATGATCGGGTGGTCGGGTTGCCCCGATGCGACGGCAAAAAGCCCGACGGTGGCACGCGGGTGGCAGTGCGCGTTGACGGTGCCGAGAGAACTGAGCATGCGCGATGGTAAGCTCTGTCAGCAGCCGGTGCACGAGATTGAGAGGATGCGCGGCGACTGCGTTTGCGCGACAGGCGGTGAAACCGTTGAGGAGCCGGGCCGCCTGTTTGATCTTGTGGTTTCCTGTGAGGGCGCCCAGGTGATCGAGCTCGAAATCCGCAAGGGTGTCTTTGTGCGCTATGCAGACGGGATGCTTACCCTCGACATGGGTGACGAAGGCTATGGGCGCGACCAGAGGTCGATCGAGCTCAGCGAGCTTCGCGACCTGCGCGTGCTTTCGGACACTACGATGGTCGAGATTTTTGCAAATGGCGGCGAGGCAGCACTTACGAGCCGGACCTATTCGCCGGCGGTTCCGGCGATGGAGCTGCACGCCGAGGGTGCGGTATCGATGAATTTCTACCGCCTCGTGCATTAACCGTGCATGGAGTACGATTGGACTTGCTGGGCGGAATGTGTCGCAGTTACCGCGGCCAGCTACCGTTTATCGCGTATAGCGACCGTTTGCGGAATAAGTAACCCTCCTTAATAAACCGTATGGAATCCTAGATAAGCACGGAGTTTTCCAAGGAGACGCTGTCCTTTGTTGTGTGCAAGGGGCGGCGTCTCTTTGGTGCTTGGACACTGTTGTACAACAGTGCGGCGGCGCGTGCCATGTATTGAAAAGCCAATGTTGAGATGGGTCGTGATAATAATGGGCAAGTACGTAATCGTGGTTGAGTCTGGGTCAGATGTGACGCCGGAGCTTTGCGAGCGCTACGGCATCGTGCGCGTGCCCATGCATGTCACGATTGGTGACGAGACCGTCGAGGACGGCTCGATCGATCCGCTCGAGATTTATTCGCGCTGCAACGAGTTTGGTGTGATGCCCAAGACCAGCGGCTGTGCACCGGCAGATTTTGCGCACGTATATGACCGTATCCATGCCGAGCAGCCCGATGCGACCATTCTGCATCTTGCGTACTCCGAGGCCACGACCTGCTCGCATCAATCATCGAAGATCGCCGCCAAGGGTCGCGACTACGTCTACTCCATGGACACGCGCTTTGTCTCGGTGGGGCAGTCGCTCGTTGTCGTCGAGACCGCCAAATACATCGAGACTCACCCCAATGCCACCGTCGACGAGATCTTCGCCTTCGCGAACTCCGTCATGGACCGCGTGCTGCTGGGCTTTGTTCCTACGGACCTTGCCTTCCTTAAGGCGGGCGGTCGCTTGTCCAACGTCGCGTTCCTGGGCGCCCATCTGCTCAAGATTAAGCCCTGCATTGAGGTGACGGGCGGTAAGTTCGTGGCGACCAAGAAGTTCCGCGGTTCTATGCTCAAGTGCGCCCGCGCCTTCATTGACCACATGGTTGCGAAGGGCGAGATTGACTACTCGCACATTGGCCTGGCGTATTCGGTGGGCCTTTCCCAGGAGCTGCGCGATGACATGGAAGTCTATGCGCATGACCTGGGCTTTAAGGACGTTACCTGGACTCAAGTCGGCGGCGTCATCTCGAGCCATTGCGGCCCGACCGCCTTCGGTGCGGTGCTCACGCTTAAGGCGTAAAGGCCGCAGGCGAGCGTTCTTCAGCCTGACATCTCGACGTAGACCCCAGCCATGGTGATGGGGGATAGATTAAAACGTGCCGTTCTAGTCTGAGACGTTTAAACGCAAACGCATGGGCTAGAATGGCTCTGGCATTTTAATTGGTTGCATCCAAGGAGAGGCAAGGTAGCGCGAATGGCAGAAATGACGCTTGAGGGTGTGGACGCTCGTCCCGAGGACTCTGCGTTTGCCCTTGGCCGCGTGCATTCGATCGAGACGATGGGAACGGTCGACGGACCCGGCATCCGCTTTGTGGTGTTTGTTCAGGGCTGTCCCATGCGCTGCGCGTATTGCCACAATCCCGATACCTGGTCGGTCAACGGCGGCACCATGGTGACCGTCGAACACCTGATGGATGAGTTCCAGAGTAACCACGAGTTCTATCGCAGCGGTGGAATTACGGTGTCCGGCGGCGAGCCGCTCCTGCAGCCCGAGTTTTTGGCCGACCTGTTCCGTGCAATGCACAACAACCCCGATGGCCGCGTGCATACCTGCCTTGACAGCTGCGGGTATGCGTTTGATCCCGGCCATCCCGAGAAGTTTGATGCCGTGCTCAACGAGACCGACATGGTGCTGCTCGACATCAAACATGCCGATCCGGCTGAGCATAAAAAGCTGACCGGCTGCGATCCTGCACGTATCCTGGCGTTTGGCGATGAGCTTGCCCGTCGCAAGATCAAGGTCGTTATCCGCCACGTGGTTGTGCCGGGCATTACCGACACGGTGGAGGAGTGCGAGAAGCTCGGTCGCCTCATCGCTCCATGGCACAACGTGGTGGGCCTGGAAATGCTGCCGTATCACACGATGGGTGTCGTCAAGTACGAGCAACTGGGCATTCCCTATAAGCTCGAGGGCGTGCCCCAGATGGATACCGCGCGCATGCCCGAGCTGCGCAATGCCGTTATGGCCGGTATGAAAAAGCGCCGTGCGGAGCTCAAAAACGCTATCGGATAGCATGCCATAGCCCTCATATCCCCTCGTTCCCAGCTGAGTTGCGGCGGAATAGTTCTTGTTTTTAGGCCCATGTCGCCCAAACAGGAACCATTTCACCGCAACTTCGTTTTGGGTAGAGATGCGCAACAGAATCGTGCCATTTGGATAAATACGCTTGTGGTTTCTTTAAAGACACCTTAAACGCTGCTGAATATCTTTGGAAAGAAATGCCTGCTCGGTATCATGCTGCTCGTATATAAACGGTGGCAGTCAGGAGACCACGTGCGAAACATCGCATCGCGGGACGAGTATGTGCCGCAGCATGGCAGCAGATATAAGACGAAGGGCACGTCTTCGCGTGGCCTTGCCGGCGCTCGCATCCGCGTGAGGAAGATTGCCGCTATTGGGATGCTAACGTCGGCGGTTATTATCCTCGGAATTACCGTTAAAACCTACGCCTCGGAGCGAACGGGGCGCCCAAATGCGTCAACGGTACAGCTGCAAAACGAGAAGGTTTCAAAGTCCAAAGCGTCGGCAGATCAAGCTCTGTCGACGGCAGATCTCAAGACGAGACTTTCGAAGGCGGACTTCAACGATATCCCTTCGGGTGATACCGTTCGGACCTTCTCGTTGGTGGATAACAAGACTCCTGCCTTGGAGGATGAGAGCCTTGCCTTGCTCCAGGATGCCCTGTGTCGGGCGCAGGAGCTGGGCGATGTGGGTGTAGTGTTCTACGACCTATCGAGCGGTAGGGGCGTGACGTATAACGCCGATGTCGAGGTGTATGGAGCGAGCAGCTACAAAGCGCTGTATGCGCTCTATATTTGCGAGACGTTGGTCGAATCGGGGCAGGTGTCGCTCGATGGGCCTTTAGCCACGTATGGTGGTTACAGCATGGGCTGGCAGACGGTGCGCAACCTTATCGAGAATGCCGTCGTCAACTCAGACAACGATTCGTTTATCGCGTTACGCGCGGCGTTTGACCATGATGGCTATGAGGATTGGATTGCCAATCTGGGTGTTGATGACGAAACGGCACTGAATCCGATGAGTGATTTTCCGACCTACTGCCCGCGCACTTCTGCGAGGTTATGGCGTGAGATGAGCGAGTATCTGAGCATGGATACCGAGACTTCACAGTGGTTGTCGGGCCTTCTGGCATCAACATCGCGCTCGTTTATTCGCGATGGCATTGTGGACGAGCAGGTTTTGGTGCGCAACAAGGCAGGCTGGATTAGCGAGGATGGTTACTACTCGACATGCGATGCGGGCCTTATCGACATCGATGGCTGTACCTATGTCATGGGTATCATGACATCGATGCCGTGGAGCGACCGCTCGAGCGAGGTTACGGCCGCGATTGCAAAGGCTCTGTTTGATACGCGAGCTGCACTGGCTTAGCGTGTTCGTTTGACGAGGTCAAACAAAATGCTGGTACCATACCGTGGTTGAGAATTTCGAATAGGTTTGGGGAATGGCATGGCTACCATTGCGATTATCGGTGCGCTCGAAAAAGAGATCATGCAGATTAAGGAAGAGCTGAGCGACGTTTGCGAGGCACGGGAGGCAGGCTTGACCGTTGTGAGCGGTGAGCTCGACGGCCTGACAGTTGTCGCCACAACGGCGGGCATGGGCACGGTGAACGCCGCCGCTGCAACACAGCACCTCATTAGCAAGTATGCTCCGCAGGCTGTTGTGTTTTCGGGCATTGCGGGCGGTTTGAACCCCAAGCTCCATATCGACGACGTGGTCATTGGCAAACGCCTACGCTATCTGGATACCGATACCGCGCTTATCGCCGAGTCCGCACCGGGGCTCGAGGAGTTTGGCTCGACGCCCGCGCTGGTCGATATTGCCGCCGACGTGCTTGCTGAGCGTGGGTTTGTTGACGCTTCGAAAAATGCAGTCGCTTCGAACGAGGGCACCAAGCAGTTCCTGGTCGGCACGATTGCCACGGGTAACCGCTTTGTGACGGGCGCTACCATGCGCAACGACGCTATCGAGGCGACGCATGCCGATTGTGTCGGCATGGAGGGCGCGGCAATTGCCCATGTCGCAACCAAAAATGGTGTCGATTGCCTGGTGTTGCGCGCTATCAGCGATAATTGTGACGAGGCGTACGATGCAATTTGCGAGCGCGAGTTCGATCTGTTCGAGTACGCGCGTGTCGCAAGTGACATCACGCTCGATATCGTCCGCCGCATTGCCGCTGCGCAATAGCGCGTCTATTTGTAAGAACCTACGACCAAGGAGTGTCCATGGCCGATTCCATTAACTATCAGCTTGCCAAGTTCGTCGCCAGCTACGGCAAGGTTTCGCAGATCCCCGAGTCCACCTGCCCCGAGGTGAGCTTTGTCGGCCGCTCCAACGTGGGCAAGTCGTCCATCATGAACAAGCTCTTTGGCCGCAAGAACCTGGTGAAGGTTTCGAGTACGCCGGGCAAGACGAGCAACATCAACTTCTTCGAGGCCGACGACGTGCACTTTGTGGACCTGCCAGGCTACGGTTTCGCCCGCCGTTCCAAGGCCGAGCGCGACCGTTGGGCCGAGCTCATTGGCGACTTCTTCGACTCCGAGCGCAGCTTTAACCTGGTTGTGTCGCTGGTGGACATTCGCCACGACCCCAGTAAACTCGACCATGACATGATCGACTACCTGCAGGGCAACGAGTTCAACTTTATCGTCTGCCTCACCAAGGCCGACAAACTCAGCCGCACCCAGCAGGCCCGCCAAGCAGCAGCCATCAAAAAGCAGCTCAACGTCCCGGCCGAGAATGTAATCATCACGAGCTCCCAGACCGGCGTGGGTATCGACGAACTAAAAAAGCGCATCGCCGAGGCCTGCCTCTAGTCAGGGTTAAACCGTCAAAAGCCCCCGTTCATATCACCCCAGTGATAGTTATTGGTAAACTATCACTGGGGTGATATTTTTTAGGAGGTCGATATGGAGCTTTGGCACGGGTCGGAGGTTGTTGTCGAGCATCCATCGTTGGATAAATGCAGGCAATTCAATGACTATGGGCGCGGGTTTTATTGCACACCGCATGAGGAAATGGCAATGGAGTGGGCATGTCGGACCGAGTCTGATGGCATTGCCAATCGATATGAGCTTGATTTAGATGGCCTTGCGATTTTGGATTTGGAATCAGGTGAGTTCTCGATTCTCAACTGGCTTGCAATTCTGGCGAATAACAGAGAGTTCAATGTTTCAACGCCAGTAGCACGCGAGGGGCTTCGTTATCTGCTGGATAACTGCCTGATTGATATTTCTCCCTATGACGTTATTCGAGGCTATCGTGCAGACGATTCCTATTTCTCGTTTGCAAGACAGTTTGTCAACGGCATGATCTCGCTCAGGCAATTGCAGCGCATTATGTTTTTGGGGGATTTGGGCATTCAATATGCGCTTATGAGTGAGCGTGCGTTCTCGGCGATTAAGTTCCGCGATTGGAAGCAGGCTTCGGGAGCTGAGTTTTATCCCAAACGATTTGAGCGAGAACAGAACGCTCGACGAAAGTACCTGGATACGGTAAACGGATTTGACTCTGATGGTGTCGACATTAGGGATTTGATGGCAGGGAGGGTTGATTTAAATGATCCAAGAGTTAACGGATCGTGGGCCGAGTAGGACATATCCCGTCTATTACCTTGAGGACGCAATGAACAACCTCGGGGATTGCTTCGACTATGCCGTTAACGATTACGGAGCAGAAGGATCGGAAGTTGCTGAACTCTTTTGCCTGAGCGGCGTAGCTCGCGAGTTCGAACGCGGCAACGCATGGGTAGTGTCGGGAAAGTCGGGCGTTGAACTATTTGCGCTCATCTCCGAAAGATCTGGTTACCAAACAGGGTCGATGCCAGATCGGACCTACCGATTTGAGAAGACACCAGAATATTGGACGGGCTGGATACTGGCATATTTGCAGTGGCGCCTAGGGGGATCGTTCGAAGATCTGCTTCATGTTGTTCCATTTGATGCGCTGCGAAACCTGTACTACCCCTGGCATGAGGCCTCGGAGGAGCGCGTGGCGCGCCTTGTCTGTGATATGGCGAAGAAGGCGCCGCGTCAGACTAAACTGGCGCTAGCAAGAAAGAGGATTAAAAAAACCCAACAAGACCTGGCATACGAATCGGGTGTATCGCTCCGTTCAATCCAAATGTACGAACAGCGCCAGCGAAACATCAACGAAGCCTCGGTAACGACAGTGAGGGATATTGCAAAAGTCCTACACTGCAACATCGAAGACCTCCTAGAACCAGTCTTCGAATACAAAGAAACAAGCGCAGCGTAAACCAAGCGCACAGGCGAAGCCTGTCACTAGTAAGTGCCCCTACCTAGCAAGAGCCCCTACCAATAAAAAGCAACTATCAGCCCGGCGCTTTTACAAAGCGTAGGTCCCTGTAGCCGCCGTCAGCGAAGCTAACGTAGGGGAGGCCAGGGGCTTTGCCCCCAAATCTTTCCGCAGGACGGCAGGACCCCCGCCGCACGAAGTGCGCAGCGGGGGTCCTGCCATGTCCGAGGACGATTTGGGGGGCAAAGCCCCTGGCCTCCCCGGCGAGTATACGGGACGGCGACTACAGGTATTCGATCTGGGCGCCTTCCGTGTCGCACGTGAGGATATGCGTGTCGCACTTGGGGAACTGCTCACGCAGCTTGACCTGCAGGAACTTTGCCACGATGGTGTCGTCGGTCACAGCCATGAGGGTCGAGCCCGAGCCGCTAATCCAGATGGTCTTGGCGCCTCCGTTAAGGCAGGTGTCGCGCACGGCGTTGTAGTCGGGGATGAGGCGGCGGCGATAGGGCTCCTGGATACGGTCGTCGTTGGCGGCGGCAATCAGGTCAAGGTCGCCGGTCTCCAGGCCGCGCGTCATGCCGGCGATGCGGCCCATTTGCCATACGGCGGTGGAGAGTGGGATCTCCTGCGGTACAACCTTGCGCGCCTCGCTCGTATGCACCTCGTAGGGCGGAATTACAGTAATAAAACGCAAGCGATCGCTTACCTCGTAGCGCAGGCACTGGGGCAGCGAGTCGGTCGTCGTAAAGGAGCAGACGGCACCGCCCAGGATGGCAGGGGCGACGTTATCGGGATGGCCCTCGACCTCGGTGGCAATGCGGACAAGCTCGGCACGGTCGACGGTGTGGCCCGTCAGCGCGGCGGCAGCCATGATGCCGGCGACGACGCAAGTGGAGCTGGAGCCCAGGCCACGGGCGACGGGAACGTCAGTCTGAATGTCGATGGCAACGGGGAAGGCCGGCTCGCCCCACGCGGCCAGTGCATCCACAAAGCTCACGTAGACTAGGTTGTTTTCGTTTTGGAACTCTTCGGGGCAGCCCGTGATGGTGAGCTTGTCGGCGCGCTCGAAGGTGAAGTGCGAGTAGAGGCTGACGGCCATGCCGAGGGTGTCGTAGCCGATGCCTAGGTTGGCGCTGGTTGCTGGGACGGTGATTTTGATCATGTGGGTCCTCCTGGGCGGGTCTGACCGTTTAGTTCGCTGCTCGGGCAGTCCTGGCTCGCTCGGAAAGCACATTAAGTGCTTTCCGGCTCGTGCGGAACTCGCGACGAACTAAACGGTCAGACCCGCTCGCATGCTCGTCATCATCCCGAAAGCTAAATAAAAAGAAGGTGCGCCGGCTTTCGCCGGCGCTTAATAAGGGATCTAGTTGGTGCTCATTCGTTTTGCTGCGGACTCGACGTAGCCGGCCATCTCATCGACGTCACAGACGTCTTCGAAACGGACGGGCTTGGACTCGAGCTCGGCGAGTTGGACCGGGGCAACCGTGTTGGTGGCCTGCTCGAGCACGTGCATAGCCTCAAAGTCGTCCTCGGGCACGTCGAGGCCCAGGGCATCGCAGCAGGCGCGCGGGAACTTGTAGGGGCTGGCGGTCGAAAGCAGCACGCGGGCCTTGGCGCCCTCGGCGGGAGCAACCTGCTCAAAGACGTGATAGCCGCAAGCGGTGTGCGGGTCGATCACGTAGCCGTTCGCATCCCAGCAGCTCTTGATGGCGGCGCGGACCTCGTCCTCGCTGGCCCAGCCGCAACCAAAGACGCTTTGGATCTTGGCCAGCAGCTCGGCGGGCACCTCGTAGCGACCGGTTTGGGCAAGCTGCTCCATAAGGCCGGCAACGAGTTCGCAGTCGCCACCGGACAGGAAGTACAGCATGCGCTCCAGGTTGGAGCTAATGAGGATGTCCATCGACGGCGAGATGGTCGTGAAGAACGGACGGTTGCGGTCGTACACGCCGGTGGTCAGGAAGTCGGCAAGCACGTTGTTCTTGTCGCTCGCCACGACGAGCTTGGCGACGGGCAGGCCCATACGCTTGGCGTAGTAGCCGGCCAGGATATCGCCAAAGTTGCCGGTCGGTACGCAGAACTCCACGGCGTCGCCGGCCTCGATGGCGCCGGCGCGCAGCAGCTGCGCATAGGCGGCAAAGTAGTAGACGACCTGCGGTACCAGGCGGCCGACGTTGATGGAGTTGGCGCTCGAAAGCACCGTGCCGGCGGCCTCCAGACGCTCGGCAAGCTCCTTATCGGCAAAGATGCGCTTGACGGCACTCTGGGCGTCGTCGAAGTTGCCGCGGATGCCGCAGACGGCGACGTTATCGCCTTCCTGTGTGGACATCTGCAGGTTCTGGACGCGGCTGACTTTGCCTTCGGGATAAAAGACGGTAATACCTGTGCCCGGAGCGTCGGCAAAACCGGCGAGTGCGGCCTTGCCGGTGTCGCCCGACGTGGCAGTGACGATCATGATGCGCTCGGCGCCGCCGTCCTTGGCGGAAGTGCGGGCCATCAGACGGGGGAGCATCTGCAGGGCGACGTCCTTAAAGGCGCTCGTGGGGCCGCCAAAGAGCTCCATCACATAGGTCTGGGGGGAGTCAGCGCCCGGCGCAGCGTCGAGTTTGACGAGCGGCGTAACCTCTTCACTCGCAAACGTGCCGCGGTATGCCTCGTCGACACACGTCGAAATTTCTTCGGCCGTGTAATCATTCAGTAACATTCCCAACACATCTTGAGCGATTTCAAAGTACGATTTAGCTGCAAGCGAGCTGATATCGACCTGCTGGGTGCCGAGCTCGTCCGAGACAAACAAACCCCCGTCGGGAGCGATGCCGGTACGGATTGCCACCTTACTTGAGCACGATAAAGTGCGTCCTCGTGTACTATGATAAGTTCCCATATAACACTGCTCCTCGGATGCCTTGGTCCCAATCGGTGAAACCATGGTATCAGAGCGCGCAAAACAGGTTCGCAGAGGCTTTTTAGAAAGGTAACCTCCAGCCCATGATTAAGATTGCCAAGTTTGGCGGCTCGTCGGTCGCCGACGCCGAACACTTCAAGAAGATCAAGGCCATCGTCGATGCCGACCCTGCCCGCCGTTTTGTGGTGGTTTCTGCCTGCGGTCGCCGCTTTAAAGGCGACACCAAGGTGACCGACCTGCTCTACCTGGTCAACGCGCACGTTAAGTATCACGTGTCGTGTGAGGAGCTGCTCGAGGACATTGGCCAGCGCTACTTTGATATTGCTGACGAGCTAGGACTCACCTATCCCATCCGCGAGGAGTTTGCGGCCTTTGCCGAGCGCGCCCGCTCGGGCGGCTACTCTACCGAGGAGCTCGTGAGCCGCGGCGAGTACTTCACCGCTCGCCTGATGGCCGAGTACCTGGACCTGCCGTTCCTGGACGCCGCGACGGTTGTGGCGTTCCATCACGACGGTACGCTCAGCATGAATCGCACCTCCGAGCTGGTGCAGGAGTACGGTCAGCAGGGCGGCTTTGTTATGCCCGGTTTCTACGGCGCGACGCGTGAGGGCCAGATTAAGCTGCTCGACCGTGGCGGCGGCGATATTTCCGGCTCGATTCTGGCCAAGTGCCTGGGCGCCGATCTGTACGAGAACTGGACCGACGTCTCGGGCTTCTATTCTGCTGATCCGCGTATTGTTCCCGAGGCTCAGCCCATTGCGCGCGTTACCTACGAGGAGCTGCGCGAGCTTTCGTACATGGGTGCAAGCGTCCTGCACGAGGAGGCCGTGTTCCCCGTGCGCGAGGCAGGCATTCCGCTGGTCATCAAGAACACCAATGCGCCGCAGGACCCCGGCACCATCATTAGCGAGACGGCTGATGAGGGCGAGGCGGAGCCCATCATTACCGGCGTGACCGGCAAACGCGGCTTTGTTGCCATCAACGTGGCCCGCGACCGCACCAAGCCGCGCGTCGGCTTTATGCGCCGCGCGCTTTCGGTCTTCGAGCGCTATGACGTTTCCGTCGAGCATATGCCCACCGGCGTCGACCGCTTTGGCGCCGTGGTGCAGGAGCAGGATGTGCACGATTCACTGTACTCGCTCGTGGGCGACATTCAGCAGGAGGTCGAGCCGCTCGAGATCGAGGTTGTCGAGGGCCTGGCACTTATCGCGACCGTCGGCCGTAACCTGCGCGGTCGTGCCGGCATCTCGGGCCACCTGTTTGGCATGCTTGGCCAGGCTGGCGTGAGCGTGCGTATGATTTCGCAGAGCTGCGACGAGATCAATATCATCATCGGTGTGGAGGAGAAGGACTTTGATCTGGCGATTCAGACCATTTACCGCGCCTTCTCCGACGAGAACGGCATTGTGAAGGTCTCCGATCTGGAGGCTCCCGCGCCGGTCGATCCCGCTCTGGTCGCGCTCCACAAGTAGCTGCTATCCCAGTAGATTTTTGGACTTGCCTCAAAAATCTATGGCGGGGCGTTTCGTTTCGGTTTCGTTTCGACGGGGCGGGTTTCGTGCCCGCCCCGTTCTTGTATACACTGGCAACAATAATCGGCCTGCTTGGCGTGCGGGCAAAAGCCACAACCTTTAAAGGGGGAAGCATGAAACAGTACACGGTTGCTATTTTGGGCGCGACGGGAGCCGTGGGCACCCAGATGCTCGAGTGCCTCAACGAGCAGGAGTTCCCGGTTGGCAAGCTCAAGCTGCTGGCGAGCGCGCGTTCTGCGGGCAAGACCGTCGAGTTCCGCGGCGAGCAGATCGTGATCGAAGAGGCTTGTCCCGAGGCCTTTGAGGGCTGTGACATTGTGCTTGGAGCTGCCGGCGACGACATCGCGAAGGAGCTACTGCCCGAGGCCGTCAAGCGCGGCGCCGTCGTGGTCGACAACAGCCATGCCTTCCGCATGGATCCCGAGGTGCCGCTGGTTGTGCCCGAGATCAATGCCGACGACATCAAGTGGCATCACGGCCTTATCGCCAACCCCAACTGCGCGACCATTATCGGCCTGGTTCCCACGTGGCCGCTGCATCAGCTCGCTGGCGTGAAACGCATGATCGTCTCGACGTACCAGGCGGCTTCGGGTGCTGGCGCCCCCGGTATGGCCGAGCTCGAGGCTCAGCTGGCCGCCCTGGGCCGTGGCGAGGAGATTCCCGAGCCGCGCGCGTTTGCCGCCCAGCTGGCGAGCAACCTGATTCCGCAGATTGGCGGCGTCAAGGAGGAGGGCTTTACCTCCGAGGAGATGAAGTTGCAAAACGAGGGCCGCAAGATCATGCATCTGCCCGAGCTGCGCGTGAACTGCACCTGTGTGCGCGTGCCCGTGCTGCGCTCTCATTCCGAGAGCATTACGCTTGAGTTTGAGCGCGACATTACGGTTGACGAGGCCCGTGCTGCGCTGGCTGCCGCTCCGGGCGTGAAGCTGGTTGACGACATGAGCGCCGAGGATGCGCACGATCGCTTCCCCATGCCGATGGATACGTCCGACCAGGATTTGATTTGGGTCGGCCGCGTGCGCCGCGACATCTCGAACCCCGAGGCCGCGCGTGGCATCACCTTCTGGTGCTGCGGCGACCAAATCCGTAAGGGCGCGGCAACCAACGCCGTCCAGATCGCTAAGCTGCTCTGCGAGTAGTGTGACCTGTCCGGCGGGGGCCGGGCTTAGTTTTCAGAACGTCCTCGATCATGTGTGGCGCCTTGTCCTGCTCCTTCGGAGCCGCGGACAAGGCGCCACACTGGTCTGCGGAGTGTTCTGAAAACTAAGCCCGGCCCCCGCCTGCGGTGACTCGGCTGCGAGCGGCCAGCGATGGGGCCGTTGTTGGTTGAGGCCGCTGGGCTGATGTGAGGGCACGTGGCCGCTGCGGGCCCTGGTCCCGGCGGCGGCCTCGGCGCTTTGCGCCTGCCGCCTTGGGGGACTGTGGGGCGCGGCCGGCAGCTGCGGCGCGTTGCGCCTGCTGCCTAGGGTGACTTTGGGGTCGATTGGGGTTGTCTGCACAATTCGCGGTATTATGTTGCGGAGTTTTGAAAGGAGCCGCTGGTGGTCACGACGACGTTTGCTTCGCCTTTGGGCGAAATCTTGCTTGCCGCTGATGGCCGCGGTCTGACGGGGCTTTGGTTTGAGGGACAGGAGCATTTTGGCTCCACGCTTCTCAAAGAAGATCCTGAACATGTTGAAGGCGCCGATGCAGTTTCTGGTGCTGGCGGCATGTCGTCGGTGAGTCCTGCAAATGGTGCGGCGTCTTCGGTGCTTGAGCGTTCCTGGGCTTGGCTGAATGCTTATTTTGCAGGGCAGGAACCTCGGTTTACGCCGCCGTTGCATATGATCGGTACGGCGTTTCAGCGTGAAGTTTGGTACGAGCTGCTTTCCATTCCGCGTGGCGAGGTCGCCACGTATGGCGAGATTGCCCAGCGTGTTGCTGCTCGACATCGTGTGCCGGGAAACGAGGATCCCGTTGTGTCTCCTCGTGCGGTGGGGGCTGCGGTCGCGCGTAATCCCATTTCGATTATTGTGCCGTGCCATCGCGTGGTTGCCGCCGACGGGTCGCTCAACGGATATGCCGGCGGCCTCGACCGCAAGGAGTGGCTGCTTCGGCTTGAGGGCGCGTACGAGGAGTAACACTCGAGCGCTTTGCATAGCCAAGATGCCGTGAAAGAACGGGACATGCTTTCCGAATGGAGGCTCAGACGGAAACTACGTCCCGGAATTCCGTTTTAAAGCGGGATGCGCTTTCCGAATGGCGTTCCAAGCGGAAACCGTGTCCCGGAATACAGCCTCAGAGTGGGACGCCGTTTCCGGCTGAGACCACCTGCCTGGACATCGATCTACGCCCGCTCCTGCAGGGCGTAGATGGACTTATCCATGTTGAACAGGTAAGCCACAACGCAGACGATGAAGAACGCCGGCAGATTACCGAAACCGAAGACCTCGCAACCGATAAGGATGGTCGCGAGCAGCGTATTGGTGGCGCTGCCAAAGACGGCTGCGTAGCCCAGCGCGGCGCAAAGCGCGATGGACATGCCGAGTTGAGCCTCGTTATGGCGACATCTGGGTAACAGAAAGGCCCGCGTTCCTCAGAGGCAAGATAGGCAATTCTGCTTCTGAGGTAGATCTCAATTCTGCCGACCGCATCAAACATTAACTGCCGGAGGGCTCGGTCAAATTCATGCGTGTAGATGATGGTTTTGAATGTTGTGTCTTCGCGAAAGATGGTAATCCCGGACTTGCATTTGGTTTTGTAGGGAAACCAGTAGGCCGACAGTCTGTAGTGGCCGACTTCGACCAAAGCTCGCTCGAGTTCGCTTTGATCAGAGCACTTAAGACCCCTGTATTCTGTCAATAGTGCTATTTGTTCGTTGATGGATATCCGCGACTTCTGGTATTTCATTTAAGCCTCTTGACATAAAAAGAGCTGGAGTTGCGCATCGTTGAGAGGCTTTCCAGCTTTAGCAAAACAAACTTATAAGATGCGACGGGCCGCGTCAAGATTATTACCGGACGGCCTAGGAGGCGGCTGGTTGGCTGGCTTAAACCTAGCGCGTGAAATGACGCTCCACGCTATTCAGCGCGCTTGATAGGATGACGAACCACAGTCTTAAGTTTCTCCGGTGCGCATTTGCGTGGATCGGAGAGATAGATTTCGTGATGTAAACGGGTGTCTGAGAAGTCGGGGACATAGCCCTGCTCGGCCGTATATTCATGCATAGCGTCTACGGTTGCCGGCTCGCTGTCATAGGGCCCGGTGTGCATGCATTGAACGCAGAGACCCTCGTCAACTTTAAGCAGCTCGACGGCAGAAAAGTCCAGTTTCTTTTTGTTCGTGGCTTCCACGACTGCCCAGTCAAAGTCATCTCGGGTGACGAAATCGGGCAGGCGGATGCACGAGATAAAGTTGAAATCGTCTTTGCGTACATAATCGATGTCGCCGCTCGGGGAGTCTTGCCACCAGAAACCCTCGAGCGGCGGTACCACAAAGTCGAAATAGCCCTCGATACTCCTTGAGCCTTTCTTCGACATCTTAACGGTATAGGCGATGCCGTAAAGCAGCGGCAGGGCGTTTTGATACTCGCCACCTTCGGTATTTGGGTCGCCCTTGCCGCGAACGGCAACGTAGCTCATAGGCGGGACAGTTACGATACTCGGCTTGCTTGCAGGTTTGTAGAGCTCCTTGCATTCCTTCTTAAAGTCGAACGCCATGTTGGCCGCCTTTCTGCGTATTGGCCTGCTTAGATAGCTGAATCATATCATAGAAACGAACAGCTGTTCGAATGATTTGGCTGACAGATTGAGATGCGTGCGTTGTGTTTGGCGGTCGGCCTGACCCAATCGATGATTTCTCTGCCTCCCCGGCGCCTCATCTATAGCTGCCGTTTCCCCATATAAAACCTGCCAAAATGAACCTGTCCCTTTTTAATATGAGCAGGACATTGTCAAGAGGCAAAATCGGGCCTGGCCCCAACGATATGGGGTCAGGCCCTCTCCCTATATCAACCCGTCCGCGGCGACCTCGGCGTGTCTTCCCGACGCTCGTCTTTGCAGTTTAATATCCGCCCGTGGCGATCTCTCGCTGGGCAATCCGTTGCTACGGCTGAGGCTTCTTCGTCGAACCGACAGTCTGTGCACGCGTGTGGCGCCCTGGGCGCTCGCAGAAAAGGGACCTGAGGTTCGCCTCAACGGCTTCGGATCCAACCGCTTCCGGGGTGATCGGCTTATGTGCGGGGGAGCCTCCCCCTACGCCTCCTCGGCCATGAGACCGACCGCCCACACCCAGCAGGCGAGCTCGCGCGCCGTGGCGACGTTCGCCTTGTTGTTGTGGACCCCGCGCGCGAGCAGGGCCCCGCGCCTCTCGACCAGCCTCCGCACGCCCTTGGCGGCATGCCTGCGGGCGCCCGGGTCCGGGGCCTGGCCCCTGGCGGGCTCCTTCGGCCGCGCGGAGCACGTCAGGTAGTGCCACGCGGCCTCGACCAGCGCCTTCCTCAGGTGCTTGTTGCCCGCCTTGGTGATCGCGCCCCTGCGGTCGCTCTCCCCGCTGGAGTGCTCGGAGGGCGTCAGGCCGACCCATGCGGCGAACGACCGGGCATTCCGGAACCTCGAGAACTCGCCGGCCTCGAACACGAGGTCGGCGGCCGTCGCGGTGTCGACGCCCTTGAGGCAGCGGAGGGAGTCGACCCTCTTCCTCCACCTGGGCTTGCGGGCCTCGGCCTCGACGAGCCCCTCGAGCCTCGCCTTCTCCTCCGCCGCCCGCCTGACCGCGTCGACGTAGTAGGCGAGCACGTCGTTGTCGGCCCCCTCCGCGAACCTTATCGACTCGATCCAGGACCAGTGCGCCCGGGTCCAGTTGCCCTTCCTGCGGCCGGTGGGCGTCCTCTCGTCGAAGACGAGCCCGTGCCTGAGCAGGAACTTGGAGAGCCGCTGCTTCGAGCGCGAGAGGTCGTCCCTCGCGTCCTCGAGCGCCCTAGTCAGGTCGCGGGCGGCCTCGCACTCGTCGTCGGGGACCCACACCTCGACCACGTTGCCGACCGACAGCATGCGGGCGAGGAACTCGGCGTCGTTGCGGTCGTTCTTCCTGCGCCTGTCCGCGCTGGGCTTGATCATCTTCGAGACGGCGCCGACCACGCAGTCGACCCCAAGGCCGGAGAGCCTCTTCTGCAGGTCGAATCCCGTGACCCCGGACTCGTACACGCACCTGGCCTCGGGGTCCACGGAGCGGACCCACTCCGCGACGGCGCCGGCGTCGTAGCCGAAGGTCGCGCAGCGCACCTCCCCGGTCATGACGTCGAGGGAGACGGCCTTTATCGAGCGGGCGTGGACGTCGAGGCCGACGAAGGTGGTAGTATCGAGCATGGGAGCCCCTTCCATGAATGCGGCGTGGCCGCCGCGGCTGAATTAGACACTCACCATTGTCGGCCTAATCCGCGGTCTTTCATGCAGCAGGGGCTCTCAATGTTTTTATGTCCTGCTCATATCGTCTCTGCCGGCACTTGGGGACACTCCTTGGCGCGCCAGAGCCGGTCGCCCGGGGATGGAGGGGCCATTTTGGCCCTTGGCGGTCACCCGAGGTAAACCTTTACCGCCCGCCTATATTTGCCGAAATTACACTTGACGGCGGGGTACAATAAACCCGCATGCGGATTTTCGTTGCGGGCGCTTCCCATCGCCGGGGCGTGCCCGGGAGCATCCGGCATGCAGCCTTTGCGGCGCTCGGTCATGTGCAAGACGGGCGGTCGGGTCTGTGGGGCGCATCAGCTGGCCCTCGCCTCGGCATGCCTTCTCTCCACGCCATGTACCTGCTGCTGAGCCTGCCTGCCAGATGATTGGAAGCAACAGCGAAAATCCCATCACGCCAACATCCCGGCGATCGCCGGGGCCTGTATACCTATATGAGAGGAGAGGGGTATATGGCGCGTAAGTTTAAGTCTATGGACGGCAACGAGGCGGCCGCATATGTTTCGTATGCGTACACCGAGGTAGCGGGAATCTATCCCATTACGCCGTCCAGCCCGATGGCCGACCATGTCGACCAGTGGGCGGCCCAGGGTCGCAAGAATATCTTCGGCACCCCGGTCAAGGTCGTCGAGATGGAGTCCGAGGCAGGTGCAGCCGGTACCGTTCACGGTTCGCTGGGCGCCGGTGCTCTGACCACCACCTACACGGCTTCTCAGGGTCTGCTCCTGATGATCCCGAACATGTACAAGATCGCGGGCGAGCAGCTCCCGGGCGTCTTCCACGTCTCCGCGCGTTGCGTCGCTTCCCACGCCCTGAACATTTTTGGCGATCACTCCGACGTCATGGCCTGTCGTCAGACCGGCTTCGCCATGCTCGCCGAGGGCAACGTCCAGGAGGTCATGGACCTCTCGCCGGTGGCTCACCTTGCCGCCATCGAGGGTAAGACCCCGTTCCTTAACTTCTTCGACGGCTTCCGCACCAGCCACGAGATCCAGAAGGTCGCCATGTGGGACTACAAGGATCTGGCTGAGATGTGCGACATGGACGCCGTCCAGGCTTTCCGCGATCACGCGCTCAACCCTGAGCACCCGCACACCCGCGGCAGCCACGAGAACGGCGACATCTTCTTCCAGAACCGCGAGGCCTGCAACAAGGTCTACGACGAGCTCCCTGCCGTCGTCGAGGGCTACATGAAGAAGATCAACGAGAAGCTCGGCACCGATTACGGCCTGTTCAACTACTACGGCGCTCCCGACGCCGATCGTGTCGTCGTGTGCATGGGCTCCTTCTGCGACGTGCTCGAGGAAGTCATCGACTACCTCAACGCTCACGGCGAGAAGGTCGGCCTGGTCAAGGTTCGCCTGTTCCGTCCGTTCTCCATCAAGCACTTCGTCGACGTTCTCCCCGAGACCGTCCAGAAGATCGCCGTCATGGACCGCACCAAGGAGCCGGGTTCCATCGGCGAGCCGCTCTACCAGGACGTCGTCTCCGCTCTCTACGAGGCCGGCAAGACGGGCATCAAGGTCGTCGGCGGCCGTTACGGCCTGGGCAGCAAGGACACGCCTCCCGCGTCCGCGTTCGCTGTCTTCGAGGAGCTTAAGAAGGACGAGCCCAAGCGCGAGTTCACCATCGGCATTGTCGATGACGTGACCAACCTGAGCCTGCCCGAGGCCGAGGATGCGCCCAACACCGCAGCCCCCGGCACCATCGAGTGCAAGTTCTGGGGTCTGGGTGGCGACGGTACCGTCGGCGCCAACAAGAACTCGATCAAGATCATCGGCGACCACACCGACAAGTACGTCCAGGCCTACTTCCAGTACGACTCCAAGAAGACCGGCGGCGTCACCGTCTCGCACCTGCGCTTTGGTGATTCCCCGATCCGTTCGCCGTACTACGTGACCAAGGCCGACTTTGTCGCCTGCCATAACCCCAGCTACATCGTTAAGGGCTTCAAGATGGTCCGCGACGTCAAGCCGGGCGGCACCTTCCTGGTCAACTGCCAGTGGAGCGACGAGGAGTTCGCCGAGCACATGCCCGCCGTGGCCAAGCGCTACATCGCGAACAACAACGTCAACGTCTACCTGATCGACGCTATCGACCTGGCGGCCAAGGTCGGCATGGGCAAGCGCACCAACACGGTGCTCCAGTCCGCCTTCTTCGCGCTGGCCAAGGTCCTGCCCGCCGAGGACGCCCTGCAGTACATGAAGGACGCGGCTACCAAGTCCTACATGAAGAAGGGCCAGGCCATCGTCGACGCCAACCACAAGGCCATCGATGCCGGCGCTACCGCTTTCCGTAAGTTCGAGGTTCCGGCCGACTGGGCTACCGCCGAGGATGCCGCTCCCGTCGAGCTCTCCGAGGAGACCAAGTCCGCTATCGCCCAGCAGGTCAAGAACCTGCTCGAGCCCATCGATCGCATGGACGGCGACAGCCTGCCTGTTTCCGCCTTCGTCGATTGCGCCGACGGCCAGTTTGAGCTGGGCGCCTCCGCATACGAGAAGCGCGGCGTCGCCGTGGTCGTTCCCCACTGGGACGAGACCAAGTGCATCCAGTGCAACCAGTGCGCCTACGTGTGCCCGCATGCCACCATCCGTCCGTTCGCGATGACCGAGGACGAGGCTGCCGCCGCGCCCGAGGCTACCCGCACGCTCGACGCCATGGGCCCCAAGGCCAAGGGCATGAAGTTCACTATGGCTGTGTCCCCGCTCGACTGCATGGGTTGCACCAACTGCGTCAAGGTCTGCCCCAAGGGCGCCCTCGAGATGGTTCCCACCGAGCAGGAGATGGACCAGCAGCCCGTTTGGGACTACATGGTCGAGAACGTCTCCGAGAAGAAGGAGCTCATCGCGGCCAACGTCAAGGGCAGCCAGTTTAAGCAGCCCTACCTGGAGTTCTCCGGCTCCTGCGCCGGCTGCGCCGAGACCGCCTATGCACGTCTGGTGACCCAGGTCGCCGGCGACCGCATGTTCATCTCCAACGCCACCGGCTGCTCCTCCATTTGGGGCAACCCCGCTGCCACCGCTCCTTACTGCAAGGACAAGGACGGTCACGGCCCGGCGTGGAACAACTCCCTGTTCGAGGACAATGCCGAGCACGGTCTGGGCATGGCCGTTGGCTATGAGGCCGTTCAGAAGAAGCTGATCGCCGCTACCCAGGACATCATCGCTGCCGATGGTCCGTCCGATGAGCTCAAGGCCGCCGGCCAGGCTTGGATCGACTCCGTCAACGACGCCGAGGCCTCCAAGACCGCTGCCGCTGCCTACGTTGCCGAGCTCGAGAAGTGCGGCTGCGACGCTTCCAAGGCGATCCTCGCCGACAAGGCTTACCTCACCAAGAAGTCTTTCTGGATCTTCGGCGGCGACGGCTGGGCCTACGACATCGGCTTCGGTGGCCTGGACCACGTCTTGGCTTCTGGCCACAACGTCAACGTCTTCGTCTTCGACACCGAGGTCTACTCCAACACTGGTGGTCAGGCCTCCAAGGCCTCGAACCTGGGCCAGGTCGCTCAGTTCGCCGCTGCCGGTAAGGTGACCAAGAAGAAGTCCCTGGCCGAGATCGCCATGAGCTACGGCTACGTCTACGTGGCGCAGGTCGCCATGGGCGCCAACCCGGCTCAGACCCTCAAGGCCATTCACGAGGCCGAGGCCTACGACGGCCCGTCCCTCATCATCGGCTACAGCCCCTGCGAGATGCACTCCATCAAGAAGGGTGGCATGCAGAACTGCCAGGCCGAGATGAAGAAGGCTGTCGAGTGCGGTTACTGGAACCTCTTCCGCTTCAATCCCGAGGCTGCTGCCGGCAAGAAGTTCTCGCTCGATTCCAAGGAGCCCGCGGGCGGTTATCAGGAGTTCCTGATGAACGAGGCTCGTTACGCTTCGCTGACGCGTTCCTTCCCCGAGCGCGCCGAGGAGCTCTTCAAGGAGAACGAGCAGGCCGCTATGGACCGCTACGCTCACCTGCTGAAGCTCAAGACGGTGTACAACGAGGCCTAGGTCTCCCACCGCAGGATCTGAGGGCTAACCTTCGCGGACGTCCTCGGACATGAAAGAACCCCCGCTGCGCACTACGTGCGGCGGGGGTTCTTTCGTCCTGACGCTCCTATTTGGCAAGGTGTTTTTTAGAATTCATTTTGCGCTCGGCCTCGAAGGCTTGCCTGTCCCAATCGAG
>DBEYUK010000012.1:0-2554 GCA_048181625.1 Collinsella sp. | reverse complement strand
TTGACCTGCGTGGCAAAGACAGTGTGGCGCTTCCAGTCCACTTCCTCGACAATCCAGCAATGGCCTGCGATGGCGATGCGCTCACCGGGCGGTGGGGGATTGACGATTGTGCCCAGCTCGGCCGACTCGCTGCGGACGGTGAACTCCTCGTTTTCCTGGAACACGGCGTAGAACTTAAAGTTGTTAATGATGCGTTCGCCCGCGAGGCCCACGATGAGCCCACCGCCCTCGGTGACCTGGATATGGTCGATCTTGATGAGGTGGCGCAGCAGCACGCGATAGTCATCGGCCGAGACGCGATGGAAATAACTGAGCGTGAGCACGCGCTGGGCAAGTTCGGCCGGCGTGAGCTCTCCGGTACTGGCAAGCGTCGACATGGTCTGGTGGTAGAGCAGACTGTAGGGGAGTCGATCGAGCTCGGGCGGCTCGACCCATTTTTCCTCGCGATAGAGTTGTACGAGCGCGATGCCTTGCAGGAGCTTCCACGGAATGGTCTCGGGCATCATCGTGCGCGGCTCGGGCTCTTCCTCGCGCATGACAAACCACATCTCGGGCGGAAGATCGCGGCGTCCCGTGCGGCCCATTCGCTGCAAAAAGGAGCTGACGGTAAATGGCGCATCGATCTGAAACGCACGTTCCAGGCGGCCGATATCGATACCGAGCTCCAGCGTAGAGGTGGTGACGGTCGTTTGTGCCTGTTCCTCGTCGCGCATGAGCTCTTCTGCCGTCTCGCGTAGCGATGCCGAAAGATTGCCATGGTGGATGAGAAAGCGGTCGGGCTCGTGTCGGCTCTCGCAGTAGCTGCGCAGCATGGAGCATACGGCCTCTGCCTCTTCGCGCGAGTTGGCAAAGACCAGGCACTTGCGGCCGCGGGTGTGTTCGAAGATATAGCCCATGCCGGGGTCGGCGTTGTCTGGTGCTGTGTCGGTGGGGTTGAGAAGCGCCTGCTCGGTCGCTCGTGGGATGTCGACTTCGCCCTCGGGGGCCGAGGAAGTTTGGCGGTCCTTGGGAGCGGCCTTGCCCCGTGCCCGCTCACGACGTTGACGGCGCTCCTCTTGTGTGAGCTGTCCGCTGTGACGCATGTCTTGGGCGCCGGCGGGCAGTGCCGCGGATGCCGCCGCCTCGATGCGCTCGCACGCAAGCACTTCGGCCTCTTGAGGACCCGTGCTCTCGAATCTCCGCTGCTGTGCCTGGGGACCCGAGTTGTAGAAGTGCTCCATGGAGATGCGCCACACGTGGCGCGGCTCTTCAAAGCGGGGGATAACGCAGTCGCGCCCCGTTCCCTGTGAGAGAAAAGCGCCCGTGCGCTCGGGGTCGCCGATGGTGGCAGAAAGGCCGATGCGGCGGGGCTGCACGCCCGCCATGCGCGAGAGGCGCTCAATAAGGCAGAGCGTCTGACCGCCGCGGTCGCCGCGCATGAGCGAGTGGACCTCATCGATGACCACGTAGCGCAGGTCGCAAAACATGCGCGGAATCGCCATGTGCTTATGGATTAAGAGCGCCTCGAGTGACTCGGGCGTAATCTGCAAGATGCCGCTCGGTTTTTTGATGAGCTTAGCCTTGTGCGACTGCGAGACATCGCCATGCCAGTGCCAGACAGGGATATCGGCCTCTTCGCAGAGGTCGTTGAGGCGGACGAACTGATCATTGATGAGCGCTTTGAGGGGGCCGATGTAGAGGGCGCCCACGCTCGCGGGCGGGTTCTCCCAAAACTCGGTCAGGATGGGAAAGAAGGCTGCCTCGGTTTTGCCGGAAGCCGTGGATGCCGTCAAGAGCACATTATCTTGTGTGTTAAAGATGGCATCAGCTGCTGCAACCTGGATAGAGCGTAGACTCTCCCAATCGTGGGAGTAGATGAAGTCTTGGATAAACGGAGCATATCGGTCAAAGGCGTTCACGGGACCTCCCCTCAAATACGAACTTCTCAACGCGGCTGGCAATGGTTTGCTGCATTACTGCCTCAGCGTTTGCCCAGATAAAACCTGCCAAAATAAACCTGTCCCTTTTTGGCAGGTTAGATGGTGAATTCGGCGAAGTTGCGGTCGCCGCCTGCGGTGCCGGCGTCGCCTGTTGCGGCTGCCGGCGCCAACGCGTCGCCGCCGACGCTTTGCAGCAGCTCGGCTACGTTGGCGTCGGGGTTCTGGCATAGGATGTCGAGCAGCTCGATAAAGTCGCGAATGACTTCACGCGGCGTCAGATGTGTGTCGGCTCCCACACGACCGAACTCGATCTTGAGGAAGTCCACCAAGTCGTTCTCGGTCAGCGTGGGCGTCCAGCCAAAGTAGCCGGCGTGAATTTGCATGAGTTTTTCGATCAGCACCAGCAGCTCCTCGTAGGTGAGTGGCTGCAGGCGGATGATGGGCGCGAGCATGTCCTTAAGGTCCTCGCGTGCAAAGCGGCCTTGAGCGAGTCGGCTGCGCAGGGCCTCGTAGGAGAACACGCCGCGGCGGCGGTCTTCGATGGAGGTTGGTGTGCCGCCCATGATCATGCCCAGGTACTGCGCCTTGCCCTGGAGCGTGTCGTTGTACATGGTCAGGATCTTCTCGTAGTTGTA
>DBEYUK010000011.1:0-82619 GCA_048181625.1 Collinsella sp. | reverse complement strand
GAACAGGAGTCGCTCGAGCTCGTCGGGCGGCAGGTTGAGGAGCTCGTCGCCGGGACGGTGCAGGCAGACCTTCCTGAGCTTGCCGATCTCGGAAGGCACGTGCAGACCTTTCGTCATGGCCTCCTACCTTTCTTTCGGGCCTTACAGGCCGAATGTATCAGCGCCCCTCCGTATGGGACGCTGCTTGCTGACAGCTCTAGTTATATCCAAAAACCACCCGCAATTCCACCTCGCCCCCGAACGGTCAGCAAAGTGCGATGAACGGTATATCGCATATGATTCCCCCATGATGCACTTCAGTTCTCTAAAGCAGGTTTTCAAAGGTAAACGTTATTTTTTCTAAGGAATTGAGCAAGATTGCACAAATAATTTCATGTTTATGAATTGCATAGCTAAAACTGTTTTCTGCATATATATGTCGTCTGTCCATGATTCAATTTGGATTCGATTATATTCAGCTCGCAATCATTCTTATTCATACATCCTCACCAATTGAGTATGGATATAGATTGTTTTCAAAACAAGTCGGGCAGTTAGTTGCATGCCTTGACGGCGTAAGAAGTAGGTTAAGATACCGTTCGCACAATACGTCCGTGCCACAAGTCGACTAAATTGAGACAATAGCGAATAGGGTTAGGCTACCGTCCCCTGCGGGGACTGAACGGACAGATGCATATGCCGAGCAAAATCGAAAAAAAGCAAGCCGCCGCTAAGCTGCGCAAGCCGCCGCGCGACTTCTCGTACACGCAGAACCGAGAGCTCAGCTGGCTGCGCTTTGACAACCGCGTGCTCGACGAGGCCTTCGATGAGTCCGTGCCGCTGTTCGAGCGCCTTAAATTCGTCTCGATCTTCGAGTCCAACCTCGACGAATTCCTTATGGTACGCGTGGGCGGCCTGTCCGACCTGGCAGAACTCAAAAAACAGCCTGTCGATAACAAGAGCAATATGACCGCCTCCGAACAGGTCGATGCCGTCATGGCAGAGCTGCCCGGGCTCCTTACCCGCTGGGAGTCGATCTTTAAGAGCATCGAGGGCAAGCTCGACACTCTGGGCGTTCACCGCGCCCGCATCGATTCGCTTACGCCCGAGGAACATACCTTTGTAACCCGCTATTTCCAGGCCTACGTATCGCCGGTCATCTCGCCGTTGGTCATCGACCCGCGCCACCCCTTCCCCAACCTGCGCAACGGCGCGCTCTACCTGGCGTGCGGCCTGGACGGCGTCACCGACGAGGAGAGCCTGCTGGGCCTGATCGAGATTCCCGCCTCGATGAACCGCGTGGTCGAGATCCCCTCGCCCACCGGCACCTACTCCTACATTCTGCTCGAGGACGTCATCCTCGCCTGCCTGGACAGCTGCTTTGGCTCCTATAAGCCGCTGGATCGCGCGCTGATCCGCGTCACCCGCAATGCCGATATCGACCCGGACGGCGAGGGCGTCGAGGAGGAAGAGGATTACCGCCAGCACATGAAGCGCATCCTCAAGAAACGCTTGCGCCTGCAGCCGGTGGTGCTCGCCGTATCGGGCTCGCTCGAAAAGCCAACGCTCAAGACTATCCGCAAGGCGCTCGAGCTCTCGCGTCGCTCGGTCTTTACCTGCGATATCCCGCTCAACCTGGGCTATGTCTTTGGCATCGAGGGCAAGATTCCCGAGCACCTGCGCAACGAGCTCCTCTTTACGCCGTTTAAGCCGCAGCCCAACCCCACCATCGATATGACCCGCTCCATCCGCGAGCAGGTACTTCAGCACGACAAGCTGCTCTTTTACCCTTACGAGGCCATGAACCCCTTCCTGGATCTGGTGCACGAGGCCGCCTACGACCCCGAGTGCATCTCATTGCGAATCACGCTCTACCGCGTGGCCAAGCAGAGCCGCCTGTGCGAGTCGCTCATCGATGCCGCCGAGAACGGCAAAGAGGTCACGGTACTCATGGAGCTCCGCGCCCGCTTTGACGAGCAGAACAACATCGAGTGGGCCGAGCGTCTGGAAGAAGCGGGCTGCACCGTTATCTACGGCTCCGAGGGCTTTAAGTGCCACTCCAAGATCTGTCAGCTCACCTATCGCGAGGGCATGGCACTTACACGCCTGACGCTGTTGGGCACCGGCAACTTTAACGAGAAGACGGCCAAGCTCTACAGCGACTTTATGCTCATGACCGCCCATCCCGGCATCGGCGAGGACGCCAACCTGTTCTTCCGCAACCTGTCGCTGGGCAACCTGCGCGGTGACTACCGCTTCCTGGGCGTGGCGCCCGTGGGCCTCAAGCCGCTCATCATGCGCGGCCTGGACCGCGAGATTCAGCGCGCCCTCGTTGGCGAGCCCGCCCGTGTGTTCTTTAAGCTCAACTCGCTCACCGACCGCGAGGTCATCGACAAGATCGCTGAGGCATCGTGCGCAGGAGTCCGCGTGGACATGATCATCCGCGGTATCTCGTGCCTCAAGCCCGGTGTTCCGGGCAAGACCGAGAACGTGCACGTGCGCTCCATCGTCGGGCGTTTTTTGGAGCATGCGCGCGTCTATGCCTTTGGCGTGGACTCGGACATGATCTATCTGAGCTCGGCCGACATGATGACGCGCAACACCGAGCACCGCGTGGAGATCGCCTACCCCGTGCTCGACCCCACCTGCCGCGCCCTGGTGCACGAGTACATGGGCATGCAGCTGCGCGACAACGTGAAGGCCCGCAGCCTCACGAGCGACGGCACCTGGGTCCCCGTGGAGCGCGCAGAGGGTGAGAAGCCCTTCAACTCGCAGGAAGCCCTGCTGGAGCGTGCCTATCGCAACGCCGAGGCCGCCGAGGCAAAGCCCGCGCCCGCGCCCCAGCCTGAGCCCAAACCGCAGCCGGCCGCACCCGAGGTTCAGAAGGTCCAGGCGACCGTCATTGAGCCCGAGCCTGCACCTCAGCCCGAGCCGCAGGTCACCAAGCCCGCACCCGAGACAAGCGCCCGTCGCGATAAGCCCGCCGGCAAGACCAAGGCCATCGAGCGCCATCGCCCCGGCCGCGTGCGCATGGGCCTGGGCCTGATCGGTCTGGGTCTTAAGACGCTCATTACCGGCAAGACGAAATAGTCGTTTGTAGAAGCAGTTTGTAGAAGCGCCCCGCATTTGAGGAAAGCCTCGGATGCGGGGCGCTTTTCCCTGCTACCATGGTGCGAACAACAACGCGAATGACAGGCAGGGATATGAAGCTCACTATAGAATCGATGACCTACGGTGCCGACGGTCTGGCGCACGCCGACAACGGCAAGGCCGTCTTTGTGCAGGGCGCCGTGGCAGGCGACACCGTCGAGGCCGAGGTCGTACAGGACGGCAAGTCGTTCATGCGCGCCCGCACCACCGAGATTCTGGAGCCAAGTCCCGATCGCATTCAGCCTCCCTGCCCCTTCGTAGGCATCTGCGGCGGCTGCTCGTGGGGCAATCTCTCACGCACGGCACAGCTCGCCGCCAAGGAGCAAAACCTGCGCTCCACGCTCGAGCGCATCGGCAAGTTCGCTCCTGAGCAGGTCGATGAGCTGGTGCAGCCCATCCGCCACACCAAGGACGACTGGGGCTACCGCAATAAAATCGAGCTCGAACCGACCGTCGTCAACGGTCGCGTGCGCCTTGGCATGCACGGCGTCGATCCCAGCAAAATCGTGACCGTCGATTCGTGTCCGTTGTTCGACAAACGCTTCCCTAAGGCACTCAAATCGGTCATCGGCGCGCTCAACTATCTGAGCGGCAGCCACGATCTGGGCCTTGAACGCGTGGGCATTCGTGCCTCGCGTCGCACCAAGGCGCTCGAGGTCGCACTCTGGACGCCCACGGGTTCCTTCCCGCGCTCGCAGGTCTCCCGCGTGCTGGCGGACGCCGCTCATCCCACGAGCGTGGTGCGTGTGATGAGCAAGGGCGAAAAGAAAGCCCGCCGTGTCTCCAAAGTCGAGATGCTCGCCGGCGAGGGCTCGTGGACCGAGAGTATCGCCGAAGGCCAGATGCGCTTATCTGCCCCGTCGTTTTTCCAGGTCAATACCAAGGGCGCCGAGATTCTGATTGAGCTCGTTATGGACGCCCTCGACCCGCAGGAAGACGAGCTAGCCGTGGACCTGTACTGCGGTGCCGGCACCTTTACCCTGCCGCTCGCTCGCCGCTGCGATTTTGTCGCCGCCGTCGAAGCCTACGGCCCGGCCGTGCGCGACCTGCGTCGCAACCTGGAGATCAACAAGCTCGATAACGTCGACGTCATCGGCGGCGACGCGGTGCGCGAGTTCCCCGATCAGGACGCCGATGTCCTAGTAGTCGATCCGCCACGCGCGGGCCTCGCGCCCGAGGCGATCGACCTTATCGCCAGCACGAGCGCCCGTGATGTCGCCTACGTGAGCTGCGACCCTGCCACCCTGGCACGCGACCTCAAACGCTTTGTCGAGGAGGGCACCTTCTCTCCCGTCAAGATCACACCGGTCGACCTGTTCCCGCAAACCTTCCACTGCGAAACGGTCGTCCACCTCAAGCGCAACTAGCCACTTAATCATTGCTCAGAAAAATCATTGGGAAATCGAGCGTGGCAAGCGGAGGTCTTCGGGGTATAAGACGGCTAATTGTATGCCGCCTATGAAAGGAACCCTCATGCCCAGCGTTGCCGTTCTCGCCGCCGATGGCTTTGAAACTATTGAATGCTTGACCATGGTCGATGTCATGCGTCGCGGCGGCGTGCGTGCCACACTCGTCTCGATCATGCCCACGCGTGAGGTCGTAAGCTCGCTGCAGATCCCCGTGACCTGCGATGCGCTCTTTGATGAGATCAACTTTGACGAGTACGACTGCGTCGTGCTGCCCGGCGGCCTGCCCGGTGCCACCAACCTGCGCGCAGATCAGCGCGTCTGCGACGTGGTCTGCGAGTTCGCCGCGACCAAGCACGTCGCCGCCATCTGCGCCGCCCCGTTTATCCTGGGCGAGCTCGACCTGCTCGAGGGACGCCATGCCACGTGCTTCCCTGGCTTTGAGAAAAGCTTCCCCGAGGGCGCCTATACCGGCGAGAAGGTTACGCAAGACGGCAACATCATCACTGCCAGCGGCATGGCACAGTCACTCCCCTTTGCATTGGAGCTGCTGCGCACGCTCGCCGGCGACAAGGCCGTCGAGAAGGTCGCCGAGGGCATCCAACTATGATTTTGGCTTCGCAATCGCCGCGCCGCATAGAGCTGATGCGCGAGGCAGGCTACAACATTCGCGTGATTCCCGCAGATATCGACGAAACGCCCTTTGATGGCGAGGCTCCGCTCACGCTTGTCGAGCGCTTGGCACGCGCCAAGGCGGCTGCCGTTGCTGCCGAGTATGCCGAGCCCAAAGAACTGACGGTCGCGGCCGACACCATCGTCACCTTCGACGGCAAGATTTTGGGCAAGCCGGCAACCGAGGGCGAGGCGCGCACCATGCTCCGTGAGCTTTCGGGCCGCACGCACCAGGTCGCAACCGGCGTCTGCATCGTTAAGGCAGGCGATACGGCCGCCCCGCATGCCGCCGAGAGCCTGTCGTTTGTCGATGTGACCGACGTGACATTCTACGAGCTCACCGACGAGCAGATCGAGCACTACGTTGCCTCGGGTGAGCCCATGGATAAGGCAGGCGCCTACGGCATCCAGGGCACAGGCGGCCGCATGCTCGTGCACGATATTTCGGGCGACTTCTATAACGTAGTGGGCCTACCCATCGCCCGCGTCGCGCGCGCGATTCAAAAACTCTCGTAATTGCATCTGGCGCTGGGTATTCCCCAGCGTCTACAATTTTGGCGTACCGTACGGATCCCGACCGGGCACAAGGCGCGGCGGAAAACCGATAGGAGTTAAACATGGATACACTGCTCGAGGCCATTGACGTCTGCGATGTCGATGGCTTTTGCTATGGCAACTATACGGACGAGGAGGCCGGCACCGGTTGCACCGTAATCGTGGCACCCGAGGGCGCCACCGGCGGCGTTGACGTACGCGGTGGCGCTCCCGCTTCGCGCGAGACCGACCTGCTACGACCCGAGAACACCGTCGACAAGGTCCACGCCGTCTGCCTTTCGGGCGGATCGGCCTTTGGCCTCGAAGCTGCAAGCGGCGTCGCTCGCGAGCTTGAGAGCCGCGGCATCGGCCTTCCCGTCGGCCCCACGCAGGTGCCTATCGTGTGCTCCAGCTGTATCTTCGACCTTGCCTTTGGCGACCCCACCGTGCGCCCCGACATTGAGGCCGGCATCGCCGCCGTGCGCGAAGCACTCGACAACACCCCCACCAAGCTCGAGCAGGGCAACGTAGGCGCCGGCACGGGCGCTACCGTGGGTAAACTCATGGGCCCCGCTACCTGCATGAAGTCCGGTCTTGGAGCTGCCGCCGTGGCACTCGGTCCCGTCAAGGTGGGCGCCGTGGTCTCGGTCAACGCCTGCGGCAACGTTGTCGACCCCTTCACCGGCGAGTGGGTCGCCGGCATGCGCGCCGCAGCCGATAGCGACCAGATCGTCGACATGGAACTCGCAGCCTTTGCCGCCGCCGGATCCATGCAGATGCCGCTCGACCGCACCAACACCACCATCAGCTGCATCATCACCAACGTGGAACTCACTAAGGCACAAGCCACCAAGGTCTCCCAGATGGCCGCAGACGCCTACGCACACGCCATCCGTCCCACGCACACCACCAACGACGGCGACACCATCTACACCCTCGCCAGCGGCAAACTGGGCGTCCAGGCAAGCGCCGCCGTTCCCCTAGACCTGCTGGGCATGCTCGCAGTAAGGGCCCTGGAAACTGCCATCGTAAACGGAGCCAAAACCGCCAAAACCTCCCACAGCATCCCCGGCGCCGCGAAGTAGTCCACTCGACCGTCGGTCGGAGACGGGCGGGCGTTACGTTTGCTGCTCTACAGTCCTATGCAAGACGAAGGCCACATTAAGTGGCCTTCTTTGCATGCGGAACTCGCGACAAACGTAATGCCCGCCCGCCTCCGACCGACTTCCAACCTAATTCTTTTCAGCCCAGGCCCCTGTGTACCGCGCTTCGAAGATCTTCAAATTCAAATAACCTGACAATCGATTCTTATAGCAGAGGCCCCTTGGCCTTTAGTTTGATACAAGTTCCGCGCGAGCAGGACTGTTCGCAGTAGCAAACTAAAGGCCAAGGGGCCCAGTCAACCTATCAGCAGCGATTACTCAGCAGCTAGTTGAATTTGAAGATCTTTGAGGCAAGACGGTATAGGCCGAGTGTGGTTTTGTCACCGGCACGACCGCGCAGATTGGTGAAGAACCCGACCACGCCGTAGCGGGCACGACGATACATGCGCTCGTCATAGGCCTTCAAATCATTCCACAGCGTCTTTAGGCGCTCGTCGGCGCAATCTTTCTCGGAAAGCTTGGTAAGCACCGAGCAGATCGCCATCATCATGGTGAAGTAGCCCATCATGTACGAACGCAGGCGCGACGACCCAACATCGCTGTACAAGTGGTACGACTCCATCATGATACGCGTAACACGGAACTGCTGGTCCAGACGCTTGACCATCGTTGCCTCGTTGACGCTCTGACCTTCGCGACCGATAAAGTAGCGGTAGAGGTCGATGTCGGCGTAGTACATGGTCTTGCAACGCGGCAGCGGCACGTAGGCGTAGATGTTGTCCACATAGAACGTGTGCGGCGGCATGGGAAGGTTGGACTCGCGCAGCACATCCGTGCGATAGCACAGGCTGTGCATGAGCAGGTTCTGGTCCAGGCGAAAATGACCGATCTGATCCCAGGAAAAGATCTTTTTGCGCGGCAGGGCAAATTTGTAGCCAATAGCGGTATGCGTGCCCTCGTAAACCTTCTCGTACACGTAGTTCGAGATAAACAGGTCAACGCGCTGGTCGCGCTCCTCAAAGCCACGCAGAATCGACAGCATGGTCGAAAGGGCAGCACCGTCAAGCCAGTCGTCCGAATCAACAACCTTGTAGTAGGTGCCCTGCGCCTCGCGCAGACCCGAAAGGACGGCAATACCGTGACCGCCGTTCTCCTGGTGCACCGCGCGGATGATTCCAGGGTAACGGGCCTCCCACTCGTCGGCCTTGGCGGCCGTCTCGTCCTTGGAGCCGTCGTCCACCACGATAATCTCGATATCGGTGGCGTAATTGCTCCCCTCCAAGATAGAGGTGATGCAATGGTCCATGTCCTTGGCGGCGTTATACGAGGGAATACCGAATGTTATGACTTTATGCATGGCAGGCGATAATCTCATCCGAAAGATCGAGGGCAGAATTGGTCACGGCGTCCATATCGTAGTAACGATACTCGGCCAGACGACCCACCGGGTGGAAGTTCGTCAGGTTCTGGACGCGCTCAAGATAGCGCTCATAGAGCTCACGGTTCTCGGGCTCAAGAATGGCGTAGTACGGCGTCTCGCCCGAGCCGGGCGTATAGGCCTTGGAATACTCCTTCATGATGGTGGTCTTGCCGGGCAGAACCTGACCGGTCATGTTCTTGAACTCGGTGATACGCGTGTAGTCCTCGCTCGTGGTGTAGTTGACGGTGCCCACGGGCTGGAACTGGTCCATATCGAGCGTCTCGAACTTCATATCGAGCGTGCGGTACGGCAACGCACCCAAGTCGAGGTTGAACAGCTCGTCGAGCGGACCGGTGTAGACGATCTCGCCGCCATAGACCTTGCCGTCGATCTTGACGGTGGTCTCGTCAATCACGAAGAGGTCGCGGGCATCCACGTCGCAGAACACATCAATCAGATCGTGGTCGAGCATGTGCTCGAACAGTGCGGTATAGCCCTCCTGCGGCATGCCCTGGAAGGGAGCTTGCGGGAAGTAGCGGTCATCATCGCCCACAAAGACGGGAACGCGGCCGGTGATCGAGGGATCGATCTGATCGGGCGTCTGGCCCCACTGCTTCATGGTGTAATGCAAAAAGACGTTCTCGTAGACGTAATCGGCGACCTCGGCAAGATCCGGGTCGTTCTTCTTACGCAGCTCCATAATGGGCACCTTGACATCCTTGCCAAAGGTCTCCACGAGCTTCTGATACAGCTCCTCGCCGCGCTCGTCACCAAAGGCGAGCTTGAGACTCGCATGGTTGAAGGGCACGGGCATAAGGGTACCGTTGATGTTGGCGAGCACCTTGTGCTGATAATCCGTCCACTTGGTAAAGCGCGACAGGAAATTGTGCACGCGCTCGTTAAAGGTGTGATAGATATGCGGACCGTACTCGTGAATCAGGATTCCGGCCTCGTCAGTGCAGTCATAGGCATTGCCCGCAATGTGGCTACGGCGCTCCAAAACGGCAACACGATAGCCGATGGTCTCGGCAAGACGGCGGGCGCAAACGGCACCGGCATATCCAGCACCGACGACAATCATGTCGTACGCGCCGGCGTTAAAGCCTTCAGGCAGGCCTGAGGTAATCTGCATCGATACTCCTTGTCAAAAGCCACGGGCTCGTTAGCTGGGCTTTTCTCGAACATTCTTCGAGACATATTTATCAGAGCGATTATAGCGCTAATGCGTCCTATAATGAGCTTGCCACACAAGGAAAGCTCAAGCACCGCGGCGAACATAATTGAAAGGTAGACCCGCTAGCAGCGGGTTTATTCGTGAACAGCCGGGCGCCTGGAGCTTAGCGAAACGCTTGTAAGGAGTAACATGAGCGATTTCCTAAACCGTATGAAGTCTGCCGCCAAGGCCGACCTTAAGACGATCGTCCTGCCCGAGGGCGAGGATCCGCGCACTATCGTCGCGGCCACCAAAATCATCGAGGAGGGCCTGGCAAAGATCGTCATCCTGGGCAACCCCGACGAGATCAACGTTCCCGGCGCCACCGTCATCGACCCGCGCAATGCCGAGAAGCACGAGGAGTATGCGCAAAAGTTTGCCGAGCTCCGCGCCAAGAAGGGCGTTACCATCGAGCAGGCTCGCGCCCAGGTGATGGACGCCACCTACTTTGGCACCATGATGGTCAAGATGGGCGACGCCGACGGCCTGGTCTCCGGCGCCTGCCACTCCACCGCCGACACCCTGCGCCCCGCGCTGCAGATCCTCAAGACCGCCCCGGGCACCAAGCTGGTCTCGGCCTTCTTCGTGATGTGCACCGACACCCCGCAGTTCGGCACCGACGGCACGCTGATCTTCGCCGACTGCGGCCTCAACATCAACCCGTCCTCTGACGAACTCTCCGAGATCGCCATCGCCTCCGCTCACTCCTGGTCCACCTTCATGGGCAACGTTGAGCCGCACGTGGCCATGCTCTCCTACTCCACCATGGGCTCCGCCGGTGGCGAGGTCGCCAAGAAGGTCCAAGAGGCCGTGAAGTTCTGCAAGGAGAAGGCTCCCGAGCTCGCCATCGACGGCGACCTGCAGCTCGACGCCGCTATTGTCCCCACCGTCGCCCAGCTCAAGGCTCCCGGCTCCTCCGTTGCCGGCAAGGCCAACGTGCTCGTGTTCCCCGACCTCGAGGCCGGCAACATCGGCTACAAGCTGGTCCAGCGCTTCGCCGGTGCTGACGCCTACGGCCCCATCCTACAGGGCATCGCCAAGCCGGTCAACGACCTGTCGCGCGGCTGCTCTGTCGACGACATCGTGGGTGTCGTGGCCATCACCGCCGTCCAGGCTCAGATGGCTGAGTAGCGCACATATCCCCTCGGGACCCTACAGGGTAAAGCTCTGAAAACGTCCTCGGACATGTCGGAAGCCCCCGCTGCGCACTACGTGCGGCGGGGGCTTCCTCCGTCCTGCGGAAAGTTTTCAGAGTTTTACCCTGTAGGGTCCCTGCCGCTACGTGGCAATCGGGGCATCTGGAGTGGACGGCGGCTTGGCTACGAGCTGGGGCTGAAAATCTGAATGGATGGGTGCCGTTGTTGGGAGTGCAGGCGTTGCTGGCGGTGATCACTTTGGGACTGGAATTTCCGCCTACTAGTAAAAAGGCCTCCGAAGCTGTTGCTCTGGAGGCCTTTCGTTTACTTGCAAATGCGCGCGTTAGTTGTTCTTGGTCAGGCGCTCGACGTCGTGGGCGATCATGTATTCCTCGTCGGTGGGGATGACCATGACCGTGACGGCGGAACCGGCGGCACTGATGACCTGCGGGCCGTTGCCCACAGCCTCGCGGTTCTTGTTATTGTCGATGCGTACGCCCAGCCACTCAAAGCAATCGCAGAAGGCCTTGCGGATCGACCAGTCGTTCTCGCCGATGCCGGCGGTAAAGGTGATAGTGTCCACGCCCGCCATGGAAGCGATCATTGAGCCGGCCTGCTGCATGGCCTTGTAGGCAAACATATCGAAGGCGAGCAGGCAGCGCTCGTCGCCCTCGGAGGCGCGTGTACGGATGTCACGGGCATCGTTGGAGATGCCCGAGATGGCAAGCAGACCGGACTGCTTGTTCATCATGTCGTCGACTTCCTGGTAACTGTAGCCGCCCTCGCGCTGAAGATAGCACACGGTGGCCGGGTCGATGGAACCGCAACGGGTACCCATCATCAGGCCGTCAAGCGGCGTGAGGCCCATCGTGGTGTCGCGGCACACGCCGTCCTCAATGGCGGCGAGCGAAGCACCGTTGCCCAGATGGCACGAAAGCAGGCGGTGGCAGCGCGAGCCCAGGATCTCCTTGGCCATCATCCACTCGTAGCGGTGGCTCGTACCGTGTGCGCCGTACTTGCGCACGTGGTACTTGTCGCACACGTCCTTGGGCAGCGCGTAGGTGTAGGCGACCTCGGGCATGGTCATGTGGAACGAGGTGTCGAAGACGGCCACGTTGGGCAGCTCCGGATACTTCTCGCGGCAATATTCGATTGCCGCGGCCTCGCCGTAATTGTGTAGCGGAGCGAGCGGGGCCACCTCAAGGATCTTAGCCATAACCTCATCGTCGACGACCGCGGAATCATCGAAGTGCCAGCCACCCTGAACGATACGGTGGCCGATGCCATCGATCGTAAAGTCGGTCTTCTCGAGCTCCTCGAGCACACGCGCGATAGCCGAACGATGATCCGGGAAGGGGACCTCCTCGGTCTGCTTGGCGCCACCGTTCTCGGAGTGGCCAAAGATGCCCATGTCCGAACCGATACGTTCGCAGTTGCCCTTGGCGAAAACCTCGCGGGTATCGGTATCCAAAAGCTGATATTTAAGGCTTGAGCTGCCGGCGTTGACAACAAGTACGTTCATGAGACTCCTTTGCAGTGCAATACGGTCGACGCAGACCCCTTAAGGCGGCCGCATTTTAATAAGAAGTTATCACAACTTGATAAATAGCTATCAGTCATATCGCCCAACGAGCGCAAAAGAGGGGCCGAACGGCGCTCGGTCGTCCAGCCCCTCCCCTCTTGCAATTACTTGCCGTTGACGATGCGCTCGACGTCGGAAGCGATCATGAACTCCTCGTCCGTAGGGATGACGAAAATCTTGACCTTGGAATCCTTGGCGGACAGGCACCAAGCGCCGTCGCCACGCAGGGCATTACGGGCGTGATCCATCTTGACGCCCATAAAGGCCAGACGATCGGCCACGCCAGCGCGAACGGCCGGAGCGTGCTCGCCGATGCCGGCGGTAAAGACCAGGGTGTCCATGCCGCACATGGAGGTGGCCATCTCGGCGGCCTTAGCGGCAATCTTGTAGACGAACATATCGAAGGCGAGCTGAGCCTCGGGGTCACCAGCAGCGGCGAGCTCCTCAACGTTGCGGCAGTCGTTGGTCTTGCCACCGGTCACAGCCAAAAGGCCAGACTTCTTGTTCATCATCTCGTCGACCTCGTCGAAGGTGTAGCCACCCTCGCGCTGCAGGTAGCACACGGTAGCCGGGTCGATGGAGCCGCAGCGGGTGCCCATCATGACGCCGTCGAGCGGCGTCAAGCCCATGGTGGTGTCCATGCACTTGCCGTCCTCGATGGCGCACAGGGAAGCGCCGGAGCCAATGTGGCACACGACGACCTTGCGGGAGTCGCCGTTGGTCATCTCGGCGACCTTCTTGGAGATGTAGCGATAGCTGGTGCCGTGGGCGCCGTACTTACGGATGTGCAGCTTGTCGCAAACATCCTTGGGAAGGGCGTAGGTCTTGGCGACCTCGGGCATGTTGAAGTGGAAAGCGGTGTCGTAGACCGTGACGTTGGGCAGATCGGGATACTGCTCCAGGCAGTACTCGATAACGTTGGCCTCGGGGTTGTTGTGCAGCGGCGCCAGCGGGGCGACCTCGCGAATCTTGGCGAGGACGTCCTCGTCGACGAGGGAGGAATCACCAAAGTACCAACCGCCCTGAACGATACGGTGGCCGATGCCCTCGATCTTGACGCCGTTGGCCTCAAGGTCCTTCAGGACGACCTCGATGGCGACCTTGTGGTCGGGGAACTCGATGTTCTCGGTCACCTTCTTGGAGCCATTGGCAGCATGGGTGAAGGTACCACCGGTAAAGCAGACGCGCTCGCAGGAGCCCTTTGCGGACACCTTATGGGACTTGGTGTCGATGACCTGATACTTAAGGGTCGAAGATCCCGCGTTGACGACCAGAACGTTCATGTGTCTCCCTACTAACAGGCGGTGTGGCGCCGCCAGGTTACATACGCTTTAATAATAAACCCAAACGCCCTCGCGCTCGGGTTTATTGCGTTGATATATAAGTTATCGGTGCTTGAGCTTCCGTTTCATTGCAAGGAAAAAGCGCCCTCAGATGAGGTTCTCGCCCAGGTTTTTGCCGCCGAGGACGTGCATGTGGAAGTGCATGACGGTCTGGCCGGCGTTGACGCCCTTGTTGGAGATGACGCGGAAACCGTCCTCCAAGCCCTTGGCCTTAGCGACCTCCTGGATGGCGTGAGCCATGGCGCCCATGGTCTCGGCCGGCACGTTATCGGCGATATCGCTGTAGTGCTTCTTAGGGATCACGAGCGTGTGGACCGGCGCCTGGGGGTTGAGGTCGTCGAAGGCGATGACCTGGTCGTCCTCATAGACAACGGTCGAGGGGATCTCGTGGTTGGCAATTTTGCAGAAGATGCAATCGCACATGGTTGGTTCCTTTCTCACAGACCAAGGTAATTATATTTGGTCGGGATGGCTAGAACGAGAGGTTGTCGTCCGTGTTGGCGGCTTCCCCGTCGGCGAGCACGTCGTTGCCGTCGACGTCCTTAAGAAGCACCGAGACCTTCTGCTCGGCATCGGACAGGCGGGTGCGCAGGCTCTTGAGGAGCTCGACGCCGCGGGTATAGCTCTCGAGCGACTCCTCGAGCTCCATATCGCCCGACTCCAAGCTGCGAATGATGAGCTCCAGCTCCTGCGAGGCCTGCTTGTACGTAAGCTGCTCGACCGGGGTCTTCTCTGCCATATCTGTTTCCTTTCCTAAAGGTTTATCGCTGTGAAACGCGGCCTACTCGACCGTATTGACCGTTGCCGCCACGTTGCCGTCTGCCATGCGTACACGAATGGCGTCGCCGGGCTTAAAGGTCTTGGCGCTCGTGGCCACGCCATCATCGCTGTACGCGATGGAATAGCCGCGGGCAAGCACTTTGAGCGGCGACAGGGCATCGAGCGAGGCTGCCGCACGGCCCAGGTCGGACGCGGGCTTGCTGAGCATCGTGCGCCCCTGATGCTCCAGGCGGGAGCTTGCGAGCGTGAGCGCATGGCGCTTGCCATCGAGTCCCGAGGTGCTTGCGATCAAGCGCTCGGGCAGACGTTCAAAGTTGGAGCGGAATGTCCCGACCGAGCGCGCTATGGCACCCGAAAGGCGATCGGCCGTCAAGGCAAGCTCTGACTCACGACGCTCGACCATAAATGTCGGATCGTTGAGACACGGGCGGCATGCGGCCGCATCGAGCGCGTCGCCCAAGCGAGCCGTATAGGTATCCCAGGAACGACGGCCACGCTGATCGAGCATCTCCAGGTCGACCTGGGCCGACCCAATCATCGATGCCATCGCGGCACCCAGACGCTGATGGCGCGCCTCGAGCACATCGGCCAACTCCGTCATGGCCGGCGCCACCGATTCGGCCGCCGCCGTGGGCGTGGAGGCGCGGCGGTCGCTCACCATGTCGCAAATCGAGGTATCGGGCTCATGGCCAATGCCGGTCACCACGGGCACAGGGCAAGCCGCCACCGCGCGGGCAAGCTCCTCGTCGTTAAAGGTCATGAGGTCCTCGAAGGAACCGCCACCACGCACGAGCAAAATACAGTCGGGCGCCGGCGTAATGGCAGCGGCGCGGCGCAAGCCTTCAATAAGCTCTGCCGGCGCACCCTCGCCCTGGACCTTTGCGCCCACGCAGACGAGCTCGACGAGCGGGTTGCGACGACGCAGCGTGCGCTTGACGTCGTCGATTACGGCACCCGAAAGCGAGGTGACGACCGCCACGCGGGAGCAGAACACCGGTATGCGGCGCTTGCGCGCTTCGTCCATCAGACCCTCACGGCGTAGCTTTTCGGCCAGTTGCGCCACTTGTTGACGCAGCAGACCCTCCCCCGCCAGCGAAAACGAGCGAGCGACAAAGCTCATACGACCCGTGGGCTTATAGAGGTTGAAGCTGCCCTTAAAGCTCACCTGCATGCCGTCACGCAGATCGAAGGTACGCTTGAGATAGGCGCCCTTCCAGATGATGCAGTCGACGGCGGCCGAGTCGTCTTTAATCTGGAAGTAGCAATGGCCGCTTCGGGCGTTGGGACCACGGAAACCCGTGACCTCGCCCAAAACGCTCAGCTGCGGAATGGCATCGAGCGCACCGGCAGCGATTTCTACCGCCTGGCTCACGCTGAGCTCCTTGCGCTCCTGCTCATCCGAACCGTCAAACTCGGCGGAAACGGCATTGCCGGTTAGATTCCAGCCTGCCACGCAGCCTCCTTTCGTCATCGTGCACAAGGGCTTCGGCCCTGCGCAAATTCAAGTCCAACACATAGTACAGCGCCGCGGGGACACGAATCCCCGCGGCGCCCAGCGACCCAATTTGTTATCGGTTGGAGTTTCTGTTGTAGCGAGCCATAAGATAGAGCAGCTGAATAATCGAGGTGAGCGCAGCGGCAACATAGGTAAGCGCGGCGGCCGTCAGGACCTTCTTGGCACCATTAACCTGCTTGGAACTCATACCCGACTGCTCGATGTACGCCACGGCGCGTCGGCTGGCGTCAATCTCGACAGGCAGCGTAACGAGTTGGAACAGTACACTAAACGAGAAGAAGACCAACGCGAGGGATGTGAGCCCGGCAATGTTCATAAACAGGCCCAAGAGTAACACGATGGTCCAAGTGTTCTGGGTAAAGTTGACAACCGGCACGAGGGCGGTACGCACTTTCATCATGGCGTAGCCGCTTTGACGCTGGGCGGCGTGGCCCGCCTCGTGACAGGCGACGGCAACGCTTGCGACCGACCCGCCCGAACGGTTGGCATCCGACAGATACAGGTTGTTATCCTGCGGGTTGTAGTGGTCGGTGAGCTCGCCAGCGACGCCCTTGATGCCCACGGCGCTACAACCGTTGGCATTGAGCATGCGGCGAGCGACCGTGGCACCCGTGTCGCCGTCCGAGCGAACCTTGGACCAGGTCTTGTATGTCGAGTTGATATAGCTCTGCGCGGCAAGGCCAAGCACCGTGCAGACAAGAACAACCAGCAGGTACAGCGGGTCAATGCCAAAGCCGTATCCATAGTAATAAGGCATGCGAATTCCTCCGAATCGAGTTACACGTCGGAGGCATTTTACCCATTCGACTGACCAGCAAATCAACATCGATGTTTTGGCAATGTCAGCGAAAACGGCCGAGAGCGAGCAAGGTGACGTGAAAGAGAAGCGACGCGTACTTTGGTACGCGAGCGACGGTTGAACGTCAGATTGCCGCTCTCGGCCGTTTGCAGCGTCGAGCTGTTACGCGGTTTGGTAAAACCGCGTAACTATATACCTACAGCAATTCGATTTTGCCGTCCTTCACGGTGAGTCCCATATTGCCGGAAAGCAGATCGTCCAGACGCGAACCTACAAGCTCAAAACGCCAGCCTTCGCGCAGGGGGCTCTGCTCGGGGTGCTCAATATAGTCGGCCAGGTCATCGCGCGAGGCAATGACCGAGGTCGCCACGCCCGAGCGCTCGGCAACTAGGCGAATGAGCGCATACATCAGGTCCGTCACGCTCTCCAGCTCCGGCGAAATCTGACGGTGCCCGCGCACCATGAGCGGCAGGCGATCGTGCGGGCAGCTCGCGCCGCGCTTGATGGCCATGAGCGCGCCGTCCACATCGCGCTCCCCCAGCTGATCGGTGCCGCGGATGCTGCGGAACTCCTCAACGCGCACAGGATTGCGCTTGACGAGCGCCAGCAGCGTGTCGTCGGACATGACCCACTTGCGCGGGATGTTACGGCGCTCGGCGCGGTCCTCGCGCCAGGCGGCGAGCTCGCGCGCGATGCCCAACTGGTGACGGCTGCACGAGTTGATGCGTTTGACCTTGCGGAACGCCTCGTGGCGATCGGCGCGATAGTGCGACTCGTCAGCCAGCGGGCGCAGCTCGTCGAGCACCCAGTCCACCCGGCCCAGCTCGCGCAGGCGACTCATCATCTCGGTATAGGCGACGATCAGGTACTTGACGTCATCGATCGCGTACTCGATCTGTTTATCGGTCAGCGGGCGGCGCGACCAGTCGGTCAGCGACTCGGTCTTGGGCAGCGATACACCGCAGAACGTCTGAACAAGCGCGCCGTAGGAAATCTGCTGGCGCTCGCCCAAAAAGGCGGCGGCCACCTGCGTGTCAAAAATCGGACGCGGCAGCACGCCTACGGTATGGAGCATGACCTCCATATCCTGCGAACAGGCGTGGAAGACCTTGGTCACGCTCTCGTCGGCCATAAGCTCGGCCAGCGGCGATAGGTCGTCGATTACCAGGGGATCGACCGCGACGCTCTCGGCAGGGGTGGCAATCTGAACCAAGCACAGACGCGGATGGAATGTGCGCTCGCGCAAAAACTCGGTATCGACGGCAATCGCGTCGAACTCACGGGCGCGCTGGCAAAAGTCGAGTAGAGCCTGATGTGTGGAAATGTACATATCAACCCATCGAATAAGGTTAGGCCCGAAAAACACGGGTAGGATATCGGCATTGCCTTACAACTATACTCGGTTAGTCACAGAACGGGAACGTAAGTATGCGCTGCCTTATCATCCACAACCCGGCATCGGGCCCCAGCTCAGATGAAATCTACGCATTCACGCACGCCCTCGCGCAGGGCGGCGACGAGGTCGTGATGCGTTTTATCGGCGATGGCATGGAGCCCGAGGACGCCGTGGCAGACGTGCGCGAGTTTGACCGCGTGGTCGTTTCGGGCGGCGACGGCACTGTCTCCAACGTGCTCGACCAGATGCGCGGATGCGGTGTCCCCACGCTCGTCTTCCCCTCCGGCACAGCCTGTCTATTCTTTAACAACATCGGTAATGCCCCCGAGGCAGCGGCGCTCGCCAAGGCCTGCCGTGCCGGTCGCACGGTCAAAGTCGACATGGGTGAGCTCTTTTGGCTCGACGAGAACGGCAACGAGAAGCGCCACGGCTTTATCATCATCGCCGGCTCGGGCTTCGACGCCGAGATCATGATGAAGGCCGCCCCCACCAAAAACGACATCGGCGAGATCGCTTACTTCCTCTCCGCGCTCGCCACGCCCAATCCCACGGTGGCGCACTTTACGATTGAGCATGACGGCATTGTCGAGGAGCTCGACGGCATCTGCTGCATGGCCGGCAACACCTCGGTCATCCAAAACGACATCAACCTGTTCCCCGACTGCCGTATGAACGATGGCATGGTCGACATTGCGGTCATCGAACCCGTAAAAACTGTGCAGCTTCTACCGACTGTGATCACCGCCGCACTCGACCCCGCCGGCAAGGTACTCGGCCGCCCGCAGTTCAAGATCATCCAGACCAAGGAAGCCAAGATCACCTGCACCCCGTCGCTGGGCATGCAGTTCGATGGCGAGATTATCTCCAGCAATTCGGGCGTCTTTGGAGCCCGCGCGCTTCCGCAATGCCTCGACCTCATCGTCGACGAATTCTCCCCGCTCGGAAAATAGGAGGACCCTATGAACGACAATCCCCTGCTCGGCTTTATCATCATCGTTTTGGCCATGCTCGTCGGCTATGCGATCAACGTGATCCACCGCCGGAAGAAGTAATTCCACATTGGTATGATATTCATCCAATTATCGTCTCCCCTGCTGTTTATGCATTTGTCAAACAGCGGGGGGATTTTCATTCCGGGCATTCCAGCTACTTTATTCGGCTACAGTAATCACAGGGCGTCTTTATTAAAGTAAAGCTACAAACTGAGTATAATTAACCACTCATCGCATATTTCATTACGCTTATCGAGTAAGTTTCTTTCATAGATGAATATTGTTTCCAGTTCGTTACGCTAATGGGGTGTCTTTATTGGCTGAAGCCCTCTGGCGACAGAGGGCTTTCGCACGCTGGGAGGGAAAATGAGGAAAACTCACCCCGTCAACGCGCTCAAGAAGCTAGGCATAGGCCTCGCCTTTGGAGCTGCAACCATCATGTCTATGCCGACGTCTGCGCTCGCCTGCACGCAGATGTACATGGGCAAGAACCTTACGGCCGACGGTAACACGTACTATGGCCGCACCGAGGACATTGGCACTCGTTACCTCAAACACTATGGCATCGAACCCTCTCATGGCCCTGGTCATACCTACAGCTCGAACGAGTCCGAATTCTCCTACACCTCGACCAAGACTACGTATCGTTACAGCTACGTGCGCGACCATCCTGCTGAGTGGGATGGACGCTGGGATGCCTACTCCGAGGCCGGCATCAATGAGAAGGGCGTCTCCTGCTCCGCAACGCTGAGCACCTCCTACAACGACGATGCCAAGGCGGCGGATCCCACGACCAGGCATGCCCACAAAGCAAATCCCGAGGTCAAAAATACCGGCATCGGCGAGTACAGCTACGCGGGCGTCATCTTGGGCGAGAGCGCAACGGCCCGCGAGGGCGTCGAGCTCATCGGCACCCTGATCGACGAGCAGGGTGTCTACTCCAACGACCAGATCATCATCGCCGACAACACCGAGACTTGGCTATTCGCCGCGCTTTCCGGCCACCAGTGGATCGCTATGAAGCTGACCGACGACGTCGCTTCGGTCAACCCCAACATTAGTAACCTCAATTTCCAGGTCAATCTTGACGATCCTGAGAACTGCCTCCACTCTGAGGGGATCAAGACTATGCCCGAAGAGAAGGGCTTCGCCAAGTACTTTGAAGACGGACAGTTCGATGTTGCCCAGACCTACGGTGCATCTATCAACAATACGGGCATGGGCTCTTGGGCGCGTTATATCCAGGGCCGCGACTACTTTATGGCTCCGCTGACCGAGGGCACCGACTACGAGATCATCAAGGACAAGGACAAGAATGACGTCACTCTCGGTGCCATGGTTCACGAGATGCAGCCGCTGTTCTTCCAGCCCAGCAAGTCCGACTGGAACACGTTTGAGCTGATTCGCGCCTTCGGCAACCGCGGTGAAAAAGTCCCCGGCCTTAATGCCAATACTGACGGTGTCAGCAGCATCGGTTCCGACCGCAACGCCGAGGCCAACCTCTTCCAGATTCGAAAGGGCCATGACCCCGAGGTAGCAACCATCCAGTGGGAGATGCTCTCCTGCGCCGAGTTCTCCGTCGCTATCCCGCTATACTCCGCTCTGATGACCGAAGTCAGCCCCTACTTCAGCGGCCAGACCGTTGATTATGGTCACTGCAGCGAGACGGACATCGTGAACAACGAAGAGCCCGAGAACTCCATTAACTACGTCCTGATGGACATCAACTCGCTTTGCTTCGCGAACCGCGCACAATTCGCCACCAGCGTCCGCGCCTACCTCGATGCGCTCCAGAACGAGCTCATCGAGCAGAACAAGGAAGTTGACGCCGCCATGCTGGCCGAGACGACCACCGAGGGCCGCACTGCCCTGGCCAACAAGGCCGGCAAGGCTGCTACCGAGAACACCTACAAGAAGTGCAAGGCACTGCTCCAGGAGATGCGCGCCTATCAGAAGGCCGAAAACTTCGACCAGCCCTTCACCCCGAGCAACCTGAACACCGAGACCAACGGCCTCAAGGTGTCCATCACCTACGCCAAGGACGCTCTTGCCACCGACCCGGTAACCCCGGATCAGCCTGGCACTCCCGAGCAGCCTGGTACTCCTGAGCAGCCCGGTACCCCCGAGCAGCCCGTTAAGCCCGAGCAGCCCACCACCAAGCCCGAGAAGCCTGGCAAGTCGGACACCACGACCACGGTAACCACCAACAAGACGAACACCAAGGGCGGCCTGCCCACCACTGGCGATCGTTTTGATGGCCGCATGGTGGCCGCATTCGCCATCGCTGGCGTTGCCGTCATCTCCGCGGGCGGTTACTTCCTCTACCGTCGCAATAAGGAGTAACGTCTTAGCTGAGCGGGCGAGGCAGCAATGGCAGCCTCGCCCGCTTAACCCGCCTTTTTGACCGACGGGAAACCCGCCTGAAATCTTTTCAAAAAAGATTTCCCCGCACACACTTTGCTGTGCTATAGTGCAGCGCAACAGCAACTAGGTGCGACCGCGCCACGGCATCACGAAAGGAGCCACCAACATGAAGAACACAATGAAGTCTCTCAACAACTGGTGGTGGCGTGATGCGAATACGATCGGTCGACAGTGAGTCCCTCACGCCTGTTTTTGCGCTCTAGGTGATTGGAAGGCCTCCGGTTTCGACCGGGGGCCTTTTTCTATCTCGAGCCCGATCGCATTCGCATCACGCGCCTCCGCTTTTCTCTTGCACTCCCATTCCGAAAGGATTTTCACCATGTCTCAGAACACCACCGCCACCCAGCCCCGCACCGTCCAGACCGCCGACCGTGGCAAACTCGATGTCCGCGCCCTCGTCCTGCTTGCCATCCTGCTCGCCGCCGGCTTCATCCTCAACTTCACCGTCGGCAAGGCCATCTCGGGCATCTCGGGCGGCATGATCAGCCCCGAGTTCATCATCTCGGCCTTCTGCCTCACCATCCTGGTCGTTCGCCCCAACATCGGCCAGGCGCTCGTCATTGGCCTTATCTCGGCTGCCGTGATCCAGATCACCACCACTTCGCCGTTCGTTGATTTTGCCGCCGAGGGCATCGCCGCCATGCTCATGGCCGGCATCGTCAACGCCGCCGGCAAGAACGGTCAAGTCAAGCCCGCCATCGCCATTGTCGCAACCTTCCTGACCACCTTTGTCTCCGGCGTCATCTTCATGGTCATCAAGATGGCCATGCTCGGCGTGGTAGGCGAGCTCGCCGCCGCCATGCTGCCCGTCGTTGCCATGACCGCCGTCTTTAACGCCATTCTGGTCGGCGCCCTCTATCTGCCCATCCAGAAGGCCCTGAAGCTCAACTAACTCATCGCTGCCCCACCAGCAAAGACTGTCCCAAACGACTAGCTTTTGGGGACGTTCTTAAACGACTGGTCATGTAAGAACGTCCCCAATGACTATGAAAGGTATCCATGGAAACGATCATCAACGTCGACGATGTCTCGTTCTCCTATGGCACGCAGACCGAGCAGGCGCTCAGCCACATCTCGCTCAGCGTGAACAAGGGAGATTTCATCGGCATCATCGGGCCCTCGGGCGCCGGCAAGTCCACGCTTGCCGCCTGCCTGTCAGGTGCCGTGCCCCACCACTACACCGGCACGTTCTTTGGGTCCGTCATGGTCGACGGCCACGACACCTGCGAAGTCTCGCTCACCGACGTGTCGCAAATCGTCGGCAGTGTGCTGCAGGATATCGACACGCAGATGGTCGCTTCGGTCGTCGAGGACGAGATGCTCTTTGGCCTCGAGAACTTTAGCGTTCCCCACGACCTGATCGAGCAGCGCGTGAGCGAAACGCTCGAGACCGTCGGCATCAGCGACCTGCGCGACCGCGAGATCGCAACCCTCTCGGGCGGACAGAAGCAAAAGGTAGCCATCACCGCCATCCTCGCCATGCGTCCGCGCGTCTTGGTTCTCGACGAGCCCACCGCGGCACTCGACCCCGCCAGCTCCACATTGGTCTTCGAGACGCTGCGTGAGGCAAACCGCGTACTTGGAATCACCATCGTCGTCGTTGAGCAAAAGGTCGCTCTGCTCTCGGAGTACTGCAACCGCGTGCTCGTGCTCAACCATGGCGAAATTGCGCTGCAGGGTGAGCCACACGAGGTCTTCGCGCATACCGACGAGCTCCGTGCCATCGGCGTCGACTGCCCTCGCGTCACGCGTATCTTCAATAGCCTCGAGGCCGATGGCCTGGTAAGCGGTACCCCCTGCTTGGATGTCGATGAGGCCGAGCGCATGATTTCGGGCATCGTCGACCCCGCACACGCGGCTATCGAAGCTCAGGCGCCCGCCGGTTCCCCGCATGCACCGTCGTTGCGCCCTCATGCCAAGGACGCCGAACCCGTACTCACCTTCGACCATGTTGAGTTTGCCTATCCCAATGGCGGCGCCGCCGTACACGACCTTAGCCTGACGCTCTATCCCGGCGAGCTCGTGGGCATCGTCGGCCAGAACGGTGCCGGCAAGACCACGCTCACCAAGCTGCTCACGGGTCTGCTCAAGCCCGCCTCGGGCAGCGTGCGCGTCACGGGACTGGATACTGCAACCGTCCCCACGAGCCGCATTGCCCGCGAGGTCGCAACCCTCTTCCAAAACCCCGACCGCCAGATCTGCAAGGACACCGTGCTCGACGAGGTCGCCTTTGGCCTGGAGCTTGCCGGCATCGACCGTGCCGAGGCGCTGCGTCGCGCCCAGCTCGTCATCGACCGCTTTGGCTTGCCGGCCGACGAGGCGCCCTTCTCGCTCTCGCGCGGTCAGCGACAAATGGTGGCGCTTGCCTCCGTCGTAGTGGTTGAGCCCAAGATCGTCGTGCTCGACGAGCCCACGAGCGGCCTTGATTACCGCGAGTGCATGACCGTCATGGAAACGGTGCGCACCATGGCCGAGCGCGGTTGCGCCGTTATCATGGTCTGCCACGATATGGAAGTCGTCTCGGATTTTGCCGAGCGCATTGTGGTAATGGCCGACGGTCGCATCCTCGACCGCGGCCGCACGCACGAGCTATTCTCGAACATCGATCTCATGCGGCGTGCCTACGTGGAGCCTCCCCAGGTTATTGAGCTCTCGCGCCGTCTGGCATCTTCCGTCTCGACCGCTTTTGCGCAGGTGAGCGAGGTCTCCGATGTCGTTCGAATTACCAAGGAGATGGTCCACCGTGGTTAACGTCATCGACTACATGCCGGGTGACACGCTGCTGCATCGCCTGAACCCCGTCGTCAAACTGGGCCTCGCCGCCGCCATCATCGTCGGCATCTTCTTGTCCGACACCTACGTGGCGCTGCTGGGCTTTTTGGCGCTCACCCTTGCCCTGGGTGCCTATGCGGGCGTCGTCAACCGCCTGTTCTCGCTGCTCAAGTTGCTGATTCCGCTCGCGCTTATCATGCTGGTGCTCCAGCTGGCCTTTATGCGCGATGGCAACGTGGTGTGGGGCTTTATCACCGACACGGGCCTCATCACGGGATCGAAGGCCTGTCTGCGCCTGCTGGGTGTGGCGTTACCACTCATCCTCATGCTCACGGTGACCAAGCTCAACGACCTTGCCAACGCCTGCGTCGAGGTGCTGCACGTGCCGTATCGCTATGCTTTCACTTTTACCACGGCGCTGCGCTTCGTGCCGGTGTTTGGTCAAGAGATGAACGCCATCATGGAGGCGCAGACCGCACGCGGCGTCGAGTACGACACCAAGAACCCCATCAAGAAGCTTAAGCTCATGCTGCCACTGTGCGTGCCGCTGCTCATCTCGAGCGTGGGCAAGACCGATGCCACAGCCTTGGCGGCAGAACAGCGCGGCTTCTATCTGCGTACGCGCGCCAGCTCGTACAAGCGCTACCCCATCAAGGGCCTAGACATCGCCGTGCTCATCGTCAGCATCGCCCTCATCGCCATCGGCTTCCTGTTCTAGTTCACCACTGACAGCAACCGCCCAACGCAAAAGGCCTCGGCTCGCACCAAACGAGCCGAGGCCTTACTGTTTCACCAGATAAAACCTACCAAAATTAACCTGTCCTTTTTTGACAGGTCGGAAGCTAGAGGCGGTAGGGAGCGCCGCTACGGATGATGGATTCGCGCACCAGGACATCCATGGCGTCGAGGGTGATCTCGGGCATCTCTCGGTACTTTTGCAACACCGAGAGCTCGGTGCAGGCCAGAATGACGCGGTCGCAGCCGCTACGGGCGAACTCCCACATCACGCGGTCGAACTTATCCATATCGGGCTCACGTCCGGCCTTCACATCATCGTAGATAAGCGACATCACATCGTTCTGACGTTTCTCGCTGGGATAGACGACCTCAACACCCGCAGCCTTACATTCGCGGCCGTAGACGCCCGCGCCCACGGTGCCATCGGTGCCCATGATGCCGATCTTATGCACCGGCTCGGCCGGCATACTCAGGTTGGGGTCGAACTCACACTCCCCCATCACCGCACCGGCCAGAGCATAGCGCACCGACTCACGCGGCATGTGGATAATCGGCACCTTCGTAAACGACTGGATCTGGTCATAGAAGTAGTGTGACGTGTTGCAGGGAATGGCAATGTGTGCACAGCCCAGCGACTCGAGTGCCTGGGCGCACTCTTTCATGGTCGCCAGCAGTTTGGCATGCTCGCCGGTCTTAATGGCCAGCGTGCGGTCGGGCATGGTCGACTTGGAGAGTACCACCATGTCGATATGTTCCTGATCGCAGGCAGCAGCCGTATGACGCACCACCTGGTCGTAGTAATACGACGTGGCCTCGGCGCCCATGCCGCCGATAACTCCCAGCTTTTCCATCGCCGCCTCCTTGGTGACGCTTGCGCAATTGCGCGTATCATACCCGCGCCCGCCCGATGCAAACCGGACGGGCGCCGCGCTCATCTACTTGTAATACGTCTTGAACAGCTTAAAGTGGCGCAGCTTGGTGTGCCACATGCGCAGCCAGCGGTTAAAGACAAAGTCGCCCTTCATAAACGAAGGGTCGGCGCCCTTGCCTTCCTTGTCCAGGCGATGCACCTTAGCGCGCAGCTCGGGATCCTTGACGTACTTGTCGACGACGCCCATGGGGACGACCATCCACAGGGCCTCGTCCTGAGCCGTCACAAACTCCGGCTCAAACGGACGGTTGAACACATACTCGTCCACCACATACTTGGCAACGTTAAAGCCGCTGTTGGTAACGTAGTAGTTGCTGCGGCCCTGGCGCGTGTTGAAATCGAAGAACTTAAACGAGCCGTCGCGCTCGTCGTACTTTACGTCAAAGTTGGAATAGCCCACAAAGTGAAGGTCCTCGAGCAACTTACGCACGCCGCCCATGAGCTCGTCGTTGGGCTCGGTAATGATACAGGCATGGTTGCCGACACCGTGGGGCTGATGCTCCTCGAGTAGCACATGGCCCAGGCACATCATGCGGACCTTACCGTTGCGGTCGGAATAGCTGGTGAGCACGCGCATGTACTCGTCGTTGCCGGGCACGCGATCCTGCAAGATCAGGTCGTCGGTGTAGCCGCTGGCATACGAGTCGCGAATGACCTGTTCCAGCTCGGCGCGGTCGGCAATCTCATAGGCCTTCTTCTGGCCCTCGAACTCATGCTGCCACCACATGATGCCGTCAGAAGGCTTCAGAATCATCGGGTAAGGAAAATCAATCTGGTCGAGCACTTCGGCAGGCGCCTCACCCTGGGCATTGAGCATCGCCTTGGTAAAGGTAAACGTGTGCGGATAGGGCACGCCATGCTTCTCGCACAGCTCGTAGAAGATCTCCTTCTTCTGGCACTGCTCGAGCATGCTGTAGGGCGCGTAGGGAGCGACGATGTTATCCGCCAGCTCATGAGCATCCTTGGCTTGAGCCACGAGAGCGACATAGTTGTCGCCGCAGCCCACAAGGACAATAGTCTTGTCGGCATGCGCTTGGGCAATGCCGTTGACGGTTTTGAGCATCACGGGCATGGTGTCGATATCCACGTTGGGCGTGTAGTCGATAATCTGGCTGCGGTACGCGGGACCCGTCTGATACTTGCCAAAGACCAGACTCTTGACCTGGTACTCCTCGTAGAAGGCGCGCGCCACCGAATAGGCGTTGATGTCGCCACCAAGCAGCACGGGAATGAACTCGCGCTCTGTAAATTGCAATGCCATGGAAACTTCCTATCATGAACTGCCCACACAACGGGCGGTCTTTGCGCAACTGATTTATTCTAGCGTGCCAAGCCGCCGGCGCCCAAAGCTCCACCGTATCTATGGCAATCGACGTAATCGTCCAGCACGAAGACGGCGCCCACCGTTGTATGACAATGGGCAATGAACCTACCGTTGTTGTAGGATTCAGCGTATTGACATCTTCGAGCGAAAGGTGCACACGTGCCCCAAGACCATCCGACCGATAATCCCATCCTCAATGCCGCGAGGCGCGAGCTGGCGGAACGTGCGAAAGCGACCGCTCCCCTGTGCACGGCAAACGACGCCTACAACGGACCCGCCCGCATCGTCTCGATCAACACGTCGGCACACAAGGGCACGCGCAAGTCGCCCGTCGCCGACGGGCACGACACCGTTATAGAGCAATTTGGCCTCGCCTCCGACGCACACGCCGGGCATTGGCACCGCCAGGTTTCCTTTTTAGCTGCAGAGTCTATCCAGACGGCGCAGGCGCGCGGGCTCGATGTGCACGAGGGCGACTTCGGAGAGAACTTCACAACCCGGGGCATCAACCTGCTCTCGCTCCCCTTGGGCACACAGCTCAAGCTTGGCAGCGAGGTGCTTGTCGAAATCAGCCAAATCGGCAAGGTCTGCCACACACGCTGTGCCATCTACTATCTCGCCGGCGACTGCATCTTTCCCCACGAGGGCGTTTTTGACGTGGTACTAAAGGGCGGAGAGGTCTACGCCGGCGACGATATCCAGGTAATCAAACTCGGTGACGGCACCTGTTCGTTCACCCCCGCCGAGGCCCTCGAAGAGATTGAGCAGGCTCGCCAGAAGGGCACGCTGTAGTTATAAAACCCCACGTTGAGATGGCTTTTACAGCCCAAAACTCCTCTCAAACAGAGCTCTGTAACGTTAAAGTTGAACTCTATGGTTTCTCAACAATTCATCATAACTGCAGGTCAAAGCCAAAGCCTCAAGTTCAACTTGACCCTTTGGAACCTTTAAGGTTCAAGTTGAGGTCGAAAGCAGTAGTAGAATACCGTTCGAACCATAACCTACGATTGATTGCAGAGGGACTGGATGCAGCATTCGAATCATCGCACCGCAGCGCTCATTGCGTCGAAGCCGGCTCGTATCATCACGAGCGCCGTGCTCGCCGTTGCGCTGACGGCCACGCCGATGCTCTCCCCCGTTGCGGCGTATGCCGCCTCGCAGGCAACGCAGGACCAGCTTTCCGCAGCCCAGCAGAAGATCGAAGCCGCCACGAGCGCCTACAACGACGCCCGCACCAAACTCGATGACCTGCAAAAGCAGATTGACTCCAATGAGGCAAGCATCGAGGAAATCGAGGCCAAGCTTCCCGAGCAGCAGGCCAAGGCAAGCTCCGCCATGCGCGATCTGTACAAGTATCAGAAGGGCACCAATCCCATCGTGAGCTTCCTGGTCAACGCACAGAGCCTGGGTGAGTTCATCACGACCTGTAAATACACCAACCAGATCACGAGCTCGAGCGTCGACGAGATCGAAGAGCTCAATAACATGCAAACCGAACTCGAGCAGAACAAGGCCGAGCTCCAGCAGGCCAAGTCACAGCTTGAGACAGAGCAGAAAAACGCCGAGGACGCGCTGGCGCAGGCCCAGCAGCTCCGCAGCGAGGCACAGGCAAAAGCCGAGCAGGAAAATGCCGCCGAGCTTGCCAAGCTTGAGGCCGATAAGGCCGCTGCCGCCGAGAAGCTCTCGGGCGAGGGCGTAAGCGGCAGCAATTCCAGCAGCCAGGCCACTAACACCAACACCACCATCGACACCACGGTGAACAACGCCAATACCGGTAGCTCCGATTACGATTCGTTCATTAATGAGTGGACGAGCCGCATCGACAATTATCTCGCCGGCTCCCCCATGGCAGGCCAGGGCTATAACTTTGCCGTCGCCGCTTGGAATACCGGTGTCGACCCCCGTTGGTCCCCCGCCATCGCCTGCATCGAGAGCACCAAGGGTGCTTATTGCGCCAATTCTTACAACGCCTGGGGCTGGAGTGCCCGCGGCGGCGGTTGGCGCAGCTTTGGCAGCTGGAGCGAGGGCATCTCCGCTCACGTTGCCTATCTGGGCGCCAACTACGGCTCCACCCTTACCCCGGCTGCGGCCAAAAAGTACTGCCCGCCCACGTGGCAGGACTGGTACAACAAAGTCGCCGCTCAGATGAACCGCATCTAAGTGCAACTGCAAAGGGCCCCAATGGGGCCCTTTTTCTTTTAGGTAGCGGAGGTATCGACGACGCCGGTCGCATTGGCAACCGCGACTATGACGATCATGCATAGGAGCAGCACACCCAATGCCTTGAGCCAGAGTTTCGCGAGCTTCTTGCCGCGATAGCTGTCGAGCAGTGCGAATCGCCGACGAAGACGGCGCTTATCGAGCAGCGCAAAATGCATAAGCACCATAAGGCCATCGACAAAGAAAAAATACTCGATTATGAGAAGCCACGTCGGGTAGCTTTGGTTTGCTCCCGTGGGGTGAAAGACGGCAAAGTGACTTCCGGCAAAGAACACAAGCAGCGAGAAGAAGACGAGCGTATTCCAAATGCGCCCCAGAGACTCCGGAACGCGAGAGAGCAGACCGCATGCAGTGGAGGCGGCAGGCCTAGGAAGCCCTGTGGGGTTCTGGAGCCCTTGGGGCGTCAACACCGTCTCCGAGGCCGGAGTACGGACAAGCACAGGCGCAGGAGGCCGCACGGGGCGACTTAGATCGTATGCCGCGCGCGTCGCCCGTCCCAACGCTTCCGCGCTCGCAAAACGCTTGGCCGGGTCGAGCGCCATCGACATGCAGACGGCATCGGCAAGTGGAGTGGGAATGCCGCATGCCTCACATTGCTCGCGCATGTCGAGCCCTGGTTTAGGGTCGACTCCCGTCAAGCAAAAGAACAACAGGGCCCCAAGTGCGTAGACATCGCTGCGCACACTCGTCTGCCCAAACCCATACTGCTCGGGCGGCGCATAGGGTCGCGTGCCAAACTTGACGGTGTCAGCATCGGCGCCATCGCGCCATACGCGCGCGATCCCCAGGTCGATAATCACCAGCGATGAAAATGTCAGGCCGTCATCAGGCGTATAGTTGGCACCTGTCACGATGATATTCGACGGCTTGAGGTCGCGATGGATCACCGGCGCCGACGTCTCCCCCACCATTGCAAAACCGGCATGGAGCTCGCCCACGGCATCGCATAGGGCAGGATACAATTCACGCGCATAATCGGGGGTGGCTCCCAGACGGTCCACCAGCGCCCCGAGTGTCTCCCCTTCGATGTATTCCATAACCACGTTGAGCTCGTCGCCCACACGACGACAATCGACGATTCTGGGCAGGTGCTCAAAACGCCTGCCTGCCCGCTGAGCGGCAAACAGACGCTCGTATGCCCCGCCGATTTGAGCCGAAGCATCGATGCGTTTACGAACAAAGGGACCGAGCGAACCACCGCCGGTTCCTTCAAAGTACACGAGCTCGGTTGTTTCAACGGACGAGCGCTTAAGTACACGCTCCACGCGATAGCTGTCGTCGCGATCGAGCGACGCCAGGTGCTCGGCAAGCGCTGCGGTCAGCTCGTCAACGGAATATGTTGGGCTCTGAGTATCCATAGGCTCCATCATAGCGCAGGGCGCAGACACCCCATGGCATCTGCGCCCCGTTCGTTTGCATCGTTGTTCGGCAGCTACGCCGGCTCAGATATCAGCCGCTAACTCACCGTCTCCTCGCCAAAGCGATACAGCTCCTCGTTGACCTTTTGGAGGCTGCACCCGCGATCGATGCAAAAAATGATAATCGCATCGCGGCGGTCCTTGCAGTTAAGGACGCTTACCCCGGCAGCCGTCAGCGCACGGTTGGTTTCTTTGAGCGTCAGCGCCATCACAAAGGCAATCTGCAGCACCTTATTGCGGCTCGGATGCCGCGCACCGGTAAAGATCTGATAGCCAAAGGTCTCATTGAGATCGGCCATACGGACCACGCGCGAGCGCTCCAAGCCCTTTTCCTGCAGTAGCTGCTTCAGGTAGTTCGAAAGCGACGGGGCGGCAAAGTCGTGTTCTTTGATATAGTCATCGATGTTTGGCGCGTCGAGAAGCTCATTGAGCAACTCGTCAGTCAGCTTTTTATCGGGCATACGACTTCACCTCCCATACGGCGCAACGGTAGCGACATGCTAGGCCAACACCCAGCTTGCAGTGGTAGACTTATCAAACATGTTGGCAAAATACAGTGCCTTCTTGATATCGCCATCAAAGTAGATATTGCCCGCCACAGAGCCACCAGCGGCAAGGGTACCAGACTGCAGCTCATCGGAGCCCTCGCTGTAGTAACCCTGATTCTGCTGAGCGCCGTTAGCGTCCTCGCCCTTCCAGTCGTAGATGTTGTAATCTGCGCCCTCATCACCATTGTTGACGTACGTGACGTGAATGCCCGTCATGGTCGAACCGTCATAATTTGTGAGGCCGGGCTGGACGGAATCGACAACGACGGAAAGACCGGCAGCCGTGGTCACCGTCGCACCAACCGCCAGGTCAGTCGTAGACTGCTCTTCCTTCTTCGCCTCTTCCTTCTTGTCGCCATCGCCAGCGTCCTCGGTGACGGTCGCCTTATCGCTACCACAACCGGTAAGAAGACCGGCAGTCCCCAAGGCGACGGTGGCGAATGCGCCCAGTGCAGCGCGACGGCTCAGCAGCACTTCGTTTTCAAGCTTTTTCATCATGCATCCTTCCTACGATCCGGCTACCGTGCCGGCACACAGCACATCGTAGGAAGGATTAAACTTGAATTCATTAGCTGAGAGCTAAGGCTGCGGTAAACGGCCAATGTAGTTATCCAAACGCCGAGCAAACGCACTTTGCGCAACCGTCTGCTGGCAGTGCATCAACCCACCGTGACGGATTCCCCGGTAAAGGTGCTCACAAGCAACAGGATAAAGAAGGCCAAATAGCTGATGCTCAGCAGGTAGGCGATGACCAAAAAGGCAATCCATCCTACATTGGTCTTACCGTCGGCGCGGCGCTGCTCACGACTGCGATAAAGCCAAATCGTCACGCCGATAGCAGTGATAAACAGTACGAGTGCCGCCGTAGCCAGCCCAGCAAGCACAAACATCACGCCAATGCCCACAGCGATGACCGGAAGCAGCAGCAAACCGCACCCGCATCCACCCGGACTATATACGGCAGACTGTCGGCGTCGCCTCATCGCCGCGCCACCCCCATCATCTTTGAGCACTATAATGCGATAGCCTGCTGAACAGGAACGATCTTGTCGAGTTCCGGTTCGATCCGCCTTTTCTCGGCCTCAAGGTCAAACGCCACCTGAGCGCGCAGCCAATAACCATCCGTCAGGCCAAAATAACGGCAAAGACGGAGGTCGGTGTCGGCCGTCACGCGACGTTTTCCCAAGACAATCTGCCCGATACGCTGAGCCGGAATCCCAGTCTCTTTCGCAAGGCGATATTGAGAAATGCCCATGGGAACAAGAAACTCCTCTTTGAGAAGCTCACCAGGAGTCACCGGCGACAGCAAATCGGCCGAAGTCTCATCACTTGTGATAATCGACGATTTCGACATTCCAAGCCATCTCCTGTCTCCACTCAAAACAGACCCGATAGCGCTCGTTAACACGGATGCTATATTGTTGACCGGCACGATCGCCCTTCAAAGCTTCCAGGCGGTTGCCCGGTGGAACGCGAAGATCATCAAGCGAAGCACAAACCTGCAGTTGGCGAATCTTCCTCAACGCAACACGCTCAAAGGGCACGAACCTCCTGACCCGCACACCCATGGCAAAGCGTTCGGTATCCTCATCTTTATACGATGCAATCATAGTATCGCCTTACGTTAGTAACGTCAAACGTTTCTATAGACTTACATCTCTATTATATCGTACGTTTGTTCGTGTTTTCTAGAACAAATAGTCCTTTGCGCCTTAGTCAAGCAAAAGCAATCGTTTGTAGACATCGAGGCCTTTGAGAAGGATTTCCTCGTCGAAGAGCATGCTATCGGTATGCAGAGCGCTTATGGCATAGGCGGGACAGCCATCCGAATCACTCGGGTTGTCTTGGTCCTCTGGCATACCCGTGCCCAGCAGGAAAAACACGCCCGGCAGATGGCGTTGATAGAACGCGAAATCCTCGGCGATCAGCAGCGGTTCCTCCACAAGCTGCAGCCCGGGCAAGGCAGGCGCGACGCTGACAAACAACTCGGGGTCGTTGTCGACCGGCGGATAGCCCTCGGCAAAGTCGAGATCATACGTGCAGCCCGTTGCGGCACAGGCATCGTCCAGCACGCGGCGCACGCCTTCGCGCGCCCGGTCGAACATGTCGTCCGTAAACACACGCAGGCTTCCGGCCACATGGGCCTCCCCCGCCACCGCGTTGCAAACCGTACCGGCCTGCAGCAGACCAAACTTACCGATACAGGGCTCGTCGGTGCCCAGCTCGTCCATCAGTTCGCGCTCGGCAACCAAGAACTTGGCAGCCGCCAGCGCCGCATCGTGCGACTCCTCGACCGGAACGCCATAGGTCTTAGCGATATGGATGCTCGTCCCGTGAATATGAATGTGTGTCTCACTCGAACGCGCCAGCAGCGGACCGGAACAACTCGCCAACGTGCCGGCAGGCAGATCGGGCCACACATGGAAGCCGAAGATGCGGTCGGCCCCATAGCGCTCGAACAAACCGCTCTCGCACACCGTCTTGGCACCACCGGTCGTTTCCTCGGCCGGCTGGAACACAAAGAGAACGTTGCGCCTAATGGCGCCCGGCTGCTCGCGAATCGTACGGTCGACATACGTCGCGGCGGCAAGTGCCATGGCCATGTGTCCGTCATGTCCGCAAGCGTGCATCTTGCCGGGATGGATCGAGGCAAAGGCCGCTCCCGTCGCCTCCGCGATGGGCAGCGCATCCATATCGGCGCGAATCGCCGTGGCACGCGCGGCACCAACGCCAGCGTCGAAGAAAGCGCAGACGCAGCTGGGACACGGATGGGTCACCTCGCAAGCGAGCGGCGCCAACACGCCCTCGATATAGGCAATAGTCTGCGGAAGATCGAAATCGAGCTCCGGGATGCGATGGAGATCGCGGCGATAGCGACGGAGTTCTTGGAGCTCGGTCATAGAGAATCCCTTCGTGAGGCACATCTGTTGCAACTTATTGTGATACAGGATTGCGGCACACATGTTTCCAGCATATTGCTGCATTTTTTAAACGTTATATACGAATACTCTTGTTTGGTAAAGTGCAACGTGATAGGGTCTTTACCACTTGATAGAGGCGCGGGCACGAAGAGCCGCGGGCGAGCCGGCAGGCTTTGACCCCGTGGGGAGGCGAAACCCGCCGAACTGGGTTTTTCGGGCACGAACAACCTGGTGGGCCTGTGGGAAACACCCACAGGACTGTCTGCAGCAATGCGGGAGCGCTATCCGGACATTGGGTCCACGCTATGCGGATTCGATGCGCAGATGGCGCCGTCTGGATAGCGAGGTTTACGGGACATGGCATTGACCCCCAACGAGGCATATGCGGCCAAGCAGCCGTTTGTGGACAAGGAGACACTCGAGCATATCGTCGAGCAGTTCCCCACGCCGTTTCATCTATACGACGAGGCGGGCATCCGCCGCAACATGCAAGAAGTGCGCGACGCCTTTGCATGGAACCCGGGCTTTAAGGAATACTTTGCCGTCAAGGCCAACCCCAACCCGGCGCTCATCTCCATTCTCAACGAATACGGCTGCGGCTGCGATTGCTCGAGCTATACCGAGCTCATGATCGCCCGCTCGCTGGGCATCACGGGACACGACATCATGTTCTCTTCCAACGACACGCCGGCTGCCGACTTTGAGCTCGCCAACAAGCTGGGTGCCATCGTCAACTTTGACGACATCAGCCACATCGAGTTCTTTGAGCGTGTTGCGGGGCCCATCCCCAAAACGGTCAGCTGCCGCTTTAATCCAGGCGGCCTGTTCCAACTCTCCAACGGCATCATGGATAACCCGGGCGACTCCAAATATGGCATGACCACCGAGCAGCTCTTTGAGGCCTTCCGCATGCTCAAGGCCAAGGGCGCCGAGAATTTTGGCATCCATGCCTTCCTTGCCAGCAACACCGTCACTAACGACTACTATCCCAAGCTCGCACGCATCCTCTTTAAACTTGCCGTGCGCCTGGAGCGCGAGACCGGCGCACATGTCGCCTTTATCAATCTGTCCGGCGGTGTGGGTATCCCCTACCTGCCCGAGCAGCAGGCCAACGACATTCACGCCATCGGTGAGGGCGTACACGCAGCCTACGACGAGATTCTGGTCCCCGCCGGCATGGGCGATGTGGCGATCTGCACCGAGATGGGTCGCTTTATGATGGGCCCCTACGGCTGCCTGGTCACCAAGGCCATCCACGAGAAGCAGATCTACAAGGACTATATCGGCGTGGACGCAAGCGCCGTCGATCTGATTCGTCCTGCCATGTATGGCGCTTACCACCACATTACGGTGATGGGCCAGCCGGGTGGCGACGACAAGACCACAGCGCCCGTCACGGACACCTACGACATCACGGGCAATCTGTGCGAGAACAATGACAAGTTCGCCATCGACCGCGAGCTTCCGCATATCGACATGGGCGACCTACTCGTGATTCACGACACCGGCGCGCATGGCCACTCTATGGGCTACAACTACAACGGCCGCCTGCGCTCCGCCGAGGTCCTGCTGCGCCCCGATGGCTCGGCAGACCTCATTCGCCGCGCCGAGCGCCCGGGCGATTACTTTGCCACGCTCGACGTGCTGCCGTGCGGCCGCGAGCTGCTGGCCAAATCGCGCGCCGAAAGCGCCCGCCGTCGCGCTCAGGACGAGCGCCTAGCAGTCGCCGCCCAATGGAACAAACGCGTCCAGATCGCGGAAGCGAAGGAGAAGAACATGGATATCCGCAATCTCGAGGGCTCAATCGTCGCCCTTGTCACGCCGTTTAAAAAGGACGGCAGTGTCGACTTTGACGCGCTTGAGCGCCTTATCGATTTCCACCTGCAAAACGGCACTGACGCCATCCTCACCCTGGGCACCACCGGTGAGAGTGCCACGATGACCGATGACGAGGACAACTCCGTCGTCGCCGCTGTGGTCAAGCATGTTGCAGGACGCGTCCCCGTTATTGCCGGCTCGGGCTCCAACTCCACGCAGACCATGCTCACCAAGTCGCTCACCTATCAGGGCCTGGGCGCCGACGGTCTGCTGCTCATCACCCCCTACTACAACAAGTCCAATGAAGAGGGTATCTATCAGCACTTTAAGACCGTCGCCGATGCCGTGGACATCCCCTGCATCCTGTACAACATCCCCGGCCGCTGCGGCTGCGGTATCAGCGAGCGCAACGTAGAGCGCCTGGCCGCGCACCCCAACATCATGGGTATTAAGGAGGCCTCGGGCAACGTCGCCTACGCGGCCAAGATCGCCCACCTGCTGTCAGACGACTTCCGCATGTACTCGGGCGAGGACGCGCTTACCGTACCGCTCATGAGCCTGGGTGCTTCGGGCACCATCAGCGTGTGGGCCGATGTGCAGCCGCAGCTCGTACATGACATGTGCCGCGCTTATCTGGACGGCGACGTAGCGCGCGCCCGCGATATACAGATTGCCGGCCAGCCGCTCATCAATGCCCTCTTTAGTGAGGTCAACCCCATCCCCGTCAAAGAGGCGCTCGCTCAAATGGGTATGATCGAGGCAAACTACCGCATGCCGCTGTGCCCCATGGCAGACGACACGCGCTCTGCACTTACCGATGCCCTGAAGGGAGCTGGTCTGCTTGATTAAGACCGTCATTATGGGAACGGGCCGCATGGGCTCGCTCATCCGCACTACCGCCGAGGGCGTTGTCGACGCCGCCGGTCAACCCGTTTTTGATATCGTGGCCCAGATTGGCTTCGATTTGAGCGAGCTCGAGAACGCACCGGTCGCCGATGTGGTTATCGACTTCTCGAACGTCGTGACCTTCGATGCCGTCGTCGCCTATGTCGAGCGCACGGGCGCGGCGTTGGTCTCGGGCACCACAGGCTACACCCCCGAGCAGATGGACCGTCTGCGTGAGCTGGGCCAGAACACCCGCGTTATGCACTCGGGCAATTACTCCATCGGCATCGCAGCCCTGCGTCATCTAGTGGCCCAGGCCACGCGCGAGTTGCCCGGCTTTGACTGCGAAATCGTCGAGACGCACCATAACCAAAAGGTCGACGCCCCCAGCGGTACCGCCAAGCTGCTGCTCGACGCCGTAGTCGAGGCCGAGCCCGAGACAGGCTACCACCCCGTCTACGGACGCGAGGGCATGTGCGGCGCGCGCGATCCCAAGGAGATCGGCATGCACTCGCTGCGCGGTGGCGCTGTCGCCGGCGTCCACGAAGTGAGTTTCTTTGGCCAGGACGAGGAGGTCACGCTCACCCACCGCGCCACGAGCCGTCAGATCTTCGTCAACGGCGCCCTGGCCGCCGCCCAGAAGCTCGTCACCCGCGAACCCGGCTTCTATACGTTCGACCAGGTCATGTTTGCCTAACCAGGTATCAACCGAATCCACCCAAAGGAGAGATAGCAAATGAGCAACGCAGCCGAGATGGATGCCCAGGAGATTATCAACTACATCGCCACCGCGCCCAAAAAGACACCTGTCAAGCTGTACGTGCGCGAGAAGCCCGGCATGAAGGTTGCCTGGGGCGACGCACATGTCTACGGCGGCCGTCGCGGCAAGACCGTCTTTGGCGACTGGGATGAGCTTAAGGCCATCCTCGATGCCAATGCCGACTCCATCGACTACTACGATGTCGAGAATGACTGCCGCAACTCTGCCGTGCCCATGCTCGACCTTAAGGGCGTCAACGCCCGCATCGAGCCGGGCGCGATCATCCGTGACCGCGTCGAGATCGGCGATCGCGCCGTCATCATGATGGGCGCCATCATCAACATCGGCTCCGTCATTGGCGAAGGCTCCATGATTGATATGGGCGCCGTGCTGGGCGGCCGCGCCACCGTGGGCAAGAACTGCCACATCGGCGCCGGCACCGTGTTGGCGGGCGTCGTGGAGCCCGCAAGCGCCACGCCCGTCATCATCGAGGACGATGTCATGATCGGCGCCAATGCTGTGGTCCTGGAGGGCGTGCACGTGGGCAAGGGTGCTGTAGTTGCCGCCGGCGCCGTGTGCGTCGAGGACGTCCCCGCCGGTGCCGTCGTGGCCGGTGTCCCCGCCCGCGTCATCAAGATGCGCGACGAGAAGACCAACAGCAAGACCGGACTGGAAGAGGGCTTACGTCAGCTGTAGGGTTACGCGGTTTTGACAAACCGCGTTTTCGCTGACGTATGCCCAACCTGCGGGATAATTCATCCCTAAACAAAATGGCCGAAGTCCCGAAGGGCTTCGGCCTTTGCTTTCTCGCTGTAGGCGCAACGCAACTTATCGATTCTCGATGCTACCGATATTTTTGAGCTCGATGGAAATGAGGCCGTTGGGCTCATTGACGAACTCAATGTACTCGGAATTCGAACCCATCTCTGCCGGGAAGCTGATCTCGATGCCCGTATCGGTACGAATCTTGTGATTGCGCACCGCCGCGCGTTCGACCTGCTTGCGCTCCACGGGCACACGCTCAGGCACCTTCTCCTCGGTCAGTGCCGCGCGCACGCTCTCCTTGATAACCGGCTCGTCCTCAAAGACCTCATCGACGATATCCCAAGGGGGCAGTTCCTCGTCATCCTCAACTTTCTCGGCAACAGCAGCCTTAACCTTGGCGAGCGCTACGGCCGTGTTGGCGCCGTGCTCCTCGGCGACTTCCTCGACCACACGCGTGACGGTGTCGATGACCTCCTTGCCCGATACGCCAGTGTCGCACTGCAGCAGGCCATCGGGGATAAGCATACGGTCCTCGCCGGCAATCTTGCGTTTCTTGTCCACATAGCCGATCTCCATGGTGCTCGCGCGCACGATGGCATAGCTCGGCACCTTTTGCGAGGGGTTCGGCAGAATGGCGTAGTGGCGCGCGATGTCGTTGCGCACCTCCCCCTCCTCGCGGCCCACTTCGTGCATAAAAGCCTGCTTGGAGCCCAGCAGCATCACGGCAAACCAGCGGGCATCCTCATCGTCATCAAAGTCCGCCACAAGCACGTCAGTGGATTCGGCTTTCTCGGCCTTGGTAAGTTCGGAAGAGATGAACTCCGCAATCTGCTGAGACAGGTCCACGAACTCACGCTCACCAAAGAAATAGCCCTTGAGCTCGCCGCCGAATGCGGAGTTCTCGGCAAACGTGGCACGCTTGTTATCGGCCGAAGTACGCGCGCGGCGCAGATGCGTGGTCACGAAGTTGCGCACGGTACGGCTCTCGATATCGAGCTCGCGCTGACTCATGACGTTGACGGCAGAGTCAAAGTCCAGGATATGCAGAATCGCGTGATTGATTTTCATATACGGCATTCCGTTCTAGATCGATTTCGGCACGAACCAGTATAGCGGTCAAGCCCGCCCCAGGCGCTTCGAAGATTGGTGCATCGGGGACAGGTTGCTTGCACCAATGGTTAGCGCAGGAGCTCGGACTGCCAAGCCTCGAGCTGTTCTGCCAAACTCTTGCCGGCAGCGGGCATGTCGATCTGAGGTCGTTTGGGCAGCAGTGCGCATTTAAGGATTGCTACGATGGTCTGCGAGACAAAGCGTCGTGTATCCTCGTCAAAGCCTTGCGCAGCCTGGAGCATCACGGGCAGGCTCTCGCGCAGATTCCCAGCGATATCCGCAAACCGCTCAGCACCCGTAGCCTCAAACACGGAGAACAACGCATCTACAAAACGCTCGCGTTCGCTAGGCGACACTGCAAGCAGCATCTCGCGAATGGAGCCATCAACGTATCGAGCACCGGCGGACAGGCGCTCACAGTACGCGAAGTCGTGACCATCAACCACCCAGCTAAAGGGATTGTGCTGCAGCAGGCTGAACTCGGTGCTCTCAACGATGGCATAGTCCTCCTGTGTCTCGAACATCATGCCAAAGATCGACGACCGAGGTAGCGTCTTGTCGATTCGACCGGAAAGATCGGCAAAGGCGTTGCCGTTCAGAAACTCCTCGACGAAGCCCGGACCATCATGGGAATACGCCCGTTCGATTCGCTCACGGGCGACACCGGAGCACATCGCCGCACCGTACACCGCAAGGTTTCCACCCTTGGAATGGCCTCCGCACAAAAGCGGCCCGTCAATCGCATCCGCCGCCTCGTCCACATAACGCGCCGCGGACTCCTGGGCCGGCACAGGACACCGGAACGCCATGTTAAAGTCCTCTTTCCAGCCCACAATCGTGCTGTCGGTCCCCCGGAAGGAAAGATAACTAAACCCCGCCGGAAACCGGAACGCCATGGCTGCAAACTGCTCTGTCGTCACCACATCGCTCACGGCACGATAGCCGCAAACGTGCACGCCACGGTAGCGAGGGCTTGCTGCCACGGCCTCCAGCAAGGCACGGCTTCCCTCTGGATTCCACAGGTCGCCAACCATATCCCGATAGCACTCAGCACGCAGCAGCTCGCGTACGTCTAGGCCCTGCCAGTTCGTCAGCTCCGCCATATCACCCGGCAAACGCAAATAGGACAACCACGCAAAGACCAGGCTATCCACCGCGCAGAACGGCCGCTCCTCAAACGGATCAAACGCCGTCTGGGCATAGGTCAAAAAATTAGGCGAATCCGACATGGCCCTCCCATCAACTATGGTGCATTGGGGTCAGGTCACTTTGCACCAAAAAGGCGCTCGGGCCGTGTGGACCCGGACGCCTTCATTGTAGCCTGTTGCTCAAACGAGCCGCATTTAGCAGGAGAAGTCGACGCTGTCGATGATGTCCTTGAGGGCCTTTGCAGAGGCGGTGAGCTCATGCTGCTCGTCATCGTTCAGCGGCACGGGGACGCGGCAGACGACGCCGTCGCGGCCAACGACGGTCGGCATGGAGATGGCAAGATCGGACAGGCCATACTCGCCCACCATGAGCGAGGAAACGGGCAGAACGGTCTGCTCATCGCGCATGACGGCAGTGCAGATGCGCTTAACGGCCATGGCGACGCCATAGTAGGTGGCGTGCTTCTTCTCGATGATGGTGTAGGCGGAGTTCTTGACGTCCTCGGCGATGCGCTTCTCGGCAGCCTCATGCTCCAGGTGGCCGTGAAGCTCGCAGAAGGTGTTCAGCGGCACGCCGGCAACCTGAGCGCTGGACCAAGCGACAAACTCGGAGTCGCCGTGCTCACCCATGACATAGGCCTGGACGTCGCGCGGATCGACCTCGACGTGAGCGCCGAGCATCTGCTGCAGACGGCCGGTGTCGAGCACGGTGCCGGAGCCGATGACATGGCCCTCGGGCAGGCCGGACATCCTGATGGCGGCGTAGGTCAGAACATCGACCGGGTTGGAGACGATTAGCAGAATGCCGTCGAAGCCGGACTTCTTAATCTCGGGGATAATGGACTTAAAGATGTTGACGTTCTTGTTGACCAGGTCCAGGCGGGTCTCACCGGGCTTCTGGGCAGCGCCAGCGGTGACGACGATCATGGCGGCGTCGGCTACATCGGAATAATCGCCGGCGTAGATCTTCATCGGCTCGGCAAACGTCATGCCGTGCGCGATATCCAGGGCCTCACCCTCGGCGCGGTTCTTGTCCACGTCGATGAGGACCATTTCGGAGAACAGACCGCTCTGCATCAGCGCGAACGCCGAAGACGAACCGACGAAACCGCAGCCGACAATAGCGACCTTCTTCTCGTTAACCATTAGAAACTCCCATCTCTCCACAAACAAGCCGCCCGGGAACGACCCGAGCGGCTTGCCGTAATCCCAATACATCCAATCGGGACTTTGATTATGCTCCTATTCGCAGCCAAATATCGACCGTTTGCCGAAATTATTTGCAGAATTCGTAAAATAACTGCACGAAATCGGTTTCGAGCTATTGACGAGCCGAAATAGCTTTCTAATACAGGCCCGCTTCGCGGATGGCCTCGACAGCCAAAACGATCTGGTCGGGCGGCAAGACCAGCGCCATGCGCACGTGCCCCTCGCCCGAAGGACCAAAACTCGCGCCCGGCGTCACCACAACGCCGGCCTTCTCCATAAGCTCCTCGCAAAACGCCATGGAATCGGTGCGACCACCGGGAAGCTTGGCCCACACAAACATAGAGCCATGCGCGTTGGGACGCTCCCAGCCCAGGCCCTCAAGACCGTCGCACAGGGCATCGCGGCGCTCCTGGTACTTCAGACGCTGCGCCTCGACCTCATCGCGCGGACCGTTCAGGCAGGCGATAGCAGCCTTCTGGATCGGGAAGAACATACCAAAGTCAATCTGGCCGCGCAGCTTGGCAAAGGCAGAGACCACGTCCTCGCGGCCGACCAAAAAGCCGATGCGGGCACCGGTGACGTTAAACGACTTGGAGAGCGAGAAGAACTCAACGCCTACCTCGAGCGCACCGGGATACTGCAAGAAGCTGCCGCCCGGCTCGCCGTCGAACACGATGTCGGAGTACGCGTTGTCATGAACGATCAACAGATCGTGCTCGCGGGCGAAAGCGATGATCTCCTCGTAGACCTCGGGCGTGCCCACCGAGCCGACCGGGTTCGCGGGCAGCGACACGATCATGTACTTGGCACGATCGGCCACCTCGGGGTCGATGCCCGCCACATAGGGCAGGTAATTGTGCTCGGCAACCAGCGGATAGTACTCGAGCTTGGCATCGGCGATCTTGGCACCCGCCTCAAAGACCGGGTAGCACGGATCGGGAACCAAAATGGTGTCACCAGGATCGAGCAGGGCCAGGCCCAAATGGCCCACGCCCTCCTGCGTGCCGTTGCACGACTGCACCATGGACGGCGTAATACCCGAAACGCCAAAGCGACGCTCATAGTAATCGCACACGGCCTGCTTGAGTTCGGGCAGGTCGCGCAGGGCATACTTCCACATCTCGGGATCTTGGGCTGCCTGCGTGAGCGCCTCGACCACATGGTCGTACGGCTTAAAGTCGGGCGTGCCCACACTCATGTTGTAAACGGTCTTGCCCTGAGCCTTCAGCGCGAGAAGCTTGTTGTTGAGCGAGGCGAAGACCTCCGCGCCAAAGCGGTCGAGACGCTGCGATGCCTGCATGGTGCCACCTTTCGATATAAAAAACGCGGCGCTCCGACAAGAGCGCCGCGCGATACGGGCCATCAGATTTCAAAAGTGTAACGCTTGCAACCCCCGTATTGGTTCAATTTAGCCAACCTTAGTCAATTGGATTGAGCGCGTCAATCTGCGCAAGCCACAGACGCGAGCTGGCGTCACTCGGCATGCGCCAATCGCCGCGCGGGCTGAGCGTCACCGAACCCACCTTGGGACCATCGGGCAGGCAGCTGCGCTTAAACTGCTGGGCAAAGAAGCGACGATAGAACGTACGCAACCACGTGTGGACGGTCTTGACGTCGTAGACGCCCTCAAAGCTCTTGAGCGCCATGCGGTAGATCTTGCCCGGCTCAAAGCCAAAACGCAGCAGGTAGTAGAGGAAGTAGTCGTGCAGCTCGTACGGGCCCACCAAATCCTCGGTCTTCTGTGCAATCTCGCCATCGCCCGTGGGCGGCAGAAGCTCGGGGGACACCGGCGTATCGAGGATGTCGAGCAAGACCTCGGCAATACGCCCGCCAAAGACATCGGCCGCATAGCGTACCAGATGGCGCACAAGCGTCTTGGGCACGCTCGCGTTGACGGCGTACATGCTCATGTGGTCGCCGTTATAGGTAGCCCAGCCGAGCGCCAGCTCCGACAGGTCGCCCGTGCCGATGACAAAACCGCCAGCCTGGTTGGCCAGATCCATCAGAATCTGCGTGCGCTCGCGGGCTTGGCTGTTCTCGTAGGTCACGTCCTGCGCGGCCGGATCGTGCTCAATGTCCTTGAAATGCTGCTCCACGGCCGCGTGGATCGAAACCTCGCGGAAGCTCACGCCAAGGTCGCGAGCGAGCGACTCGGCATTCGACTTGGTGCGATGCGTCGTGCCAAAGCCGGGCATGGACACGGCCGTGATACCGGTGCGCGGCAGCCCTAGTGCATCGAAGGCACGCACGGTCACAAGCAGTGCCAGCGTAGAGTCCAGGCCGCCCGAAAGACCGATGACTGCAGCCTTGGTACCCGTATGGGCAAGGCGGGTCTTGAGGCCGGCGGTCTGCAGGTCGAGGATGGTCTCGCAACGCTCGGCCAGGTCGCCATGGTCGGCCGGCACAAAAGGCGCACGCGGGAAAACGCGGTCGATATTGAGCGCATCGCGCAGGACAGGCTCTTCGGCCAGCACGCCCTCAAACGAAAATTCAACGGTCGTAGCCTCCGGCGCATCGTCTGTGCGCGCCCACGTCGTCGAGCGACGGCGCTCGGCAACCAGGCGGTCAAGGTCGACATCGGCGACGGCCATATCGCAGGTAAGCAGTTTGGTCGCGGCGAGCTTGGAGCCGTTTTCGTAGACGAGGTTCTCCCCCGCAAAGACCATGTCGGTCGTGGACTCGCCCTCGCTCGCGTCCGCGTAGGCATAGGCGCAGTACAGACGCGCGCTTTGGTTAGAGATCAGGCTGCGGCGGTAATCTGCCTTACCGATGATTTCGTCAGAGGCGGACGGATTGAGGATCACCGTCGCACCGGCAAGCGCCATCTCGGTCGAAGGCGGCGCTGGCACCCACAGGTCCTCGCAGATCTCAACGCCCAGCGCCATATCCTCGGCACCTTCATCACAGCAACGGTAGACAAGCCCCGAACCCAGCGGGACCGGACCCTGGCCGGCAAATTCAACCCACACGGGATCCGCAGGCGCCGGAGCAAACCAACGGCGCTCATAGAACTCGCCATAGTTGGGCAGATACTTCTTGGCCGTGAGGCCCAAAAGCTCGCCCGCGCAGCACACGGCGGCGCAGTTGTAGATATTCTCGGCAGCTGCAACGGGAAGACCGATGGTAAAGACAATCGGCAGCTCGCGGGTTTCATCGAGAATATGTGCCAGTGCGATCTCGCAGGCATGCAGCAATGTGCGGTTATGGAACAGATCAGCCGCGGTATAACCAGTCAGATTAAGCTCGGGCAGCACCAGCGCGCGAACGCCGCGCTCGGTAGCCTCGCGAACAGCCGCCAGCGCAACCTCGGCATTGCCTTCGACATCGGCCACGCGAATCTTGGGCGAGGCCGCCGCCACACGCAAAAAGCCATCAGACTGAGAAAGGTGAAGATTCATAAGAATGCTCCCGTGCGTAAACGCCATTCACAACAATTAGCAAGCCCTATTGTAGTTCAACCTCCGGGTGTAACCGCATCCCACCAACTTGGTGAGCTATTGATGAGTTGATGGTATCTGTTAAATGTCACGTACGATTCACATCTGGTGGGTACCCTGATGGCTACACGAAACGAAGCAGATTTACACCGGGAGGACCCCGTATGACAACCAAGTACACCGACGCGCCGCGCACGCGCGTCATGACACCGGCCGCACTCAACAACGGCGTTCACGAAAACCATTCCATCGGACAGACCATGGCCATCGCGCCCAAAAAAGGCCTGTTCGACGACATTTCCATTCCCCAGATCATCGCCGGCGCCGCAGCTGCCGCCACAAGCGTCGCGCTTGCTTCCAAGATCGGTATCGCCGGATCGGTGATCGGCGCCGCCGTGAGCTCGGTTATCACCGTTGTGTCCTCGCAGGTCTACCGCCACTTTATCTCTGCCAGCGCCAAAGCCCTCAAAGGTACGCACACCGCCGTCGACTACCCCGCCGGCGCCTATGAGCCCGTTGAGCTTGATGCCGAGGAGCACCTGGGCGGCGCCGCGACGACGCAGGAGATGCGCCAGATTGCGGGGCGCGCGACCACGGCGCGCGTCGCTCCCAACAGCCTGCGCGCCAAGGCGGCGGCAGAGCGCAGCCAGACGCAAAAGAAGGTCATCATCTTCTCAATCGCCATCGCCATCGTCGCGGTCATCGCCTGCACCGGTACCATCCTTATCACCACCGCCGGTGAGGGCCTGGGCGAGCGTCCCGAGCCAATCCTTTCGTCGCGCACGACCGAGCACGACGCGGATAACACCGGTCAATCGCAAAACCAGCAGGACGACTCGCAGAGCAACTCCTCATCCACCGACTCGTCATCGAACTCCCCCGATCAATCGCAGGGCGTCGATTCCTCTGCGATCAACAGCGGCACGCAATCCGGCACGACCGACTCAAGCCAAACGACTGACGGCTCTCAACCGAGCACGGGCGACCAGACGAGCGGCAATACATCGGGCACGGAATCTACCGACAACAGCAACACCAACAGCTCGAGCGGAACCGCGTCCGGCACGGCATCTGACAGCTCGAGCCAAGGAACGGCATCGGGCAACTAAGCACGTTTGCCTCTCATAGATAACCGACCTGCATAACGGGCGCGAACCGGCAACGGTCGCGCCCGTTTGCCTTGGGCGACGAGATGGCAAGCCCCGCGCGATGGTAAGATGCTTTGGTGTGTAAAGAGGAGATTTGCCATGAGCAAGACAATAGTTAGGCCCACGCTTTCGCTGGGCAACCACATCTATCTGTATCGCCTGCTGCGCGACGCGATTGGGTGCGGCAAGCAAACGTTTATGACGCAGGTCGAGGAGGCACTCGCCGCTGGTGACATGGCCGCTTATGACCTGGGCTTCGAGTCCACGCGCGAGCTGCTCGAGGAGCTCGACGACTGCATTAAGCTGACCGTCTTTAAGGGCGGTCGCCTGTATGCCACCGTCATCGTCAACGATGCCTGGGATGCCGCCCTTGCCAAGGGCGAGGACAAGCCCAAGGCAGCCAAGGGCGCTAAGCAGTCCTACAAAAAGAAAAAGCGCGGTGAGAAGGACCTCAAGGCCGTGCGCCCCAAGCACGTTAAGCGCGCCGAGCCCGAGCCCATGGCCGAAGTCGCTCCGGAGCCCGAGCCCGAAACAGGGATCGAAGCCGCTATTGAGGTAACGGCAGAAGCCGAAACCGAAATCGCCGCCACGACCGATCCCGAAGTCATGTCAGAGCAGGAAGCCACTGCGGAGCTCAACGAGGCCCCCAAGTCGACAGCCGAAGAAGCCGCCAACCAACCCGAGACACCTGCGTTCCAAAACAGCGATGTCTTTAGCGACGAGGCCGAGGACAATCAGCCCGACGATCAAGACGCTACCGAGTCGACGCCGGAGTCCGAGACGCTGAAGCCCGCCATCTCGCTCACGGTCGTCTATGACCCCGAGAACGCCAACGCCGGCATCACCACCATGGCTTCCACGCCGGTCGAGACAAAGCCGAGCATCGAGAACGAGAACGCTCCGCAAGTCGAGCTCGACACCGCGGCCGTAGACGCACCCGCTATCGTCGAGTCTGCAGATTCCGCGGCGATGCCAAAAGTGGGCACCGAATCAGTGCTCGGCACCGAACCCGTGCCCGTCGTCGAGGTGACGCCCGTCAATGAGCAGGCCTTCGCACCGGCGATGATACCGGCCCCCGCACCCGTAGCGCCCGCCATCCCCGAGGACTTCCCCGTCGATTTCGCAACTGAGGTCTTCTGCCCCGGTCCGTTGCTACACCAGCTGTCGACCTATCTCCCCTACGGCGCCGATACCCTCGGCATCGTCGGCGAGTACTACTGGATCGCCCGCGAGCGCGGTACCATCGAGGCCGCGCGAAACCGCGCAAGCTTCCCCCTGCGCTACACGCAGGACGGCGAGCGCCACGAGGTTGCCGTGCGCATCCGCCGCAACACCACCGGCGGTCTCGGAGCCACCTGGACCATCGATAAAGTCGAAGAACCCGAGCAGTAACGACAAACGGCTCAAATCCAAATCAGGATTTGAGCCGTTTTTATTTGTTGATGTTGCGTAACCAACAGCGAGCGGGCCGCAAGTGCCCCAGGTTGCCGTGAAAGAGGAGCGACGCGTACTTCGGTACGCGAGCGACGGCTTGAACGGCAAGATGGGGTGCTTGCGGCCCGCGCAGCGTCGAGCAGTTACGCGGTTTGGAAAACCGCGTAACGATCTAGTCGCGCGTCAGCTTACGGTGGATACGATGCGGCTGGGCTGCATCCTCGCCCAGGCGCTCGATGCGGTTGGCCTGATAGGCCTCAAAGTTGCCCTCGAACCAATACCAGTTGCCCGGATTCTCGTCGGTGCCCTCCCACGCCAGAATGTGCGTGGCGACGCGGTCCAGGAACATACGGTCGTGGCTAATAACCACCGAGCAGCCCGGGAACTCGAGCAGCGCCGCCTCGAGTGAGGACAGCGTCTCGACGTCGAGATCGTTCGTGGGCTCGTCGAGGAGCAGCAGGTTGCCGCCCTGCTTGAGCGTGAGCGCCAGGTTCAGGCGATTGCGCTCACCACCGGAGAGTACACCAGCGCGCTTCTGCTGGTCCTGGCCCTTAAAGCCAAAGCTCGCCACGTACGCGCGGCTGGGGACCTCAGTCTCGCCGACCATCATGTGGTCCAGGCCATCCGAGACGACCTCCCACAGGTTCTTGTCGGGATTGATGCCAGAACGGTTCTGGTCGACGTAAGAAATCTTGACGGTCTCGCCCACCTCGAGCTCGCCCGAAGTCAGCGGCTCCAGACCCACGATGGTCTTGAAGAGCGTAGTCTTACCGACACCGTTGGGGCCGATGACACCCACGATGCCGTTGCGCGGCAGGGTGAATGAAAGATCGTCGATGAGCACACGGCCATCGAACTCCTTGTGCAGGTGATGGGCCTCGAGCACCTTGTTGCCCAGACGCGGGCCCACGGGGATGCGGATGTCGGTCCAGTCGAGCTTCTGACTTGCGTGGGCCTCGGCCTCCATCTCCTCGTAGCGAGCCAGACGGGCCTTGTTCTTTGCCTGGCGAGCCTTGGGCGAGCTGCGTACCCACTCGAGCTCGGCCTCCATGCGCTTGGCGAGCTTGGCGTCGCGGTTACCCTGTGCCTCGATACGCGCGGCCTTGGTCTCCAGATACGTGGAGTAGTTGCCCTTGTAGGGATAAAGGTGACCGCGGTCGACCTCGCAGATCCACTCGGCAACGTTATCCAAGAAGTAGCGATCGTGCGTGACGGCAAGCACCGCGCCCTGGTAGTTGTGCAGGAAGTGCTCGAGCCACAGGATCGACTCGGCGTCCAGGTGGTTCGTAGGCTCGTCGAGCAGCAGCAGGTCGGGAGCCTCGAGCAGCAGCTTGCACAGGGCCACGCGACGGCGCTCGCCGCCGGAAAGCACATTAACCGGCATGTCAGAATCGGGCAGCTGCAGGGCGTCCATGGCCTGGCCGAGCTTGGAATCGATATCCCAGCCGTCAGCGGCGTCGATCTCGTCCTGGAGCTTGCCCATCTCGGCCATGAGGGCGTCCATGTCGCAGTCCGGGTCGCACATCTCCTCGCCGATCTTGTTGAAGCGATCGACCTTGGCGATCATGTCGCCAAACGCTATGCGCACGTTCTCGATGACGGTCTTGTCGTCGTCGAGCGGCGGCTCCTGCTGCAGGATGCCCACGGTGTAGCCGGGAGTGAGCCTGGCATCGCCGTTGGAGACCTCCTCGATGCCGGCCATGATCTTGAGCAGGGTCGACTTGCCCATACCGTTGGGGCCCACGACGCCGATCTTGGCACCGGGGTAGAAGCTCAGGGTCACGTCGTCAAGGATCACCTTGTCGCCATGGGCCTTGCGAGCCTGATACATCTGGTAGATAAACTCTGCCATTTGCCTGTTCTATCCTTTCTACCTGCTGTTTCCCTATTCTTGATTCGCTTTAGTGGAAACGAAATGAGGGAACCAGCTCTGAAACGTAACGAAAAAGGGGCATGGTTGCCCACACCCCCTAATACTACCTGGGAAAAGTCCCCCGGAACATACTATGAACTGCGTACGCTAGTTTTCCGCAACCTTAACGAGCGGCTCGCTGCGATTTGCGCCACAACAGATACGAGTAGACGTAGACGGCTCCAACCGAACCAAACGCCAGAGCCGTAATCACCGCGGCGACGACTTCACTCGAAAGCACGCTGCCTGCCACGCCCATCACAATCAGGCCAATACCCAGCACCATAAAGCAGGCGCCGCCAAAACGCTGCGTACGGCGCCAGTTCTCGGGATCGGCAAGCGCCCAGGGTGTCTTGATACCGAGCGTATAGTTCTGCTTCACACGCGGCAAGTAGTTGCCTACGCCGATGAACAGCAAACCGACAACACCGGAAATCAGCACGTTAACCGAACCGACCGCCGGCACCACGCCCCAGACCGTAAGCTCTCCCAGCCAGCTTATGGCGCACATGAACAAGGTGAAGGCGATTACGAAGCCCTGGTAGAACTTGCCCGAGGTTCGATATGCCTCACCTTTGGGGTCGATGCGCGGCACCATGCGGAACATTGCGAGAAGCGCCAGAGGCAGCACGCCGAGCGCGGAGGCCATCCAGCTAGGACCCCAACCGTCGACGGCGCCGTTCGCGCCCCAGTGCGTGGGAATCCGCGTAGGCAAGCTCGGCATCACCATGAGGTGCGCTACGACATTGGCGACGCACAGAGCGACCAGCGCAATCCACACGCGCGACGATACCCCCGTGGGGTGAATGCCCTTGTTTTCGTTATTCATCCTTATCACCTTCAGTGTTTGTAAAGCCCATAAACCAGCCAATTAAATCCTGCATGACGGTGGTGTTTAAGCTGTATACGATGTTTTGGCCATGCCGCTCGTCGGTCACCAACCCGGCGTTTTTGAGCGTCGCCAAGTGATGGCTCAGCGACGGCTTACTGATATCGAAATGCTCGGCAAGCTCCCCCGCCGTGCAATTGCCCTCGCGCAGCAACTCCAAAATGCGCCGTCGCGTTGGATCGGCAAGCGCCTTAAAACCCTCTCCCGGCATAAGACCTCCTCTCATCATCTCTCATGACGTGCACACTATACTCAATATTTAGATGTTTGTCTAACTATCTAATCGCAATGCTTCAAACCACATCAAAGCAAACGCCATCGCAACCTATGGGCGATTACCTATAATGGCGATAGCTAAAACACGACCGACTCCCCATCGGAGGATATCTATGACCGAAACCACAGCCGCAGCCGCCATCGAGACACGCGACACCAAGCTCGAGATCATCATGGGCCGCGAGGCACTCGATAAGCTCGCCGATGCTACGGTGCTGGTGCTCGGCTGCGGAGGTGTGGGCTCCAATTGCTGCGAGGCACTCGCCCGCGGCGGCATCGGTCATTTCGTCATTCTGGACAAGGACGTCATCGCGCCCAGCAATATCAACCGTCAGGCCATCGCCTTTCACAGCACCATCGGAAAGCGCAAGGTTGACGTGATGGAAGCCATGATTCGCGATATCAATCCCGCCGCCACCGTTATCAAACGCACCGAATACCTGTTGAGCGATAACGTCGACGAGTTCTTCGCGAGCGTTTTTGAGCAGACGAGCGACAATCTCGATTACGTCGTCGACGCCATTGACACCATCTCGGCCAAGCTCACCATTGCCAAATATGCTCAGGACCACGACATTCGTTTGGTTAGCTCCATGGGCGGGGCCAACAAGCTCCATCCCGAGTGCCTCCGCTTTGCCGACATTTTCGATACGGTACGTGACCCCATGAGCCGCATTATGCGCAAAGAATGCAAGAAGCGCGGAATCAAGAGCCTGCATGTACTGTTTAGCTGCGAGGAATCGGTTAAGACACAGCCCCGCGACCCTTCCAACATCCACGAGCGCACCGAGCTGGGAACCGCCAGCTTTATGCCGCCCATCATGGGCCAGATGATTGCCGGCGAGGTTATCCGCCAGATCAGCGGCCGCGGCACTGAGCGCGTACGCTCCGATGGCCAACGTCTGGACTAGCGGAGCGCACCGAGATGGAGCCCCGGTTATTTGATGCACACTGCCATCTTGATTTAATGGCTCACCCGGACGCCGTTGCCGATGAGGCGACGGCGCTGGGCTTGGGTCTATTTGACTGCGGCGTCAATCCGCGCGACTTTTCGGCCGCAAACGAGCGCGCCCGTCGCCAACCAGGCATCATCGCCGGTGTTGGGCTCCACCCCTGGTGGCTCGCCGACGGCCGCTGTGGTCCTGCCGAAGTCAATCTGCTTTGCGAAGTTGCTGCCCAAGAACGCTACATCGGCGAAGTCGGACTCGACTTTTCCGCGCGCTTTGCTGGAAGTGAGCCGCTACAAATACAGGCACTTAACCGGCTCTGCGATGCGCTCGTGCAGTATCCTCTTACCGGGCGCGTGATATCAATTCACGCCGTTCGTTCGGCAGGAGCCGTACTGGACGTCCTCGAATCGCATGGACCACTCATCCCAAACCCCGACTCCCCCGTTATCATCTTCCACTGGTTTAGCGGTACTTCGGACGAACTCGCCCGCGCGCGAAACGTAGGCTGCTATTTTTCCGTGAACGAGCGTATGCTCGCCGCCAAACGCGGTCGCGAATACGCACGACAGATTCCACTCGACCGTCTACTGCTCGAGACCGATGCGCCGGCCGAGCCAAACACAGAAACAAGCGCGCAGTCGCTCATCAGATCGCTCGCAAGGACCTCGATGCGCATTGCCTCACTCAAAAACTGTGACGCAAAGCGCATCGAGTCGGCAGTTTTAGCAAATGCGCACGCTGTTTTTGACCTTCGCTAACCCCTGTGGGCTAAAATGCCAAGGGACATGCGAATCGCACAACGCAGTCCCTATTGGTAGGCAGTACAATTCGGCAGCATTACACCAATTCGTGCATGAGATCACGGTTGCGTGCATACAATTCGTCAAAGATATGACGGCGCGACGCATATAACTCATGGGCAGTCATATCGGGCACGATTGTTTGCGCAACGCCAAGGACTCGGGCGAGTTCATCCCATGATGCATAGGCGCCACCTGCGAGAGCTGCCATGATGGCATCACCGAAGCATGCACCCACCGTAACCTTGGCAACCGAGACCTCGCGCCCGCATACGTCGGCGATAGCCTGCATCCAAACTGGATTCTTGGTTCCACCTCCGACAAGCATAATGCGCCCAATTGGCAGTCCATGCTCTCGCTCGATAATGTCGACATGGGATGCAACGGTATACGCGACGCCTTCCAAGGCGGCGCGAACCATATGGGCTCGCGTATGCCTTCCGGTCAGGCCAAAGAAGACGCCACGCGCCTCGGGATCGTTGAGCGGAGTACGCTCCCCCGCAAAGTACGGCAGACACAGGAGCCCATCGGCACCCGGCGCCACGTCGGCGGCATCATGCGCCATAACCGAATATGCATCGGGGCCACCGTGGTCCTCGGCCTCCACGGCATCGCGATACAGCTCTTGGCGCAGCCACGATGTGAGCGCACCCGCCGTATTGGTCCCCGCGCAGATCCCGTAAGTTCCGGGAATGATAAACGTCCCTGGCCACAGGCGGGCATCATCGATCATATGATCAGCTAGGTAGATGAAATACGCCGTACTCCCCAACTGAACCATCATATCGCCGGGACGGAATACACCCGTCGAAATGGCCTCGGCACCAGAGTCGCCCGTTCCCACTAAGACAGGTGTCCCTGCCGCGAGCCCCGTCGCCTCTGCCGCACGCTGCGTAATCACCCCGGCAATATCGGTAGCCGACATTACCTCCGCCATCTGGTCAGGTCGGCAGAAACGAGCACATTCACGAGCATCAACCTTCCAGGTGTAGCGGTCGTATAGGGGAAGAAAATCCTCCGCCAAATAACGGTCCACCGTAAAACGCCCCGTCATCTTTGCGCATAGAAACGATGACGCCGTCAGGAACTTCGCGGCACGTTCGTGCACCTCGGGCATATTCTCCTTAAACCACAAGATCTTGGGAGCAATATCTGACGAACAGGGATCGTGCCCGAAAAGCTCGCGTGCGCGATCTGACCCATAATCGGAAAGGAGCTCGTCAATCTGCGGCTTCGAACGTGCATCAACTCCATACAAAATCGCGGGCGCCAGCGCGTTGCACTCGGTATCGACCGGCACACAGTCGCAACCCAATGCGGAAAGGCCCACGCATCCGATCTGTGCCGCGTTAACCCCCGATCGCGCCACCAGCTCGCGCGACAAGCGGCAAAAATCGCCCCACCAGACTGCCTCTGCATCATGCTGGTACCATCCGTCACACGGGTTGTCCGTCTCATGTCCACAAGAGGCTTGGCAAACGATATTGCATCGATCATCGATTAAAACGCCTTTAGAGGCGCTTGTCCCAATATCAATACCCAGATAGAGCGCCATAGGTGCCTACTCCCCTCGCGCCGTACGAGCGGCAGCCATAAAACGAGCTACCCGCTCAACATCAACCGGAGCATCCAGCTTTCCGTCGCGCTTTAAGCAGGTGCCGACAAACGCGCCATCGTAGTGAGCAAATACGTCAGCCACGGTATTTTCGCGACAACCGGTGCCACATACCACGGGTACTTCGCCAACACGCTCGCGGACTTCATCGGCAAGCTCGCCCGAAGCGCCACGACCGGCAGCCGAACCGCCGATGACCATTGCATCCGGAAGGCAATTAAAGAGAAGTGAATCGGCAATGTCCGCAGTCGTGCGGTCGTTGAGATAAACCTCCCCCTCGCTCGTGATGAAGTGAAAAAGCTTGAGGTCATCCAGGCGGAGCGCCGCCTTGCGACGCATGGTGTGCGCGAAATCTCGGTTAATCAGCCCGAGATCACCGGCCCAGGCACCGCAAAAATTGCAGCGCGTGAACTGCGCATCGACGGCAGCGCACAGCTCGATTGTGGCATCACCATCGTAAATAGCCTCAGCTCCCCAAGGAGTCGACAGATCATGGGATAGAGCCCCGATAACATAGCCCATCGATGCAAGGGTTGAGGGAGAAACGTGCTGCTCATAGGGCATCGAGAGCTCATTGGTAATCAAAATGCCATCGACACCGCCCTGCTGCAACGCCTCGAGATCGCGCTTGGCGGCTTCCACGACCTGCGACACGCTTCCGCCCGGGTAATACAGTGGATCGCCCGGCAGAGGACGCAGGTGCAGCATTCCGATAACCGGCTTTTCGGTCTTGAACATCGAAGTTAGAAACGACATAACGTGCTCCTTCATAGGGTTATTGCAGGGACGTTACTCCCCCAGCACCTCGGCGTACACTTTTCGCTTCTGCGGACCGTCAAACTCCGCAAGATAGATGTTCTGGGCACCTCCACACACGATATGGCCATCTTGGACGGGAAAGAAGCAACTGTTTCCACAAATCATGCTCTTGATATGCCCACAGGAGTTGTTGCCGGTGGCTCCATAGCTCGGCAGGAAGTGTGCGTGCGCGTAGGGGGCATCGAGTGGGGCGATGCGATCGAGCGTCTCCATAAGATCCGTCTCCACGCAGGGCAGTCCCTCGTTTACCACGATTCCACAGGTCGTATGCGATAAAATAATCGCTGCCAAGCCATTGGTCACCGAGCTGCGTTCGATGGCGGCGTGCACGTCCTCGGTAATATCGATGAACTGGTCCGGAGCAGTCGATAGATAGCTCAATGTCTCGAGCGTCACCATGTTCACTCATCCCCTTCAAGAAAACGCAGGGCATTACCCCAGTAGAGCCTTTCTCGCGCATCATCGCGCATGGGCACGGTATCGAGCGCCCGCTTGAGTTTGAATGCACGGAAGCGCGGCGTATTGCTGGCGAACATCACTTGGTGCGATAGCGCGCGCTCATACCACAGCGGCCCCATATCGACCGTGAAAAGACGCTGCATCATCTCCTCAGGCGAATCGATGTAAGTGATAGAGGTGTCCGTGTAGCAGTTGGGATACTTGAGCAGCATCGCCACGGTCTCGCGCACCCAGGGCCAGCCAAAGTGGGTCAAACTAAAGCGCACATTTGGATGCGTTGCGATTGTGTGCTCAAATGCAAGCGGGTTACTGCGCGAGAGCTCTGCGCCAGGCTCCCAAGACATACCGGCATGGAAAACCACCGGTTTGTTATAGCGCTCGCACAGCTCGTAAAGCGGCTCGGCCACAGCGTCATCGGGGGCAAAACCCTGCTTTGCCGGATGCAGGCAAAGCCCCTTTGCCCCCAACTCGGTAAAGGCGCGCTCCAATTCGCCTGCGGCACCGCTCGCCTGCGGGTCTACGCTCGCAAATCCCCACAGACGATCGGGGTGCGCGGCAACCAGCATGGCAATCTGGTCATTGGTGCCAAAGTGCCCTCCGCATGCCGTGGTTACATCGAGCGGCATGAGCACGCTCTTCTGCACGTCGCAGACGTCCATCTCGACTTGAAGCTCATCCCAATCCATGGGGCCCATATGCCCCATACCAAATTCTCGTGACCAAAAACCGAATCCATCAGGCTCATCACCCGGCGTACAGATCTCGCCGTAGAGCATAGGATGGACCAACATGTCGATAACCATTTCGTACTCCTTTCCAGGCATTTGACCCTAGTACGGCTCAAACGAACCAATCACTCGGGACGACAGCTCAGCGCCCGCCTTCATACACGCCGGAATATCAAGGCCATCGATCACGCCCTTGGTAAACCCGGCAATATACGAGTCGCCGGCACCCACGGTATTAACGACCTTCTCCGCCGGTACGATCCCGCACTCATAGAAGCGCTCACCGTCATAGGCAATGCTTCCCTTCTCGCCAAGCGTGGCAACCGCAACGCGCGGTCCCAATTCCTGCACGTGGCGTACCCAGTCTCGCAGCTCCGGAGTGTCCTCTTCAAACGACATGAACGCATAGTCTACGTAAGGAAAATGAGCCTCGCATGCATATTCGGGATCCTGGCTGAACACCGAGAAGTCCATAACCACCGTCTTGCCCGCATCATGCCATTCGGGCAGGAGGTCCAAACAATTGCCAAACAGGTCGGTATGAATGATGTCATGCTCTAGGATAAACGCCCGGTCGTCTTCATTCGGTCGATATGTCTCCATTACGCCATCGATTGCCTCGAGATGCACGCGATCGACGCCGTCTTTCAATGCCATGAGCATCACCGAGGTGTCGCCATCTTCCACCCGCAGATGTGAGATATCGAACCCCTCAGCGGCCAGCGCCTCTCTCATCTTGTCTCCGTACTCGTCCTTGCCGACAACCGACACGGCGGATACCGAAACGCCCATTCGTGCAAGATGGATACCCCAGTCAATGCCGTTACCAGTCGGATAGAACACGCCGATGTTTTGATAGACGTCCGCGCAGCAAAAACCAGCCGCACACGCTTTAATACCCATGGTCTTCTCCAATGTTCAAAAGGGGACCCGCCACATGGCGAGCCCCCTTTTCGCGTTTCGCTTATTGTTTTGCATCGGCTGTCCAAGGCCTCATAGCCAGACCGCCGTACGCTTTCTTAAGCTATTCGACGATTGGTGCTCCGTGGCCCCAAGAGCCTTCCATGCCGCACACGGTCGAGGCAAACCCGGCAGCAAAGTCGAGCGCGCGCTCGATGGCCTCGGCGCCATCCTCACCGCGCTTGGCGGAATCGAGATAGCACATCAAAAACGAGGTGAGGAACGAGTCGCCCGCCCCCATGGTGTCCTTCATGTCCGTTACCGGTTTAGCCAGCTGGCGGTAATAACGCTCGCCGTCGTAAGCAATGCAGCCCTCGGCGCCCGCCGTAGCCGACACAAAACGCGGACCCAGGCCCTTCACCCATGCCAGACGCTCGCGAATCTCGTCCTCACTCGCAGCATCCGCCGCACTAAAGAAAGCAAAATCGACGTAGGGCGCAATCTGCTCGTAGTACTCGTCGGTGGAGTCGTCCGAAAAGTCAAAAGAGACCGTGACGCCCGCAGCCTTCAACTTGGGAAGCTCGCGCTCGGTAAAGCAATAGTTACCCGAATGAACCACATCGAACTGCTTCATGTACGAAAGGTCAAAGCGATCGAGGACATAGCGCGCATCGCCACGGATACCGCCCTCGTTGGAGCCGAGGAAGACACGGTCACCGTCAACGACGGTCACGCGAGCCGCTCCGTTCTCGCCAATCATCTGCTCGCACTTGTCAAGCTCGATATCCTCATCCTCGAGGCTTGCAATGACATGCTCGGCAGCGGCATCATTGCCAAAAATGCCCATGTATGCGGAGCGTGCGGCACCGCATTTCTTGGCATAAACGGCGAAGTTCACCGCATTGCCGCCGGGATACATGGTATGGATATGCTCGTAGCGATCGACGACGTTGTCGCCAAATCCGAGCGCGTTAACGTTAAATGCCATGGTATTTACCCTTCTAGTACTCGACGACGCCCATATAGCGGCGGAAATCGGGATCGTGATCAAACACCTTGCCGCGTGCAGCACGCAGCTCGCAGTTCATGGCGTAGAACAGCACCGGGTCCAGATAGGCACGGACGCTCGCCGGCACGGCTTCCATACCGTACTCCTTGGCATCGAGCACCATCAGCGTATCGGTATGCGTCTTAAGGAACGCCAGGGCGCGCTCGTCCATAGCACGGCACTCGCTGGAGCCCATCTGCAGGAAGTAAAAAACGCCATCCTGAGTAGCCTCGAAGGGGCCATGGAAGTACTCGGCAGAGTGGATGTAGCTGCAGTGCTGCCACTGCATCTCCATAAGAGAGCAGATAGCGAAACCGTAGGTCTGGCTAAAGTTGGGACCGCTGCCCAGAATGTAGAAGAACTCGTGCTCCTGGCAAAGCTTGGCAAAACGATCGCCCAGCTCGGCATTTACCTTCTCGCGTGCCGGGGGAAGAATCTTATCCATCTCGGCGATACCGGCATACATATCGGCAAGATCGGCGTAGCCCTCCTGCTGATCGAGCAGCTCGGCCGCAAGCGACAGCGAAATGCCAGCGGGGACCTCGGCCTGCGGCACGCCTTCGCCCCACGGGTAGACCCACGTGGTCCACTTGCCGGAGTCGATCTTGGATCCAGCGTTGTCGGTCTGGGCGATCACCGTAGCGCCGGCAGCAAGGGCAATCTCGCAGCCCTCGACGACCTCGGGGGTGTTGCCACTGTGGCTACAAGCGATGACCAGGGACTTCTCGCCCAGACGACGCGGACGCATGATATCGAACTCGCGAGCCGTATAGATATACGAAGCGAAGGTGGTTGCCTCGCGCTGCAGAAGCTCATGAGCCGGGATCAAATCGATCATGGAGCCACCGCAAGCAATCCAGTAGACGCTGTCGAACTTGCCCTTCTCGGCAATTGCCTCTTTGATCAGATCGTGTGCGTTCATATCCAGTTCCTTTCTTGTTTGGCCGCAATCAATGACGTTGGTTGCGTGGCCGATAGTTGTTTTAGTCAATCAGATATTTCTCGAATGCGGCCATGTTCTTGGCATCTGCCGCCGCCGGGTCATCGTAGTAACGACCGTCCGTGATCTCCTGGCCCAGCATGCCGTCGAAACCATGGGCGTTGAGTGTGGCAACGAAGGCGTCCATATCGTGCTTGCCATCGCCCCACACCAGATGTCCATACGGGCCACCGTCGATAAAGTGCATCTCGTGAATTGCCCCATCACCAAAGGTGGCAAACCAGTCCTCGAGCGTCTCGCCAGCAACGCCCATCGCGGTTGTATCAACCATGGGCTGTAAGTACGGGCTCGCGACCTCGTCAATCATGCGCTTCGCATCGGAAACCGTCGTCACAAGGTTGCTCTCCTCGGGACGCAGGCTTTCCATCGTAAGCACCAGACCGTGCTCGCCGGCATACTCCGCCAGAATGGACAAGTGCTCGCGGCTGCGCTTCCAGGCTTCCTCGCGGTCCTCGTCCCAGTCGCCCCAGCCCGAGTTGACGGACATACGGTCGCACCCAAGTACCTCGGCGAGCTCAATGCCGTGCTTAAAGTACGCCAGGCTGCGCTGTTCATGCAGCGGTTTGCGTGCGCAGTACTGCCAAGGATAGACAACGTTCTCGGGGCACAGAGTACGATACCTAAGCCCACGGTCTGCAGCCTTTTTCGCCAGGACCTCAGCCTCAAAGTAGCCCGTGTGGTCGAGCGTCACATGCGGCTCTGCGCACCACAGCTCAATGGACTCAAAGCCCAAACGCTGCTGCACATCAAGGAAGTAATCGAGCGACCACATGATGTAGTGGATATTCATGCCCGCAATCTGCTCGCGGCGCAGCGTCGGTTTGGATTCAGACATCTTATGCCTCCTTATTTCGATCGAACACGATTTGTCCGTCCGACATCGTCATATCAACCGCAAGATCGCGTGCGTCGCGATAATCGAGGTCAAACACATCCCGATCGAGCACGCAGATATCGGCAAGCTTGCCGACCTCGAGCGTACCCAGCTCGTCTTCGCGCATCAGATCGTACGCGCCCCCGGCAGTCCAAGCGCGCAAGAGCTCGACAAGCGTCAGCGTGTTGACCTCATTCACAGGCAGTCCGTCGGCGAAGAATCCGCCGCACGCGCTGTAGATTGACTCGCCCAGGCTCGGAATCAGCAGCGGCAAATCCGTTCCACAGCACACTGTGCATCCGGAATCTTCCATGTCGCGGCGATTCCAGCTGTGCAAAAGTCGCGTCTCGCCAATTTGTCGACGCATCATCGATAGGCAATCCTCGCGCCGGTCCAGCGTCAGAATCTGCGGATAGACCTCGCAAATTCCACCTAACTTGCCAAACTCGACAAGATCGGTCGGGTCAGAGTTCTCGAGATCGGTAATCGCATGGCGGCGAAGCATCCGTCCATGCTCGTCTCGAGGCAGCGAGGCATAGAGCGCCACGGTGCGGCGAACGGCGCCATCGCCCTGGCAATGCAAGGAATATCGGAAGCCGTCAGCATCAATTGCACGCAGCTCGTTCTCAATCAGATCCCACTCTGGCTCCTCGACGACCGTCTTGCCGGCAGCGCCCGCATCGGCCGTGTCCTCATAGGGGTCTATCATCTCGGCAAGCCCCACCCATACGCCGCGATCGGTCATACGGTTGAAGCCAGAAAAACGAACGAACGGTCCCCGGAAGCGCTCTCGCGCCTCGCGGGCATATGCCAGATTTGCACCGGCACCCACCGGTTGCGACATCATAGAGACACGAACCGTCAGCTCACCAGATTCCTCACGGCGAGCCATTTCGTCGGCAAAGCCGTAGTAGTCATCAAACGCCATCTCCTTGATGGCGGTAACGCCGCGCTCGTTAAGCATGCTCATGTAGTCCGAATACCCGGCACGCACCTCGGGCAGCGCGAGGAAATCGCTCATCATGCGCCAGATCTTCTCGGCATAGCACGCCTGGGGCGTAAAACCGTATCGCGCACTGGCGGCAGCGTTGAGAACGCAGGTCTCCGCTCCCGGTGTAAAGCAGACGACGGGGATGTCGCCAAAACAATCGTCAAGCACAGCTGCCGTATTTGCGTTCTCGGCATCCGATGCCAACGTTTCGGGCAGGTTGTGGCCAAAAGCCGCCGCGCAATCCGGATGACCTTCTTTCCATGCATGCAAGAGCGACACGGCCTCTTTGGCATCAGCGACGCCGGACAGATCAGACCCCAACGTCCGCAGTGCCCAACCTGTATAGAAGGTATGCACATCGATCAGGCCGGGCATGACGGTGCGGTCGCCCAGGTCAACTACCTCGTCCGCCTGGGTCAAATACGAAGCCGCCTCACACTTGGTGCCAACAGCCTCAATTCGATTGCCACGGACCGCTACGAAACCTTCAAACGGCAGGTCCCCCGTACCGGTAAAGACGCTCTTAGACGTCAGGACCGTCAAACGATCAGACATCACAACCACCTACGCCGGAAGCATGCCGGAAATGGCAGTAATGACCAAGCCAAAGACGACCATGAAGATGAAGAATTTCCAAATGGTCTTCCACCATTGGCCAAACGAAATCTTAGCCACGGCAAGGCCGGCGACCGTCATACCCGCCACGGGGCTGATGGTGTTGATGGTCTGGTTGGCAAACTGGAGCGCGGTGACGGCCGCCTCGGGATTGAGGCCCATGAGCTCGGTCAGGGGGCCCATAACGGGCATGGTGAGCGCCGCCAGGCCAGAACTCGAGGGAACCAGCAAAGAGAGCAGGCCAAGGACGACATACATAAACGTGGTGTAGACGGCGGCGGGTGCACCGGCGAGCGCAGTAGCGAGCGCCTGGAGGATGGTGTCGATGATCATGCCGCCCTCGGCGATGACCAGAATACCGCGAGCGATACCGATAACGACGGCAGCGTACGCAAAGTCGGCGAGACCCTTAACGAACTCCTCTGCGATCGTCTGCTGGTCAAGGCCGCCCAGGATGCCGGCAAGCAAGCCCATGCCAAGGAACACGGCGGAAATCTGATTCATGTACCAGCCCTGGGTAACAAGACCCCAGACGATAATGCCCATACCGCAAGCAAAATCGATAAGCACGAGCTTCTGACGGATAGTGAACTCTTCCTCGATGGAGGCATCGGTCACGGAAAACTCAACACGTTTGAGCTTATCGTCCTCGTACACAATGGACGACTCGGGGTTTTTCTTGACGCGCATGGCGTAGCGCATGGCCCATGCGATACCGGCGGCAGTGAAGATGACCCAAGAAACGGCGCGCAGCCACAGTTGCGGATTACCTTCGATGCCAATGATGCCTTGGGCGATCAAAACATTAAACGGGTCGATGGTCGAAGCACAATATCCCAGGTTAGGACCAAGGAAGCAGATGATGAATGCCGTCATCGAGTCATAGCCGATACCCATCATGATGGGAATGAAGATGGCATAGAACGGCAGGGCTTCCTCAGACATGCCAAACGTAGTGCCGCAAATGGACAGCAATGTCATCGTGATGGGAATGATGAGGATGTCCTTGTTCTTGAGCTTTTTAATCACACGGCTCATGCCGGCATTCAAAGCGTTGGTCTTGGTGATGATCGCGAACGATCCGCCAATCAATAAGACGAACGCAACGACGTCGGCAGCCTCCTGGATGCCCTTAGTGGGCGCTTGCAGGACCGCGAAGATATCCTGGCCCAGATTGATGGTCTCGCCGGTCTCGGAATCGGTGTAGCTCTTATCGACCTGTTCATAGGTTCCAGCAACGGCGACCTCACGCTCGCCCGCCGCTGTCGAAATCGTCTTGCGCTGATACTGACCAGAGGGAACGATCCAAGTCAAGACCGCAAAGACAACGATCAGCAAGAACATAATCGTATAGACATGCGGTAATTTGAACTTAAAACGTCTGTTTGTCTTCTTCGCCTTCGTATCTGACATAGATACCTCCAAAGAACTCGAGACTGCATCGCATCTCGCTTCAACGTTTGCACAATGCAAACGTTCTATGACGTCCCATAGATTACCAGCAGCTTTTTCCTTCATCAAGATAATTTCAAACTGATTGCCACAACGCGGTTGAACGGTTGCGTTTGCGCCGTGAACGGTATGGAAACGCCCGGTGAGATGATCCACCGGGCGTTTCCATTCGCAATGTCCTAGATGTCAAAAACGTAGCGAGACCCAACGATTCGCTGACGACCGATGATAAACGGCCGCCGCTGCTCATCGAAAAAGAAGGCTTCCATATAAAACAAGGGTTCGCCAACGGGAACTGCCAACAGTCGAGCGACCTCGGGCGACGCGCACGCGATCTCGAGCGTGCACGGGTCGGTAAACGCGGGCGTGCGGCCCGTCCGGTTGCGCACGAACTCAAAAATGGATTGGTTAGATAGAGGTGCCGTTGATAGATAGGCGTTGTCCTCGTAAACATATATGTTGTTCTCGAGCATGACGGGGACGCCATCGGCAGTACGCACACGCTCGACGCAAATCAAGTCAGTTCCAACGGGAACACCAAAGAACTGTGCTTCGGTGGAATCCGCCGGCAGTATCTTTCTCGAAATGACACGCGCCCCCGGTTCCATTCCGTTAACGCGGCATGCGTCCGAAAAACTCTGGACGTCATCCTTCTGGCGAATCTTGCGCTTGAGCTTGGGGGCATTGACAAACGTGCCTTTCCCCTGTCGCTTCGTTAGATAGCCCTGTTGGACGAGCTCCTCAATAGCGCGTCGCACGGTAACGCGGCCAACTTTATAGCTCTCAGCCAATTCGAATTCGTTGGGTATCCGCGCGCCTGCCTTGTAGGCGCCGGAGTTGATTTCGTTTTTAATGATATCAATGACCTGTTGGTACAGCGGTATCGCTGCTTTACCGTCAGTTAGCCCTTCAGTCGGTGGCATATACCCTCTCCAAGCACAATTAAGTCTAAAACGGGCTTAAGGGCATTCAACAAGTCCTTAAGCCCGCATTAGCTTAAAGTATGCTAGGTGTCGCACCAAAATGTCGGCTATTTACTCATCAGACCCGAAAAACGCGCAACTACCGCGCTCCTAAGAAAGCGTGAGCAGCTCCGGCAGCTGGTCGATAATCTTGTCCGCGGCATCCTGGCTAAAGCCAAAGCGTTCCTCGCGCTTGGCAATGACCGTCAGGCCGGCTCGCTTACCCGCGGTAATGCCCGGAACGGAATCCTCAACGCAGCAGCAGCGATTCGCGGGCAGCCCCAGCAGGTCCAGCGCATGCAGGTAGATGTCGGGCTCGGGCTTGCTCTCCTTAAACTGCTCGCCACTCACCACATACTCAAAGGCATCCGACAGCTCGCATGCGTTGAGCACTTCCTCGATGCTATCCATGGGAGACGAGCTGGCAAGCGCCACGCGAACGCCGCGGCGCGGCAGCTCTCGAATCGTATCCACGGCGCCTGGGTTAATCATAGCCTGATAGTCGCGCGGACGCTTATGAGCCCACTCGTCCCAACGGGTCAACGCTTCCTCGCCAGTTAAATGCCCCTTACCGGCGCGCTCAAACCAATCGACCAGCATACGCAGGAAGAACTGATGCGAGGTACCAACCTGCCCGTTCAACTCCTCTTGAGTCAGGTTAAGCCCAAGCTCCTTGGCAAACGCGGCGGTCTCGCCCAGGTAGTAATACTCGGTATCGACAATCACGCCGTCCATGTCAAAGATCACGGCGTCGAACGGAAATGCGGACACGGCACCCTCCCTAACAAAAGAGCGCCCGCAAGCGGACGCCCGAACCATGCATTATCGGCGATTCTAGCCCAGTAGCTTATCCAGCGCCACCGCAATGCCGTCTTCGTTGTTATTGGCGGTCACCATCTGGGCTACAGCCTTAACCTCATCGACGGCGTTGTCCATGGCAACACCGGTGCCGGCCCACTCAATCATGGACTTGTCGTTCTGGCCGTCGCCAAACGATACGACCTCGCTGGCATCGATGCCGAGCTTGGGCAGGGCGCCCTCGAGCGCACGGGCCTTGTCGATACCGGGCGCCGTGTACTCAAAGTACCAGTCAGCCGTAAACATGCCCGAAAGCGTCTGCTTAAAGGGCGCATACATCTCCTCGTGATGCGCCTGCAGGTATGCCTGGTCGCCCGCAGTGAGTAGCTTGTCCACGGGATAAGCATCAGCGACCTCATGCAGGCTCTCCACCTCGCGAATCTTAAGATCGCACGCATCGCGCTCATACTTGACGATATTCTTCTGCGAGCCATCCGGCAGCGTAATCATGCAGCGGTACGAATCCTCGACATGCAAGTCGCGACCGAGCGAGATCATGGGGATCACATCATAGTTTTGCAGATGATCAATCAGACGGTGCAGTTCGTCAGCCGGCATGGCCTGATCAAAAAGGACCTCATCGGTCTGAGCGTCAACCACATGCGCGCCATTGAAAGCGACTAGCAGACCGTCATGGTTTTGGAGGTCGAGCTCCTGTGCCAGAGCATGTAGCCCCCATGCGGGACGGCCCGAAGCCAAGATGAGCTTAATGCCCGACTCCTGCGCCGCGAGCAGCTTCTCGCGCGTACGCGGGCTAATGACCTTTTGGTCGTTGGTGAGCGTACCGTCGATATCCATTGCGATGGCTTTGATTGCCATATATGCCTCCCTGTCATTGAACAACCTTGTCTGAGCCATCATACAGAACACCCATCGCGACTCCGTTTACAACGGGAAAAATGTCATATTGTCCCGAACATGAACGGCGTGTGGTCGTGAAGCTTTATCGCTCAGGTCAAATACGTCTGCTAGCGACGCTCATCCGTCGGTGCGCCCTCGACGATCGCGATGCCCGCCGATGCACCTAACGCGCTGGCGCCGGCCTCGATGAATGCGCAAGCCTCTTCGTAATTATGGATACCGCCCGCCGCCTTGATTGCCACGGCATCGCCGAGCACCTCGTGCATCAGCCGCACGTCCTCGAGCTTAGCACCGCCAAAGCTTCTGCCGGTCGATGTCTTAAGAAATCCCGGCTTGGCCTCCAGCGCGATCTCGCATACACGGCGCTTGGCGGCGTCGTCGCCGTCCAGCTTGCACATCTCGACGATTACCTTGTCAGTGATGCCATGCGCGCGACAAAAATCAGCAATGGTAGTCATCTCGCGCTCGATGGCATCAAAATCGCGGTTCTCGATCGACCCCTGATTCAAAACGTAGTCAATCTCGGTAAAGCCACACGCAGCGTATTCCTCAAACCTCGCAAGCTTCTCCTCAAGCGTCATAGTGCCCTGGGGAAAGTCGATAGCGCCGGCAAGGATGATGTCAGAGCCCTCGAGCATGGCGCGGCCCGTCTCGTACTCCTGCAGGTTCGCAAATACGCAGCGAAAGTTGTACTTTAACGCCTTCTCGACATACTGCTCAAACGTGTCCTCGGGGGCATCGATATAGTCGATGTATTTATTGATGGGTTTGGCAAGCGTCATGCTGGACCTCCTTGTTCAGGGCTGACAACCGATTCGTGGTTTCACGCGAAAAACCACGTTCAATGTACGCCCGGCATGCAAGGACAGCGTCCGCATTCCGACAAGTGGTATGAAATTAGCCGTAGACGTATAATTTACGGACAGCGAATGGCACCGCACGCGGATGCCGACAGCAAGACATCCCCCCTCAATACACCCTCATGCCCCTTTACTGTTTGCGACCAGAAATGATGGGCTGCGCAACGTCGTTAGCGGTCGAATTCGACCTCTGACGATGTCACGCGACCCATCGTATCTGGCCGACAACAGAAAAGGGGCCCGTATCCCAACGGATACGGGCCCCTTTCGGCCATGACCTATCTCAGCAACAAAGACTACTTGCGGTGAGCGCGGTAGAACTCGATCGCACCATCTTATCCGAGCCGGGGCACGTTCGCATAGCGTGGCGCGTGACGGTTGCAAAACCACCCCATTTGAAACAAACGCAAAAAAGTACTTGCAAAGACGCGTTCCGACATATAAGTTGATAAAAGACCGCCGTTGCGGTTTTAAATAGATCGAGCATATGAAGTTTCAGTTTTTAGCGTGTAAGAGAAAGAAGATCGGCAAAGTACAACCCCAAACGCAATGACAACTTAATGAGGTAACTGCCACATGTGAGGCGCCCAGGGCATTGCTGTCTCGATTTTGAGCACGATGCCTTCCGCCTTGCGTGGGCCGTTCCATCCCGCCCCTGCAGCAACTGCCTCACGGGCTCATTGAAAACCGCATAGCACCCCAACGTCAGTACATCACCCACGGCAAGCACATCACTCATGACAACCAACACATCAACAAACAGCACGAACATCAACCGATTGGAGAAGCTATGACAAACCACCACGCTGAAGACGGCGATAAGAAAAGCATTCTGGATGCCCGCATTGAGCGAGCATATGCAAACGAATATGACGCCGCCTTTGCCGCCGCGACCATCAAGAACTACGCGTCGCTACCGCTCACGACGATCTTGGCCGACCACCCTCAACTGCTGAAGCGCTGCACAAAGATCATGGGCGACCCCGACATTCGCAAGCTGACAGACCCCTATGCCCCAAAACGCGACAACGATTCGTGCGTTCTTACCGTAGGCTGCCTAGCCCATATGGTTACGGCGCTCGACACGAAACTCAAGCTCGAATGGGAACCCGACGAGCGTCATGAACTCGAAAGCAAGCGGAACACCCTGCGCACCGCACTGTTCCTTCCGCTGGACGGCCTCAAGCGCTGCAACGTCGAGCTCAATACACAGGCGCGGCAAAAGCCCGGGACCACGGGGCAGAAAACTCCAAGACCCCATGCGGCCATCGTCGACCGCAACCGATATAACCGCATGACCGCGCACTTTTCCGCCGAGGGAGCAGCCATAAGGACGCTGATCGATCTGCTGTGCCTCCTGAGCATCAACGAGCTATTTGAGGGCTATCTCGCCCTTGTTCCCGCGACGGCACCCAAGTCGGTAGCAAAGATCATCGAGACCTGCAGACGCCAGTTTGAGCGCCATCGCAATGGCAGCGAGATGAACGTCAGCATCGCGCAGTACTACGCGGCTCATTACAAAAATGACGGATGTGCCCCTGTCGAGCATCAGCTGCGGCTCGCCTACACCACGCCCGTCACAACGCTCCATCGCTTTGGAGCCCTTGGCGTTTGCGAGCCGCACGGACAGGCAGCCTGCCCCACAACCGAGCTCGATCTCAGGCTCGGACGAACCCTGTAGCCCGCCAGCCCCTCCGCGGGCAGCGACTCTATTCCACAACACCACCAACAGAAAGGAGTCCTCATGGACACCAATCATTCCCCCATCATCAGCCCCCTCACCATGCGTGAATCCGCCCGAGGTATCACGCTCACCAGCATTTACGATGAGATGCTCACCCGTCGCGAGCTCTCCGTCATGGGAAACATCGAAACCCCGATGGCTCACGACCTATGCCAGCAGATCCGCCTGCTCGATGCCACCGACCCCAGCCGTCCCATCACCATATTTGTCGCCAGCGCCGGCGGAAGCGTGCGATCGGGTCTTGCGATCTATGACGCCATGCGCCTCGCATCGTGCCCCATCCGCACCGTCTGCCTGGAATTCGCCGCGTCCATGGGAGCCGTGATCTTTATGGGCGGCGACGATCGCCGTATGGCGCCCCATGCAGAGCTCATGATTCACGACCCGCTGATTCCCCAGGGGGCAGGCGGCTCGGCACTTGCGCTGCAGGAAACCAGCCGGCGTCTCATGCAGACCCGCAAGACCCTCACGCAAATCCTCTCGGACCGCAGCGGCCTCACGCCCAAGCGCATCCAGTCCCTCACTGCAAAAGACACCTACCTTTCGGCCGAGCGCGCCGTCGAGCTCGGCTTTGCCCACGAAATCCTCTCGACCACCAAGGAGGTCGCCCATGTCTAACCTCGCCAGCCGCCTCGCCGCATCTGAGTCCGCATCGTCCACCATCCTCGCCAAGGATCGAACGCTTTCCTGCGACACCCGCCAAACGGGACTCAACAACAACGCACTTGTGATCGGCCCCTCGGGAGCCGGCAAGACCCGAAACGTCCTCAAGCCCAACCTGCTGCAAATGAACGCAAGCTACATCGTGCTCGACACCAAAGGCACGCTCTGTCGCGAAGTGGGACCCGTGCTGGCAGCCCACGGTTACCGCGTGCAATGTCTCAACTTCGCCGACCTCAACACCGTCCCGGCCCTTGCGCCCGGCATCGAGCGCTGCGGCTACAACCCCCTGAGGCACATTCGCCGCAAGGCGGACGGCAGGCCCAACCAGCAGGACATCCTCTCGGTGGCAAAGGCCATCTGCCCCATCGAGGACAACAACCAGCCTTTTTGGGATCATGCGGCGGCAAACCTGCTGTCGTGTCTTATCGCCTACGTCACCGAACAGCTACCCGCCGACGAGCAGACGATCAGCTCGGTCATCAAGCTGATCGAGCACCTGCAGGACGGCGCCACGGGTCGATTGTTTGACGACCTGATCACGACCGACCCCCAAAGCTATGCCCTCTCGCTATGGCGGCGCTACGCCATTACGCAAAATGCCGAGCGCATGCACGCGAGCATCGTCGGCATCCTTGCCGAAAAGGTCATGTGTCTGGGATTCGACGGTGCGGCACAGCTCTATCGTGAGTGTCATCAGGTGGACTTCGCTTCCATGGGACACACCCCCTGCGCCCTGTTTGTAACCGTGAGCGATATTGACCGCAATCTCGATCCGCTGACCGGCCTCTTTATTTCGCAGGCGTTTATGGGCCTCATTCGTGAGGCCGATAGGCAGCCCGACGGCAGCCTGCCCGTGCCCGTGCGCTTTATGCTCGATGACTTCGCAAATCTGCAGATCCCCCAGATCGACAACGTGCTCTCGATTATCCGAAGCCGCAACATCTGGGCAACGCTGCTGCTGCAGTCGACCAACCAGCTCGATGCGCTCTATGGCGAGGCACGCGCACGCTCCATCATGGGCAACTGCGACACACATCTGGTGCTGGCGTTCCAGGATCCCGAGAGTGCCCGGGTGTTTTCCGACCGCGCCGACGCGCTGCCCAGCACGCTCATGGCGACGCCGATCGATCGCTCGTGGCTCTTTGTGCGCGGTCGCACCCCCGAACAGGTCGAGCGCTTTAGGCTCGAAGACCATCCGCTCTACGGGGAGCTGTCCGAGGCGCAGCGAGGCCATGCGGATGCCGAGATCTAGGCGCAGGGTTCTCGCGGCGCGCGGCGCCCCGGCGATGTTCCACAAAGGCCGTGCGCCCCGGGACTACGGCAAAGCAAAGGGGCCCGCATCCGATAGGATACGGGCCCCTGACTATAAGGCGCGATGCGTTAACAGCAGCGACTACTTGCGATGCGCGCGATAGAACTCGATGAGTGCCTGGGTCGAAGCGTCCTGCTCGGCCTTGGCGGTGTCGTCGTGGAAGGCCGGGGTGATCTGCTTGGCAAGCTGCTTGCCCAGCTCAACGCCCCACTGGTCGTAGGAGTCGATGCCCCAGACCGTGCCCTCGACAAACGTGATGTGCTCGTACAGGGCGATGAGCTCGCCGAGCGCGAACGGGGTCAGCGTGTCGCCGAAGATCGAGGTCGTCGGGCGGTTGCCCTCAAAGCAGCGGGCCGGGACGATCTGCTCGGGCGTGCCCTCGGCACGAACCTCGTCGGCCGTCTTACCAAAGGCGAGCGCCTTGGTCTGGGCCAGGAAGTTGCCCAGGAACAGCTCGTGGACATCCTGGCCGCTGTCGGTCGCAGGGTTGGCAGTGTTGGCGAAGGCGATGAAATCGGCCGGAACCACCACGGTACCCTGGTGCAGCAGCTGGTAGAAGGCGTGCTGACCGTTGGTGCCGGGCTCGCCCCAGAAAATCTCACCGGTGTCGGAGGTCACGGCGCTGCCGTCCCAGCGGACGTGCTTGCCGTTGGACTCCATGGTGAGCTGCTGCAGGTAGGCCGGGAAACGGTGCAGATACTGGCAGTACGGCAGCACGGCGTGGCTCTTGGAGCCGAAGAAGTTGACGTACCAGACGTTGAACAGACCCATCAGCGCGACGGCGTTGTTCTCGAGCGGCGTGTTGCAGAAGTACTCGTCGATGGCATGGAAGCCCTCGAGGAACTGCTGGAAACGCTCGGGGCCGAGCACGACGATCAGCGACAGGCCCACGGCGGAGTCAACGGAATAGCGGCCGCCGACCCAGTTCCAGAAACCGAAGGCGTTGGCGGGGTCGATACCGAAGGCCTCAACCTTCTCGAGTGCGGTGGAAACGGCGACGAAGTGCTTTGCCACGGCCTCGGCGTTCTGCTCATCGGAGCCGTCGATGGCGCCCTGAGCCCTGAGCTGCTCGAGCATCCAGGTCTTGACCTCGCGGGCGTTGGTGAGGGTCTCGAGCGTGGTGAAGGTTTTGGAGACGATGATCACGAGCGTGGTCTCGGGATCCAGGCCCTTGAGCTTCTCGGCCTGGTCGTTGGGGTCGATGTTGGAGATGTAGCGGCAGTCGATACCGGCGTCGGCATAGGGGCGCAGAGCCTCGTAGGCCATGACCGGGCCCAGATCGGAGCCGCCGATGCCGATGGACACCAGGTGCTCGATCTTCTTGCCGGTAACGCCCTTCCACTCACCGGAGCGCACGCGCTCGGCGAAGGCATACATGCGATCGAGGACCTCGTGCACGTCGGCGACGACGTCCTGGCCGTCGACGATGAGCTGGCCCTTCTCGCTTGCCGGACGGCGCAGCGCGGTGTGCAGGACGGCGCGGTCCTCGGTGGTGTTGATGTGCTCGCCGGAGAACATGGCGTCGCGGCGCTCCTCGAGCTTCACCTCGCGGGCAAGATCGCACAGCAGCTTGACGGTCTCATCGGTCACCAGGTTCTTCGACAGATCGAAGTGCAGGTCACCGGCGTCAAAGCTCAGCTTGTTCACGCGCTCGGCATCGGCGGCGAACCAGGCCTTGAGGTCGATACCATCGGCCTCAAGCTTCTCCTGATGAGCCTCAAGTGCCTTCCAAGCGGCAGTCGACGTAGCATCGATAGGTGCGGCAACAGTTGCCATAGAGTCCTCCTCAGCATACGGGCGCACGCCTCCATGCGCCCGGACATTCAGATGCCACTATTCTAGCGCAGGTCAAGACTACAATCAGCGAGCGTTGCCAATCGGCCCCCAAACGGCAACCGGCCAAATAGGGACAGGCTTATTTTGGCAGGTCAAACGCTTTACCAACCAAAAATAACCCGTCTTTTTATGGCAAATATTAGGCCGCGGCGCAGACGCTGCCGAGCAACTCACGCAGAGGAGACCCGATACCCTCCAGCAGTTCGGGCGCAATGATGGCAAAAACGGGCACCTCGCCGGCTCCCACGACAGCAGGTACCTTGCCCTCCGAGACAATGCATCCATAAGGCACAAAGCCGTCTTCGCCGGAATCGAGCGCCGCCATGCGCCGCGCGAGCTCGCGCGCAAAGCCAGCAGTATCGGCATCGCCAATCGCCAGGACAAAGTCCACGCCTTCGTCGGTCGCCAGGGCCACGGCTTCGTCGATCAGCTCGTCTCCCCCGTCGCCCTCAAACGAGCCGCAGCGAAAAAGCACGCGCTCGAGTAGGGCTCGATCAAGCGAGCCAAGTGCCGCCGAGACAAGCTCATCGCGCGTATGCTTGTCACCGCCCAGCACGACCAGTGCCTTGGTGCCACCGTAGTGAGCGACCAATCGTCCGCACCAGCGAGCCACGTCTCCATCCGCAACAAGGCGCGTCGGCATACCAAACCCATAATTGACCATCTTTCCCACAACCCTTCCGTGCGTATAGGCGGTATCAATCGTTAGGCTCATGCTACGAAGCGAGGTTTTCCGAGCTGTTTCGCACTCTTTAGAGCTGCGTTAAAACCCCGATGAAGCCGCACGACCATACTTGCCAAAAAGGGACAGATTTTGACGGTGTCCGTGCAAGCGGGTATTATCGAACAGGTATTCGATAAGAACATGTGTTTGATGGAAGGGCACGGATGGCGCACGAGCAGCACACCTATATCTGCATCGACCTCAAGACGTTTTATGCCAGCGTCGAGTGCGTCGACCGCGGGCTCAACCCGCTCACCACCAACCTGGTCGTTGCCGACGAATCGCGCGGGCGCACGACCATCTGCCTCGCCATCACACAAGCCATGAAGGACCTCGGGATACACAACCGCTGCCGCCTATTTGAGATTCCCGATGGCATCGACTACATCACGGCCGTACCGCGCATGCAGCATTACATGGAGGTGTCGGCGAAAATCTACGGTATCTATCTGGAATACGTCAGCCCCCAGGACGTGCACGTCTACTCCATCGATGAGTGCTTTATCGACGTGACGCCCTATCTGGACCTCTATCACACAGATGCGGAAGGGCTCGCCTGCACGCTGCGCGACGAGGTCTTGGCGCGCACCGGCATCACGGCGACGGTCGGCATCGGCCCCAACCTATTCCAGGCCAAGGTGGCGCTCGACGTCACCGCCAAGCACGTACCCAGTCGCATCGGCAAACTCGACGACGAGACCTTTCGCAAGGAGATCTGGCCCCATCGCCCCATCACCGACATCTGGGGCATCGGCCCCGGCGTGGCGGCCCGTCTCGAGAAATACGGCGTCTACGATCTGATGGGCGTCGCGGCACTCGACGAAAACCTGCTTTACGACGAGCTCGGCGTCAACGCCGAATATCTCATCGACCACGCCTTCGGGCGCGAGCCAACGACCATCGCCGATATCCAAGCCTATCGCCCGCAAGCAACTTCGACCACTACAGGACAGGTGCTCTCGAAGGGCTATGCCTACGAGCAGGCCTACACCGTCTTGCGCGAGATGGTCGACAGTGCCGTGCTGGACTTGGTCGATAAGCACGTGGTATGTGACAGCATCTCGCTCTTTGTGGGCTACGCGAGCGAGCGCGCCGACATCCGCAGGCTTGATGCCAGCGGTACTGCACAATATGTGGACGGATGCGGACACCTGCGCTCGAGTACGTCGAGCATCGAACCCACCGCAACCGCCGGCCCCGAGCTCGCACCCCGTGCGCCCAAGCCCGTCCAGTGCGATGACGAAAGGCGTCGCCTGGTGCGCGAAGCGCAGGCAATCGATGGCATCTTTGTGGGAGAGCATGGCGGCAAACCGCGCGGTGGCTATGCCGCACTCTTTGCGCACTCCAATGCCTCGCGCAAGCTGCCCGAGCGTACCAATTCGTTTAAGAAGATCATGGGCTATTTCGATGAGCTCTGGGCGCAGACTGTCGATCCCAAACGACCGGTCAAGCGCATCAACCTGGGATTTGGCAACCTCATGCCCGAGGAATTTGCCACCATCGATCTGTTCAGCGATATCGAGGCCGATGAGCGCGAGCGCGACCTGGCGCGCGCCGTCCTGGCCGTGAAAGGCAAGTACGGCAAGAACGCGCTCGTCAAGGGATTAAGCTTTACCGCCGGCGCCACCGCGCGCGAACGCAACGAACAAGTTGGAGGACACCGTGCCTAAACCCAAACAACAGCCCGTGCGCCCGCCGACCGCCTTCGAGCGCCTGGCGGACCCCGAGGGCAGACGCCGCGCCGCCGACCCCAACCTCACTGCCAACGGTGCCGTGCGCGCCAACCGCGCCGCACAGTTTATGCCCTTTGCCGCCCTCACGGGATACTACGAACTCGTGCGCAAGCAGGAAATCACCGTCGAGCCAAAACGTGAGCTCACGGAAGAAAAAGCCCTCGTGCTTTCTAAAAAACTCGAGGGCCTCAAACGTGGCGACTTGGTTCGTGTCACCTATTACGATACATACGGCTATCGCAGCCGCACCGGCATCCTCGACGAGGCGCTCCCCGCCTTCAAGCTCCTCAAGCTCCGAGACATCGCCATCGACTTCGACGACATCCAAGACATCGAACTGCGCGGACGAGCCTAGCCAAGGAAGCGCATCCAGAGCGACGCTTACAGCGTCATGACGTAGTAGCCCGCGTCTTTCACGGCCGTCTCGAGGACATCACGATCCACCGGCTGCTTAGAGCGCACGCGTGCCGTGTGGTCCGCATACGTCACCGTTGCCCACACGCCATCCAGTGCATTGAGGGCATTGGCCACGTTCTGAGCGCAGCCGTCACAGCTCATGCCGCCGATGAGCAGCTCATCGCTATAGGGATAGTGTGACGCATCGGTATCCACCACAACAACCTTTTTGGCCTTCTTGCCGCTCGCACCATCGCTGCAACAACTCTTCCCGTGTGTCGAAGCGGCAATGCGACGCAGTCCAAAAAACATGCCGACGGCAATGACGGCCAGCACGATGAGATTCGCAGGGCTGAGCAAGTCACTCATGCGTTCCCCTTTCAAGTAGCCCTATCTAGATACCCCCATGGGGTGTCCCCATCTTAACCCAAAATCATGTCTGTTCGGTCAATTAGTTTCCCTCTTCAAACTTTTTTGTTGACCATGGCTTACTTTCGTGTATAAGTTTTCCTAGGCTAACAACTGAGGACCCGAAAGGGGCATCGTGACTCGAACCATTGACATCCCAACATACCAAACGGCTGTCGTGCGCAACTGCTCCCCTACGCTCGCAGGCATCAAGCCGGCTTCGCTCTTTACCTATCCCGGCGTTTACGCCAACCAAAACGGAAAACCCAGCGCCGCCCATATCGAAGAGCGACGCTCTCGCCTGCTCGCCGTCATAGCCCAATGCAACTGCGAGCTCCAGCCACTCGGGATCCATATGAGCGTTTTGGTCTGGCGCCCCTGCGGAGCGCTCATCTATGTGTACCGCCCTGCAGACCTCATGCGATACCTCTCCGACCCCCGCGCCACGACGGCGCTTGCCGCCGAAGGTTACGATGTCCACAACCTGCCCGCGTCCCTGGTGCATCTCGCCGCGCGCATCACGCTGGCAAGCAGCAATGCCGCAGAGAGTGCCTATGACGGCAGCGTCTGCGCGCTCGCGCGAAATAGGCACTGCGATACGGGGTGCATGTGCGAGTTCCCCCACGAAATTGGCTATTTTTTGGGCTATCCCTACGAAGATGTCCATCAGTTTATCGTCCAGCACGGCGAAAACTATAAGGTCTTTGGCGCATGGAAGGTATACACAAACGTTGAGCAGGCGCTCACGACCTTCGATTCCTATCGCGCATGCACGCAATACCTTACCTACATCTATCAACAGGGCTGCACTCCGGGACAACTTGTCCAGGCAACCCGATAGAGCATACAAAACGCGGCCGCACGCCGCACAACCGAAAGGAAGACATATGAGCAAGATCGCAGTCGTCTACTGGAGCGGTACAGGCAACACCGAAGCCATGGCAAACTTCGTTGCCGAGGGCGCAACCGGTGCCGGCGCCGAGGCAGAGGTCATCTCCTGCGCCGACTTCTCTGCCGACAAGGTCGCCGAATATGATGCCTTCGCCTTCGGCTGCCCCGCCATGGGTTCCGAGGAGCTTGAATACGATGAGTTCCAGCCCATGTGGGATGAGGTCAAGGAGACCCTCGGCGACAAGAAGGTCGTCCTCTTTGGCTCTTATTCGTGGGCCGAGGGCGAATGGATGGACAACTGGAAGGCGGACGCCGACGAGGCGGGCGTCAACGTCGTGGACTCCACCATCTGCTACGACGCGCCCGACGACGAGGGCGAGACCGCTTGCAAGGCCCTCGGAGCCGAGCTCGTGTAACGAACCCAGGGCCTCCAAGAGAGCCTGCATCAAAGCGCATCCCCATCCCTACAAAAGAGCGGGGCTGGATTCAAGTCCAGCCCCGCTCTTTTGTAACGGCAGTTACATCAACCGGCTACGAGATATTGCCCAAGAACGCCTTGGTGCGCTCGCTCTTGGGGTGGTCGAAGACCTCACTCGGCGTACCCTCTTCTACAATGACGCCGCCGTCCATAAAGACGACGCGGTCGGCGACATCGCGGGCAAAGCCCATCTCGTGCGTTACCACGATCATGGTCATACCGTCACGTGCCAGGTCGCGCATGACGCCCAATACATCGCGGACGAGCTCGGGGTCGAGCGCCGACGTGGCCTCGTCAAAGAGCATCACGTGCGGGTTCATCGACAGGGCGCGGGCGATGGCGACGCGCTGCTGCTGGCCGCCCGAAAGCTGACTCGGCATAAAATCGATGCGCTCGGCCAGGCCGACCTTGGTCAGCTCCTCGATGGCGATCTTCTCGGCCTCTTCCTTACTGCGCTTGAGCACCTTTTGCTGCGCAAGCATGACGTTCTTTTTGACCGACAGGTGCGGGAACAGGTTGAACTGCTGAAACACCATGCCCAAGTGCGTACGTACCTTATTGAGGTCGACGCCCTTGGCACACACATCCACGCCCTCAACGACAATCGAGCCGCTCGTGGGATGCTCCAGACGATTGATGCAGCGAAGCATCGTCGACTTGCCCGAGCCCGAAGGACCCAGAACTACGACGACCTCGCCCTTATGCACATCCAGATCGATATCGCGCAGGACCACGTTATCGCCAAAGGCCTTCTGGAGGTTCTTGATGCTGACGACGACCTCGTTCGAGTTATTGGTTTCGCTCATGATAGGACCTCCTTACAGACCGGCGATGTGATCGGCGGGCGTCGCGACAACCTGTCCGGCGCTCTTGGCGGGACGCTTCTTCTTGGTCTCGGTCGTGCCCAAAAGCCTCGCCTCAAGACCGCTCACCAAGCGAGCGAGCGGCAGGGTGATGACCAGATAGAACAGGGCGGCAACCACGTACGGTGTAATGGAGCCCGTCGTGGCCACGATGGTACGGGCGTTCATGACGATCTCGACCACACCCACGGCGGCAAGCAGCGACGTATCCTTGTAAAGCAAGATAAACTCGCTGGTCAGCGTAGGCAAAACATTGCGGAACGTCTGCGGAATCATAACGTAGAGCAGCGTCTGGAAGGCATTCATGCCCAGAGAGCGAGCAGCCTCGTTTTGGCCCTTGGGGATCGATTGAATACCGGCGCGGAAGATCTCACACAGATAGGCAGACGAATTCATGGCCATGACGATGACGCCGAGCACGTAGTCATCAACCTTGACGCCGGCCAACGGCAGACCGAAGAACGCGATATAGATCTGCAGGAACGCCGGCGTACCGCGAATGATATTCACGTAGATGCCAGCGAGGCAGCGCAGGATGCGCGACTTGGAGATGCGCATGAGCGACAGGGCGAAACCGAAGGGAATTGCCAGCGGAAACGCCACAAGCACGATCGAAAGCGACATGAGGAAGCCCTTGAAGACGATCGGCAGGCTCTGGACCAAAATGACCGGGTTCAGGAACAGGCGCAGGAACATATTGGAGTTCCACGCCTCGACCCACGGCTGCTCCTTAAGGTCGGCCAGGAAGTTATCGAATGCCGTCACGCCCTTAATCTCGACGGAAGGAATCTTGGAGATCTTCTTGGTCGAGCCATCGGCCAAAGTGCAGGTGCCGCTAAAGGCCTCATCGCCGCCCTCGACGGGGAAGGTCACGCCGTAAACCTCGACGCGGAAATAGCCGCCGGCAGGCGCCGTCTCACCAAAGTCAATCTTGAGCGTCTGGCCGTCAGCCTTGCACGTGGGCTTCATGGGCGTACGATCCATGAGGTCCTCGCCCGAGAGCATCGTCAATCGAGTGTCATCGGTACCAAACGTCGTACCGTCGACAAACGTCAGCGAAAGACCGCTCAGCTCCTCATCGGCATCGGCCTGAACTTCCCAGGTAATGCGCGTCTCGGTGCCGCCGACCACATCGCTGCCCGAACCGGTGTTGGGTCGGGCGGTAATCTTTGCGGTCTCAAGCGCCTGGGCGGTCGTGGGCGCATATGCCCCCGCGCACACCAGCGCGAGCGCCACGGCCATGACGCAGACTAGCTTTTTGAGCAAGGCGGGCAGTGGAAAACGCTGCTCCACGGCCCCTTTGTTCAGTCGAGACAAGGTGGCTCCTATCGTAGAAGTTGCCGGCAAAACGAGACGGAAATGCTCTCCGTCAAGAGAAGCGCAAAGGCCCTCTCCGCCAAAGCGGAAAGGGCCCGCGAGCAATCAAGTAGCTATTTTACTTGATGTTGTACTTAGCCATGAGGGCGTCAACGGTACCGTCGTCGGTCAGGTCCTTGATGGCCTGGTTGATGTCGTCCTTGAGCTTGGTGTTGCCCTGGTTGATGGCGATGGCGTACTCCTCGCCGGTGCTGATCTGCTTGATGGTCTGGCAGGTGTTGAACTGCTCGGCGGTCAGCTGGCTGGCAACGGAGCGGTTGGTGACTACGGCGTCGCCCTTATCGGACTGCAGGGCGCTGAAGCACTCGGTGGCGTCCTTGTAGGGGACAATCTTGGCCTTGGGGAAGTTCTCCTGGGCAAAGGACTCGGCGGTCGAGCCAGACTGGACGATGATGGTAGCGTCGGCGTTGTTGAGCTTCTCGCTGTAGTTGTCGGCCGTGATGTCGGTGTCATCGACCTTGGTCACGATAGCCTGATCGTCCATGTAGTAGGAATCGGAGAAAGTAACTTCCTTCTCACGCTCGGGCGTGTCGGTGATAGCCGCGATGGAGACGTCATACTTGGCGCCCGAAGCGACGCCCGGAACCAGCGTGTCGAAGTCATTGTTGACATACTCGACATCCAGGCCCAGCTTGTCACCGATAGCCTTGATGAGTTCAAGGTCAAAGCCCTGATAATCGCCGTTGTCATCCTTGTACTCAAACGGAGCGTACTCGGCAGAGGTGCCGACGGTCAGCGTACCGTCCTTGACGAGCGCGTACTCCTTGGAGCCGTCGACCTTCTCGACCTTAGCGTCGTCAGAGCTGCTGGAACCGGCATTAGAACCAGAGGTGGCGTTGGACGAACCGCAGCCCGTCAGAGCGAGGGCGAGCGCCATAGCACCCGTGGCGGCAAATGCGCCAAGCTTCTTCAGCTTCATAATCAGTCTCCTTCCAATGACCCCACGTGATTCAGAGGTCTGCAAAAACTGAGGGTTATTATGCACCCGCTTGGAAGAATCTGCAATTAGAAAACTGATTGAAACAAACCCATAACGTGAATGGAGCGTTCCACTTTATGGCAGCCATTACTGCTGTAATGACCTTAACAGTTTGATTTCAGCCGCATAACCTGCAAGTTCGTTCGGCGTCTCCAAAATGAATGGCAATGCGCGCAAGCGGTCATTCGATACAATATTCTGCATAACCTGCATACCGCCACCAAATTCCTCGCTGCCAAGGTATCCCTTGCCGATGCACTCGTGACGATCTTTATGGGCGCCACAAGGGTTCTTCGAATCGTTGATGTGTACCGCATGCAGACGATCGATACCCACCACGCGGTCGAACTCGTCGAGCACGCCGTCCAGATCATGGATGATGTCGTAGCCGGCATCGCTCACGTGGCAGGTGTCCAAACAAACGCCCAGCTTATCGGACAGCTCTGGGCACTTGGCGGCAACGCCCTCGATAATGCACGCCAGTTCTTCAAGGCTACGGCCCACCTCGGTGCCCTTGCCCGCCATGGTCTCGAGCAATACCGTCGTCTGCTGTCCCTCAAACATTACCTGGCACAGCGTGTCGACAATCATCTGAATGCCGGCGTCGGAGCCCTGTCCCACATGTGCACCGGGGTGAAAATTGTAGTAGTTGCCGGGCAGTGCTTCCAGACGCTGCAAATCTTCCGCCATAGCCTCCAAGGCAAACTCGCGCGCCCGCTCCTTAGCGGAGCAGGGGTTATAGGTATACGGGGCATGCGCCACCAGCGGTCCAAAGTCGTTTTGCGCCATAAGCTCGCGCAGAGCCGCCACGTCATCCATGTCAAGGTCTTTTGCCTTGCCACCGCGCGGGTTGCGCGTAAAGAACGCAAAGGTATTGGCACCAATGGACAACGCCGTCTCCCCCATTGCCCGATAGCCCTTCGTCGTCGAAAGATGACACCCGATCGTCAGCATCTCCAGCTCTCCCTCATCAGTTGCGGTGAAATACGGTCTATTGGTGCCTTATTTTGGCGCAAACAGACCGTATTCCACCGCAAGTTATAAAAGGGGCATCAGAGATGTGGGCCGCCAGGCACCACGGGCGCCGGCGTCATGATCCCCTACGCGTCAGCGCCAAGTCCTAGAGGGCTAGACGGATTGCATCGATGATGTGCGAACAGCGCTGCGTGGCGGCAAGGGGCATGACGGGACTCTCGAGTTTCCCCGCCTGAATGAGCTGCGTCGCATGCTGGATTTCGCCGTAAAAATCATCGACTTCAAATGGTGCATCGATTTCGAGTACTCGACCGTCGGAATACTTCACATGAGCGCGCTCGGGGCGATGGAGACGCTCGATTTCCAACGAGCCCCGCTCACAGGCAATCGTTAAGCGGCTTTCATATGTTGCTTTGCCGTCGCACGCCATATGAATGGGTATACCGCCGACGCTCATATGGATCTCGTCGGCCCAATCGACGCGGCCGCCTGATACGTCACGCCAGCGAACTTCACGGGACGAAACCTCGCACGCGCCCGAGAGCAAATCCTCAAACCAACCGACCGCATAGCAGCCCATGTCATATAGACAGCCGCCCTGCAACGGATCAAGCAGATAGCCCGAAGGAAACTCGCCGTAATCGAGCTTTTGCACGCTTTCAATCGAGACAATACGGCCAAGCTCACCCGACGCAAGCAAGTCCTTCACGCGAGTGCGCATCGGGCAAAACCGATTCTTCATCGCCTCCATAAACAGCACGCCGCGCTCACGAGAGGTGGAGGTAATCGAGAGAGCCTCTTCCTCACTCAAAACGGCCGGCTTTTCGCACAGCACGGCCTTTCCCGCGCGCAGTGCCCGACAGACCCAATGCGCATGCATGCCATGCGGAAGAGCCAAGTAGATTGCGTCGACATCGGGGTCGGCAATCAGCGCATCATAAGCCACATCGCCGCTATCGTCAGCCGTGGCATAACTGTGCGCGGCATCAATCGAAAACGCCCTGCAAAACTCCTCAACATGCGAAGGAGTGCGGCCGGCGGCAGCCACAAGCCGTGCCCCGTCCACCTCCTTGAGCGACGATACAAATCGATGCGAAATGTGTCCAGCGCCCAAAACGCCCCAACAAACCTCACGCAAATCATCACATGAATCCCGATGACCCACGACAGCCCCCTTCAGTTGCGGTGAAATAGTTCCTGTTGGGGGTGCGGACGATTTCTTGGACCGCGCCTAGGCGTATCCAAGCTTCCTACGGTACTCCATCGGGCTCAGCCACTCGAGGGACTTCTTGATGCGCCCATCCCGATAGTACACGAGGTAGGCCTCGAGCCTCCCCATG
>DBEYUK010000010.1:0-18607 GCA_048181625.1 Collinsella sp. | reverse complement strand
GACCCCCGCGAACTCCGCGGCGGCGGTGGGCCCCATGCCGTCCTCCGTCGCCAGGAGGAAGAGCTCGACCTTCTCCCTGCTGTACATGCGAACCTCCAGTCCGGACCGCCCCGCGGTCCAACTTTCTGTCCGCACTCCCTTTCAAATGCAAAAACAGCCCCTATTTCACCGCAACGCACAAGAGCTCCCCTGCCGGCAACGTTATACCGGCTGGGGCGCTCTTAACTTGCCACGCGCTATAAATGCGCCTAGCGCTGTACGTAGGCGCGGACGAGCTCGAAGGTGTTGCGCACGCCGTCGATGTGGCTGCGCTCGTAGTTGTGGCTCGCGTACACGCCGGGGCCGATCAGGCCGTGACGGATGTCGTAGCCGGCCGAGAGCGTGGCCTCAACGTCCGAGCCGTAGTGCGGATACACATCGATGGCGTAATCGAGCTCCAGCTCGCGCGCGATGTTGGACAGCGTGGTTACCAGGTCGTAGTTGTACGGACCGCCCGAATCCTTGGCGCAAATCGACACCATGCGCTCGGTGCAGCCCAGGTCGTCGCCCACGCAGCCCATGTCAACGCTGATCATCTCGCGCGTGTCGGCCGGCACGAAAGCACCGCCGTGGCCGACCTCCTCGTACACGGTAAAGAGCAGCGACACCTTGCGCGAAAGCGACACCTCGCCGTCAGCAACAGCGCGGGCCAGACCCAGCAGAATCGACGCCGACAGCTTGTCATCCAGGAAGCGGCTCTTGATGTAGCCGCTCTCCGTCACCGTGGTACGCGGATCCATAGCGATGATGTCGCCAGTCTGAATACCCAGCTCGAGCACATCGTCCTTGCTGTCAACGTTCTCGTCGAGCAGGATTTCCATGTTCTTCTCGATGGTCTTGACCGGCTCATCGGCCACGTGCGCCGAAGGCTCGGTGTTAAGAACCACGCCCGTGTAGACATTGCCGTCGCGCGTGTAGACGGTGCAGTTCTCGCCATCGGCCGTAGACCACTGATGCCCACCGAGCGTCGTGGGGCGCAGGCGGCCATTGTCCTTAATGGAACGCACCATGGCGCCTAGGGTATCGACATGGCTCGCCAGTACGAGCGGCTCGCCCTCGCCACCAAGCTCAACGAGCACGTTACCCTTATTAGAACGCTCAGGCCCAAACCCCATATCGCGCAGGGTCTCCATCAGATAATCAGTAGCCGCACGGGTATAGCCGGTAGGCGAAGCAATAGAAGTCAGCGTCTTAAGCTGTCCTGCGATATAGGAGAGCGTCTCCCCTAGAGAAGCATCAATATTAGAAGTCATATGCATCCTTCCAAGTAAAACTAAGACCGAGTCCCGATTTTAACCGTTCTGCACGTGCAATGCCCCAGGAGCCGAGCCGCCTCCAGACGTCCCCGCACCGGTTTTGTGCACGTGCGCGGTTTACAATCCCAATCTTGCATAAATCCTATCGGTATTTGCATAGAAATGAGACATCTTTTTGCTTCGTCTCAGGGTGCCCCACCTTGGACCGTGCAAAAAACGGAGTATTCAGCACCTTGGGCCCCAACGGCCCCATCACGAACGACAAAATGACGCGGTTACAACAGTGTTGCAGGTTGTCGCAAAGCAGGAACTCAGTAACAACCCCCTCCACTCATCGATAGCCCACCCACAATGGCTGTCGATGGGCGCCTGCGGGCCACTCGGCCCATTCACAACGTTATGCATTTTTAAGAGCTTGCTGAATACTCCCAAAAATGCACGCTGGAAAGTGCACCACCTATCCGTAGCGGGCAGTACGCCTTGGTTTTGCCCGTCTCAGGACATTGACGCAGCACAAAAAGCCCCGCCGTGCGTATGAACTGCCTCCCATTTCTTGGACATGAGAAATGGGAGGCTTTCTTTATGCGCGTTGATTTGAGGGTGAAGCATGATGTCGAGGCCAGGAAGGCGGCCATAGGGCTCTTCGAGCTCGGGCACGGGTATAAATCTGCCGCGATTGCCCTTTCGCTTCCCGCGGAAGCCGTGAGAAGATGGCAGGAGATATACCGCGCATTCGGGAGCGAGGTGCTGCTGCGCATGGACGGAAAGCAGGGCAGGTACACATACGAGCAGAAGGTCGCCGCCGCCTCCGCCGTCGTCGACGGCGGCATGACGAAGACCGAGGCGATGGCGGCGTTCGGCATAATGTCGATGTCGCCGCTCAAGAAGTGGTGCGCGCTATACCGCGAGGGCGGCGCGGAGGCCCTGCGCCCGAGGCCCAAGGGCCGGCCGAGCGGTTCCAGGGCGAGGCCGCGGACCCGCGAGGAGGAGCTCGAGGAGCGGTGCCGTAGGCTCGAGGCCGAGGTGGCCTACCTAAAAAAATTACGCGCCCTGGTCGAGAGGGACGGGCTCTGACCAGGGCGAAGGCCGAAGCGGTCGCGGCCCTGCGCGCCGAGGGGCACGCGCTCGGGCACCTGCTCGCATGCGCCGAGCTCAAGCGGTCGACCTACTACTACGCCCTCGCGCACCCGCCGAGGCCCACGCGCCCCGAGCTCCGGGAGGCGGCCGCCGAGATCTTCTCGCGCACCGCCAACGGCTGCGGGCACCGGCAGATAGCGATGTGCCTCAGGGCCGAAGAGGGGGCCGTGATAGCCGACAAGACCGTGCTCAAGATGATGCGCGAGATGGGGATTCGCTGCGGCATCAGACGCGAGACGGCCTACCACAGGTACAACTCGTACAGGGGCGTCGTCGGCAGGACGTTCGAGAACGTGATCGCGAGGAATTTCGACGCCGGGGCCCCGTGGCGGAAGCTGGGGACGGACGTCACCGAGTTCAAGGTGGCGGGCGGCAAGGCCTACTGGGCCCCGACGCTGGACTTCTGCTCCAAGGAGATCGTGGCGAGCGACATATCGACCACGCCCGACATGGCCCAGCAGGCGAGGATGCTCGACGAGCTGCTGCCCAAGATCCCCGAGGGCGCCGCGCCGACCATGCACTCGGACCGGGGCTGGCAGTGCCAGCACGCCTCATACACATCCAGGCTAGAGGCCGCCGGCATCGTCCAGAGCATGTCCAGGAAGGCGAACTGCATCGACAATGCCGCCACCGAGCAGCTCTTCGGCCACGTCAAGGACGAGTTCTACCGGGGCCGCGAGTGGGAGACGTTCGAGGATTTCAAACGCGACCTGGAGGAATACATAGTCCACTGGAACACGAGCCGGAGGCAGGTAAGATTGAAGGGCCTGACCCCGGAGGAGTTCCGGAATCAGGCCCTCGCGGCCTAGTCGCTATTTAGGGCGTCCAAGATTTGGGACGCAGTTCATTGTCCGTTCTAGCGGGCTTAATCAGGTGATCGGTTAACGCGCAGTAGTGCAGGCAAACCTTACGCAAACAGGCCGTAGATGCTGATATTGGCCTTGGCATAGAGGCCGTTGGCGTACTCGGTCCACTTGGAGCTGGCGCTCGAAGCCTGCGAAGAGTACTGCTGGTAGGCGGTGTAATAGGCGGTCATGGCCTGCTTATAGGTAGCGCTATCGGCCGTAAAGGCATCGTCGGCAAAGGCCTTAGCGTAGGTGCCGTCGGCATCCTTCCAAGTGCCCTTCTCGCTATCCCACTCATCGCCGGCAAGGTTGATGATGTAATCGGCGTAATCCTTGCTCGCGGTGTCCTCGTTGCCGTCAGAAGGCTCGGTCGGAGCAGTCGGCATGCTTGCGGAGCTATCGCCCACCTTCTTCTTGTAGAGCTTCTGCAGCGTCGCGGACTGGCGGACGATCTGCTTGGCCTGGTCCTTGGACACGCCATACTGCGTGGCCATGGTCTTGTAGTCCGAAGTGCCGATGGAATCCTCGGCGTACTTCTTCATTTCCTTAGAAGAGACGGTGATGCCCTCGTCCTCGGCAGCATCGAGCAGAATCTTGTTGCGCACGTAGGACAGGATGACGTCGGCAGAGGGAGCGGTGTAGTTGCCATCGCCATCCTTGACGGTATCGAGGCTGTACTGGCTCTCGATGGCCTCACGCGCGGTGATGTCGCTCTTCTTGCCGTTGTAGCTGTAGCTTGCCACGGTCGAATCGAGCTGGTCCTCGGTGAGGGTCGCCGAGCCGACGCCCTTGCCGCCAAAGCCTCCATTGCCGATAAAGAAGCCGACCATCGCAGCGATCACGACTGCAACCACGAAGGCGGCAATCATCGTCTTCTTGTGCATGGATGCATGGTCGTCTTCGTCGGAGTCGTCGTCCTCGTCTTGCTCCTCGGGCATCAGATTCTCGTCGGCGGCATCCGCGGCAATCTGAGCCTCCAGGCGGGCGTCCTCCTCCTCGGCCGTCGTACCGGCGGCAATGTGCTCGGCAGACGTACCAGCGACCAGGTCGATCTTCTCGTCCTCGTCACCGTCGGGGCCTTCGCCGCGCTCGATGATCTGGATGCCGTCGATCTCGTCCTTCTCGTCCTTCTTTTGAATCAGACCCATATCAGTTACTCCTTGTTAGGAAACATAGTCCGCAATAGAATACGCCCGACAGAGCGCCGGGCGTATTGATTCTCAGGTTATACGCAAACACTTAAGTACTATTTAGGCGTTTGCAGTCTGCATGCCTTAGGCCAGGTGCGCGATAACGGCGTCGGCAAAAGCCTGCGTGCCCACAGCGCCCTCAACGGAGCCGGTCTGGGCACGACGCACGTCACCGGTAACCTGCTCGCCCTCGTCGAGCGTGGCAGAAACGGCGGCGCGAATGCGATTGGCCGCGTCGTTCTCGCCCAGGTGATCGAGCATCATCGCAGCAGAGAGGATCTCGGCCGTGGGGTTGGCGATATCCTTGCCCGCGATATCGGGCGCGGAGCCGTGCGTAGCCTCGAAGATGGCGCAGTCGGCACCGATGTTGGAGCCAGGGGCCATACCCAAGCCGCCCACCAGGCCGGCGCACAGGTCGCTCACGATGTCGCCGTACAGGTTGGGCAGCACCAGGACATCGAAGTCGTTGGGGTTCTGGACCAGGCCCATGCAGGTGGCGTCGACAATCTTGTCGTTGAACTCGATATCGGGATAGTTGGCGGCCACCTCGCGCGCAACGCGCAGGAACAAGCCGTCGGTCGCCTTCATGATGTTGGCCTTATGCACGGCCGTCACCTTTTTGCGGCCGCAGCGGCGGGCATACTCAAAGGCATACTCCACAATACGGCGGCTCTTGGCGATAGAGATGGGCTTGATCGAGATCGCGGAATCCGCGGCGAAGGTCTTCTGGCCCGAGCGCTCGACAAGCTGCGAGAGCTCCTCGACCTCGGCAGCGCCCTCATCGAACTCGATGCCGGCGTAGAGGTCCTCGGTGTTCTCGCGCACGATGACCAGGTCGACATCGCGGAAGCGCGAGCCATCGCCCGGCTGCGACAGGCAAGGTCGCACGCAGGCGTACAGGTCGAAGTGCTTGCGCAGGGCCACGTTGACGCTGCGGAAACCCGTGCCGACCGGCGTAGTGATGGGGCCCTTGATGGCGACCTTGGTCTCGGCGACCGCATCGAGCACGTGCTGGGGCAGCGGCGTGCCAAACTCGTCCATGGCGCTGGCACCGGCCTCCTGGACGTTCCAGTTGATCTGGACACCAGTGGCCTCGACCACGCGGCGCATGGCCTGCGTAATCTCGGGACCGATACCGTCACCGGGAATCAGGACTACATCGTGCGCCATAATCTGTTACTCCTCGTCTTCGGCGTCGTCAGATTTTTTAACGCTAGCACGCTTCTTCTTTTTGGAGAGTTCCAGGCCAAAACGTTTAACAAGCATTTCGCAAATCTCGCTCGAACGGGCCTTGAGATAGCTGCCCTTGCCGTTCTCGGCGTCGAACTTAAGGCGCAGCGCAAGCTTCTCGGCGACCTCGGCGTCAATCTCGCCCTGGCCAAACTCGTACAGGCAACCGAGCATGTCGCGATACTCAAGGTCGCCGTGGTAGCACTGGATGGCCTCGTCCAGGATGGGCCAAGCTTCGCGCGAACGCTCGACGCTCGTGGCACCCCACACGCACAGCAGGCGGAAGGCGGCATAGCGCAGCGTGGAGGAAATCTCGTCGAACAGCGCGGTCTCGGCACCCTCAAAGGCATCGCCCAGCTGCTCGGGGCAGGTGGTGGCGAGCGCCGCCAGGGCATCGAGGGCCTCCCAGCGGGTCTGAGCCTCGGGGCGGTCGAGTGCCTCGATCAGCGCGGGCACGCAGGGCACGACGCGCTGTGGATCGCGCTCGGCGAGCAGGTGCAGCACGCGGGCGGCAAACTGGCGGATACGGCGCGTGGGGCAGCCGAGCTCCTTGACCAGACGGTCGACGGCGTTCTCGTTCTCCTCTGCCAGCTGAAGCTGTGCCAGCTCCTCGTCGGTGAGCTGTTCTTCCTTGTTTTCTGCCATAGTTACCTCTTCTTACTATTTCTTAGCGTGCTTGCCAGCACCCTTGCTGTCATCGGTGACCGAGATGAGCTGTCGGTCGGCTGCACCATTGTGACGCGCACGGCGACGCTCCTCGGCGTCGCCCGCGTCGGCGGCGGCGCGGTGAGCCTTGTTGACGTTAAAGACCTCGTCGTGCTTGCGCCACGGGCCGACGGACTCGCCAAAGCTCATCTTAAGGCCGGCGATAAAGCCGCCGAGCCAGCCGATCGGCGCAAACTGCACCAGCGGGAACAGCGAAAACACCCAGGTTAGCAGGACGACTGCCGCCGCACCTGCAAAATTGGCGATCCAGTAGTCGCGCTTGGTGATGACGCGCTTTTCGCACGCCCACTGGCCGCACAAAAAGCCGATGTAAATCGCAAAGATAAAGAGCACCAGCGCAAGCACCACGAACGTCCAGCTCATGGGCGCTACTCCCCGTGATGATGGCCGCAGCAGCACTCGTGGCCGTCGTCATGGCCGTGGCCGCCGCAGCACTCGTGGTCCTCGTCATGGTGGTGGCCGCAACCGCACTCGTGGTCGTCGCCGTGCTCGCCGCAACCGCAGCCTTCCTCGTGAGCACCGTGCTCCTCGGGACGATACTGTGACCAGTCCAGACCGGCGGCAATGGCGTCGGCCTCCTCCTTATAGAGTACCGTGATGGCCTGGGTACCCAGCTTGGCGCCACCGATGGCGTCGAGCATGTCGTAGAGCGTAAAGGCCACGTCGGCACCGGGCAGCGCGAGCTCGCGATCGTCGGCGTAAGCGAGCGCCAGGCGCAGGTCCTTGATGAAGTGCTCAACCATAAAGCCGGGCTTGTAGTCGCCGTCGAGCGCCTTGGGCGCCAGGCTCTCCATGGCGCCGGACTTGCCGGTACCGCCCAGGATCATCTGACGGGTCTTCTCCAGATCGAGGCCGCTCAGCTCGGCAAACGCCATGGCGTCTGCCATGCCGACCATGCAGGCGCCCAGCGACACCTGGTTGGCAAGCTTGGCAGCTTGGCCCTTACCGGCGCCATCGAAGCAGCAGATGTTGGCCGCAAAGGTGGCAAGGATGTCGCGGACCGGCGCGATGTCGTTCTCGGTAGCGCCCACGATAGCCGTGAGCGTGCCGGCGATAGCACCCGACTCGCCGCCGGTGACGGGGCAGTCAAACGCCATGCGACCGGAGACCTGGGCGGCCTCGGCAATGTCACGGGCGAGCTCGGGCGAGCTCGTGGTGAGATCGATCAAGACCGCGCCCGGCTTGGTGCACGCGAGCAGACCGTCGCCCGCCAGGTAGAGCTCCTCGACCTCGGAGGGATAGCCCACCATGGTAAAGACGACGTCGGCGTTCGCCACGGCGTCGGCCGGCGTATCGGCCCAGGCGGCGCCGCGCTCGATAAGCGCTGCGGCCTTGGACTTGGTGCGGTTGTTGACCATGACGGGATAGCCGGCATCCAGGATGTGGCCGGCGATGGGGGCACCCATGATTCCGGTGCCGATAAATGCGACAGAGAGCTTGTTTGCCATGAAACCTTTCCTTTTGGGTTGGGTGTTGTTACCAGGTTAAATACTCGGTGCCAGCGTTTGGGCTGTGACTTGAGGGCACTTGCAGCCGCAGCGCCTGTCTACTCACCGCGCACACGGCGCGCGATGCGGTCGGAAAGCGAGGCTTTCTCGGCGCGGTTCTTGCCCCAAAACGCGCAGGCCACCATGCCGGGGCCCACGTGCGAGCCGATGGTAGGACCGACGGAGCTGCGAATGATCGTGACGTCGGCGCAGCCCTCCTCCTTGCGGATGGCAGCTTCGAGCCAGTCGCCGTCCTTCTCGGCATCGGCCGTCATGATTGCGATGGGCATAGTGCGGTCGGGCACGTAGTTCTCGCGGAACGACTTGAGAATGGACTTGAGCGCCTTCTTGCGGCCGCGGTTGACGCCGATCAGCGACAGCGAGCCGGCAAGGTCGTAGGAGAGCTCGGGCTTGACATCGAGCTTTGCCGTGAGCTGCGCCGCCGCGGGCGGAATGCGGCCGCCGGCAGCCAGTGCGTCGAAGCTCTCGAGCGTAAAGTAGCCGTGGACGTAGGTCTTTGCCTCGTTTGCCCAATCGACCAGCTGCTTGGCGGTCAGTCCCGCCGAACGCTGGCGCACGGCCTCGAGCGCCAAGAGCGCGCCGGTCGCACAGGGCAGAGCGTTGTCGACCACGTAAAGCTCAAAATCGGGATACTCGGCGCGCACGGCATCTGCCGCCTGGCACGCGGAGTTGTAGCTCGACGACAGCGCCGAGGTAAAGCACAGGTAGACCGTGGGCGTGCCCTCTTTGGCGCACTCGGTAAAGAACTCGATATAGCGACCGAGCGACACAGCCGAGGTGGACACGCGGGCACCGGCGCGCATCCGGTCGTAGAACTCCTTGGGTGTGATGCTCGACCAGATGTCGTCCGTGCGCTCTTCGCCATCGATAATGAAGGGGAAACCCAGGATATCGACATCGAGGTTCGCGGCGACCTCGGGGCTAAAGTCGCAGCAGGTATCGACGACGATGCGGCAACGGTCCGAATGACCGGCGGATGCGGCCTTGTCCATCAAAGCGACTCCTTACGTAAAAAGGCGGCCACCCGCATGGGATGGCCGCCAACCGTTAACTCATGCAAGTTAACGTATTTTACTCGTCAAGTGTTTCGATGCGGGGCTTGATGATGCCATATCCACCATTCTTACGGTGATACACCACATTGATGAGGCCAGTCGTCGCGTTCTCGAACACGTAGAAGTCGTGGCCGAGCAGATCGGTCTGCACCAGCGCCTGCTCCTCAGTCATCGGGGTGACGTCGATAACCTTCTCGCGGACGAGCAGGTCGTCCTCTTCCTCGGGCAGCAGCAGGTCGGCCAGATCCTCGACGCGCTCGACCGGTGCGACATCCGCTGCGCTGGCACCGCCCTGGCGGTTGTCCACGACCTTGGTCTTGAACTTGCGCAGCTGGCGGGTGACCTTATCGGCGGAGAGGTCGATGGCGGCGTACATATCTGCACCGTGCTCGGCAACGCGAATCACCGAACCGCGAGCACGAACCGTAACCTCGACGATTGCCGGGTTGGGGTTCGAGGGGTTCTTCTCATAGCGAAGTACAACGTCGACCGTCATGGGCTCGATATCGAAAACCTTGAGCGCCTCGCCGATCTTCTCATCCACATGCGCACGCAGAGCATCGGTTACCGTCGTCTTGCGTCCAGAAACCTTGATATCCATACGTGGCTCCAATCTGCCTCGGGGACTTACTGTACTGGCTATGTACCCATTGCCGTGCATTTAATCACGCGGATTCCTAAAGACCCGAATAACGATTGCTTGATACCGCATACCGAAGTCTCGCACTTTTCTGTGGCAAAGTGCGCTATAGGAAGGGGCCGGCGGCTTTGTATTTGGTCCCGAAAATTGGCTTTGACCTGCTAGTTTTATTGGGATGAAAAAGCCGGGCTCCCCCATCGGGGAAGCCCGGCAGTGCGTGTTGAAACCGTGAAGAGGTGTCCTTTCCAACGTATAGGAGACACCACCCCTAGCAATAACTAGCTATTGAGTTTGTTAATGTCGTCGTCGGTGATGGTGCCTTCCTGGCTGGACGAGTTGTCCTCGGAGGATGCGGTCTCATTGTTGGAATCGGAGGACTCGCTGCCGGAGGACATGGTCTCACTGGACTCAGGGTCACCCGGCTGCACGCTAGCGCCCGAAACCGTCTTAGTGGTGAGGTCGTAGGGCATCGTGCCATACCAGACGCAGTGGACCGCCTCGAGCGTGCCGTCGGCCGTAATACCGTCGAGGGCATCGCTCACGGCACGGCACAGTTCGTCATTGGACGAGAGGCCCACAACACCAAGCGTCGAGGGCGCCTCGAGCGCACCGACATAGGAGACCTCGCTCATCAGGCGTGCAAGGTAGCCGCCGGCCGTGGAGTCGCAGATCACATAGTCGACCTCGCCGGACTCGAGCGCCTCAAAGCACTCGTTGATGTTGGAGTAGGTCTTTTGGTTGGCGGTGATGCTCTGCTTAGCAAGCGCCTCCTGCGAGGCCGAGGACATCTGAACGCCCAGAGTAGACGTGTTAAGGGTATCGGTGGAAACGCTTAACGACCCACCATCGCTGGTTTTACCGAACACGGAAGTGGCATCGTACAGGCAGGTGCCGAGCGAGCTAACGTCCCCGTCCGTGGAGTTGATCTTGCCGATAAAGATATCGGCCTTTTTGTCGCCGAGCGCGGAACCTGCCGAGGACGCATCGACAAAGGCGACCTTAAGGCCCATGCGGCTTGCGAGGGCGCGGGCGGCGTCGACCGCATACCCCGTGAGCTCGCCGTCGGCATCCTGTATGGCCTGCGGCGCATCGGAAGTATCGAGGGCGACCGTCAGGGTTCCGGGAGTGACCAGGGCATCGTCCGACACCGCCGGCGTGACGGTCTCGTACTCGATCTGGTCGATCGTAGGAGTCGTGAACGTAGACAGCGGGTTGAACGCGCATCCGCTCAGGCCCAAAACGGCGATGACCGCTGCGGCCCCAGCACCTAACCGAGCCGCGTGCATCAAGCTGCCCCTCACCATGTCCACTACCCTGCCTTCTGTGTCGTATACGATCCGTGCGTTGCGCGGAATATCGGGTTGTTCCCACCAGCTGACCTGGTATTTGACCCCACACTTGCGCACCGGGGTGTTTGCTCGGGAGGCCGCAGCCACCTTCACGACTGACCCGCTCGCCCGCGAGGCGGTATTGCCCCAAAGAAAGTAGAACGGACGGTGCGGCTTACATCTAGGACGCGCCATGATCGCGCCGCGCGCACGCGGTCGCTTACGTGGATCCCTTTGACCGCGTCTGTCTTGGACTAGGACGGGCATTTCGTCCGTCCGCAACCACAGCCTGGTAGGAACGAAGCGCATTATAACTAAGTTCAAGCTAAAGTTTAAGGTTAGGGGCGTCATTCGCATCTCGAGTACAGATTTTGCGGGTCGGAGCGGACCATTCGTGCCCCTATGAAGCCCGGAGCTCCCCTACGGGGAGCTCCGGGGCACCCGTCTCAGGGTGCCGTGTGCAAAAAACGGCATATATGAGTACTGATACCAATTTAGTAGCAGCGTTTTTCCGCCCCACGAGCCCTTTTTGAGTTCCGCACAGGCTGCTTGGCGCCAAGATATTCCACATTCGCTTATTATCTCTTCAATGAATCCAGTTTTTCGGCCCAAGTTTTTTTGTTTTTGCTGTCACTAATTTAGTAACAGTACTCAAATTTGCCGTTTTTTGCACAGAGCATATAAGCAGTCCCCCTATAAAGCCATAGTTTTACGCCGGCTTGAGCCCAAAGCACGCTCGGAGCGTATTCAGCAGAGCATCTTGCCTCTTTCGACGAGACTCTACGCGATTCTGATATCGCTTACCCATGCGCTGGTGGATGCGCCATGCGAGCGCTTCCACCGCTTCCATGTCGCAGAGCATTTCGTTGTTGACCGTCGCTACCTCAATTCCCATAGTAATCAAGCCCGTGTTGCGTTTTTCATCATGGATACGTCCCCTCCGGGAGGAATGGCCCAGCTCACCGTTGTATTCCAGGTCAAACTGGGCTGCTTCCTGATACGCATCGCAAACTGCATGCGGCATCCCCGAGATTGCCTGCGCACGGTCATCGAACTCGATCTTGTAGTCGGTCTTAAAGGGACCGCAGGCAAATCCGCCATAGGAAAACGGAAGCGAAAATAGAGCGAGCATGATGCACTCCATGGGCGAGCGCAGATTTTCTGACAGGTAGGGGCACAGACGCCGCAGCTGCTTGGCCGCGTTCCCCTTGCATGCCGCGAGGTAATCTACCAGGCGATCGGGTGTCAGCACGGACTCGACCTCAAAGTAACCGACATCTGGCGGCTGGTCTTTGTCCTTTGCCAATTTGTTCACGACAGGCGAGGTGTAGGGAGGCAGATACTTCCCGCGGTCGCTCAGTGAAATCTTAGAGCACAGTTCCTGGGCCAGGGCAAACGCCTGGATGCAGCCGACCTCGCGCGCGATGGCAACACAAAGGGCCTCGGGAGATAGACTGTACACCCCCGGTTCCAACTCTAGAATCGAGCCGGCGGGCAACCCGGAACACACGGACCAGCTCACGCCAGGGATGCGGCGGCGCTGCGCCGCAGATCCCACCAGCAAGCACAGATCTTCTTGCACCTCGCCGCTTGCGGCCCCAATCCGCACCAAATCGGGAAGATAGATGTCCTCGGTCGAGGGCGACGACGTGCGCAGCACACGGCACTCCTCCTTGGGATCAAGGTCCTTCCAGCTTATGTAGCCCATCTGCCGGCGCTCGGCGCGCATCATGCGTAGCGCCGAGGCGCCTGTTAGGATTACGGAAGCCGCTAGCTGTTCGTCTGTCGGCTCGTTGCACCGCTCAATCTTTACTGCCACAAAACCACCCCTACCAAACGCGTGCGATAGCGAGGCCATCGACCGCTGCGGCGCCGGCGCGCTTGAGTTCCGCCGAAGCCGCTGCCATCGTCGCACCCGTAGTGATAACGTCATCGATAAGCAGCAGGCGGCGGCCGTGCACATCCTCAACCGTCTCGTACATACCTCGGGCACGCTCGCGGCGCTCCTCACGACCGAGTTCGCGCTGGTCGCCATGCCCGTACTTGACGAGAGCATCGAGCAGGGGAACACCCGACAGCTCACAAAATGGGCGCGCAATAGCCTCCATATGATCAAAACCACGCCGCCGAAATGCTGCCGCCGTCGCAGGCACAAACACCACCGCATCCGCACCGGACAGCACGCCTCCATAGCGATCGGGCGCTACGACCTGGGCATGCAGGGCGGTGTCGTAGAGCAGCTCCGCCAGATACGGAGCCAGACGTCGCTCGCCTGTATCCTTGTACGCTTTAATGATGCGCGGCAGCGGATGCGCATAGACGGCGCACGCCAGGCAGCGGTCGAGCGCCTCCGCCATTGCCGAGGACGTGCCCTCGACCGAACACTCAGTGCACAGCAAATCCCCAAACGGAGCGCCGCATCGGGTGCAGCTATGACGTAGGTCGATGAGCGTGAGCGCGGCCAGGCAGTCTTGGCAAATAAGCGCACCGGCGCGCTCACAGCCGGCACATCGTGTTGGCGACAATGCCTCGAGCGCCTCGTGTGCCACCCGCTCGGCAAACGGTAGCAATTCGTCCGCAAACGGCAGGGCACCGGCACCCTGCAGACGGCTCAATATGTTCAAACGGCTCTTCAAGACACAACCCTCCCTACGTTCGGTCGCAGGGAGGGTTGTTGATTCGGCGCTATGATACCCCGATGCGCTCGGGGCAAGGCGAGCTAAATCCGCTCGCGGGCGTTATTCGCCGGCGGGCGGTTGTGGTGCGGACGAAGACGGGGTCGAGCCCTCGCCACCATCCTGGCGCGGCTTGCGGGAACGGCGACGGCGACGGCGCTTTTGACCCTGGTCGGCCGAGCCCTCGCCACCGCGATCCTCGCGCGGCTCGCGCTCGTCGCGAGCGGCGCCACGCGAAGCCTTGGCAGCCGCTCCCCCGCCATCTCCGGGACGACGGCGCGTGACCTTGACCTCGCCATCCGAGACCTGATCGGCCACGGAGGGCACTGAGGGCTTCTGCTGCGCGCCCGAGGAATGGCGACGGCGCGGACGCGGCGCGCGCTCCTCCTCGCCACGTGACTTGCCACCCTTGTCGGCAGGCGCATCGGAACCCGAACCACCCTTGGGGGCGGCACCAGCCTCGCGAGCAGCTGCGGCGCGGAAGGCGTCCTCGCGCTCCTCGCTCGACAGATGACGGCGGCGGCGACGTGTGGGGTTCATGCCGCCGCCGCGATTCTGCTGCTGAGGCTGCTGAGCCTCGCGCTCGCGGGAGGAGTTCTTGCCCGCGGCTGCAGCCTCGGTAGCATCGCCCGAGCCCGTGCGCTTGCGGCGGCGACGGCCACCGGCTGCCTCCTCGGCCTCGGGTGCCTCGGCCTTGCCGCGGCCCTTTCCACGGCCATGGCCCTCGCCCTGGCCCTGAGCAGCGCGAGCACCGGATTCGGCATCGCGACGACGGCGCTTGGGCATCGACGTGCCGGCCAGACGGTCGGCACTCGACAGGCCATCGCCCACATCGACGCCGTTTTCGCGATCGAGCTCCATGAGCGCCAGACGCATCTCGGGCGACTCGATGCGCTCGAGCACATCGCGCGTCACACAATCGGGGCGGCAGTTGCAGCCCTGTTCGGCGGCCTTCTTTTTGCAGCCCTCCGAGCACGTCATATCGGCCAGGTTGACCTTAAAGACTTTACCGTTCTCCAGGCGCAGCACCAGCTGCTCACGCGGCGTGTCATACTCCTGAATACGCGCCTTGCCAAGCGGCGTATCGATGAGCGTCTTCTTTTTGGGCGCACGGCTCTTAAAGTCCTTGTACGCCTCGAACTCATAGCGCAGGCAGCACATCAGGCGGCCGCATACGCCGCTGATCTTGGACGAGTTGAGCGGTAGGTCCTGCTCTTTTGCCATGCGGATCGAGACGGGCTCAAACTGTCCGCCAAAGCGCGTGCAGCAGAGCTCCTGTCCGCATTGGGCATAGCCGCCCACCAGGCGGGTCTCGTCGCGCACGCCGATCTGGCGCATGTCGACGCGAATGTGCAGCGTCGAGGACAGGTCCTTGACGAGCTGACGAAAATCGACGCGCTCCTCGGCCGCAAAGTAGAACACGGCCTTCTCGCCGCCAAACAGGTACTCGACGCCGACCGGCTTCATCTCGAGGTCGAGCTCCTTGACCAGGCGACGAAAATCGACCATGGCCTCGTCGCCTTGGATGGCCAGATCATCGGCAAGCTGCAGGTCGATGTCGCTCGCCACGCGCAGCACGGGCTTGAGCGGCTGACCGATCTCGTCTTGCGGCACCTCGAAGGGATCGGCCGTGACCAGGCCGATCTCGGTTCCGCGCTCGGTGGAACAAATGGCATAATCGGCCTCAAGGATATCCAGATCCTGCGGGTCGAACCACAGGTCGCGCGAGGCGTAGGTAAACTTAACGGGTACAACTAACGGCATTTCAGTGCCTTCCTGATATCGAACAGCATGACCTCGATGGCCAGCTGGGGAGTAACGTTTCTGGCGATGTTGCGCTCGGCGGTCGCGACTGCCTCGAGCGCCCGTGTGGCACCCGCAACATTCGTCGCGGCGGCAAGCCGCCCGATCGTGTCGCGCACGTCCTCGTTCACAACGTCGGCTGCCTCGTCCTGAAGCGTCAGCAGCACGTCGCGCATGAGCGTCCGCGCGCTCGCCAGCGCTTCCATGATACCCGAACGCTCGCGCGCGTTGAGTTCGCGCTTGTTGCGGTCCTCAAGCTGCTTCAATGCTCCACGCGACAGGTAGTCGGCGTTTTGCTCGAGCACCTTTTCCTGCGTGGACTTGACCTCGGCGAGCGGCGCCTTAACGGCGACGATGAGCGACTTGGCGCGGCTGAGCACGTCGGCCTCGTCGGCGGCGATGAGCGAATCGATGGCGCGAACCATCTGGCGGCGGGCGTCCTGGCGCTCGGCGCTCTTGAGGAACTCGATGCCACGCGTGGGGCTTCCCGCCACGGCGACGGCCATGCGGCAACGCGCAGGGTCCTGACCGGTGGCGCGGCTCACGGCCTGCGCGGCGACGGCGGGCGACACCAGCCGAAACGGCACGCACTGGCAGCGGCTCACGATGGTGGGCAACATCACGTCTGCCGAGGTGCCCAGCAAGATAAACATAACGCCCTCGGGCGGCTCCTCGAGCGTTTTGAGCAGCGCGTTGGCGGTGTTGGCGCGCAGTTGCTCGGCACGGTCGATGATGTAGACCTTGGCCTTGGCACGGATGGGCGCCAGCGGAACGTCGTCGAGCAGCTCGCGGGTCTGGGCGATGAGGTAGCCCGTGGCGCTCTCGGGCGTGTAATAGTGCACGTCGGGGTGCGTATGGCGGGCGACGCGCACGCAGCTATCGCATGAGCCGCAGCCATCCTGCTCGCACAGGAAGGCTTGGGCGAGCGCCCACGCGGCGTCGAGCTTGCCCGCGCCGGGCGCGCCCAAAAACAGGTAGGCGTGCGATGCGCGACCGCTGGCGACGGCATTGGTCAAAAAGTCGCGCACGCGCTCTTGGGTGTCGAGCTTGGCCAGCAGGCTTGCCTGAGCGGGGGCCATGTTACTCGGCCTCCTGGGCAAGCGCGGCGGTGACGGCGTCTTGCGGAATGTCGAGACCGTATGCGCGAATCTGCTCGACCGTCTTCTCGAAGACTTCCTCGACGGTCGCAGTGGCGTCGATGAGTTTTACGCGGTTTGGTTCCTCGGCGGCAATGGCGCAAAATCCCTGGTAGACGCGCTCTTGGAAGGTCATGCCTTTTGCCTCCATGCGATCTGCCGCGCCACGGGCTGCCATGCGTAGCGCCGCCTGCTCGGGTGTGATGTGGTAGACGAGCGTGAGCGCCGGATGCGTACCGGCGACAGCCAGGTTGTTGGCATCGCGTACCATCTGACGGTCGAGACCATCGGCAAACGCCTGATAGCAGGTCGTGGAATCGTAGAAACGGTCGCACAGGACCACCTTGCCGGCCGCAAGGGCGGGGGCGATGACCTCGTGCACCAGCTGGGCACGCGCTGCCTCGTAGAGCAGCAGCTCGCAGGTGTCGCCCATCGCCGTGTTGGCGGGGTCGAGTAGCAGAGCACGGATCTTTTCGCTGATGGCGGTACCGCCCGGCTCGCGCAGGCTCACAACCTGGTAGCCGGCGAGCTCGAGCGCACGGGCAAGCAGGCGCGCCTGCGTAGATTTACCGGCGCCATCGACACCCTCGAGCGTAATGAAGCTATGTTGAGCGGGCTCAAAAGCCATGGGCGCAGCCCCTTCCTACAAGGCGCGTAAATGCAGATATATCAACCAAGCCATGATACCCCAGTGCTCGGTGCGTCCCCAATGGCTAAAGGTGCCTTTCCAAAGTTGCGGTGAAATAGGGACTGATTGATGCTCTGAGACCGCCAAACAGTCCCTATTTCACCGCAACTTATGAAGGGGAATTTGGGGTGCTGGGTATAATCGTCGTATTGCATTGAAATGTGGCGAAAGGAGTGGCAATGTCTCGGTATTGCGCCTCGTGCGGCAAGCTTCATGCAGATAATGCCAAGTTCTGCACCTCGTGCGGTGCACCCGTTGAGCAAACAGCCGCGAGCGATAGCCAGCCCGCTTTTGAGCAGACCGGCTCCCTTGATACGCCGCAAGCCAAGGTGGACGACCCCCTCGCCTATCGCCCCGACCCCGCCGCAAGCCCCGCGGCCGTCGAGACCACGCAGCGCATACCCGTCGCGAGCGGCTCGCCCCAACAGCAGCCGGCTCCCGCATACGCGCCCGCTTCGCCACAGACCCCCGCTCCCAAAAAGAGCGGCGCCGGGCCGCTTATCGCCGTTATCGTTGTGCTGGTGGCGATCATCATCGCCCTGGTCGTTTTCTTTGTGATCAAGCCTTTCGACAACGCCGCCACGCAGACGACTGCCGAGGTAGCTAAGCTGCACCATGACGTCGACGACGATGACCTAAAGCCTCTCGGCGATCCCAACAGCCTGTACGACGATGATGACGATGACGATGACGACGAGGATGGCGGCGAAGCAACGCTCTCCGAGCAGAATCTCTACCGCCGACTGAGCGAATACTACGACTTGCTCGAAGACCTCGACAACTACGTCCGTGGCTGCGCGCAGAACTTCAACGGCAGCTATCTGGAAGAGGATCGAACCACCCGTCAAAATCTCGCTGACGTCGCCGAGCGCACGGAGGACACCATCGAGCAGTATTACGACATCGTCGAGGACCTAGACGTTCCGACGAGCTCCAAGAACTACAGCTCCTGGAAGGACATCATCGCCCTGTACGACGACCTGGATCACCGCATTGACGCAATCTGTGATGCCTGGGAGATCAGCCTGAAATACGCCAAGCCTGCGGACCACAAGAATGAGATCGTGGCACCGCTGTCGCGCGACAACGTGGCGGGCACCAATGACAATAAGTACCGCCTAGACTTTGAGGAGCGCTATCCCGGCGCCAAACCCGTCGAAGTGAACTAGCGCTTTGTCGTTCCCGAGTCGGCAGTTAGGGACGTTCCTAAACTGCCGGCAGAGACGATATGAGCAGGACATAAAAACATTGAGAGCCCCTGCTGCATGAAAGACCGCGGATTAGGCCGACAATGGTGAGTGTCTAATTCAGCCGCGGCGGCCACGCCGCATTCATGGAAGGGGCTCCCATG
>DBEYUK010000009.1:0-60729 GCA_048181625.1 Collinsella sp. | reverse complement strand
TACCTGCGGGAACGATAGGCAACCGGACACACATTCTGTCCGAGCGGTTAAAAGCGGGCACGGAATTTAAACGGCTGAAAAAGGGGCATCGACCTGCGCCGATGCCCCCAACGTGGACACACATTTTGTCCTATAAGCCCGAATCCATGCAGTGCTTACGTAAAAGAAAAGCCCCCGTTGCCGGGAGCTTTAATCTCAAATGGTGCGGCGTATAGGATTCCGCGCATCCGCTTCGCGGATCCGCACCGGCTTCGCCCGCCTGCCGGCGGACTCGCCCGCGGGCTAAAAACGCTCCGCGTTTTCTTTACGCCCGCGCCTCGACCGAGGTTCGAATCCATGCAGTGTTTACGTAAAAGAAAAGCCCCCGTTGCCGGGAGCTTTAATCTCAAATGGTGCGGCGTATAGGATTCGAACCTATGACGTTCTGATTCGTAGTCAGACCCTCTATCCAGCTGAGGTAACGCCGCGACTTATTGATTATTATGCACATCGACTGAATAAAGGTCAAGCATTTTTCGAAAAAAGTTATCAAATTTGATTTTTACTCACTTGGCGCAGTCGATCGACTCGACACTTTCAAACACGGCAAAAGCAACTTCTCAAGTATATCGACATATAAGAAAAGCCCCCGTTGCCGGAGGCTTAAAACTCAGTTGGTGCGGCGTATAGGATTCGAACCTATGACGTTCTGATTCGTAGTCAGACCCTCTATCCAGCTGAGGTAACGCCGCAACGCACGGATTATTATGCACGTGACCCCTCGATGGGTCAAGCGACAATTTGGAAAAATTTTACGGAGTGCTGATTAAGACGCCCGCGCCTCGACTGAGGTTCGAATCCATGCGGTGTTGCCATAAAAGAAAAGCCCCCGTTGCCGGGAGCTTTAATCTCAAATGGTGCGGCGTATAGGATTCCGCGCATCCGCTTCGCGGATCCGCACCGGCTTCGCCCGCCTGCCGGCGTGCTCGCCCGCGGGCTAAAAACGCTCCGTGTTTTCTTGACGCCCGCGCCTCGACCGAGGTTCGAATCCATGCAGCGACGGCGTAAAAGAAAAGCCCCCGTTGCCGGAGGCTTTCGATTTTAATTGGTGCGGCGTATAGGATTCGAACCTATGACGTTCTGATTCGTAGTCAGACCCTCTATCCAGCTGAGGTAACGCCGCAGCGCAAGACATATAAAACCACTTTAGCTTATTGGAGTCAAGCACAATCTCAAACTTTTTTGTGGAACGCAGTTTTGTCATGCTGCTCCGCATATACCGCCGTTCCCCGTACGATTGATTGGCTTTTCGATCACGTCAAACTTGGCATCAAGTTCTCTCAGGAGCGATCTCACCCGCTGGGCGCAATCATAATCGGCAAACGAGATGCTCAGCATGCGCGCGACCTGGTTGGAAGTCCCAACTCCATAGAAGTGCTCCAGCGCCACAAGCCCCTCGTGCGTCACAAAGGTCTCGACCACATGCGGCGACTCCTCAAAGCACCATTGGGTCAACGGACCCTCACTCGTCTGCCGAAGCACCAGGCCACCCATGCCAGACGGCTCACACGTTACAAGCAGGTACTCCCCGCCCTCGTCGCTCTCAAACAAAACCACCCGATCATCAAACAGCTCCATCGCGTCCCCTTTCTCTCGCTCTTATTTAGCAAAAGCATAGCAGGTAGATGGCTGTATACAGAACAGTTGTTCGTGTGTTTTCTATTGAGGTGTCCGCACGGCATGGTATGGACCTACGCACGAAATAGGGCGCCCCCGAAGGAGCGCCCTTGCATATCCCCTATGCAGGCAAGTTACGCGACCGGCTCGATCTTCTCGAGGCCGCCCATGTAAGGACGCAGAACCTCGGGAATCGTGATGGTGCCGTCGGCGTTCTGGTAGTTCTCCAGAATGGCGGCCATGGTGCGGCCGGCCGGCAGGCCGGAACCATTGAGGGTGTGCAGGTAGCGCGAACCCTTGAAGTTCTCGGGGTCGCGATACTTGATGTTGGCGCGGCGAGCCTGGAAGTCACCGCAGTTGGAGCAGGAGCTGATCTCCTTGTAGGCGTTGTAGCTCGGCAGCCAAACCTCGACGTCGTAGGTCTGACGGGCAGAGAAGCCCAAGTCGCCGGTGCACAGGCTAATCACGCGATACGGAAGGCCCAGCTGCTGCAGCAGGTACTCGGCCTCGGCGGTCATGCTCTCGAGCTCCTCGTCGGACTCCTCCGGCTTAGCGAACTTGACCATCTCGACCTTGTCGAACTCGTGCTGACGGATGATGCCGCGGGTGTCGCGACCGGCGGAACCGGCCTCCTCGCGGAAGCAGGGGGTGAAGGCGGTGTAGCGGCGCGGCAGGGTGTCGGCATCGAGGACCTCGCCGGCGTGCAGGTTGGTAAGCACGACCTCGGCGGTGGGGATCAGGAAGTTGTCGCCCGAGACGTGATAGGCGTCGTCCTCGAACTTGGGCAGCTGGCCCGTGCCAAACATGGTCTGACGCTTGACGACGATAGGCGGCCACCACTCCTTGAAGCCACGGCTGGTGTGCGTATCGAGGAAGAAGTTGATGAGGGCACGCTCCAGGCGGGCACCGGCGCCACCGAGAACGGTGAAACGGCTGCCGGAGAGCTTGTTGCCGCGCTCGAAGTCAAGAATGTCGAGGTCGATGCCCAGATCCCAGTGCGGCTTAAAGTCGAAGTCGAACTCGCGCGGGGTGCCCCAGCGGCGACGCTCGATGTTCTCGTCCTCGTCCTTGCCGTACGGCGTGGCCTCGCAAGGAATGTTGGGCAGGTGAGCCATGAAGTCGTACTGCTCCTGCTCGAGGGCAGTACGACGCTCGGCCAGACCGTCAATCTTCTCGTTGACGGCGCGCACGGCCTCCTTGGCGGCCTCGGCCTCGTCCTTCTTGCCCTCCTTCATCAGGGCGCCGATCTTCTTGGACTCGGCATTGCGCGTAGCCTGGAGCTCCTCGACCTCGGTGATGACGGCACGGCGCTCGTCGTCGAGCTCAAAGAACTTCTCGCGATCCCAAGACGTCTGGCGGTTAGCCATGGCGACATCGATGGCATCGGGATTCTCGCGAACAAACTTGATATCAAGCATTAGATCCTCCGGCGATATACATTCCATTTAGGTTGCAACCTTGTACATGTATGGGCAAGTATATACTTATGAGCGTTTACGACCCAACTCAACTACGCAAGAAGGCACCCAATGGACGCAGTTTTTTCCTTTTTGTTTGGCACCCGCACCGGTTTTGCCATCCTTTTCGCCGGCGGCATCCTGTTATTTGCGATTCTTGCCTTTGTAATGGAGAAGCGTACCCATAAGATGTACGTCGACCGCGGACCCAAGTCCGAGGATGAGGAAGACAGCTTCTGGGACTAACCTGCCAAAAAGGGACAGGTTTATTTTGGTCGGTTTTATCTGGGCAAACGCAAGCGCCCCGCAACCGGTAACGATCCGGTTGCGGGGCGCTTTTCGCACATACGACAAAACCGCAGGAAAAACCTGCCAAAATAAACCTGTCTTTTTTGGTCGGTTTTACTGGAGAGTTGCGTCGATTGCCTTGACCAGGGCGCTGCGCATGCCGGCGTCCTCGAGCGCAACGACACCCTTGATGGTGGCACCACCGGGCGAGCATACGGCATCCTTCATCGCCGCAGGATGCTGACCAGTTGAAAGCTGCAGCTTTGCCGTACCCAGCACCATCTGGCTCACAATGCGATAGGCATCGGCACGCGGGATACCGTGCTTGACCGCCGCATCGCCCAGGGCCTCGATTGCCATAGCGACAAATGCCGGAGCACAACCACCCACCGTGCCACCCACAAACAGCAGGCTCGTATCGAGCTCGACCACCGCACCGAGCTTGCCAAGCAGATCAAGCACCACTGCGCTCTGCTCATCACTAAGCGTGGAAGCCTTCTCACAAGCGATGACGCCCTCGCCCACCGAAACCGGTGTGTTGGGCACCGTCGAGATATGCGCGACGCCCGGTAGGACCTGCTCCCACTTGGCACTGTCCCAGGTCCAGGCGACCGAAAGGACGACCTTGTCGGCAAGCGCATCCTTGAGTGGAGCGAAGACCTTCTCAATCATGTACGGCTTGACCGCCGCAACCACGATATCGGACGCGGCAACGACCTCCGCCGCATCGTGGCAGGCAGCCATGCCCCGCGCCTCGCAACGCTCGACCAGAGCATCGTAACGGCCTGCGCAGGCGCACATGTCGCCCGCGGCCACGCCGGCGGCAATCCAGCCATCGGCCATAGCGCTCGCCATATTGCCAAAACCGACAAATCCGATCTTCATATCACACAGTCCTCTCAGATGCATTCCTCAAAACGAAAGGTATTGTCCCACGCCATTGTTTCGTATTGCCGACCTATTTGTGATACGGCTCGCCACGACTGATCTTGCAGGCACGGTAAATCTGCTCTAGCAGCACCACACGCGCCAGGTTATGCGGCAAGGTAATGCGTCCAAAGCTGAGCATCTCGTCGGCGCGGGCGCGTACCTCATCACTCACGCCGTCCGAACCGCCGATTACAAAGGCAATGTCGCTGCTGCCTCGCAGCATAAGATCGTCGAGCCGCGCCGAGAGTTCCTCACTCGAACGCTCCTTGCCCTCGATAGCCAGCAGGATCACATGCGCCCGAGACGGCAGGGCAGCAAGAATCGCCGCCCCCTCCTTGTCGCGCGCGGCATCCACGCCGCCCGCCTTAGCCGGGTCGATATCGGCCACCTCGCGGATATCAACCTTGGCATAGGCACCTAGGCGCTTGGTGTACTCAGCGCAGGCATCCTTCCAAAAGCGCTCCTTGAGCTTACCGACGCAAACGACGGTGTATTTCACGCGCGTCTACTCCTTCGAATCGTTTTGAACTTTGCTGGCGGTCAGCATCTGCTCGAACATCGAGGCCGACTGCGAAAAGTCGCTCGGCAGCACGACCGTCGAGGTTTTACCCGTGCGAGCGAACTCCGTCATCATCTCGGACCACTGCGTAAACATGAACAGTTGGTTGGCCTCGTCATTGCCGACACCCGTCTCTTGGATGATCTCGAGCGAATCTTTGATACCCAGCGCGATGGCCTTGCGCTGGTTGGCGATGCCCTCGCCCGCCTTTTCCATTGCCTCGGCCTCGGCGGTCGCCTCGGTGACGCGCTTGATGCGGTCGGCCTCAGCGAGCTCCTGTGCCGCAGCGCGCTTGCGCTGGGCAGCGTTGATGTCGTTCATGGAGTTCTCAACCTCGGTCGGCAGTGCGATTTTGGTGATGAGCGTCGACACGAGGGTGAAGCCGTAGGCGGCCATCTGCTCGGAAACGGTAGCGTTGACATCCTTGGCGATGTCATCCTTCTTGGCAAAGACCTCATCGAGTGTGTAGACGGGGATCGAAGAGCGCAGGGCGTCGGTGATGAAGTCACGCATCTGGTCGACGGGCTCCTGCAGCATGTAGTAGCTCTTGTAGATACCCGAATCTGCCGGGCCGGCGCCCATGTCATAGCTCACGTGGTACTGAGCAGAGACCTCAAGGCCGATGGTCACGTTGTCCTGGGTCTTAACGTCGATGCCAAAACCGTTTTTCATGGTGCGCAGGCTCACCGTGGCGGCCTTGCGGTCGATCACGGGCACCTTCATGTGGAAGCCCGCGTTGACGATGCGGTTAAACTTGCCCAGACGCTCGATGATCACGGCATGCTGTTGTTCAACGACATAGCAGGCGTTAGGAAGCAGCAGCAGCAAAATGATGATTGGAATCAAAAGGCTGGTAAGGGCGGCGATGATACCGGAAAACAGCATGGTCTCTCCTCTGATAGGCACACGTTGGCACTAGGATACCCGCACGAAGCAGCAACGTGACATCAACAAGAGGCCCATAACAAAAAAGCTCCCATTGCTGGGAGCTCTTTCAATCAATGGTGCGAGCAAAAGGACGTCCGCGTATCCGCTTCGCGGATTCGCACCGGCTTCGGCCGCCTGCCGGCGTCCTCGCCAGCTCGCTAAAAACGCTCCGCGTTTTCTTGGCGCTCGCTCCTTCGCAGGTTCAAGTCCCTGCGATGGGCCCATAACAAAAAAGCTCCCATTACTGGGAGCTCTTTCATTTAATGGTGCGGGCGAAAGGACTTGAACCTTCATGGGGTTGCCCCCATACGGACCTGAACCGTACGCGTCTGCCAATTCCGCCACGCCCGCGTGCAGGAATTAGAATAACGGAGCGCCACCACGAACGCAAGAACTATTTTTGAAAAAGTTTGCAGGCATTCTCCCAAGCGGCTTGCGCGATTGTTTCGGCGTCCTCACCAGTGCGATCGACACGGTCGTTAACCAGCGCGTTTGCCGTAATGGAGATCATTGCGGGTTCGCATTCAAGACCGCGGATGGGCTCCGGAGCCATATACGGGCAATCCGTCTCGAACAAAATTCGATCGAGTGGGGTTGCCGCAAATGCCTCGCGCACGTCGTCGTTGCGCTTAAAGGTGGCCGCACCACCATAGGCGATATAGCAGCCCAGCTCCACAAAGCGCTCCATCGTGGCGCGGTCCTCGCCAAAACAGTGCAGCACACAACCGGCCTGGGGCACACCCACCTCGCGCAGTACGTTGTACGCATCAACGTGCGAGGTGCGCTCCCCATCCGAGTCCTCGTGCCGCAGGTGTAGCTCCACCGGCACATTGCGGCGCACGGCAACTTCGAGCTGACGTGCCATACAGTCAATCTGCACGCTATGGGGCGCCGGCGCGACGTCATCGTCGTAATCCATGTGGTAGTCCAGACCGATCTCGCCGATACCGGCGCACAAAGGGTCATCGAGTGCGGCAACGACCTGTGCGTGAACGTCGTCGGTATAGTCCGGCGCGCCATACGGATGCACACCGGCAAGATACTTGATCTGCGGGATATCCTGCATCGGCAGAATTTCGCGCACGAGCCAGTCGCTATAGTCCGTCACGCTGCGTTTGTCAGCGATGGGGTCGAACATCGTCACCAGCAGGTCGACACCCGCAGCTTTGGCGCGCACGAGCGTCTCGGGCACTTCTTTGCCCCAAAACGAAAGCAGATGCGCATGCGTGTCGGCAAGCGGTGCCAAGGGCACGGGGCAGGCGACCGTCTTCTTTTTCTTGGTAAACGTCACGCGTGCGGTATTAGGCATCATGGATTAGCTCCTGGGCCAGGCGGACAAAGTCGGCAACATCAAGCGTCTCGGCGCGCGTGGTGGGTGCGATACCGCAAGCCTCAAAGGCGGCATCGAGCACGTCCTTGGCAAAGCCGTTGGCGCTCATGGAATTGCGGATGGTCTTGCGACGCTGGGCAAATGCAGCATCAATCACGCGGGCCACAAATTCGCGATCGAGTCCTTCGGGCACCACGCCGTCAACACGGTCGATACGCACGACAGCCGAGTCCACGTGCGGCGCCGGCATAAAGCAACGCGGCGGCACCTCAAAGCGACCCGTCACCTGCGCATACAGGCCGAGCTTTGCCGTATAGCCGCCATAGGTCTTGTTGCCCGGCACTGCGGCAATGCGATCGGCAACCTCCTTTTGCACCATGACGACGGCACGCTTGAGCGCCGGCATCGTCTGGAAAAATTGCAAAATGATCGTCGCCGCCACGTTATAGGGCAAGTTCGCGACAAATACCGTGGGCTCGCCACCGGCGGCTTGCTCAATCTGCTCCGGCGTCACCTTGAGCGCGTCGCCCATGATAAAGCGGAAGTTGGCATAGTCGGCGGCATGGGCGTCGAGCACCGGCTCGAGCTCGGGGTCGGCCTCGATTGACGTGACGCACGCCGCCTCCTGCAGCAGCGCAAGCGTGAGCGTACCAACGCCCGGGCCAACCTCGAGCACGTGCTCATCGCCTGCAAGCTCGGCAAGCTCGCAGATGCGCTCAATCACATGGTTGTCGATCAGGAAGTTCTGGCCCAGGCGATGCTTGGTCGCAAGGCCAAACTCCTCCAGCAGCTCCCTTGTTGCCGTGGGGTTTGCCAAAGGCGAAGTTGTCATAGTTGCCTCCTTAGCATGATGGCGGCGTCTTGAAACGAAAGGGCATGGACCGTTGCGGCCATGCCCTTACATCTAAACAGCAAATTGCCGATATGGCGCGCTGCGTCTTAGCCCAGACGCGGGAACAGCGGCTCGCCCTTCTCGACGGGCTGACCGCCGGCAAGCAGGCCCCAAGTGCAAATGCCCTTGAGGTCGTCGCTCGCGGCCTCGCCCTCACAGGACAGACGGCGCAGGGCCTCGGCAGAAGTCTGGGGCATGAGCGGCATCAGCAGGTGAGCGGCAATGCGGATGGCCTCGAGCAGGTTGTAGATCACGAACGCCAGCTCGTCAGCCTTGGCCTCGTCCTTGGCAAGCGCCCAGGGCTCGGAGTCCTCGATGTAGTGGTTGGCAGCATGGATGAGCTCCATGACCTCGTCCTTGGCTCCGCCGTAATCGAGCACGTCCATCTTGGCCATGTAGCGCTCGACCAGACCATCGGCAATCTTTGCCAGCGGGTTGTCGAACGCGTCGGCAGACGCCGGTTTAGCCGGGGCGCAGCCGTCAAAGTACTTTGCGCTCATGTTGAGCGAACGCGAAATCAGATTGCCCCAGCTGTTGGCCAGGTCGGCGTTGTAGACCTGCTCCATGCGATCGAAGCTGATGGCGCCGTCGGTACCGGGAACGACGTCGGTCATGAAGTAGTAGCGATAGCCCTCGACGCCCAGCATGTCGATAACGTCCTGCGGAGCGATGGCGTTGCCGCGGCTCTTGGACATCTTCTCGGCCTTGCCAGTCTCGGCATTGCGCACGGTCAGGAAGCCGTGGGCAAAGACGTGCTCGGGCAGGGCCTCGCCGATGGCCATGAGCATGGCGGGCCAAATGACGCAGTGGAAGCGGATGATGTCCTTGCCCACGATGTGGAACTGCGCGGGCCAGCGATAGGCCAGCTCGGCACGCGCCTCGTCGGTGTCGACACCGTAGCCGACGGCCGTCATATAGTTGAGCAGCGCGTCGAACCATACATAGGTCACATGGCCCTTGTCAAACGGAACCTGGATGCCCCAGTCAAAGCTCGTGCGGCTCACGGAAAGGTCGTTGAGGCCGCCCTCGACAAAGCTGCGAACCTCGTTCATGCGGAACGCAGGCTCGACAAAGTCGGGGTGCTCGTCGTAAAGCTTGAGCAGCTTGTCCTGGAAAGCGGAAAGCTTAAAGAAGTAGGACTCCTCCTGCACGCGCTCAAGCGGACGGTGGCAGTCGGGGCACAGGTGCTGGCCGACGCTGCCGTACTCCTCGTCGCCCTTCTGGACCTGCGTATCAGTGAAGTAGGTCTCGTCAGGCACGCAATACCAACCGTCGTAGCTGCCCTTATACAGGTAGCCGGACTCCTTCATACGCTCCCACAGGTACTGCACGGCATGATGCTGGCGCGGCTCGGTGGTGCGGATGAAGTCGTCGTTGGAGATCTCGAGCTTGCTCCAAAGCTCCTTGAAGTGCGGAGCCTGGCTGTCGGTCCACTCCTGCGGCGTCATGTTGTGCTTGGCTGCGGCCTCGGCGACCTTCTCGCCGTGCTCGTCCATGCCGGTCAGGAACTTGACGTTATAGCCGGCGGAGCGGCGATAGCGAGCCTGAACGTCGGCGATGATGGTGGAATAAGCCGTGCCCAGGTGCGGATCGGCGTTGACGTAGTAGATGGGCGTCGTGATAAAGAACGAAGGCTTGCTTTGATCCATGGGGTTTGTCCTCCAGAAAAACGTTGCATACAGAGGATGATTCTAGCGCAAGGGCTGGATATCCTCCATCTATTGCATATCGAGCACCATGGCATAGACATCGCGCTTGCGGCGCGAATACTTCTGAGACAGGCGCTTGGCCACCGCAGACGCGGGCTCCCCCTCCTCGAGCGCGGCGCGGATATCCTCGCGCAGGGCCTCGTCGGGATCCGCTGCCGCGGCGCCAACCGGCACGATACCGGCCTCCTCACCCTCGCTCGGCGGCGCGATGACCAGCGCAATCTCGCCCTTTACCTCGCCGCGAGCACGCAGCTCCTCGGCAAGCTGGGCAGCGGGCCCGTGCAAGACCTCCTCGTGCAGCTTGGTGAGTTCGCGGCAGACGGCAACCTCACGTTGGGGAAAGACCTCCGCCACGGCCTCGAGCGTCGCCACGATGCGATGTGGAGACTCGTAGAAGATGAGCGCGCCGGGCACCACGGCAAGGCGCTGCAAACGGCGCACGCGGTCGCCGTGCTTTCGACCCAAAAAGCCCTCGAAGAAAAAATGCTCGCAGGGAATGCCGGACGAAACGAGCGCCGTGACGCAAGCAGAGGGCCCGGGAATAACTTCGACGGGCACATCGGCCTCACGCGCCGCCTCGACCAGCGCCTGGCCGGGATCGGACACGCTCGGCATGCCGGCGTCCGAGGCAAAGGCGAGGGTCTCCCCCGCCAGCAGACGGTCGACCAGGCCGGCGGCGCGGCTGGCGATCACATTCTCGTCGCAACGGACAAGCGGCTTGGAAATGCCCAGGTGCATCAGCAGCTTTGACGTCACACGCGTGTCTTCGCAGCAGATGACATCGGCAGCGGCAAAGGCCTCGCCAACGCGCGGGGACAGGTCGCCCAGGTTGCCGATGGGCGTGCCGACCACATAGAGTTTGCCCGTATGGGCGCTGTTTTGCGTCATATCAACCTATTCAATCATGCCGCGCTCGAGCGTACCGAGCGCCGCGCGGGCGTCCCATGCTGCAATGCGCTTCTCGGTCTTCCACGTTTGGAAGAACCAACCGGCAGCCGGCGCAAACGAAGCCAGCTGGTTGGCGATAAACACGCGCTCGTAGGCATTGCGGCCCTCGGGCGTAACCGACGAGTTGGCAAAGATCGCCGCGCCCGACCATTCGCCCACCAGCACGGGGAACCCAGTCGAAATCGCTTCTTTAAGCTCGCGCTTGTTACGCGAAATCGCCGTCGTCAGCCCGCGGGGGCTCGTGATGTCGAGCGCATGCTCGTCGCGGTAATGGTACAGGTGAAGGTCCATGTAGACGTTCTTGTACTTGGCGCCGCGCATAAAATGCTTCCACTCGCTGGGATGCCCCGACGACGAGAAGACGACGATCTTATCCTCGGGCATATACGAACGGACGAGCTCATAGGCGTCGCGATAGAAGTTGCGCAGGTAGTGCGCCGGAATGCCATCCGTCATGGTGAAGAGGCTCTTGCGGACACTCATCTGCGGCGTATCCAGCAGCTCAATACCCAGCAGGCTCTCGGCCTCGCCGTAGCGATCGGCCAAGCGCTCGAGCACGTCGAGTGCGACATGACGACCGTTGGTGGACGAATGCCACTCGGCAACAGCCTCCGGCGTGGCGGGCGAATCGTTGGAATCGCCCTGGCCACCGGGCACAGTTGCCAGATCGAGCAGCACGCGGATGTCGTACTTGGCAGCCCACTCAATCGCGCGGTCGATGTAATCGACAACCGAGATGTAGGAGGCATCGGACTCCTGTGAGCCAAAGGCATACCAAGGCACCGGCAGGCGCACGGCGTTGAGGCCGATCTGCGCCATGCGACGGAAATCATCCTCGCTCACAAACGTCTCGTAATGACGGCGCATGCGCTCGTTATAGGCGGCGGTGCCCATGGCCTCCTGCAGCTCGGCCGCGTTGGATGCACCGGTCGCCGCGTATAGCGACGGGGTCACCCAAGGCTCGGGAATAAACCAGCCAGAGAGATTAACGCCGAGTATCCTCTCCATCACTGCCCCCTTCGGATCGTGCAGGCTGAGCCTGCATCGTATTGCACAGGAAAAGTATCGTTTTGAGTATACCCGCGCGTGCGGACAGACGACCGAACGGTCTGTAAAGTGGCGCAAAAGCGGAAGGAATGTCTGGGCGGGCCCGAGATGTGCACGCACGTCGGAAGTAAGCGCCGGAAAGCGCATCCCACTCTGAAGCCAAATTCCGGGACGCAATTTCCGCAGAGCCCTCAATAAAAGAAAAGGACCCCTTTGCAGAGGTCCTAGTCAATTCAAGGTGGCGGGGAAGGGAATCGCGTCCGCGCGCTGCGCGGACGGACCGCTGCGGCGCTTACGCGCCTTGCGAGCTGCGCTGGCAAACGCTTACGCGTTTACTCAGCTCCGCGCCCTCACGGGGTTCGATTCCATGTGGGGGCTGCATAAAAGAAAAGGACCCCTTTGCAGAGGTCCTAGTCAATTCAAGGTGGCGGGGAAGGGAATCGAACCCCTGACACGAGGATTTTCAGTCCTCTGCTCTACCAACTGAGCTACCCAGCCATTTGAGGTGTGCCTTGTTTCAAGGCTTGATTAGTATAACCAAGGACGCGTTCCGGTCAACCGAGAATTTTAAAAAAGTTTTTGAGCACAGCCTCGGTTCTATAAATCGGCACGTCAGAGGCATCAGCCGGCAGCAAGAAGTTTTTCGCTCAGAGCCGCACGGGCAAACTCACTTGGCGTCATCCCCTCGGCAGCCGCCCGTCGACGAATGGCCTCCTTCATTCCCAGAGGAATCTTGACCGACAGCGTTGCCGTCCCCTCACCTGAGAGCGGGGGCCGTCCATGCACGATCCCACCAACGGTGTGTTCGCCATCCGGAAACTCTCCGCGCTCGTACGACTCGCACCACGCGTCAATCATTTCATCCGTTACAACCTGACCATTAGCGGCCGTATACGTCTTGCCCATCATCGACCCCTTTGCCGAGCTCGTTCAATCTCCTGCCAAAATTTCTTCTGGACTGGAGACAAGGCATGAATGATAAGCCACCCACGGACAAGCTCGACCGCGACAAGCTCCACGCTTCGTCCGTCTGGGAGCCATCCAATCGCAAGCCATCTCGGCGGCTCGTCCTTCGACTCGCGACGAATGCACTCAGTAACCGCAAACCAAGCGCTAAGCACCTGCTTTTCCGTCAGGTGCTTTTTAGCGTTGGGATGGATCTCAACATCCATGCATCTTCTCCTCCATCTTACCCAATTTCGTATGACGAAAGTCCACTGTCGCCAATTCTTAAGCCGGCACGCGTTGGAGAGCAGGGGTCGAAACAATGATTGAAGGACGCTCTAGTACGGCCCAGGCGCCGGGGCAGGAGCACATACGCCATGGACGTACGTTTTCGTAGCATACGAGAACGTAGCCGCGTGCATCGATAAAGGCGATGTCGATGGGATATGCCATAAAACACGTATGGACCGAAGAGCAGCGTGGAAACGCCATGACGAGCGGCAGGCCGTTGGCGGCAACCGGACGCCGTCCCAGCATGCCGCGCAGGCGCACGACAAACGACTCCGCCGCTACAAACTCGGCCGGCGTCCAACCCAGCCTATTGAGTGCCCGCGCGTAGGCGATGTAGGACGAGACCGCGGTCACATGACCACCCCCGGACGCCATGGATCGACCGTCACCGCACGCTCGTGCGACAACGTTGTCGGCGCCCCCAGCGGAACGCCAGCGATGCTGAGAGAAGTCGGCCACGGCTCATAGTGCATGGTGCAGGTGTAGGTCCTAAACGTACCGGATAGGGAGAGCAGGCCACCATCCGATGCCTTCGCGCCTTGCTCGCTCGACACTTCGATCTGTAAGTCATAGCCTTCCATGGCATTCAGAATTTGAGTCTGAACCGTCGCCGAGGCATCGGCAGAGCTTTCGTCGCCCTCCCCCTCCGACGCCACGGCATGCGCTAGCACGATGTCGGGCACCACGCGGTCGAAGCGCGCGACAGCGCTGGCAAAGACCATGACGTTGTACACGATGAGTGCCAGCACCAGCAAAACGGGCGTAACCACTGCCATCTCCACCGTCGCTTGGGCGCGCTCCTCGCGCAGACGCATGCGGATACTCATTACGACCCACCGCCCAGAGCGCCAACCAGTGTGGCGACATCGACGGTGAGCGGGATGGAGCCGCCGCCGGGCAGAGGAATCTCCGCAAGTGTGAACACCGTACCGCTAATGGTGCGTTCGACTTGATATTCCAACGCCTCGCAAAGCGCCTTGGGATCGGTCACGCCCAACGGAATACTTCGCAGTTTGTCTTGCGCTTGAGAGAGACCCGCAATGTCAGACCCCGGACTCTTAATGATATTGGCGGAATCGGTCAGCACCGGCTTTCGCAGGCGCAAGTCGCACGGTTCCAAACCCAGCGCCGCCACGGACGCCGAAACGGTATCGCCGAGCCACGATGCGATGGAGCCCAACGCGCCGCTGCCCCCTCCTAGGCCTTTAATCATCTCGTCCATAAGTTCGTCGGCTGAGCCTTGGATATCACCGTATCCCACGAGTAGCCGTCCCCAAACATCCATGACGCCGTCGAGCACGCCGGCAACGCCGCCCGAGCGTTCCTTCAATGTCGAGAAAAATCGCGAAAGCACGTTGTTTTGCGCCGTCGCCTCATCGGGCGCCAGCACCGCGGCAGAGATAGCACCGCGATCGCCAAGCCTGACTGCCGCGTTAAACGAGGAGTTAAGTTGATCGGGGCTGGTAATGTCGCCCGAAACTGCAAAGGCGACCACGCCGTTGCGGCCAGGTGGGGCGATACGCGGGCGCTCGCCGGAAAGCGCTTTAATGGCCTGGTCAAACGCATTGCCCGCACGGTCGGCCTCATCCTCGGTCTGACGCTCAAGTTCGAGTTCTTTGTTGCGGCATTCGACGTAGTCTTCCAGAGCCTCTTTGAACTTATCGAAGTGGTACTCGAAGCCCCTTTCGACAGAAGTCGTTGCAATCGCAACGTACCCTAAAGACGACACACCGAAATGGCATTCGCTACACGTTTCGTGACCGTCAAAATCTGCGACGGATGCCAGCCCACCCGGCTTTCCTTTTTTGTAATTTGGACAGTCAGTCCCATAATGCAAATAGGTAACTTTATCTACTTCACTCGTGGGCCAACGCGCATCGGTATAGAGTTCAGTCGTCCGCGCCTCATCTGGATTTCGCGGAAGGAAAGGGATGCGGGCGGAAACTTTGCCGTCCTTTTCAGTTATATATGCCCGCTCGACTTCTTCGCCCGCATAAGCGAAGAACACCTTTCGTGCAGCAGAATCTGCCTGTTTTTCCGGACCCTCGCCAAGCGGTTTCTCATTTGCCAGGCGCTGGCGATAGTAGGCCTTCGCGCGATCGAGCGCCACTTGCGGTTCCCACGTAACGCTCGAAGCGTAATGCGGATTTTGAGCACCAGAGAGATCCGTTAGACTTTTCACACGCTCCCACATGCAAGAACAGCTGCTGACCGAGCCCTTGTCAGACCCGCCACAATCCGCCAGCCAAGCGCGCTCTTTAGCCTTCGCCGTGTCCTCAGAAGCCTTCCGCAGCTCCTCGGCCGCACGCTCTAAATCATCTGATGTGTCTTTAATGGTATCGGTCGAGATCTCTGACCCTTTGAGCGCAGCGAAGTCCGACTCGGATGTCCTGGGCACGGCAAGCGCCGTACCGGTATAGGCCACACTATCGGTATCCTGCGCCGACACCGCCTGCGTGGCACGCGCGGCAATCAGATACGGCAGAGCCGTCTCGATTTTCTGCAAGCCTTCCGATGCGCTTTTGGCAAACTTGTTGCGCGTTTTAATGATCTCAATCCCGGTGTCGACCATATTGCCGGCAACTGGTTCGGCACCTGGGATGAGAATGGCAACCAGGCCCGTCCCGATTGTGGCAAACCCCGCTAGCCCCAGACTCAAGATGCTCGCATCAACCACCGTGGCAGCCGTGTGATAGGACGACACCACGTTGGCACCCGCCAGCGCGCCGCTATCGGCCGCCACCTGGGTATCCCCGGCACGCGACATGCTCCATATCGCCGCGGTCGACGAAAACAACAACGTGAGCACCACTAGGATGACCACGGCAGAAGAAAGCGTGGTGTAGGCACCGTCTTCGATAAACAGGTCGATACCGGCGCGGCCCATAAAGCCGCCTCGCTTGCGATGGCAGCTCGGACGGCGCGTCAAAACGCATCTAGACCAGAAACGCTTAATCCCATGCAGCAATCCACGAATCATAATCTCCCTCCAGCCATTCGGGACGCGATTGATACGAGTCATCGACCTTGAGCTCAACGTAGCCGCCCTCGGCGGTACCACCCATAGCCTGCGCAAACGCACCGATCACAGGCAACGGCTTGACCTCGCCGGAAACGGACACGGACGAGACACCACCCGCACCGGCCCGGCCAAGCTCGATATCCCACGACAACGGCCCGCCGGCATGAAAGATCGAAACGTTGGGCACTGCGGCAAGCCGGCGGCAGGTGAACTCCTTAAGATCGTCGTCCTCCGCCGTCGTCGTGGTCATGAGCCGCGCGGTCTCGGCAGCGGCAGACTCCATGACCGCGCGCGTATAGAGCAAACACACCGGTTGCAGTGCGAGAAGAATGAGCATCAGAAACGTCGGCAGCAAAAAAGCAGCCTCGACCGTAGACTGCGCCCGGTCCTCGCGCGCGATATCAATACAACGCGATGTCCTTAGCGCCCGCAGCGGCGTCGATAACCGACGTCGAGGCAACGCCATGGGATGCCGCCCGCTCAACCAGCGCCGCCAAGTGCCCATCGGTGCCAGCACGCCAAAGCCCCGCAATCGCCAGCACGATCGATAACAGCGCCACCGTGACGATGGCGTATTCGACCGTCGCCTGGGCAGATTCCTCGCGCAGGACGTCATGCATTTCACGACCCCTCCTTTGAGCTTATTGTTTGCGGGGCCAGGCGCACCGCGCGCAGACGACACGAAGCATCGCCAGTATCCGCGGCAACCGTCACCATATCGACCCAGCCGCGCCCATCGCGCACAATGGCGCCCCATACGTTACCCTTAATATCGAGATAGCCGCTCAGGGCGAGCTGGGCCGTTGGCACCTCGCGGTAGGCGCGTAACATATCCGCCGCTGCCTCGGTCATCGGTCGGTCCTCGGACCATGCAAGCCGGACCGCAATCGCGTTGTCCTCAGGCGAATCCGTCGCAGTGCCAGACCGCTTGTCGAGCATCCGCAGAAAGGTTTGCGCCGTGACAGCGACATCCGAATCGTCCGCATCTCGCGTCTCATCTTTTTGAGACGCCACCGCCGAATCTGAGCCCGAATCGAAGGCGGCCCCAGGACGCTGCTGCCGCGCGGCGTTTAGCCCCCAAACCGCCACTGCCACCGCCACAACCACACAGGCAAACACTAGCAGTGCGCCGACAGGCCGCCTACCCTCTACAGGCTGTTGATGCCCTCGCTGATAGCGTTCCATAGATCTTGGACCTTGCCCTTAAATGCGACAATGGCAATGATGGCGATCACCACGAGCACGCCGACCAAGATGGCGTATTCGGTGGTGCCCTGCGCACTCTCCTCCTGCAGTAGCTCCCCGGCATGCTGGCGAGCGCGAATTGACTGGCAAACAGCCCAGCTCCAGACCTTGCCAGCAACGTCAGTCATCGTGTTCATGTATTCCTCCCTACATCATCCCGCCTGCTCCCAACAGCGGGCCCAATATGGACAGAAGCAACGCCGGCAAGATGAGCGTGCCGGTGGGAATCAGCAGCTTGACGGGCGCAGGCTCGATCTCGCGCTCGACCGCGGCGCGATGAGCCGCACGGATCTCGCGACTTTGAGCGGCCAGTGTCTCGGCAAGTGGGGCACCCAGAGCGAGCGCCTGCCCCACCGTGATGGCAAAGGTCTCGAGTGCTCGCACGTCCAGGTCGCGTGCGGCGGCCAACAACTCGTCCTCACGCGTGCCCACGCCCACCTGCCACGCCATGCAGGCCCGCTCAAGTCGAAGAGCCAGCACTGACCGGCGGTTGGCGCAGAAAATCTCAAGCGCCGCATCAAACGAAAGACCGGCCGAAAGACCCAAGCGCACAACATCGATCATCTCGGACACTTCGCCGAGCGATACTCGCGCCGGGCCGCCCGCTCCAACCGCGCCCTTCATTCGCGCGGCCAGAGCATCGACCACCGAGCGACCCGCGGCAGCGACCAGCACCGCCTCGCGCTTGCAGGCCTCTGCGATCTTGCGTGCATCCGCCCGATCCAAACCCGTCGCGACAAATACACTCAGAGCGCACAGGCAAGCCGCAACTGCAACCGGGGCGCTCATAGCTTCACCCGCATAATGCGCCGGATAACCACCAGGGCAACGGCGTTGAGGGCAAGACCCAGCACCACAGTGCCCGCGCCGGCAGGCGTCGCAAGACCGCGACGAAAATCTGCCGAAAGCAGCGCCAACACCGCGCACATGCCCGTCGGCATCGCCGCGACCATATGCGCAGACATGCGAGCCTGCGACGTCTTAACATCCAGGCGGCGCTTGAGCTCAATGCGCTCCCCCACCATGCTCGACGCCTCGGACAGTAAGTCGGCAAGCGGAGCACCGGTGCGCTGAGACACCTTAAGCGCCAAGGTCACAAGCGAAAGGCCAGGGGCGTCGATGCGCACGAGCAAGTCATCGAGCGCGTCGGTCGCCGAGATGCCGCAATCGATTGCCGCCGCCACCCGCAAAAACTCGGTATGCACCGGTTCTTGCGCATGAGCGCCCACAAAGCGCATGCCCTGGGCCAGTGAATGTCCCGAGGCAAGCGACATGGAAAGTGCGGTAAACGCCTCGGGCATGGCCTCTTCTGCATCGTGTTGCTCGCGCCGGCTCTCAAAGCCATCCCGAGCGGCGCCAACGGCAAACGGAGCAACAAGTCCCAAGGCAAATCCGAGGGGCGATAACGACACCATCGTTAGCAAGACGCAGCAGACACCGCTCGATAGCAGCAGAAACGCCAAACGCCCCGAAGCATCCTCGATCACGAGGCCAAGGCGACGCGCCGGAGCCAGCGATGCCCACGAACGGGCGATCTTTTTCAGCAGATCGTTTTCCACCAGCTCACGCGGCAGCTTCTCTGCCACCGTCTCGAGCGCCTGACGCGCCAGCTCCGCCGGCGGTACCTGCGGCACACGAGGTTCCGCCCCGCACGCCGTCGCAACAGAAAACCCTGCCAAACCCCCTACGACGAGGGGCACAGCGACCTCCATTCGTCCACCTCCTCTTGTGTGAGCGTCCCCGACCGCAGGCCTTCTGCGATAAACGGCGGCTCGCGGTCAAGCTTCCAGGTGCGCTCGGCGGCATCGAAAGTCACATAGCGCTCGAGCTCTACGCCGCCCGACGCGGCGCGACGCACCCCCGAATACGAGGAGACGAAACGCCTGCCATCGGCGTGGCGCTCGGACATCACGATGCCGTCGAGCGCCATGGCAATCTGCTCCTCGATGAGCTCGCTCGGCAGATCGATGCCATAACGTGCAAGCAACGTCAGACGCACCACGGTCTCCTGCTCGGAACCCGCATGAAGCGTGGTGAGCGACCCGTCGTGGCCCGTGTTCATGGCCTGCAACATGTCGCAGCACTCGGCACCGCGCACCTCGCCCACCACGATGCGGTCGGGGCGCATGCGCAGGGCATTGGTCACCAGGTCGCGGATCGTCACCGCGCCCTCGCCCTCAATTGAAGCCTCGCGCGCCTCTAGGCGCACCACGTGCGGATGATGCGCAAACTTGAGCTCAGCAGAGTCCTCGATCGTCACGATGCGCTCGCCGGTGGAAATCTCACATGACAACGCGTTGAGCAGGGTGGTCTTACCAGATCCCGTGCCTCCCGCAACCGCCAGGTCCTGTCGCAGCGACACCGCGCACGACAACAGCTGCGCATACCAAAGCGGCAGCGACCCCAGCCCCACAAGCTCGTCCAGCGAGCAGATGCGGTCCGAGAACTTTCGGATGGTGAGAATCGGTCCGTCAATCGCCACAGGCGGAATCACCGCGTTGACGCGATAGCCCGTTTTGAGGCGGGCGTTGACGATGGGGCTGCGCTCGTCGATACGGCGGCCAAGTGGCGAGATGATGCGGTCGATAAGCACACGGATCTGCTCATCATCCTCAAACGCACGCTCGATGGGGTACAAGACGCCGCCGCGTTCAAAGAAAGCCGAGCGGCAGCCGTTGATCATGATCTCGGTAACGGTGTCGTCCTCGATAAGCGGCTGCAACGGCCCCAAGCCCACCACGTCATCCAAAATCTCGTCGATGATGGTCTCGCGCTCGGGCGTCGCGAGATCGGTCGGTTCCTCAACATTGAGCGCCGCCTCCACCGCGGGACGCAATTCCGAGCGGGCAAGTGCCGGGTCGACATAGGCGCTGATACGCGCCACTTCGTCGTAACCCATGCGGTCCATCACGGCGCGCTTGGTGCGTCGTTTCACCGCGCGGCGACGCCCCGCATCTACAGGCGCTGCCGCCGCTGCAGCGCCGGCAGCCTTAATCCTCGTTTGCAGGCTCATCGCTGATCACCCTCGCGCGACCAGGGAAGGCGGATACGCGGGCGTTCGGTGCGTGTTGCACGGTCGGCGACCATATCGCTCCAAGGGCCGACGGCGCACCCCAGTTCCACGAGCATCTCGCGCGTAGCCTCGCGCACGCTGGTCGCAAAAGCGCTGGTCTGCCCCACTGCCTCGTCAGCGCGTCCAAACGCCATGAGCGCGGCGAGATCCTGCCCGCCATCGGCGATACGAATCTTGGAGCTCAACGCACAGGTAATCTCAAAGCGCATGGCGACGTCCTCGTCTGCCCCGCGCGCACCGAACCGGTTGAACACGGCGCTCATGCGCGTGCGCGGCACACCCACTCGACTTGCCAGTTCAATGACGCGCGACGCCGATGTCGCGGACGACACCGCCGCATCGCCAACGACCAGGCAGCGGTCGCTCGCCGCCACCGCAGCCGCCACGGCATCACCCCAAAAGACCGAGGTGTCGACAAAGACCACGTCGGATTCGCGACGCAGAACATCAAGCAGTAGCTCCACCGGACGTGCCATGAGCTCGGCTTGCTCGGGCGCCGCGACGGGACCCCAGAGCGTAACGCCCGGCGCCACGCGCATCGATGCGGCTACGATATCTGGCTCGGCGAGCGCGCCCGCCGCCGACGGCTCGATAAGTGCCGCCATATCGCGCGGAGCATCGACGCCTAACAAGTCGTAAAGGTTTCCAAACATCAGGTCCAGGTCGAGCACGGCGGCACGCAAGCCCAACAGCGACGATGTGTGTGCCATGGTGGCAACGATCGTCGACTTGCCGCAACCGCCCGAACCCGAAACGGCGCAGACAACCGGTGCCCGACGCTGCGGAGCGGCAGCGTCTGCCGGCGGCATCGGAGGCGGCGGAGCGGGCGTCGGTGACAGCGTCCCCGTCTCCCCCGCCGCAACCACATGCTGCGTCCAAGCCGGCATGGCAGCCTGTTCGGTCTGCGAGGCAGGCTCGTTCCGTGCAATCTGCTCATGCTGCATCAGCGACAACTCGCCAGCCCCGGCAAAGCCCTCAACTTCGTCGAGTTCATCCGCCAGATTCACGCCGTGCACGTATCCCATATCTACAGCCGGGGAATCGCTAGCATGCTGCGCCGGCCCTCCAGCGTCATCGTATACAAGGGGGTTCCGGGGGCGCCGACCATGCTCGGCTTCCGCTTTTCCATAATCATCAACACGCGGGCCTCTTGTAGCGCGAGGCGCCCCGGGTTCCCTATCAACAAAAGCATCGGGCTCAATCGTCATGCGCCGATCGGAATCAACCGCTCCCTCGCCCGCGCGCCCGTTGCCGCTTATACTGTGCGCAGCGATGACCTCGGTCGCCCCTGCGCGAAACAGCCCCTCGATATCCGACGGATCGAGTGCTTCTATCAACACGACCACGCGACTCACGCGGCCTTCGGCCGTCAGGCGCGCAACAGTCTTGCGCACGTCTTCGGTATCGAACAGAGACGCCGCGATGATGGCAGCTCCGCGGCGCGACGGAAACGCCCGCGCCATGGAAACCAGCCCGTCCAGGTCACCCACGCGAAGCACCTGTGCACCCGTATCACGGCCCTCGACTTCCCGCTGCAACAGCCCGTAATCGCCGCACGCGCAGCACGCAAGCCAGATCGCCTTCATCACTCGTCGCCTCCGCTCTTTTTGCCGCGCGCCGTGGCGGGAATCGTCAAGCTGACCGTTCCCTTGCCCGATGCCCCCAGCAGTTCCTTGACGTCTTCGGGGTCAGCCGCCAGCGTCACCCATTCGATCTTGCCCTCGCGCGTGGCACCGGAATCTTCACTGGTATCGATCACGTACGCGCCGCACAACCGATCGGTTACGCCGTCTTTTTGCACATACACATCCACGTAGCTGCCCACGCCCGTAGCACCGCCGACCGAGTGCTCGGCATCGACCGCCACCGAAACGGCGACCTTGCCCTTAGGCACCTCGAGCTTGTGACTCTCGGCCTTGGTGTAGACATTGCAGATCACGGCGTTTTTGGGAATACGCGAAGTCGTCACGTCGCCGCGCACCTGGCGCAGCTCGGTCGCCGCGTCACGCGGCAACAGGCTCGTCAGCCATTCCTGGGTTATGACATTGGTCTCATCGAGGGTCTCGCCCACATCGATATCGCGCGCCGCGACGCATACCTCGACGCGATCGCCACCGTACTTGGCCAAGGTCTCAGCCTGGACCTGTTCGGCTTGCGAGCGGATCGACGAGCCGTAAACCATGCAGAGCAGCGCAGCGAGCACGCCCGCGACCAGACTGATGGCGATGCGCTTGCTCTTGTTCACGGCCGCTCCTCTCATGGCAGTGCCGGGCGAATGCCCGTACCACCATTGTCTGGGTGGTCAGAGTGCAAAGCGGCGCAATCGCGATCTTGGTTTTCGATGTCAAACCAATCGCTGACCAAAAACTAACCAGCCCGTCAAGCTCGTGGCAAGGTTTTGGTCAGCACGTCAGCAAACTGCATGTTTCGAGGCTTTTTCGCAGCAAAAAAGCCGTCTCCCGAACAGTTGGAAGACGGCTGTCATAGGAAAAATCAATTACAGATGGACATCGGGATCGAGTATTTGAGCACTCACGCGCATGGATGACGCCAAGTTCTGGAACGTTTCCAGACGCAGACTGTCGATCTGCCCGGCGTCCTCGGCCTCGCGAACGGCGCAACCCGGCTCATGGGTATGTGTGCAATCGCCAAACCGGCACGCGCGCGATGCCTCGACAATCTCGGGGAAGGCGCGCGCCAGACCCCGCTCGTGACCCACGAGCGGTAGGCTGCGCAGGCCCGGGGCATCGGCGATCACACCGGCGTCGCCCGGCAGCGCCACCATCACGCGCGCGACGGTAGTGTGACGGCCCTGGTCGTCGCGTTCGCGCACACCGCCGGTCGCCAACGTATCATGGCCCAGCAGTGCATTGAGCAGCGTCGACTTGCCGGCACCCGACTCGCCCAGAATCATGGCGCAGCTCCCGGCAGGCACGCAGGCACGGACCTCGTCCAGGCCGCGGCCCTCGGCAGAGGACGTCACGATCACGCGCACGTCCGGACCCACCAGGCGGCGCACGCGGTCCAGATCGCGCTCGAGCTCCTCGGCATCGCAGCGGTCAGCTTTGGTAAGCACCACCACCGGCTCGGCATCGCAGTCAAGCGCCAACACCAGCGAGCGCGCCACGCGGTCGAGCAGCACCTCACCGGCACCGAGCGCCTGCACGATTAGCACGCTATCCACGTTGGAGCAGAGCACCTGACGCTCTCCGCGGGCACGGCCGCGCCAACGCTCAAAGCTCGTACGGCGCGGCAGAACGCACTCAATCACGCCCATATCGTGCCCGGGAGCGCGGCGCACCGCCACACGGTCGCCCACGGCGGGCAGCAGGACCTCGTCCTCGCCGCGCGACTTAGCAAACCCCACGGCATGCTCGGCGCGGAAGGTATCGTTGGCAGTCGCCACCAGCGGAAACCCGCGATCCAAGCGCACCACGGCGCCAAGCTGCATCTGCTCGGGCTCCTCGGCATGTGCGCAAAAGTCGTCAAATGCCGCCTGCTGAGCTTCATCGACCGGCAGGTCATCAAACGCCGGAACGTCCTGCAGCGCGTCAAGTCCCGGTACGCTTGCCAGCAGCTCCTCGGCAGACGCGGGGGCCTCGGTCGCAAGCTTCCGACGACGATCGCGCTTAGCCCGCGCCCCCGTCGTCTTTTTCTTCGCCTTAGCCTTAGCCTTGCCCACAAGCGCCTCCCAGCACCATAAATCACAACTGAGCAGGTATTTTAAATCAAAAAGAGCTGGCCGGGCAAAGCCCGACCAGCTCACAAACTTTCCCTCAGCCCTTTATCATCCGCGCGGGAGAAAAGCCAGCAAGGATACCGCAGGGCCCGCCCGCCGGGAGGGGTTTCCTAAGGGCACATCCCGCAGCCGCAAAGCGGCGAGGACGTGCCCGTGGAAACCCCGCAGGCGGTCGGGCCCGGACAGGAACGTTACTCTTTTTCGACCGCGCGCATGATCGCCTTGTAGATCTCCATCAGCGGGATGATCAGGAAGGCCAGGCCCAGCGCGGCAAGAACGCCCTTGAGCTCAAGCGTCACGGGGCCAAAGAACATCTCGGCAAGCGTCGGCTGCACGGTCACGATCACCGTCAGCACCAGTGCCAGCGCGGCGGAAGCCCACAGCCACTTGTTCTGCTTCTTCATGGTGAACAGCGACGCACGACGGCTGCGCATATTGAAGCAGTGGAAAATCTCGACCATGTTGAGCGTGATGAACGCCATCATCACGCCTTCCTCGTCGGCATTGCCGGCGATCATATCGGCGATGTGGATGTAGCCCATGTCAAAGTACACGCCCACAAAGAAGCTCGCCAGCACCAGCACGGTGATGATTAGGCCCTGGACCACGCAGTCCAGACCCATATGTCCGGCAAAGACACCGTCCTTGGCGTTGCGCGGCTTGCGCTTCATGATGTCGCCCTCGGCGTCCTCCATGCCCAGCGCGAGCGCGGGGAAGCAATCGGTGACCAGGTTCACCCACAGCAGCTGCACCGGCTGGAAGATGGTAAAGCCGATGAGCGTGGCGATGAATACCGAGAAGACCTCGGCAAGGTTGGCCGAAAGCAGGAACTGAATGACCTTGCGGATGTTGTCGTAGATGCGACGGCCCTCTTCGCAGGCACCGATGATGGTGGCGAAATTGTCGTCGGCAAGCACCATGTCGGCAACGTTCTTGGTGACGTCGGTGCCGGTGATGCCCATACCGACGCCGATGTCGGCGCGCTTGATGGACGGGGCGTCGTTGACGCCGTCGCCGGTCATGGCGACGATCTGGTCGCGCGACTTCCAGGCCTCGACGATGCGCGTCTTGTGCTCGGGCTGGACGCGGGCGTACACGCCGTAGTCCTCGATGTGCGCGTCGAGCTCCTCGTCGCTCATGCGGTCGAGGTCGGCACCGGTAATGGCATGGCTGCGATCGGTGACGATTCCCAGCTGCTTGGCAATGGCCACGGCGGTGTCGATATGGTCGCCCGTGATCATGACGGTGCGAATACCGGCGTCGTGGGCCTCGCGGATGGCGTCGGCGACCTCGGGGCGGACAGGGTCAATCATGCCGGACAGGCCGCAGAAGACCAGGTCGTGCTCGAGCGCAGCGGGGCTGCAGTCGCTCGGGACCTCGGTGTAGGTGCGGCTTGCCAGCGCCAGCACGCGCAGGGCCTCGTCGGCCATGGCCTTGTTGGCGGCCACGAGCTCGGCGCGACGCTCCTCGGTCAGCGGAACGACCCTGTCGCCGTCGTAGATATGGGTGCACAGGCCGATCACCACGTCGGGCGCGCCCTTGGTGTACTGCTCATACTCGCCGTCCAGGGTCTCGACGACCACGGACATCATCTTGCGGCCCGAGTCGAACGGGGCCTCGCCCACGCGCGGGTGCTCGGCAGTCAGGCCAGTGAGGCCCGCCTTGCCGGCGTCGTTGACGAGCGCGCACTCAGTCGGCTCGCCCACGGCCTCGCCCAGCTCCTCGTCCCACTGGGCATCGGAGCACAGAGCCATGCCGGCCAGGAACTTCTCCTTAGGCGCGGCGAGCTCGTGCTTGACGACGGTCATCTTGTTTTGGGTAAGGGTACCGGTCTTGTCGGAGCAGATGGTCTGCGTGCAGCCGAGAGTCTCGACGGCAGAGAGCTTGCGGATGATTGCCTGGCGCTTGGCCATCTTGGTCACGCCAAGCGACAGCACGATGGTCACGACGGCGACCAGGCCCTCGGGGATGGCAGCGACGGCGAGCGAGACGGCAACCATAAAGGTATCGAGCAGGGCGGTCGGGTCGGTAAGAACGTTGCCCACGCCGTGGCGGATGATATCAACGCCAAAGATGACGACGCAGATGACGATAACCATGATGGTGAGGATGCGGCTGAGCTCGGCAAGCTTCACCTGCAGCGGCGTGAGCTCTTCCTTGGCCTCGGCCAGGGCGCCGGCGATCTTGCCCATCTCGGTATCCATGCCGGTACCGACTACGACGGCGCGGCCACGGCCGTACACCACGGTGGAGCCCATGTAGCACATGTTCTTGCGGTCGCCGAGCGGCACGTCATCGGTGCCGGTGGCGAGCTCGATCACGTTGGCATGCTTCTCGACAGGCACGGACTCGCCGGTGAGTGCAGCCTCTTCGATCTTCATCGTGGCGCTCTCGAGCACGCGGCAGTCGGCCGGGACGGAGTCGCCCGCCTCGAGCATGATCACGTCACCAGGCACGAGCTCGGCGCTCGGCAGGTGCACGAGCTTGCCGTCGCGCAGCACCTTGGACTGCGCCGCGCTCATCTCCTGCAGGGCCTCGAGAGCCTCCTCGCTTTTAGCCTCCTGAACCACGCCCAGCACCGAGTTGACGATAACGACGAACATGATGATGGCGACATCGGCAAAGTCCGCCTCGCCCTTGACCATGCCCGTGAGCGCGCTGATGACGGCGGCAACGATCAGCATGATGACCATGGGGTCGGCCATCTGCTCAAAGAAGCGCTTCCACAACGGCGTCTTCTCGGCTTCCTCGAGCTTGTTAGGGCCTGTCTTGGCGAGGCGCGACGACGCCTCGTCGTTGCTCAGGCCGAGGTTCTCATCGACACCTTGGTCGCTGAGTACCTCCGCCGCGGCGGACATGTATTCCTTTTGCATATAGAGTCCCCTCCTGGGATTCGGGCCACTCAGCAGATTGATGCCCGATCATAATTCCCAGGAGAAGGGCAAGGGCTCATCAAGGCTGCCGTGCTGAGCGGCAGTTGATAGTGGAGCTATGGTACCCCAAAGCGGTGCGTCTAGCCAAAACATTCCAATTGGAAACACGGCTCGAGTGCAACGATGCAGACCGTGTGATGCTCAACATTGATAAAACGTTTTTTCTTCGGCGCATCGTCAAACTGAAATATCGCCCAGATAGCAGCGGTCAGAACGGTTGGTAAAGATTTTTCACGTACCGTTTTTACCGCAAAAAATGAACTCCTAATTCGGCATACGGTCGATTTTTTGGGGTATTCGGTCGGCATTTCGTTATAATCATCTCAGTTTTATTTCTTATGGTTTATCTATCAGCGCAAGACGATGTCAGATGGAGGTCTGAATGTACAAGCGCACCAAGATTGTATGCACCATGGGTCCCGCCTGCGATAGCGACGAGACCATCCGCGAGATGATCAAGGCGGGCATGAACGTCGCCCGTTTTAACTTCTCGCACGGATCCTACGACGAGCACCACGGTCGCATCGAGCGCGTCCGTCGTATTTCCAAGGAGCTCGGTCTGCCCGTCGGCATCCTACTCGACACCAAGGGCCCCGAGGTCCGCACCGGCCTTCTGGTCGATGGCAAGAAGGTTGCCGTCAAGACCGGCGATAAGATCGTCGTCACCGCCCAGCCCACGTCCGAGGATTTCCACGGCACCGCTGAGCACATCTCCCTCGACTACCTGGCTCTGCCCTCCGAGGTCGAGAAGGGCTCCCTTATCCTGATCGATGACGGTCTGGTTGCCCTCGAGGTCGAGTCCGTCGACGGCCAGGACATGACCTGCGTCGTTAAGAACGACGGCCTGATCGGCGAGCGCAAGGGCGTCAACATGCCCAACGTCAACATCTCGCTGCCCGCCATCACCGAGCGCGATCGTCAGGACATCCTCTTTGGCCTGACCGAGAACATCGACTACATCGCCGCTTCCTTCATCCGTGACGGCGAGTCCGTCCGCGGCATCCGCGAGCTTTGCCGCGAGAACGGTGGCGAGCACGTGACGATCTTCCCGAAGATCGAGTGCGCCCTGGGCGTCGAGAACTTCGACGAGATCCTCGAGGCTTCCGACGGCATCATGGTCGCCCGTGGCGACCTGGGCATCGAGATCAAGCCAGAGCTCGTTCCCCACATCCAGAAGGAGATCATCGCCAAGTGCAACGCGGCCTACAAGCCCGTTATCACCGCTACGCAGATGCTCGACTCCATGCAGCAGAACCCGCGCCCGACGCGCGCCGAGGTTGCCGACGTTGCTAACGCCATCTACGACGGCACCGACGCCGTTATGCTCTCTGGCGAGTCCGCTGCCGGTAAGTACCCGGTCGAGGCCGTCAAGATGCAGGCCAGCATTGCTCTCGAGACTGAGAAGTACCTCCCGGCTCACGCTCCGCTCGAGGTTCCGGCTGACGCTCACGGCACCCGCGTCGTCAACAACGTTGTGGGTATGTCCGCTGTGAACATGGCTACCACCGTTGGCGCCAAGTGCATCACCGTGCCGACGACCACCGGTCGTACCGCTCGCCTGATCTCGCACTTCCGTCCCAACATGCCGATCTGCGCGTTCTCCCGCCACGAGTGGGCCGTCCAGCAGATGATTATGTACTGGGGCGTTATCCCGCACCAGGCCGAGATTACCCAGGGCACCGTCAACGGCACGATCGTCAAGGCGATCGAGACCGCTAAGGAGCTCGGCTACGTCGAGGCCGGCGATCTGACCGTCGCCACCGCCGGCGACCCCCGCATGAGCGTCCAGCTCGAGGACAAGGTCTCCTCGACCAACGTCGCTTACGTCGCTCAGGTGCGCTAAAACGCACTTGCAAGCACACTTGCATTGCAAAGGGCCCGGAAGGCTTTGCCTTCCGGGCCCTTTTTTAGGACCTACTTCATATGCCGCTTCATCGATTTGTGATCAGTCGCGAACCTTTCCGATGCCGAGCGTACCACCGAAGATGCCCTGCGACGGGAGCTGTTGGTCAATTGGGATGAACTGTTCACCGTTAAGCCGGCCGGCTAGCAGCTAGCAATCAGGGGGACTGCGGGAACGCCAGAAGCAGCAACGCGAGTCGCAAATCCCGCCTCGGTCAGCTCGATGACCTCGGTAAACGTTGCGTCGAAAAACTCCTCGGTTAGCAGGCGGTATGGCGGATGGTCGGGCTCACCGGGGTTTTCGCGTACAATCTCGTGCATGACGCCGATGGTCTTGAGCACATATTCTTTATGGATGGGATACTGCCCAAAACGCGTCGCAGCGGTATACAGGCGATCGGTCGCACGCGGGATGGAAACAATGCCCAGTGTCTTGCCGAACCAGTCAAAGTCGCCTTGCTTTTTAATGCGGAACTCCTCGCACGGCTTGCCGCCGTGCGCCTCCAGGTACTGATTCACGCGCGTATTCCATACGGTATCGGCCACCAGATGCGACCAGACACCCAGTGTCAAATCGAGCAACGACTGCGCCACATCTTCGGACGCAAGCGAGAACTCACGAGCGCCGGGACCGACAACCGGCTCAGCATCCCTGTAGCGCTGGGGATAGTGCACGCGATTCAGTCGCTCGCGCTCCTCGATAATCGAGGTCGCCGCGGCTGGCGCACCGGTGGGCGAACTTTTAAGCAACGGTGCCACATAGGTATCCCAGAACTCGTGCTCACGCGGCTTAGGGATAGGCTCGGGCTTGGCAAAGTGCGTAATGCGGTACGGGATGGGATCGGCGATGCCAGGGACCATATAGCCCACGAAGATATCCGGAACCACGCAGCCAAACAAAAAGGCATTGCGGTCGCGCACGCTCTTGGCAAGCGCACCGGTGCGCTCCAGCAAACGCTCCGTCTGAGCGATATGAATGTTCCAGCTTGGCATAGCCACCCCCATAAAAAACCTGGATAACTATACCATTACGGCAAAGCCGCGCGGGCGGCTACGCACGCTCTACGCAGCAACTAGTCCGTAGCACCGCTTTCGGTTCCATACGACGGCGAAGGCGCCTCGACCACATGGTGATATCGATCGATATAGATTGCACGGGCACCCAGGCGTCGCACCAAATCCTGGTGATGTGTGCTCATCAAGACCGTCTTACCCGCCGCGACGTAGGCCAGCAAGAAGTTGACCACGATGTCGCATGAATCCTCGTCGAGCCCATTAGTAGGTTCGTCGAGAACCAAGATATCGGGGTTCATCGATACGACTGCCGCCAGCGCCACACGCTTCTTTTGCCCACCCGAAAGCTGATAGGGCGAGGCATCGACCAGGTCGGCAACTTGAAACAGTTCTATGGCATCGTGCACGCGACGGTCGAGCTCGTCTGCCGGCAGCCCCATCTGCGCGGGACCAAAAGCAACTTCCTCACCCACCGTAGCGCAGAACAACTGGGCGTCGGCATTCTGGAACACAAAGCCCACGCGCTGATGGAACCGCTGGGCCGTCGCGGAATCCTTGAGATATGCCGCATCGACCATACACCCGTCAAACAGGTATGCCCCTGCGTCCGCGAGTTCAAGGCCGTTAATAAGACGCATAATCGTCGTCTTACCGCAGCCGTTGGGACCGAGCAGGGCAACGAGTTCACCACGATCGACCTGCAGCGACACGCCATCGACAACCGTATGCCCCGCATAGGAGAACACCACGTCGCGCAACTCAATAAGCGGCGCGCCCTCGGCGCCGCCCGCACCGTTCGTGCCCGCCGCACTATTCATATCGGTCGTCAAAACGTCGCCCTTCCCTACTCACATCGACGGCTAGACCGCCCGCGCTACAGTACCGCACACAACACGGCGAGCAACGCCACGCCGACCGCATAGACCGCATCGCGCCAGCCAAAGCCGCTCCGCGCGGGAGCCGGATACGCGCCGGCAAAGCCGCGGCAGAGCATGGCCTCGTCCATCGCGCGGCTGCATTCCATCGCCTTGATAAAGGTCATGCCCATGATACCCGCGATCGAATCGGTACGCGAAAATCCCTCAGGCGCACGGCCAACGCTGCGCAGCATGACCGACTCGCACAGATTGTGCGCCGTGCGGCCCAGCACCTCAATGTGCTTGAGCGCCATATCAAACGTAAAGATGACCTCGTCGGGTAGATGCAGCATCTTGAGCGCCGCCGACATGCGGCTCCAGGTGAGCGTCCACGAAACGCCCAGCACGAGCGACACGTTAATAAACGTCTTAAGCGCAATTTTGAGCATGGCGCCCGTAGCGGAAGCGCCCAGCAGCAGGGCAGGCAGCGCCAAAACCACGGCGAGCCCCGCGGCGCCAAGCGCCGGCACAAAGGTCGCGCGCATCCCGCGTACGGGGCGCACGGCAACCAGCACCAGCGCAACGGCCGCAATCAACATGAGGTACAGCGGGCTCTGTGTCAGACACACGCACAGGACGCAGACGAACATCCCCACCAGGCGCACCGGAGCCGAAACGCAAGAAAGGGCGCGGTCGACCATCGACCCGCCCTCGTGCGCGCCCCCACCCAGGCGAACCCGCTCAAGCAGGCTCGCCAGGTGCAGGACATTCTTTTGCATCACGCGATGCCGAGCCCCCACGGGCTCGTAACGCTGCTCGACCGCAAGCCAGCTAGGCAACTCGGCTATTGCCATGAGCACCGCTTTCCTTAACCGTCAGCGAGATCAGACGGAATGCGATGGTAAGCACCGCCACGCCAATCACGCCGGACAGGATATACATGGCAGCCTGACCGGCAAAGCCAAGGCCCTGCTCCTCGGAATAAGCCTGCAGGTAATCACCCGTAGGCAGAGCGTCGGCAAAGGTCGGGGTATCAAGGCCGACCGAAGCCTGCAGGCTGTCGTCGCCAGCCTCCTGAACGGCAGTCGCGGCGCCCTCGGCGTCCCACTCGCCCCAGGCGTCACCCGTGGCCAGCAGGCCCAGCGGCGTGGCCACGACAAGCACGGCGACCAGAATGAGCGTGGGGACCAGCGAGGTCTTCTTGGCAGTACCATCGCCGGCAAGCTGTCCATCGACGGCCTCGGGCCCGACGATAACACTCGGCGCCGTCTTCTTAATGAAACCGTAGATGGCGGCCGTCGCCACGCCCTCGATCACGCCGGCAACCAGCATATGCGGGATCAACATGGCCGGAATAGCCACGGACAGCGGGAAGGGGCAGTACAGCGGCGCGCCCGAAGCGTTGGTAAAGAGCATCGGCTGAATACCAAACTCGATTGCCGCGCACAGGGCCGCCAGGCACAGGCCGACCCAGCCGCTTACGACGGCCGAAACCGAGGTGCCCCAGCCCTTGCCATGCAAACGGCTGTTGAGCGCACGAAACACGATAACAGCGGCAAACGGCAGCACGAAGGCCATGTTAAAGCAGTTGGCGCCAAAGGACAGGATGCCGCCGTCGCCAAACAGCAGCGCCTGCAGCGCCAGCGCGACCGAGACAGCGATAGCCGCGGCCTCGGGGCCTAGCAGCAGCGCAATGAGGGCGCCGCCGACGGCGTGGCCTGTGGTGCCGCCAGGCAGCGGCACGTTGAACATCATGAGCAGGAAGGAGAACGCGGCGCAGATGCCCAGGAAAGCCATATGCTCGCGATCGAGCGTGGCGCGCACCTTCTTGATGCAGTGGACCCAAACGGGCACCATCGCCACCGCCATGACGGCATCGGTCTGCGGGGACAGATAATTATCTGGAATGTGCATGTACGCCTCCCGGTTATCGGCGCACGGAATTGCAACGCCGCTTGAATCACCTTGCCAGTGTTACGTATTGTCAGATTCGTAACACGCCGCGGGCTATCATAGCAAAACGACGCACTGCCGACAAAGCAGCACGCCGTTATGTAATGCGCGTGTCATATATGCAGGCTCAGCAGTGCCTTATACCGAGCATAACGGTCTTGTAGGATTCGGCAGCAGTCGCCACCAACCCATACCCCAGCGCAGGACCTAGCCGCGGACCTCGCCGTTTACGCCCTTGCACACCTTGGTAACGATCTTCTGGTGCGCCTTTTCGACCTCTTCGCTGGTGAGCGTGTGGTCGTCGGAGCGATACGTAAGCGCAAAGGCCATGGACTTCTTGCCCACTCCGATGCGGATGGGATCGCGGTAGACGTCGAACAGGCGCACGCCCTCGAGCAGCTTGCCGCCGGCGCTGGCAATACGGCGCTCAAGATCCTCGCAGGTCACAGCGTTGTCGACCACGATAGCAAGGTCGTGCTCAACAGCCGGATACTGCGAGAACTCGCGGTAGTTCTCCTGGTTGCGGGCGCCCTTGATCAGCTTGTCCAGGTCGAGCTCAAAGGCAACGACGACCTCGTCAATGCCCATAGCCTCGCGCGCCTCGGGGTGAATCTCGCCAACCCAGCCCAGCACGGTACCGCCCGAGAGCACCTCGGCAGCACGACCCGGCTGCAGGAAGGCATAGCCCTCGCCCTCGACGGGACGGAAGCGAACCTTCTCGATGCGCAGCTGGGCGAGCAACTCCTCGACGATGCCCTTGCCAAAGAAGAAGCGCAGCTTGCGGTACTTCATGTTCCAGGACCGCTCGCTCCACTGGCCCGAGAGCACACCCGCCACGGACTTGGTCTCCTTGGGCAGGCTGGCATTCTCGCGACCGTGGAACAGGCTGCCGACCTCGTACAGGTGTACGTTGGGCGTACCGTGCGCCTCGTTGTAGGCCACGGACTGCAGCAGGCCCGGCAGCAGCGAGCGGCGCATCTCGGTCTGCTCGGCCACCAGCGGATTCATGAGAACCACGGGGCAGCCGCGGCCCTCGGTGGACATGCCAATCTTCTCCAGGTCGCCCGGGGCGGCAAAGCCAAAGGTCGTGGTCTCGTTGAGGCCACAGGCGCGCAGGATCTCGCCGACCTTGCGGGTAAGCTTCTGCTCGCGCGTCAGACCGCCGATGTGGTTCTTGGCAGCCGGAATGGTCGCCGTGACGCGACCCATGCCCCATAGGCGCAGGACCTCCTCGATCAGGTCAATCTCGCGCGGCAGGTCGGGACGGAAGCTCGGCGGGGTAACCATAAAGTCCTCGCCGTCGCGCTCGACGGTGCAGCCCAGACGGGTGAGCGAACGCTCGATAAAGTCGGGCTCGATGTCGGCACCGCAGATGGCGTGCACGCGGGCCAGGCGCAGCTTAATGCTATCGATGGTCTTGGGCGCGGGGAAAACGTCGACATAGCCGGGGGCGACCTCACCGCCGGCGATCTCCTCGATGAGCGCGCACGTCACATTGGCGACATCCACGCAGCCGGTCTCGTCGACCTGGCGCTCAAAGCGAATGGAGGCGTCGGAGATCAGCGACAGGTCGCGGCTGGTGTGCGAGGTGCGACCGGCGTTGAAGCAGGCGCTCTCGACCATAACGTCAACGGTGTCGTCCTCGATCTCGGAATCCATGCCGCCCATAACGCCGGCCAACGCCACAGGGCGCTCGCCGTCGGTGATGAGGCCCATGCCGGCGTCGAGCACACGCTCCTCGCCATCGAGCGTCGTGAACTTCTCGTCCTGCTGGGCGGCGCGAACCACCACGCGACGGTGGCCATCGCGCTCGGCAAAGGTGTCGAGGTCAAAGGCATGCAGCGGCTGGCCGGTGAGCATCATCACGTAGTTGGTGATGTCGACGATGTTGTTGTGCGGGCGCACGCCCAGGGCGTTAAGGCGCTTGACCATCCAGTCGGGCGACGGGCCGACCTTCACGTTGCGCACGATGCGGGCAACGTAGCGGTCACACAGGCCCTCGTCGGCAATCTCGACCGAGAGCTCGTCGTCGGTCGCGCGGCCGGTCTCGGCCTTGATAGCGGGTAGCTCAACGTGGAAATCGCGGTCGAAGATGGCACCGGTCTCGCGGGCCATGCCGATCATGGACAGGCAATCGGGGCGGTTGGGCGTGATCTCGCAGTCGAGCACGGTGTCGCTCGAGCCCACGTACTCGGCAAACGGCATGCCGCAGGGCGTATCCTCGGGCAGGATCATGATGCCGGAGTGGTCGCCGCCCAGGCCGAGCTCGCGCGCAGAGCAGTTCATGCCCATGGACACAACGCCGCGAAGCTTGCTCTTCTTGATCTTGACGTCGCCGGGCAGAACTGCGCCGATCATTGCCGTGACGATGTGGTCGCCGGCCTCAAAGTTCTGCGCGCCGCAGACGATCTGCAGCGGAGCGGGGTTGCCGTCGGCGTCGAGATTCTTGTCGCCCACATCGACCGAGCACACATACATGTGGTCGCTATCGGGGTGCGGGATCTTGGTGAGCACCTTGGCGGTCACCACGTGGTCGAAGGACTCGCCCACGGTGTCGATCGCCTCGACCTCGGTGCCGGTACGGATATATTCGTCCGAAAGGGTCTTGGGATCCTCCGGAATATCGATCATGGTCTTGAGCCAGTCGTAAGAAACGCGCATCTAACTGGTCTCCTTTCATAAATGCGGCTTTGAGCCGGAAACTGCAACTAAGAAGAAAGCGTTCTAGAACTGGTTCAAGAACCTCATGTCACCAGTCATCAACGTGCGCAGGTCGGGCAGGTCGTAGCGCAGTGCCGCGACGCGCTCGGCACCAATGCCAAAGGCGAAGCCGGTGTACTTCTCGGGGTCGATGCCGCAGTTGATCAGGACGTTGGGGTCGACCATGCCACAGCCCAGGATCTCGATCCAGCCGCTGTGCTTGCAGAAGTTGCAGCCCTTGCCGCCGCAGACGTGGCAGCTCACGTCCACCTCGCAGCTAGGCTCGGTGAAGGGGAAGAAGTGCGGACGGTAGCGCGTCTTGCGGTCCTCGCCAAACATGCACTTAACAAAGTAGTCGAGCGTGCCCTTAAGATCGCCAAAGGTGATGCCCTCGTCGACGACTAGGCCCTCGATCTGGTTGAACTGCGGCAGGTGGCAGGCGTCGGCCGTGTCGGGACGGTAGACGGTGCCCGGGCAGATCATGTAGATGGGCGGCTTCTGCGACTCCATGGTGTGGATCTGCACGCCCGAGGTCTGGGTGCGCAGCAGCACGTCGGACTCGCCGTGAGCGTGAGCCTCGGGATGCGCGACGCTGCCGGGGTTGTTGTCGACCACATAGAACGTGTCGCGAGCCGAGCGGCTCGGGTGATCCATGGGCGCGTTGAGCGCGGTGAAGTTGTAGTAGGAGGTATCAACCATGGGGCCGGACTCGACGGTGTAGCCGATGCCGCAGAAGATGTCCTCGGCCTCCTCGATGATCTGCTTGATCAGGTGCTGGTGACCGATCTGCGGACGGATGCCCGGCAGCGTGATGTCGACGGCCTCGTGCTCGAGTGCGTGCTTGAGGGCGGCGGCCTTCATCTCGGTGGTGCGCTCGTCGAGCATGCCCTCGATCAGCTGGCGCATCTCGTTGGCGCGTTTGCCCATCATGGGACGATCCTCGGGGGCGAGCTTGCCCATCATGCGCATCAGGCCGGTGATACGGCCCTTGCGGCCGAGCAGCTCAACGCGCGCGGCCTCGAGCTTGGCAGCGTCGTCGGCGCCTGCGACGAGCTCCTTGGCCTCTTCCTCGAGTTTGACCAGATCATCAATCAGACTCATGTCTTCCCTTTCGTCTCTCGCGCATCCGCATTCCGGGACGGCTGACGCTGCCCGATGCTGCGGATGCGCGGCCCGGTTCGGTAACAAAAAACCGTCCTCGGGCATGTGCATTGCCCAAGGACGGTTAAATTCCGCGGTACCACCTTGTTTGACCCGGCGGATGTCTGGCCCGCCGCGCCCACTCTGTGCCTCTTGTCGCGAGGCTCACGGCTTCCCTACTGGGACTTTGCTGCCACTGGCCGCGTGCCCGTTGAGGTCGCTGCTCGGGAGTGAACGCTTGGCCCTTGCCACCGCAGGAAGGCTTGCAGCCCATGACCTTCCCTCTCTTGCCGGCGACGCGGCGGGCAAAACCCTCTCCGTCAACGCATTGGGCTATAGGATAACACATTTCGCGAGCGCATCGCCGCGTTCCGTTTTGTTCGCGCTGGGTACAAGGCAGGTAGCTGTGCAAACTGGCCGCGCACCCGCCTGCGGCGCTCGGCCTGCGAGATTAAGGATACGGTATGGGAAAGAAACTCGATAAGAAGGCCAAGGCCGCCGTGGCAAAGGCCGCCAAGGGCGTCAAGGCCGCTAAAGTCGACAAGGCCGTCAAAAAGTTCCGCAAACTCGAGGGCAAGCTGTGGACTCGCGAGTACCTGCTCAAGATTGCCGAGTTCGATGGAGCGACGATTGCTCCTGCCAACGGCGCTGCCGCCCGTGCCGACGCCATGGGCACGCTTGCCGGTGAGCATCACAAGCTGCTGACCAGCGAGAAGTCCGTTGAGCTCGTACGCTCGTTAGCGCGCGAGACGGTTGCAGGCGGACACGTAGACGACCCGCAGCTGCTCGACGAGATTCGCGTGCTCGGCCGCGACCAGCGCGAGGCAAGCGTTATTCCTACCGAGGAGGCCGAGGCCTGGACCAGGCTCACCTGCGAGGCCGACGCCGTGTGGCATAAGGCCAAGACGGCCAACGACTGGGCGAGCTTTGAGCCCTATGTGGATAGAATCGTCGCCCAACTTAAGCATCAGGCCGAACTCATGGACCCCAAGCGCGACCCATACGACGTTTGGCTCGACCAGTACGAGCGCGGCCTTTCCGCCAAGAGCTTCGACGCGTTTTGCGAGGAGGTCAAGGCCACGGTCGTGCCGCTCGTGCACGCCATCGGCGAGCGCGGCCAGCAGCCCGATGCCGACTTTTTGCACGCCCGCGTGCCCGAGGCCGCCCAGCGCGCCATGAGCTTCGACCTGATGAAGCTCGTCGGCCTGAACCTGGACGACACCACGCTTGCCTTTACCGAGCACCCGTTTAGCGAGGGCTTTGCCGTGGGTGACGCGCGCATCGCGACACACATCTACGAGGACGATTGCATCTCCAACGTCTACAGCATCATCCACGAGGCGGGGCACACCATGTACGAGCTGGGCGTCAATCCCGCCTATGCGCGCACCTGCCTGGAGGGCGGCACCTCCATGGGCATCCACGAGAGCCAGAGCCGCTTCTTTGAGAACACCGTGGGCCGCAGCCGTGCCTTTATGGGACCGCTGCTCGAGGTGCTGCGCCGCCACGCACCCGAGGTCTACGGCGACGTCGACGAGGACACGCTCTACCACGCCGTGAACATCGCGCAGCCTTCGCTGATCCGCACCGAGGCCGACGAGCTCACCTATCCGCTGCACGTTATGGTGCGCTACGAGATCGAGCGCATGCTGTTTGCCGGCGAGGCCACGGCCAAGGACATCCCCGCGCTTTGGAATCGCTTTATGGATGAATACCTGGGCATTCCCGTTCCCGACGACACGCGCGGCTGCCTGCAGGATACGCACTGGAGCGGCGGCTCGTTTGGCTACTTCCCCACGTATGCGCTGGGTAGCGCCTACGACGCCATGTTTGTGCCGGCCATGTGCCGCGACGGTGTCGACCTTACCGGCGCCTGTGCGAGCGGCGACCTGACACCCGTCCGCGCATGGCTGGGCGAGCACATTTGGCAGTGGGGCCGCGCCAAAGACGCGCCGGAACTCATCAAGGGCGCATGCGGCATGGCGTTCGATGCCCGCTACTACTGCAGCTACCTGCAGGACAAGTTCACCACGCTCTACGAGCTGTAAAGCTTAGGCGACACGCCAACGCAAAGGGGACGCCGCGGAACCAATCCGCAGCGTCCCCTTTTTTCACCCAATAACTAGGTACCCAATGACTAGTTCGTTGACGCTAATGTCTTGGCAACGCCAGCGAAAACGACCCTAAGCGAGCAAGGTGACGTGAAATGAAAGGGCGCTGACCTTCTGGTCGCACCCTTGAAATTGAACGTCAGATTGCCGCTTGGGGCCGTTTGCAGCGTCGAGCAGTTACGCGGTTTGGTAAAACCGCGTAACTAAAGAGCCTCGAGCGCGTTGGCGATGCGCTTCATGGCGGCATCGGCGGATGCTTGGTCGGGCGCCTCGGCCAGCACGCGGATTACCGACTCGGTTCCGCTCTTGCGCACGAGTACGCGGCCCTCGCCCGCCAGCGACGCCTCGGCCTCGGCGATGGCGTTCTGCACGCCCATGTTCTCGAGTGCGGCGTCCTTGTCCGCCACGCGCACGGCCACCTGCGCCTGCGGCAGCAGCTTGCACGGAGCCGTGAGCTGCGAGAGCGTCTCGCGCTCAACACGAATCACTTCCATCACGCGCAGCGAAGTCATAATGCCGTCGCCCGTGCGCTCGATATCGCCAAAGATCGTATGGCCCGTCTGCTCGCCGCCCAAGCTGTAACCGCCCTCGCGCATCTTGGCATATACGTGACGGTCGCCCACGCCGCTGGTCACGGCGCTCAGACCGGCAAGCTCCAACGACTTGATCAGGCCAAAGTTGCTGGCGATCGTCGGCACCACGGTACCGCCCGAAAGGCGACCGTGTTTGTTCAGATACACGCCGCACACGTACAGGATCTGGTCGCCGTCTACCACGCGACCGCGCTCATCCACGGCCAGGCAGCGGTCGGCATCGCCATCGTAGGCAAAACCCACGTCCAGGCCCTGCTCCACCACATGGCGCTGCAGGCGCTCCATATGCGTGGAGCCGCAACCGACGTTGATGTTAAAACCATCGGGCGCGGCATTGATCACGCGCACGTCGGCACCGAGCGCGTCAAACACCGGCTTGGCCACCGAGGAAGCCGAGCCGTTGGCGCAGTCGATACCGATCTTGACGCCCTGCAGCGAAAAGTTCGCGCTTGCGATGAGCGAAGCAATGTAGCGGTTGCGGCCCTGCATGTAGTCCACCGTGGCACCGATGTGGTTGCCCGTGGCCAGCGGAACTTCGCTCTTGCCATCGATGTAGTCCTCGATGAGCTCCAGCACGTCCTCGTCCATCTTAAAGCCGTCGCTGTTGACGAGCTTAATGCCGTTATCGCAAAACGGGTTGTGACTCGCGCTGATCATGATGCCGCAATCGAAGCAGCCTTCCACAGTCTGATGCGCTACGCCCGGCGTGGGGATCACGTGCAGCATATAGGCGTCCGCACCGCTCGCGACCAGGCCGCTCACCAGCGCCGCCTCAAACATATAACTCGAGCGACGCGTGTCCTTGCCCACGATCACGCGTGCCTTGCGCTCGCGGTTGGCACCGTAATACCAGCCCACAAAACGGCCAATCTTATAAGCGTGCTCTACCGTCAGCCCAACGTTGGCCTCACCGCGAAAGCCGTCGGTGCCAAAGTACTTCATGCGCTCTCCTTACAAAATAGGGGCGAACAGATTGCCTGTCCGCCCCAAAATGGTACTCGATTATCTGCGCTACCAGAAAAACCCTACGCCGACGCGCTGTCGCGAGCCGCCTGGCATGTAGGAGTCTGACGCAGCGTAAGCGGCTTGTCCCCCGCCTCGGCCGACGTGGTCAGCGTATACGTGATCGTCGTCGTCTCGCCAGCATGCAGGTCAACGGTGCCCGAATAGAAGGGGATTCCATGCCACGTAGCGGCGCCAAGACCAAACTGTGTGCCCTCAACCGTAAGGTCACTGATGTTGCCGCCCGTCGGGGCAAACAACGAGACATTCAGGCGTTCGTCGTCACGCGCGGCATCGGGTGCGCTCGCCGCAACGTAGTCGGGCAGCTTGCCTGCCTCCTCCTGCGTCATGATGTTCGTCAGAGTAACGGTGATGCGATACGAGCACGTGCCGTCGCCGTTCTTGATGCCCTGGCCGATCTGCGTGTCGGCGTTCAGATACCAGTCGAGCTTGGAGAAGCTCAGGTTGTTAAAGTAAACGCCGGCAACGGGATCGGCACTCGGATCATCCGGATCGGGCAGCGAAGCGTCAATGCCCGTCTCTTCGATGGCATTCTGCTCATCATCGTTTCTCATCCAAGCAATCAGACGGCCCTCTTCGGCACCGCGCTCGAATGCACCGACAAGCTTTGTAACGTCGACGTCACCGATGCCACCGAGAATCTTGTCGAAGGCGGCGCTGGCAACAGCCGCAAAGATGCCGTCCGATTCCTCGACCGGATAGTTCCAATACACATCGTGCATGAGAACCTTCGCCGCGTTGGTACCGTCGACGACCGTACCATCAGGCAGCGAGACATTACCGACAAGGCCCAGCAGGTACTGCAAGAACACCGGGTCGATACCGATGACGCCATCAACGTCCTGTCCATACTGGGACTTCCACAGCGCGGCGACACGCTGCGAGTTGCGGGGCCAATCAGGCGAATAAGTATTGCCCGAGTTGTACAGGTTGCTGTGGTTGCCGAACAGCGCCTCATCCTCTTCGTCGACGCTCTCGACTGCCTCATCCTCACTGAGTCCAATGCGGGGAACAAACTCGCCAATCGACATCTGGCCGTCGGTGACCGAAATCAGGCCCTGCGAACCGCCAAAGCCGCCGCAGGCACGAATCTCGACGTTGTTCATGGCGTACATAAGGTAGTTGCGCGTCTGGCCGTTGGCGCCGAGCATCTGGGGAAGGACGGGGGCGACCTTCTCCGCCGCGTCAACCGCGCCGTTGAGGGTGGCAAAGCCGTCCTTGGCCTTATCGACCAGCTCGGTCACCTGGGAAATATGAGTATCGCCAATGCCCTGGACCTTCTCGTTGGCGCTCTTGAACACCTTCGAGCTGCTGGAAAGCGAATCGGCGACCGCCTGCAGCGCGGACACGTTAATCATGCCGTCCTGGAACAGCTTGCCGGGCGTAGCCTGCGAAAGGTTATCGGCCATGGGAACCAGCGCGTTGCTCGAGACATCGGACAGGGCGTCAATCATGGTGCGGGCCGCATTGATATCGCTGCCATACACCGGGATAAACGAAGCCGCCGCCCACAGCGGGCTCGAGGTCTCCGCCTTCATGCTGTTACAGAGCTCATCGATCTTCTTCGCGTCGTCAGGCAGCGTCGAAAAATCGCCCGACGTGACCTTATCCTTAAGGCCACCGACGATCTCGACAGCCTCCTTCGCTTCGCTCTTTACGGTCTTTGCCGAGTTAAGCAGCATAAAGCCGCTTGCGCCAAGCACAACGAGAAGCACCGCGACTACAGCGGCAATAATGGCGCCAGTGTGACGCTTTTTGCGCTCGCCCTTGCGATGGCGATGACGGACCAGACCGTCAGAGGTCGAACTCGACGAAGCATCGCTACCGTAGTTCAAGCCAAAATCGTAATAATCTTCCTTGGAACCCGAGCCCGCAAACTCGGCACCGCTATCATCCAGGCGGGCGAACGTGCCAGTCTCGGAGGCGCCGGTGTAAATCGTGCCAAGGTTACCCGTAAGCCCCGCGCCACCAGCAGAGGGAGTATTGTTGGCGGCCTTGCCGGCATTAACGTTGCCGGCGGCATTCGCGGCGTTGGCAGCACCTGCGTTGTTCGCAGGTACCGAAGGAGCCCCGCTCGGCTGCGACGCGGAGGTTGCACCGCCCGCAAAGACATTTCCTCTTGCACGGCCGGTCTTTTTTGCCTTTTGAGACTGCTCGTACAGAGCGGTAAACATCGCCGTCTCGCCCGGGGACACGCGCTTACCGGAACCGCCCTGTCCAGCGCCGCCCGGCGTGCCGGCCTTACCAGCCCCGTTCGGACGCGGCGGAACTGCAGGACGGCCGCTATCGCTGCCCTTAAAGTGATTACCAGCCATAAAGAAATCCTCGCAATTGAGTCGCAATGAAAAAGTCCATAACGTTATTAGTTTATGGCATTTTGAGCATCGACAGCTAAACTCCAGACACGGACATCAATTGGCGAAAATGCGGCACAACACCTTTTCTGTCTTGGCGGCGGCGTCAACTACACCGTAAGGAACATCATCACGATGATCATGGCAAAGCCGATAAGGTCGGTCGGCAAAAACACCGTGCCCAGCATAACGGCGCTGGTGATGGTCGCCGAAACCGGCTCCACAGTTCCGATGAGGCTCGCACGCACCGAGCCGATGTCCTTAACGCCCTGCATATAGAGCATGTAAGCAAAAAACGAGCCGATAACCACGAACACCGCGAGTGCCTCGATACCGGCGGCATCGAGCGCCGGCATATGCGCCCAGGGCTGCACGAAGACGCACGAGACCACGCCCGCCGTGAGCATTGCCGAGCCCGTGACGATGGGGCTACCGTATTCGGGCAGGATCTTGGCGGGAATCACCGCCATACACGCGGCGCTGACCGCACACATAAGACCTGCTGCCAGGCCAAGCGGCGAGATATTCAGGCTGGTAGGGTCGCCGCCGGTGGCAATTAAAAAGGTTCCACCCAGAGCCAGGCCAATGCCGATGACTTCGCGAGTACGCGGCATGCGGCGATCGGTCACGCAGGCGTAGCCCATGATGATAACGAGCTGCAGGCACTGGAGCACCGTCGCGGTTCCGGCGTTCGTCAGGCGCACGGCCGAAAGATAGCAAAACTGGTTGAACAGCAGGCCAAAGGCGGTAAAGAGCAGCAGCTGCTTGCGATCGGCGGGTGTGGTCCAGAGCTTAATCAGGCGCTCGCGGTCGCGCGTAACAACCACAGCCATAAAGAGTAGACCGGCGAGAATCTGACGCACGCTCATAAGCCACAAGGTGTCGACGTGGTAGGTATCGAACAGAAAGCTCGCGCTGGTGCCCGAGAAGCCCCAAAACGAACCGCCCACCAGCGTAGCCAAAACGCCCGTGATCATCTTGCGCGACGAAGCGCTGTTCAGGCGGTCGCGCCATGCGCGACGGGTGTTGCGGCTGAGCTCGTCGGTGCCCTCGGGCACATCAATGTTCGATATATCGGTCATCGGCACCGAAGCCTCTGCGCCTTCGACCTGCTCGACACACTCTTTGCTCATTCCACTCCCCCGAAACAGCCTGGAAACAATTCGGCTTACCTTACCACTGCGGAGGCACCAGCTGGAGGCTTGTCCGCTTATCGGTAGGACAATTCCGCAGGCGTCTTTCCATAGCTCGATACCGCAATGGCCTTGCATTATGCGACAGCCAAATCGCGGCAGCAGGCTCTTTTGAAATGGATACGACAAAGCCCCCGAATTCCACAATGTAAGCGATTTTTAAAAATGTTCTTGCCACCGAGTTCAGGCTCCGTTATATTATCCCTTGCGCGCTTGCGCACCCTTGATCGGGCGTTTAGCTCAGGGGGAGAGCGCTTCCCTGACACGGAAGAGGTCAGAAGTTCAAATCTTCTAACGCCCACCAAATGTTCGCAGCTCAGAGGCTATGTCCTCTGGGCTGTTTTGTTTTATGTCGCCAAATCCGCTGGCAGTTCCAACCGCCCAACTGGCCAAATGCCGACCATCTACTTGTCGATCTATCCATCGGCATAACCAATCAGTCCGCACCGCAGCTTCTCAGCAAAACGCCGCGATGTCTGCGCCCTGCGGTATCCTTGGGCCACTTGCACCTGCAGCACCAAGGAGCCGCCATGCGCACCGAGCTCGATGTCCCCTTTTCGCACAAAGAAGAAGCCAAGGCGCTGGGCGCCAAATGGGACCGGACCAAGAAGATCTGGTATGTACCCAGCGGCGTCAACCCCGAGCCCTTTGCCGAGTGGCTGCCCGGTGTTGACCGATCCGACCCCTCAGCGCCGTATATATATCTAGTACTGGGCAAGCGCGAGTGCTGGAAGTGTCACAAAGAGACCTCGGTCGCGGCCTTCGGCATTCCCTATCGAACCGATAACGACGAGAGCGTCGCCATCGCGCACGCACCCAACGAATCCGGGCACATTGCCATCGACACGGCCAACGCCAACGCACTCGCCATCGTGCCCGCTCTTGGCTGCGTGCCGGGCGAGATCCGCGACTACCTTCATAAGCGCTGCGGCTACAAGCCCGTAGGCGCGCGAGCCTCCAAAGCCCCGTCGCTCGGCAACACGTGCACCAGTTGCGACGCGCTGCAAGGCAGCCGCTATCTGTTCGAGGAGCCCTCGTCCCCGTTTGCCCTCACTGCCATCAACAAGCTGCCGGCACTGGAGTTTATACGCGTCGAAGTTGCCGGCGTCTTTGGCGTCCCGGCCGCGCGTACCGACTTTGACCAGGCACTCTTTACCTGGGCACGCGACCATCACGCCGAGTTCCACAAGAAGCTCGGTGAGGGGGTTTATTTGTAGAAACGGAGAAGCCTTCACAGCCAGCTCCTCCGCATCACCTATCCCTCGTCGCCGACGTCGTACACGATATCGAGGCCGCAAACAGGGCATTTCTCCGGATGCACCGGCATATGAACGCCCGTCCGTTTTCTCACTTCGTCGCTGAGTCTGTCGCGCGCATCGATGAACCGAATATCGAGACACGATATTTGCGAGCCGCAACAAGGACAGGCGACGGCAAACGACCCGCAATCAACCTCTACGCCCGGAAACATATTGTTGTCTATAAGGGCACACGGCAGTTTTCCGTACTTCCCCATCGCAATATCGCCTCGCCAGCTCACACGCGCTCCTCTCTCGCTATACAAATCAGGAAGAGCATGCACCGGCGGACGGGCGCGGGATTGCATCGCCACGCGATCCGATCAAACAACACGATCGTCAAAGAATGCCAAAGCCAAATACGCTAATACGGCAGAAGCCCCGCCTTTTCACGCTTCTTTTCCGAGCGATCGAACTCTATGCGATGGGCCTCAAGAAACACCGTATTGGGTCGCCACTGACGCTCATTCGGCTGCCTTAGCGTCGCACCTGCAAAGGAAGCGTAGTCGGTCTTATCCAGCAGGTACGATCCGCACAGCCGATATTCGCCGCAAACAGGCTCAAACGAAATCAGATGAGCATCGAATAGAGCATGAAAGTCGCGCCGAAGCAGAATGCCGTTGCTGGCAACCTGCGATTTGGGTCCCGAGTAATTCTCGATATGTGCAGCCTCCAGTGCCTCGTTAACCCCACAACCCGACACCGCGCAGCGACCATCATAGGCGGCAATGAGCTGCTTGCGGAACCATTGCTGCCCCAATCGCTCGCGTCTCAACGCATAGCGAACTTTTTCGTCATCGGTCGCACTCTGTCCGGCAAACTCAATGTCGACTGGCATGTGCTTCAGATAGCTCATGTCGGACGCAAAACGAGGATCAGGCCCGCCTTTATGAACGGGACCATGCAGAACAAACCAGCCGTTTTCGGGCTCAAACCGTTCAACAAACGCAAGGCCAAGCACCTTATAGCCCACCTCGGTTGCAAATATGACTCCAACTGGAACGCCATATTCCATGCAGTTGAGCATTTTACGGTTGTAATTCTGGTCTCGAGAACCAACGACGCCTGGCGCTTGAACCGAATACTTAATGGCCCACGTACCGTCATCCAAATAGAGCGGAGGAACATCGGTGTAGAAGCTCTTTTTAGAGTTATGGACCGAAAGCGCAAAGATCTTATTGGGATCTTGCTTCACCCGATCCTGGCCCGGCCAGAAGATCCCTGAATCCCGCGTTACGGGAAAGAAGTCCGCGCCAATTCTCAAACGATATTGATACTGAGGGCTATCTTCCTTGGTGCGGTGCGGAAGGCTGGTCCAAACGCCGCCGCGCTGCTCCTCACCCAGAAACCACTCCCATGCCTCAACGTATTCGGAAGGCACGAGACTGCAGGCACGGTCATAGCTTGGTCCATCCATCAACGGAACAGCAAGGTCAATGTCGTTCATCGCCAGCACCTACAACCATACGAACGCGAGTCATGCCCCTCAATAATATGGCCGGAAGTCAAGTATTACGAGATCTTATTCGCGATCGGCACATCGTTGATGCTCTCGGTTTGCCGCTGGCGCGCTCGTACCCCGCTATCCCACTCCCCTGTATACTGATGTAGCACGTGTTTCATCCGGGCTTGTTGGGCCGGATTGTTCATGGGAGGGTCTTATGGCTGCTTCGAATCCGCCTAAGGGAAGCGTTTCTTCTTCGTCCATCAAGCCGGTGACGCGCAAGGCCGTGCGTTGCCAGCGCGAGGTCGCCTGGCTTGTCACGCAGGCGGCGGGCAGGCTTGTGGCGACCACTCAGGACGTCAATGCACCTACGCCGAGCTTTGTGTTAGCGGCGGCGCTGGATTCTGTGCGCCAATTGGAGCTTGCCGCACAGGATGCCAGCGGCCACCTCGACTACCAGAATGTTATGGCGCCCGACCTGCAAACGTTCTGCCACATGGCCAAGTTGCCCGCCGCGCCCAATGCGCTTTCGGACGCGGGCTACATGTTTACGCTTTCGGGCGCGGACCTTATCCGCGACATCTACGCATACTGCAGCGAGCTCGCCGAGCGCCACGTCTTTGGCGCGGCTGAAGTCAAACCGGGAAATGTCATCAAACTGGTTCTTAGGCTGTTCCTGATGGATGGGTTCGGGACTATGCCAGCGTAAGCCGGATTTTTAACTTCGCCGTCGGCTGGGCAACAACCGCCTTACCTTTGCGGGCGCCAATCGAGAGTCGATTATTGGGTCACCTCGTCCGCTGGCGCATTTATTCCGCACGCTCCGACAGTCGATACTTGCGGTTGCGACTCGTCGCCGGCGCTGTGGGCTCAAGCTCGCCTTGAGCAATGAGTGTGTTGACGCGCGACCTAACCTGGGAAATTGTGAGCCCTGTGTGCTCCGCCAACTCGCGCGTACCCAGCTCACCGCAACGCTTAAGTGCCGCCACAATTAAGTCACCGCCGTGGTCGACCGGCTCGACCTTTGAGCGATAGAGAACCACTTTGAACCGATCGAATCCCGGGCAGAACAGGGGCTCGGCCAAACCATGAGCACACATGGCATCGATCATCATCGGAATGCCCGAGCCATTGCCCTCAGCCGGCGAGCCTGCGCCATCCGGCAGCGGAACAATCGACATGAGTTTCATGAGCGTCGCGTTGCGGCACCGGGAGCTGCCGTCAAACAAGTTCTCGCGAGTCTTTCCTCCGTATAGGCCGCCGGGGTTCGTCACTTCGATACGGTCATCAAAGACGTCAACAGCGATCGACTGCCCACAGAACCGATCTCCGTATTCTCGGTGGATTACGGCGTTGGCGATTGCCTCGCGCAGGACCTCCTCGGGAATCTCCAGCGAGTCGACACGCGAGACGCCTTGGATCGTCGAGGTTCGCCGCAAATTCTTGGCGACTGCCGCGACGGCATCCGAGATCATTTCGCCCAACGTTCCCTCGCAGATCGTACGGTCCATGAACCTCAACGACCCCGCCGCGCCCTTCTGCGTTCCGGCATAGACCGCCACATCGATAAAGAGCTTAGGATAGAACTGCTGAGGATAGGCACCCGCAGCCAGGAGCCCGGCCTTAGTAACTTTGCCCTGGGAGTCGAGGAAATTCAGGCGCTCCAGCTTCGTTTTCTTGTCCGGCGCGCCGCGCATTGCCCGAGGTGTCAGCGAGAAAGCACGTTCTATCGTGCGATCGACCAGTGCCTCGTCAAGATCGCCTGCAACCGCGCCGGGCACTGCATCGCGATCGCTAGGACTCGTCCGCTCGTATGACGACAGTGCCAAAACCTCGGTCGATGAAAGTGGCACGTCTTTGTCATCAATGCGCTTGTAGCTGCCGCCCTGGGCGCCGCGTTCTATTACATAGCAGGGCTTGCTCGACGGGTCGAGCTCCTCAATCGTGATAACGAGAACCACGGTGCCCCGAAGCTCCACGCGCTCAATAGTGTATTTGGGCGGATTGGCCAGTTTTCCGCGACCGCCGGCATCACCCATGCCTGCGACAAATTGGTTGAGCACCTTCTCGGTCTCAAAGTCCTCAACCGGGACAAAGCCCGCGCGCTCGCTCACGCCGAGCACGATAATTCCGCCGGCGGTATTCGCGAATGCGCTAACCGTTTCCCATACGTCGCGAGAAAGCGTCGTGGCGCTCTCCTTGACCTCGACGCTAAGATCGTCCGAGCCCATGCGCCTTAAAGACTCGAGCAGACCGATCAGCTCGTTCTCGTTCATCTGCACGTCCTTTCGCTCGGTCCGGCGGAGAATGCCGCGAATAGATTTCCTTCGTCTCTCAGTTATCTCTCGTAATTATCTCTTGTCTCTCTGTTATCTCTCGTATTAGAGATGAGTGAAAGATGAGAGATAAGATATCTACCATCTGTTTCATTTAAACATGTTTTTGCTGGTAGAACAATCAGTATTGATACAATACCGTGATTTCTTGTCTCTTTGCTGCTCAGTTATCTCTCATATTTATCTCTCATCTTTCTGTTATCTCTCGTATTAGTGACGAATGAGAGATGAGAGATACGTGAGTGATGGACGAGCCTGGACTATTGGACAGTCGAAAAATCCCTCAAAAAAAAACGGGGCCGGCCTTACGCCGAGCCCCGTTTTCAAACGGTCAGTTAGTTATCCAACGCGCGAGCATAGGAGTTAACATTACGCCGCCGCGAACACTCCCAAGCCCGTTCCAATGATGCAGATTGCAAAGATGCCCAAGATGATCCAAATGGTCTTGACGCCCTTTTTGTACAGGGCGACGCAGGCAAAGGTTGCCAGCAAGGGCAGCAGACCGGGGAAGATCGAATCGAACAGATCCTGCAGGACAATCTCCGAACCGCCCACGTCAAAGGTCAAGGCAGTGGACAGTGAGACCTGTGCCGCAATCATGGCGCCGATAACGGTCATTCCGAGGACACCGGCAGCATGCGTCATGCGAGACATAAGGTTGTTCTCTTCGGACTGCTGCAAAAACTTGGTTCCCAGGTCGTATCCCAGATGGGCTGCGACGATACGCGTTGCAAAGTTAATCACGGAGTAAATGAGCGCGTACACGATGGGGCCGAGCGGGTTGCCCGTCGAAGCGATACCAATACCAATGCCGGCAGCGACCACGCGGAACGTACCCCAGTAGAACGAATCGCCAATGCCGGAAAGCGGTCCCATGAGGCCGACCTTCATGGCGTTAATCGAGGACGTGTCGAAGTTCTTATCGGCAGCCGCCTGCTCTTCCATCGAAACCGTTAGGCCGGCTACAAACGGAGGCACATGAGGCGTGATGTTAAAGAACTCAGTATGGCGATCGAGCGCCGCATAGTAATCGTCGTCGTTGGGATAGATCTTTCGCAGGGGCTTCTGAATGGTGTACATGAAGCCCATTGCCATCATCTTGTCGTACGACTGCGAGCACTGGCTCGTAAACTGGCGAAGGAACATGCTCCGATACATATCGGGAGTCATAATCGCATCCTTCTTGGCCTCTTTGAGGTCGGTGTTCTGGGTAGCCATTAGAAGTCCTCCTCTTCATCTGCAGCAACCGCCTGCGGACCGGACGAGCCCTCGCGGAAGACCAGGAGCAGCGCGACGCAAATGGCAGCTGCGGCGACGCCGACCACGTCCATCTTGAGGTAAATGACCATAATGAAGCCGATGAACAGCCAAGGAAGAAGCTTGTTGTCGCCCATGGTCCTAATAAGAAGAGCGAAGCCGATGCAGACCATTACGCCGGACGCAACGTTGAGGCCGTCCATCACAAACTGCGGAATCGCGCTGAGCGCATTGTTGATGAGGTCGGCACCAAAGAACAGCGAGCCAAACACCAGCAGTGCAGACGGAATGCCAATCGACAGCGGCACGATGGTCAGATGGTACAGATTCGCCTTGGCAAGATCGCGATTTGCCAGAGCGGTCTCAATCTTCTTACAGGCAAAGGCACCCGGAACGGCGTAGCAGAAGTTGCGCCACACCTGAAGGAAGACGGAGACGGGAAGGGCGAGCGCGACGGCAGTTGCCGTGCCCGTACCCGTAATGACGGCAAACGCGCAGCCAAGCACGCCGGAGGCATAAACCTCGGGAGGAACCGCCGCGCCGACCATGATGGCGCCCATGAACATGGACTCCAAAGCAGCGCCGACGATAACGCCCTGCTGGACATCGCCAAGAATCAAGCCGACAAACAGGCTCGTAAACAGTGGACGACCAAGCATCGTAATGCCAAATAATTGCTCGTCCATGGACGCAATAAATGCGACCAGTGCAATTAGAAGATACTGGACAACCATTTAGATCAACCCCAGAAACAGGTCTGCAGGCGAGGCATTCTGCGCAGCTCGCCTGCAGACAACCACAGCAATTTGAGAGGATTAGTAGTTCATCTGGTGATAGTAACGACGCGTGGTGAGCGGGTGGTTACGGACGTGCTCGAGATGGCAGCTCAGACGCTCGGTGATGGTGTAGGTGACCATCGGGGAGACGATCTTGCGGAACTCAGGGTCGCTGAACGGCAGCTCGACCTCGGCGGTGTCAAACTTGTTCACGCGGACGTTAACGCCCTTCTCGTCGGCGAGCATGTGGGTGAAGTTGTCCACGCGGTCCATGAGCTTACGGGTGTCGTCCTCGCCGTAGAGCATGATGAGGCTCGTGCCCTCCTCGCACAGCTCGATGGTGCCGTGGAAGAACTCGGCGGCGTGGATAGACTTGGTCTTGATCCACTGCATCTCCTCGAGGATGCACATGGCGTAGTCGTAGGCCTCACCCCAGAGCATGCCGGAGCCAATCACCATGTGGTAATCGGTGTCCTTGAAGTCCTCGGCCATGGCAGCGCAGCGCTCGTCCTGAGCGTCCTTGGCCTTGATGAGGTACGGAGCGATGTTGCCGAACTCCTCCATGAAGGTGTCGTACTTGGGGAAGGCGCCGGCGTTCTTGAGGAAGCGGGCGACCAGCGTGATCTGGTAGGTGTAGATGGCCTCGCACAGGACGTCGTCCTCGGCGAAGCTGAAGAACTTGTAATCGGCGTACTCGGTGGCCGGGGTGTTGTCGTTGGAGACATACATCAGCGTGCGGGCGCCCTGCTCCTGGCAGAACTTGGCAGCCTCAATGATCTCGGGGGTGGTGCCGGTACGGGTGGAGAAGACGCAGACAGAGTCCTTGTTGAAGGTCTTGGGCGGGCATGCGAGGAACTCAGCGGCAATCTCGCAGTGGACATCGACGTCAGCCGTGGTGGTCTCGACCCAATACTTCATCGGGAGCGTGTGGGCCCAGGTACCGCCGCAGCCGATGAAGAAGATGTTGGAATAACCCTGCTCGCAGACCTTGTCCACGGCAGCCTCAATCTGAGGACGGAGAGCAAGGGCATCGCTCACAACCTTCTCGTAACGAGGCTCATCGAAATTGAACATCCCTTACTCCTAACTCACTTGGATGAACCCTTCATTCATCCCATGACGTTATAATACTTTATATAACTAACTATGGAAGAACTATTTCAGATTATTTTGATTTTTCTTCAATAAAAAGCCCGTCGATCAAATGATCGACGGGCTAAAGAAAGGAGGATCTAGTTAATAAATGCTAGACAGTGGCATGTTTCCAGCTAGAAAACGTCCTTGGCAAATACCTTTGAGTCATTGGGAACCTGACGGATTTCGATAACCACGCCATCGTTGACAAGCTCTTGGATATGCTCGGCATCGGTTTCGGTCGCAAAGATCGCGGGGGTCGGATGAAGCGTGGTCTCGGGAGACTTTCGAGTTCCGCCCAAATTGATCTCCTTGATGTCTTTGCAACCCTTAGCAAGGCGATAGGCATCCTCGATCGTCTCGACAATGATAAACAGCGAATACTTGTCGGTGACGCCGCTGTTGAGCGCCTCGATGGCCGCGTTTACGTCTTTTATGACGAGCTTCACGCCATTGGGACGAGCCAGCCTCAAAGCGGCTTTTCTCATGTCGTCTTTTGCCACGGCGTCGCTGGCACACAGGATGCAATCTACATCCAGCGCATGCGTCCAGGACATGGCGACCTGGCCGTGAATCAATCGGTAATCGACCCTCGTAAGCTTAATCATCGTAATCATCTCCGCGCGTAATAAAGGTAATGACAGGGTTGAATTATTCGTTGAAGCTTGAGCTAGAACTCTTCTTCTTCGACATCGGCGAGCATATCCGCCGCCTCGCAAAGCTGGATAAACGAACGCGATCCCTCGACCGCGGCTTTGGCCTTGTCCGCATCCAGGGAGTCCAGCTGTGTAACCATTTCCACCAGCAGCGGCAAGTTCATTCCGGCGATCAACGTAAACGATCCGGCGGCCTGCCTCTGGATGAACTCGTTGTTTACGGAACCGCCAAAGATGTCAGTTACGACAAACCACGTGTCGGCCGGATCCTTCGACTCCATCCAAGCATCGATAAGCGCTGCGACATCCCTCGTGTCGTCATCGACATAGGCGCACAGACACTCGATTCGGTCGTTGGCGCCCATCAGGATCTCGAGAGAGCTTTTCATACCTTGGGCGAGATAACCATGACTCGCTAGCAATATCTTATTCATAGTTCTCCAATATCAATAAGACGTACTATATTGTCATAACAAAGTATATTAGCAATCTTCCCTGCGCGGTGTGTCAATTTTCCAAATCCGCGAACGGTAACAATTGGTCGGTAAATCGACTAATCTATCTCTGCTTTACAAATAGAACTTCAGTCGCTCGGTGCAGTACACCTGACGGGAGATGAAGAGCGGCTCGCCGCTTGGAGCATAACGCCTATCGACAAACAGAAGCAGCGCAGAGTCCAGCTCCACGTTAAGGTATGTCGCTTCGAGCTCGCTCGCATAGCAGACCTCGAGCGTACGCGTGTTGGGGCCCATCTTGATCCCCTGGCGATCGAGTACCGCCATCAGCGAATCCTCGAGGGATTCATGCTCCAAAAAAGAAAGCGCAGCGGAATAGCTATTGGTTTCCAGCATCGTGGGCTTGTCATCCACAAGGCGCAGACGACGACTACGCAATACCTTTTGGGTATCGTCTACGCCTAGGAACTTCGCGTCTCGCAGGCTTGGGAAGTCCCAGCCCATTGCGAGAACCCTGGTAGACGCCTGTTTTCCAGCAAGCTGGCACGAATGGGTAAAGCTCTCACGGTCGTCCGCGGCATACATCTGTGTGTCCGACGAAACGAACGTGCCCTTGCCGCGGGCCCTCTCAACAAGCCCAGCATCTTCCATTTCTTTAATTGCGGAGCGAACCGTTATTCGGCTCACGCCAAATTGCTCGATGAGCTCCGCCTCGGTCGGGAGCTTATCTCCCGGGCGGTACGTGCCGTTGGCGATCGAATCAGAAAGCGCACGAACAATCTGTTTGTACAGGGGGATAACGCTATTTGCTTCAACCATATCAACCATACCTTTACAAGGAATCAGCAGCTTATAGATAGATGACTTATATTGTATTAGAACTTTTTAGGAGTCCATATATTTCCTAAATGATTCGGTAAACGGGGTGTTATTTCACTTTAGCGGGGTGCAGCGGCTACCCGCGGCATTCGTTATCAACCTAGCTAGGTTAGTCCACCCACATCGTCTCCAGTTCGCCGCAGAGCCGCGGCCCCATATGGGTATACTCACGAGGATTCGACTCGATTCGCCCCCGCTGGGGCGTCAAAGGAGACTGCATATGCCCACCACCTCAACCGACCCGCGCGCCGCTGCCGCCGCGCTGCTGGTGCCTGGCACCATCTGCCACGGCTTTGCCGTCGAGCGCTGCGAGACCGTGCCCGAGCTCGACTCGGACGCCTACGTGCTGCGCCACACCGCCTCGGGCGCTCGCCTGCTGTACCTGGCGTGCGGCGACGAAAACAAAGCCTTTGCCATTGGCTTTAAGACGCCGCCGGCCGATTCCACCGGCGTGTTCCATATCCTCGAGCACTCGGTGCTATGCGGATCGGCCAAGTTTCCTGTCAAGGAGCCGTTTGTCGACCTGATCAAGAGCTCCATGCAGACGTTCCTCAACGCCATGACCTACCCCGACAAGACCATCTACCCTGTTGCCACCACCAACGAGCAGGACCTGTACAACCTGATGGACGTGTACCTGGACGCGGTGTTCAACCCGGCCATCTATACCAAGCCCACCATTTTTGAGCAGGAGGGCTGGCACTACGAGCTGGACCTGCCGGAGGGCGCCGAGGGCGAGGGCAGCGGCAGCTCCGCGAGCCTGCGCGAGGGCACGCTACGCTATAACGGCGTGGTGTTCAACGAGATGAAGGGCGCGCTGTCCGACCCCATGAGCGTGCTGGACGACGCCGTCAACGCCGCGCTCTATCCCGACACCGCCTATGCGCACGAGAGCGGCGGCGACCCGCGCGCGATTCCCGTGCTCACCTACGAGCAGTTCCTGGACACGCACGCGCGCCACTACAATCCTTCTAACTCCTACATCACGCTCTACGGTGACCTGGACGTGGACCGCGCGCTGGCGTTTTTGGACGAGCGCTATCTGTCGCAGCCGAGTGCCGCGAGCCGCCGCATGGACGCTGCCGTTGCAGCCGGCGAGGACCCGTCCACGCTGGCGCCCAATCCGCTGGTCGTGCAGACGCCCGTGACCTGCGAGTACAAGTGCGTCGAGATGGCCACCACACCCGAGAACGCCCTGGTGGGCCTGGGTCTTGTGCTGGGCAGCGCGCTCGACCGCAAGCGCACGATCGCGGCGGACATCCTGTTCGAGGCACTGCTGGGTTCCAACGAGGCGCCGGTTAAGAAGGCCATTCTTGCCGCCGGCCTGGGCGGCAACGTGGTGAGCTACACCGCGGCCGAGAGCCTGCAGCCCTACGAGCTCATCATGCTGCAAAACGCGCAGCCCGGCGTGGCGCGCGAGCTGCGCCGCGTGTTCCAGGACGCCTGCCGCGACCTGTGCGAGCACGGCGTTCCGCGCGAGCGCCTGGAGGCTATCATCAGCAGCAACGAATACGACCTGCGCCAGCGCGACTACGGTATCGCCGACGGCGTGGCCATTGCGTGCGACGCGCTGAGCACCTGGCTCTACGATGACGACGCCGCGACGCTGGCGCTCAAGTACGGCCCGGTGTACGAGGAGCTGCGCGGCGAGCTGGACGGCAGCTATTTTGAGGACCTGCTGCGCGAGCTGGTGCTGGAAAACGACCACATGGCGCTAGTCGAGCTGGTGCCGGTGGATGCCGCCGAGGGTGCGGAGGGCGCCGAAGCTGCCGAGCTGGCAGCCAAGCGCGATGCCATGACCGATGCCGAGCTGGCCGATGTGGTCGAGCGCACGGCTGCGCTGCGCGCCGCGCAGGAGGCGGATGACGCGCCCGAGGCCAAGGCCACGCTGCCACGCCTGCGCGTGTCCGACATTGGCGAGGCGCGCCCCGAGCCGCCGCTGGTCGTGGACACGACCGCGCCCATCCCCTGCCTGCGCCACGGCATCCCCACCAACCGCTTGGCCTACGCCATGCAGTATTTCGACCTGAGCTGCGTCGCGTTTGAAGACCTGCCCTATGTGACGCTACTCTGCCGCCTGCTCAAACAGCTACCCACGAGCGAACACTCGGCCGAGGAGCTCGACAACCTCATCGCTGGCAGGCTGGGCTTTTTGAGCTTTACGACCGAGGTCATGACGCAGCCCGACGTGGACGGCGTGCACCCCTACCTGTTGGTGAGCGCCGGCGCCCTGTCCGAAAAGATCGATGCGCTGGCGAGCCTGCCGCGCGAGGTGTGGTCGAGCACGCTGTTGCTCGATGCCGACGCCGACCGCGTGCGCGACGTGCTCACGCAGATTCGCATTGGGCTTGAGCAGGGCTTCATTAACAACGGTCACTCGGCGGCGCTTGGTCGCGCGATGAGCTACAGCTCGCCTTCGGCCGTGGTACGCGAGCAGCTTTCGGGCGTGGACTTCTACCTGTTCCTGCGCGACCTGCTCGACCACTTTGACGAGCGCCTGGACGACCTGCGCGCCAAGCTTGCCGAGCTGGCAGACCGCATCTTTGTGTCCGATGCCTGTCTGGCGAGCTTTACCGGCAGCGATGAGGACTTTGACACGTACTGGGCCGCCGCGGGCGACCTGGGGTTGGGCGCGGGCGACGGTGCTGTTGCCGGCCGCGACACACTCGTGGTGCCGACGCCGTGCGACCGCCACGAGGCTTTTGTCATCCCCAGCGACATCTGCTTTGCGGCAAGCGCATGCGACCCGCGTCGCTTGGGGCTCGACGTGACGGGCGCCTGGGCGGTTGCCGCCAACGCGCTCTCCTACGACTACCTGTGGAACGAGATCCGCGTGAAGGGCGGGGCGTACGGCTGCGGATTCCGCGCGGCAGGCGAGCGTCAGGCCGCGTTCTACACCTACCGCGACCCGGCAATCGACCCCTCGATTGAGCGCATGGCGCGCGCAGGCGAATGGCTCGGCAGTTTTGAGCCCGACGTGGCCGCCTTTGAGGGCTTTATCGTGAGCTGCGTGAGCGGCATGGATGCGCCGGTGAAGCCGTACGCGCTCACCAAACGCCGCAACACGACCTACCTTGCCGGACTCGATCCACATGTACGCGAAAAGCGCCGCGCCCAGATGCTCGCCGCCACGCCCGGTGAGCTGCGCTCGCTCGGCGCCGACGTGACGCGCATCGCAGCCGTCTCGCCCACCTGCGTCTTTGGCGGCCGAGACGTCATCGCCAAGAGCAACGCCGGCTTCAACGTCATCGACCTGCTGAGCTAACGCACAGCAAAGGTAGATTTTTGGGACATGCCTGAAAATCTACCTTTTCTTTTGCCGCTGCTTGGGCGGGGCAGCTCAGCCCGTCACACCAGTTTGTCTAAATCTGTAACATCTAGGCGGCAATATTGGCTCCAGATATTACAAATCGAGACGTTTTCGGATGACGCCGGCCCTTTGTCTAAATCTGTAACATCTAGGCCCGATTATGCCGAGTTACTGTTACAGATAGAGACACACCGCCGCGAACACCCACTCTTCGTCAAAACCCACGAAGGTGTCCATGAACTGCTCCCCTTGCGATGGTTTGCGTGGTGGTTTCGACATTTGACCAGATAAAACCTACCAAAATAAACCTGTCCCTTTTTGGTGGGTTTGAGAGAGGGGCCGGGATGGATAAGGCCGAGTTGCGGCGGGCGGTAATTGCCCGGCGCGACGCTCTAGATTTGGATATGCGGGCGGCAAAGTCTGCTGCTGTATGCGCGCGGCTCGTTGAGTTGCTGGGCAGCTCGGGTCCCGCGGCCCCGCGCACCGTTGCCGTCTATGCCGCCATGGGCTCCGAGGCAGATCCCGCCGCGTTTGCCGCAGCGGCCGCAAAACACGGCTGGCGCGTGGCCTATCCGTGCATGTTCTCGGCAGCTGACACCGTGGCTTGTGGCCAGCTCATGTGCATGCGGGCAGTTGCTGCCGGCGATGCGTCCGAGGCCCCGTTTATCGCCCACCCTACGCGGGCCTTCGCAGCCACGGACGTCGACAGCAGCCGTTTTCCTATCGTGCCTGCCGAGGCGCTCGATATGATCGTCGTGCCGCTCGTAGCCTTCGACCACACCGGCGCGCGCCTGGGCTATGGCGGCGGCTGCTACGACCGCTACCTGCCCACGCTCTCGGCCGCATGCCAAATCATCGGCATCGCCTTTGACGAGCAGCGTGTCGACCACGTTCCCACCGACACCCACGACCTGCCGCTACCCCACATCATCAGCGCCTAACCGCCGTTGTATCGCAACCGCAAGATGGGCATCCGAAAATCCACGCTCGTCACGCCGCAGCCGCAGCCACAACCGCAACCGCGGCCGTAGCCTAGTGCTCCTCGCCGGCGCGGGCCAGGTCGTAGGGCGTGGTCTGGTAGACGTAGTAGTTGAGCCAGTTGGTGTAGAACAGCTGAGCCTGGCTGCGCCAGACGTTGCGCGGCTCGGCGGTGGGGTCGTCACCTGGGAAGTAATGCGCCGGCACCTGGGGGTTGAGCCCGCGTTTCACGTCGCGCTCGTACTCCAGGCGCAGCGTGTCGGTATCGTACTCGGGATGGCCAAAGACAAAGAAGCGGCGACTGTCGGTCGACTTGACGATGTACAGGCCCACCTCGTCTGATACGGCCACGACCTCAAGCTGCGGCTCGGCCTCCACGTCCTCGCGGCGCACATCGGTATTGCGTGAATGCACGGCATAGAAGCGGTCGTCAAAGCCGCGGACCAGCGGGCTTTGCGGCTTCACCAGATAATGCTCAAACACGCCGCTCGCCTTGGCCGGCAGGTCGCACTTCTGGATACCGTAATGATGGTAGAGCCCTGCCTGTGCACCCCAGCAAATATGCAACGTAGAGTGCACGTGCGTAGTGGACCAATCCATGATCTGGCAGAGCTCGGGCCAGTAGTCGACCTCCTCGAACGGCATCTGCTCCACCGGCGCGCCCGTGATGATCAGGCCGTCGTAGTGGATATCGCGGATGTCGTCGAACGTACGGTAGAACGTCTCCAGGTGGCCGGCACTCACGTGCGTGGCCTCGTGCGTCTTGGTGCGCAGCAGGTCCACCTCTACCTGCAGCGGCGTGTTGGAGAGCTTGCGCATGATCTGCGTCTCGGTGGCGATCTTGGTTGGCATGAGGTTGAGGATGAGCACGCGCAGCGGACGGATGTCCTGGTGCAGCGCGCGGTACTCGGTCATGACAAAGATGTTCTCGCTCTCGAGCTGCGCGGCGGCAGGGAGGGCGTCGGGGATGCGAATGGGCATGGATGCTCCTTACGAGTCAGTTGCAGCTATGGTACAACGAGCGGCCCCATCCGCGCGAGTGCATCGCCCCGAGACACCGTCTGCGGCCCAAATCACTCCAAAAGTAGAGATTAAGGCATGTCCCAAAAATCTACGGCGCTTTAGCCTAGCAAAGTGGCAGCTGGACGCTACAATGGTTCGATGCGAAAAACTCGGCCGAAAGGATACGTATATGTACCAGACGCGTAAGATCGGTGTGGTCGGCCAGGGCCACGTAGGAGCACATGTCGCCAACAGCCTGCTCATGCAGGGCATTGCCGATGAGCTGTACCTCTGCGATATCAACGAGGCAAAGGTGACGTCCGAGGTCCAAGACCTGCGCGACTCCCTTTCGTTTGTCCCGTACAATACCAAGATCGTCAACTGCTACGACCACTACGAGGAGCTGGCCTGCTGCGACGTCATCGTCAACGCCGCCGGCAAGGTCGCACTGGCCGCCGGCAACCGCGACGGCGAGCTGTTCTTTACCACCGACGCCGCCCGCACCTTTGCCAAGCGCATCGTCGATGCCGGCTTCGACGGCATCTTCGTGAGCATCTCCAACCCCTGCGACGTCGTGTGCACCGAGCTGTGGCACCTGACCGGCTACGATCCCAAGAAGATCATCGGCTCGGGCTGTGGCCTGGACTCTGCCCGCCTGCGCACCGAGATCTCCAAGAAGGTCGGGGTGAGCCCCAAGTCCATCGACGCCTACATGATCGGCGAGCATGGCTTTAGCCAGCTGGCCGCCTTTAAGGCCGCAACCATCGCCGGCAAGAGCCTCAACGAGCTTCAGGCCGAGAACCCCGACAAGTACGCCTTCGACCACATGGAGGTCGAGGAGCTCGCACGCAAGGGCGGCTATGTGACCTACGCCGGCAAGCAGTGCACCGAGTACGCCGTTGCCAACTCCGCCGCGCGCGTCTGCGCCGCCGTGCTGCACAACGAGCACGCCGTGCTTTCGGCCTCTACGCTTATGACCGGCCAATATGGCGAGGAGGGCATCTTTACCTCCCTGCCGTGCGTGATCGGCGCCGAGGGCGTCGAGGAGGTCTACACGCTCGACCTTTCCGAGCACGAGCTCGAGGGCTTCCACAAGAGCTGTCAGCATATCCGCGACAACATCGCCCAGCTCGACTGGTGGGACGCCGAGGCCTACGACGTCAAGTAAGCCGCTGGCTACCGCAACCTTGCGAATCTATGCGCGATACTAAGCGGGCCGCGCCGGAAACCCATGAACTGCACCCCAAAACTTGGACGGCTTAAATAAGAACTACGCCGCAAGGGGCTGGTTCCGGAACTCCTCCGGGGTCAGCCCCTTCAGTTTAACCTGCCTTCGCCTCGTGTTCCAATGGGCGACGTACGCGTCCAGGTCC
>DBEYUK010000008.1:0-1583 GCA_048181625.1 Collinsella sp. | reverse complement strand
ACCTTGGGCAGCGGCGACTTCGAGAGCGATTTCCTTCCGCTTGGCTACGACGGCGAGACCATTTTGAATCTTGAATTCGATAACGGGGATAAGTCTGCTGTGTATAGTTTTGAAGTCGATTCGGGCGACATGTCGTTTGATTCGGAGTAGTGAGGCAGACGAAAGCCTAGGCGAAGATATAGACGCGCTGTTTGATGAAGGCGCCGAAGCCGAGATCGGCTCCGGCGCCTTTGCCTTTACAATGGGGGCATGGAACAGATTATCTTGAACATACTTGAGGCCCTGCGTCGCGGCGAGACCGTGGACGACAAGGCACTCGTCAAACTGATACATGCCGAGGCGCGCCGCGAGGGCGCCGACAAACGTGACCTGGCCAAGCGCCGCTTGCTGCCGTTCTACCAGCGGGTAAAACGTGAGGAGCCAGCTCGTTGGGCTGGGTGGAATGTTGATGTCGAACTGGAACGTCAGCTGCTGCAAGTGCTGAGGATGAAGCCGCGCCGCACGGCTTCGGGCGTAGCGACCATTACCGTCATCACCAAGCCCTGGCCGTGCTCGGGCGATTGCCTGTTTTGCCCCAATGATCTGCGCATGCCCAAGAGCTATCTGCACGCCGAGCCGGCGTGCGCCCGTGCAGAGCAAAACTGCTTCGATCCGTATCTGCAGGTGAGTGCCCGTTTGACGGCGCTTTCGCAGATGGGTCATGCGACCGATAAGATCGAGCTCATTGTGCTCGGCGGTACCTGGAGCGACTATCCGCAAGGGTATCAAACGTGGTTTATGTCGGAGCTTTTCCGTGCGCTCAATGACGATGCCGTCGCCGGCGTGGCGGCAAACCCCATGTTGGCGCGTCCGGGCATCAGCCGTGCCGAGGCGGGGCGCCTGCTCGATGACGCTCCCGCCGATGCCCTGCCGCCGGTGGTAACAGAGCGCCGCGAGCGCTATCGGGCCGCCGGCATTGCGACAGACGAGGTCGAGCTTGCTGCCGGCGTTGCCGACGAGCAGGGGCGTGTGGATGCTTCCGTGGGCGGCTACAACCGCGCAGTGCGTCGCCTGTACGGCCCCGGTACGCCGTGGGGCGAGGTCGCCGAGTGGCAGACGGCCACGATGGAGGAGCTTGAACGTCAGCAGCGCATCAACGAGACGGCGAAGCATCGCGTGGTGGGGCTCGTTATCGAGACGCGCCCCGATGCCGTAACGCCGCAGGCCCTTACACTCATCCGCCGCCTGGGCTGCACCAAGATTCAGATGGGTATTCAGAGCCTTGACCAGCACCTGCTCGATATCAACGAGCGTCGCATTTCGGTGGCGCAGATCGAGCGGGCGTTTTCGCTTGCACGATTGTTTGGCTTTAAGATCCATGCGCATTTTATGCTTAACCTGCTGGGCGCCACGCCCGAGGGGGACAAGCGCGACTACGAGCGCTTTATGACCGAAGGGGCCTTTATGCCCGACGAGGTCAAGGTCTACCCGTGTGCGCTCATCGAGGGCTCGCGTCTGGTGGGCTGCTATGAGCGTGGCGAGTGGCGCCCCTATACCGAGGATGAGCTGCTCGATGTGTTGGCCGATGACATCGTGGTGACGCC
>DBEYUK010000007.1:0-33171 GCA_048181625.1 Collinsella sp. | reverse complement strand
GGCTAAGTTTCCTGCTCTACAGTCCTGCTCACGACGGAGGCCACATTAAGTGGCCTCCTGTTCGTGCGGAACTCGCGATAAACTTAGCCCGTGCCGGGGCCGCTGAGCCCTGACCTGCCAATATGAGATAGGTTTATTTTGGTAGGTTTTATCAGGGGAAATACTGCTGTGTCTATCTACTGATCTGAAATCTGACTACTGAATAGACTGTCTAACTAAATAGCGAGCGGCACTAACCAGCCCTTTTGCTTGCGCCCGGGAGGGCCGCATATGAAGTTTATCGCGAGTTCCACACGCAAAGGAAAGCACTTAATGTGCTTTCCGTCTTGCGCAGGACTGTAGAGCAGGAAACTTCATATGCGGCCCTCCCGGGCGCAAGCAAAAGGGCGACCCCCTTAGGAGTCGCCCTTGTTGAGCTGCTTATGTTTAGCTGTTACTCGGCGTCGTGGTGACGGCGAGGCTTTCGGCCTCCGTTGTCGCCGGGACGGCGCGGACGGTCGCTGCGCTCAGAGCGCTCGCGACGCGGACGCTCACGGCGCTGGAAGTGCTCGCCGTCGCCCTCGGAGGCACCCTCGGCACGAGCCGGGGCCTCGGGCTTATCAAGACGATCGAGCGAGATCTTGCCGCGATCGTCGACCTCGATGACGACGACCTTGACCTCGTCGCCCACGTTGAGGACGTCCTCGACCTTCTCCACGCGGCCCTTGGCGACGCGGGAGATGTGCAGCAGGCCGTCCTTACCGGGCAGCAGGTTGACGAAGGCGCCGAAGGGCTGGATGGAGACCACGCGACCGGTGTACTCCTCGCCCGGCTCGGGAACCTTGATAATGAGCTTGATACGCTCGACGGCCTGGTCGACAGACTCGCCGGTGCCGCCGACAAAGACGGTGCCGTCCTCCTGGATGTCGACCGAGGCGCCGGTCTCGTCCTGGATACCGCGGATGACCTTACCGCCGGAACCGATGACGTCGCGGATCTTGTCGGTCGGAACCTGGATGGAGACGATGCGCGGAGCGGTGCTGCGCGTGGTGTGGCGCGGCTCGGGGATCACATCGAGCATCTTCTGCAGGATGAAGGCGCGACCCTCCTTGGCCTGCTGCAGGGCTCGGGCCAGGATGTCGAAGGTAAGGCCGGTGGCCTTGTTGTCCATCTGCAGAGCGGTGATGCCCTTGGTGGTGCCGGTGACCTTAAAGTCCATGTCGCCCAGGAAGTCCTCGAGACCCTGGATATCGGACAGGACCACGGTCTTGCCCTCCTCCTGGATCAGGCCCATGGCGATACCGGAGACCGGGCGCTTAATGGGCACGCCGCCGTCCATAAGGGCGAGCGTGGAGCCGCAGGTCGAAGCCATCGAAGAGGAGCCGTTGGACTCCATGACCTCGGAGACGACGCGGATGGCGTAGGGGAACTCGTTCTCGTCGGGAAGCACCGGAAGCAGAGCACGCTCGGCCAGGTTGCCATGACCGATCTCGCGGCGCTTGGGGCTGCCCATGCGGCCGGTCTCGCCGGTGCAGAACGGCGGGAAGTTGTAGTGGTGCATGTAGCGCTTGCCCTCGGTGGGCTCGATGGTATCCAGACGCTGGCCCTCGTTGAGCATGCCGAGGGACAGGACGGAAAGCACCTGGGTCTGGCCGCGCTGGAACAGGCCGGAGCCATGAACGAGCGGCAGGTAGTTGTCCTTCACCATGATGGGACGGATCTCGTCGGCAGCACGGCCGTCGACGCGCTCGCCGGTCTCGACGACCATGGTGCGCATGGCCTTCTTCTCGAGCTTCTTGAGTGCCACGGGGATCTCGCGCTCCCAAGCGGCCTGTTCCTCCTCGGTGAACTCGGCGCGAATGGACTCCTTCAGAGCCTCGACCTTACCGATACGAGAGAGCTTGTCGGCGTCGCGCAGGGCAGCAGCCATCTCGTCGTAGTGGGCAAAGATGCGCTCCTGGACCTCCTCGACGGGCTGGTCGAGCGGGTACTCCTTCTTGACGATGGGGCCGTTGACCTGCTCCCACTCGGCGACGAACTCGTCCTGGGCCTGGCAGAACGCAGCGAGAGCCTCCTGGCCAAACTTCATGGCGGCGAGCATGTCGTCCTCGGAGATCTCCTCGGCGCCGGCCTCGACCATCGAGATGAAATCGGCAGAGCCGCCCAGCTCCAGGTCCAGGTCGGAGTTCTCGCGCTCCTCATAGGTGGGGTTGACGATAAACTCGCCGGTCTCCACGTTACGACCGATGCGCACGCAGGCAAGCGGACCCTCGAAGGGCACGCCGCCGAGCGTCATGGCCAGAGAGGCGCCCATGACGTTGATGACGTCGAAGGGGTTGACCTGGTCGGCGACGAGCGAGGTAGCGACGATGTGCACCTCGTTGCGGAAGCCGTCCGGGAAGCTCGGGCGGATCGGGCGGTCGATCATACGAGCCGTGAGCGTGGCCTTCTCGCTGGGACGGCCCTCACGCTTGAGGTAGCCACCCGGGATGCGGCCGGCGGCGTACATCTTCTCGTTGAAGTCGACGGTCAGCGGGAAGAAGTCGTAGTTCTTACGCTCCTTGGAGACGACCACGGTGTCGAGCATCGTGGTGTCGCCCTGCTTGACCAGACAGGCGCCGGTGGCCTGCTTGGCAAGCTCGCCGGACTCAAAGGTGTAGGTCTTGCCGTACAGCTCAAAGGTCTTGGATACGAGTGTCATTGTTCTCCTTTACCCCACAGACCCCTTGCCTGCGGGCTTCTCATGTGACGCGGGCCCCTGCCCCCGCCACGCTTCAGAGCGTGATTGTTCACGCCCTTACACAAAAAGAGCGCCCCGCTGCGCAGGACGCTCTTAGCATGTACAAATCCTTACTGGATGTTGTCGCGGATGCCCAGAGCCTTGATCAGCTCACGGTACTCGACGATGTCGTTCTTCTTGATATAGGAGAGAAGACGACGACGGCGGCCGACGAGCATAAGCAGACCACGACGGGTGTGGAAGTCCTTCTGGTGGGACTTCATGTGCTCGGTCAGCTCCTTGATGCGCTCGGACAGGATGGCAACCTGAACCTTGGGGTTACCGGTGTCGACCGGGGTGTTACCGAACTGGGCAGTCAGCTCCGCCTTGCGCTCTTTGGAAACAGTCATTGTTTCACCTTTCGTTTTACGTCGCCCGCGGGCGACTCGATTCGCCTCGGACTGGGAAGCCGCCGGTGGAGCGAACAACCAAGGTCGAGGTACCAACAGGTCGATATGTTACCACAAGCAGCCTGTGCCTGCGCATCATCACCGACCCAACATGAATTCCATCGCACGGAGCCGCTGATCGGTATGTGTTGCCGCCCAGATATGCGAAAGCCCAAGCAAAAACGCCGCAGTATGCGGGTCGATCCTTTGAACCATAAGCTCGTCGAAGGTCATGCCCATAAGGGCGCGCAGCCAGGCGACCTCACCGGTCGACACCAGTTCGGCGCCCGGAACACTCGACGCGCACGACCCGCACATGAGCCCGCCGGCTTGGGGCGAAAAATACGACAGCATAGGGTCGCCGCACGACACACAGGCAGAAAAATCGGGACGATACCCGATATGCGACAGCAGCTTAAAGACAAAGGCGGCTACCAGGAGGTCCATGTGCGCCGTATCGAGGCCGCCGCCCACAAGTTCCAAGGCGCGTGAGGAAATGGCAAAGGTAAACGGATCCTCCGCATCCTCAAACGAACATACACGCGCGACCTCGGCAATCGCACTCGCCGCACAGGTCATCTCGTAATCGGGGGCGGCGCCAAGGGGAGCCTCCAACAACTCGGCCTGCGACACAATGTCGAGCGAGCGTCCGTGCGCGAGCAGCATATCAACCGTGCAGAACAGCTCACAGCGCGCCGCCAAGCGACCGCCAGGCTTGCGCGCGCCTTTTGCCACGGCACGCACCTGGCGGCCTCGCTCGTCAAGCATCGTCAAGATCAGATCGGTTTCCTTGAGCTTGGTCTTGTCGAGGACGAGCACTTTTGTGCGATATGTCCGGGAGCCTGCCATGCGTGCCGAGCGCCCTTAGTCCTCGGCGTTATACCCAAATCGGCGAATCTGGGCCTCGTCGTCACGCCAGCCGGCCTTGACCTTCACGTCCAGCTCCAAAAAGACCTGCGTGCCAAAGATGCGCTCAAGATCGCGACGGGCGTCGATACCGATATGCTTGATCATCTCGCCCCCCTTGCCGATGATGATGCCCTTTTGACCCTCGCGCTCGACGTAAATGGTGGCGTGCACGCGCAGCACCTTCTTGGTCTGCTCGAGCGCATCGCAGATCACGCCAACGGAGTGCGGGATCTCGTCGCGGGTGCGGCGCAAGACCTTCTCGCGCACAAACTCGGCAACAAGCGTCTCGTCGGAAGCATCGGTACCCATGTCTTCGGGGAACCAACGCGGGCCCTCGGGCAAAAAGTGCGCAACGGTCTCGATGAAGGCATCGACGTTGAAGTTCTTCACCGACGAGGTCACGATCTCGTCGTCGTATTCCATAAGCTCATGCGCTGCCTTGAGCTGCTCCATGACCTGCGCGGGGTCGGCCTCGTCGGCCTTGGTAAGCACCAAGACCTTCTTGCAGCGGGCGCATCTGACGCGCTCGGCAACCCAGGCGTCTCCCCTGCCGATGGGCTTGGTGGCATCAATCAAAAACGCGACGACGTCAACGTCGTTGAGCTCGAACAGGGCGCTTTTGTTGAGCTCGGAGCCCAGCCCGTCCTTGGGCTTATGAATACCCGGCGTATCGACAAAGACCAGCTGGTAGCCGGGGCGGTTAACCACGGCGCGCATGCGGCGACGAGTCGTCTGGGCCACCGGCGAGGTAATGGCGACCTTTTTGCCATAGCAGGCGTTGAGCAGCGTGGACTTACCGGCGTTGGGACGACCGACCAGGGCCACAAAGCCGCTGCGGAAACCGGGCTCCACATCGCCAAAGCCCAGAGACGTCTCGTCCTCGTCACATAGGGCGTCAAGCTCCTCGTCGCTCATACCCTCAAACGGGTCGAATTCCTCAACCTCGTCCAGAACCTCGTCGTCCAGAACCTCATCGGTAGGCTGCATATTATCGGACATGGGAATCCCTTTCTAAATAAAGCCAAGCGCGTGGGCAAAGACCAGCAGGCCCACGATTGCGGCGGTGATGGAAAGAACGTACACGGAAGCGGCGGCGATATCCTTGGCGCGCTTCGCCAGCGGATGAAGTTCCTGGGTCGCCAGGTCGACGATCGCCTCCATAGCGGTATTGCACAGCTCGCCGTGAATCACCAGGCCGCAGCAGATGATAACCGTGGCCCACTCGGCAATGTCGAGGCCGACAATGCAGCCGGCAATGACGGTACACACGCCCGCCACGAGCATGACTTTGATGTTGCGCTCGGTTTTAACGGCGGTGACAAAGCCCTCCATGGCGTAGGAGAACGACTTTAAAAAGGACGGATGGTCCTTGTTCGATCCGGGAATCATAGACGGCTCCTAGTCGTGGGCATGGTTGGTGATGGGACCGACGTGGACCAACTTGGGGTCCTCGCCGCGCTCGAGCGCGAGATCGCGCAGGATGGCATCCTCGCGGGCCTCCATGACCTCGGCCTCGTCGTCCTCGATGTGGTCATAGCCCAGCAGGTGCAGCATGCCGTGCACAAGCATCAGCCGACACTCGTCGGCGGGACTGTTACCAAAACCGGGAGCCTGACGGGCGATGACCTGCGGGGCCAAGATAATATCGCCGAGCTCGATCGTCTCGTCGGCGGGAATATCCTCGTCAAAGGCAGAGTCGCACTCAAACGAGAGCACATCGGTGGTGCGGTCGATACCGCGCCACTCGTGGTTGAGCTCGTGCATCTCGTCCTCGTCGACATACGAAAGGGAAATCTCGACTTCACGCTCAACGCCCTCGGCGGCAAGCACAACCTCGCAGATGTGCTCCACCTCCTGCGCGTCGAGCAGCGTATCGAGCTCGGCATCGTTGCTGATCAATACACTCAACGGGACTCCTTTCGGTCGCGCGGGCGCTGCTCGCGCACGTCATCATAAGCTTCATATGCCTCGACGATACGACCCACCAGGGCATGGCGCACCACGTCGGCACGCTCGAGGTGTGCAAACGCCACATCGTCGACACGGCCCAAAATCTGCTCAACGTCGTCAAGACCGCCACGACGACCCACCAGGTCGCGCTGGCTCAGGTCGCCGGTAATCACGAACTTGGAGTTGAACCCAAGGCGTGTCAGGAACATCTTCATCTGCTCGGGCGTGGTATTTTGCGCCTCGTCGAGCACCACGAAGGCATCGCTCAGCGTGCGGCCGCGCATGTAGGCAAGCGGGGCGATCTCGATCACGCCGCGCTCCATAAGCTCATCGGTGCGCTCGCGATCCATCATGTCAAAAAGGGCGTCGTAGAGCGGACGCATGTAGGGATCGATCTTTTCCTCGAGGGTGCCGGGCAAAAAGCCCAGATTCTCCCCCGCCTCGACAACCGGACGCGTCAAGATCAGACGGCCCACCTCGTGACGCTTGAGCGCGGCAACGGCGAGCGCCATAGCCAGATAGGTCTTACCGGTACCGGCAGGACCCAAGCCAAACGTGATGGTATGCGAGCGGATGGCATCCACATAGCGCTTTTGCCCAAGCGTCTTGGGGCGAATGACGCGGCCGCGATACGAAAGCAACACGTCATCGCGAAGCGACGTAGCCTTATGCTCACCGTCGCGCAAGACGGCCAGGCAGCGAGAGACATCGTCGGCAGACAGCGTGCGCCCGGCAGCCGCCTCGCAAAAAGCGTGCTCGAAAAAGCGCGCCACGAGTTCGACCTCGTCCGGGTCGCCGCTCACGGAGATGCTATCGCCACGGGCGACCACATGAGCGCGAACCAAGCTCTCGAGCGCACGAAGGACGCCGTCGCCGGTGCCCAAAACGCGCAAGGGATCAATCCCCTCGGGAACGGTAAGTCTAATCTTCGAGGCTTCCATGAACCTCCCTGCGTGCATGGACCAGGCCGGAATCATCGACTCCGATGATAGCAACATCGAGCAGGCACGGGGCTGTAAGTCCACAGGTATCGTCAAGACGGGCATGATGGAACGAGCCGAGCATCAGGTTGTCACCATACTCGAGCACGGCACGCTCGACGGTACCCACGCGACGACGAGCGTCGGCAATAGCGAGCTCCTGCGCGGCGGCCCGCATACGGCGGCTGCGCTCGGCCATAACCTCGGGTGGCACCTGGTCGGGCATGTCGGCAGCAAGGGTACCGGGACGCTTGCTGTAGCGGAACACGTGCATACGCGAGAAACCCACACGGCGGCACAGCGCCAGCGACTCCTCGAACTCCTCGTCCGTCTCACCAGGAAAACCGACGATGACATCGCACGAAAGGGACGCCTGGGGCAAGTTGGCGCGAATCATACGCACCGTGTCCTCAAAGGCCTCGGCGCTATAGGGACGGCCCATGCGATGCAGGGTCGCCGTGCAGCCGGACTGCACGGGCAGGTGCAAAAACGGGGCGATACGCTGCGGGTAGCGCGCCATAACCTTAAGCAGGCGCTCGGAGATATCCATGGGCTCGACCGAGGAAATGCGCACATGCGGAATAGACGTGCGCTCCATGATGGCCTCGAGCAGCTCATCGATTTCGACATGCTCGTCGGTCGCGCTCTTGCCATCGTAGGCACCCAAGTTCACACCGGTCAGCACCACCTCGGGAACGCCGGCCTCCTGGGCCTCACGAACTTGCTCGAGCACGGACTCGACGGGCACGGAGCGCTCGGGGCCGCGTGCCTTCCACACAATGCAATAGGTGCAGCGATGGTTGCAGCCGTCCTGAATCTTCACGCCCAGGCGAGAGCGACCGAGCGCATCGACCACCTCGCCATCGCTGCAGGCGGGAACGCTATCGGATTCGACACCCAGCACCTCGCAGACGCGCTCGGCGACGTCAATCTTGGACGGCTCGGCGATCACGCGATCGGAGAGCTCCAGCAACTCCTCGGGATGCAGGTTGACGACGCAGCCGGTTACGACCACGTAAGGCTCGCCCGGATAGGCCAGCGCATGACGGACGGCCTTACGGGTCTTGGCCTCGGCCTCGCCCGTAACGGCACAGGTGTTAATGACAATCAGATCGGCATCCTGGGGCTCCACAATAGCAAAGCCCAGGCGCATAAGATCGGCAGTGATACGGTCAGACTCAACCCGGTTGACACGGCAGCCGAGGTTGACGACGGAAATATGGGGTGCGAGCACGCGGGCTCCTTAATCGAGGATATCGTCGAGGGCACTCTTGATACGGTCAGTCACCGACTTCTTACCGGAAGCGACGTCATCGCCCATCTCGTCGGCAAAGGCACGAAGCAGCTCGCGCTGCTTGCTGGAGAGATTGGTGGGGACGACCACGCGCATCTGGACGATCAGACGGCCACGCGAGCCGCCACCGCCGATACGCGGCATGCCGTAGTTGCCAACGCTCACGGTGTCGCCGTACTGCGTACCGGCGGGGACCGTCACCTTAACGACCTCATCGGGCATAATGCCCTCGACCTCGATCTCGCAGCCGAGCGCAGCCTGCGCAATCGAGATATCGCTCACGAGGTACAGGTCGTCACCGTTGCGCTTAAAACGCTCGTGGTCGGCGACGCGCACGTTGACGATCAGGTCGCCCGAGGGCTCACCGCGAAGGCCGGCCTCGCCAAAGCCGCTCACGCGCAGCTGGCGACCAGTCGAAACGCCGGCGGGAATATCGATGTCGATCTTTTCGTGCGAAGGCGTGCGGCCCTGACCGTCGCAGGTCTCGCAGGGATGGTCGATAACCGTGCCCTCGCCGTGGCAGTCAGGGCAAGGCGAAGAGGACTGAACCTGGCCCAGGAACGAGCGCTGGACCGTCGTGACATAGCCCGTGCCGTGGCAGCGGCTGCACTGCTTTTCCTGTGCACCCTCGGCCCTACCGGTGCCATTACAGTCCTCGCAGGGAGCAAGGCGGTCATAGCTGATCGTCTTTTTGCAACCGAGTGCCGCCTCCTCAAGGGTAACCGAAAGCGAGATGGCCATGTCACGTCCGCGACGACGCTCACGGCGATTTCGGGCGCCACCGCCGGCACCGCCACCAAAGAACGACGAAAAGAGGTCGTCCATGCCCATGCCGCCAAAGATATCGTTAATGTCGACATAGCCGGAACCACCGGGGCCGTCCGCGGTGCCGTAACGGTCATAGTTAGCTCGCTTCTGCTCATCAGAAAGAACGGAATATGCCTCGTTGAGCTCCTTGAACTTGGCCTCGGCCTCGGGGTCGTCCGAAACGTCCGGGTGTACGGTACGGGCCTTCTTTAGAAACGCGCGCTTAATCGTCCGCGCGTCGGCATCCTTGTCGACGCCAAGCACCTCGTAGTAATCCCTATTTTCCGACACGACCGAATCCTTCCGACTTTCATTATTGTCACAGTGCGTCCTATACCCAAGCTGGGCCGGCCGCAAACAGAGGGTTTGATGTTATTGCATTGCGTAGGGCGAAAGCATGGCACGTTGCGAGCAGCTCGCAAACCAAACCGACACGAGCGCGAACATGAAGCCGTTGGCAAAACCGTTGGCAAACTGCATCGCGCCGCGCTTCCACCACAGCAGGCTGCGATGCAGTACGCCGTCCGAGAGAACCATAAACAGGCCCATGGTAAACGGAATAAAGCACATCACGGCAAAGGCCGAGAACACGCCCGAAATGGCCGACAGCACCAAAAACGGCGCCACGATGCCCATCAGGTAAAAACCGGTACGAGCTTTGCCTTCCAAGCGCTCGGCTTCAACATGGGCGCGGCCGACCAGGTCGCCGCCCGCGGCACCGTTGGTGCCAGCATGACCCATGCCGCTAATGCGGACCTCGTCGCCGTCATGCGTGCCGGCAGGAAACTCAATCGTCTGCTCGGAGGTTACGCGAGTACGACCGCTGCCACCGCAATCAGGGCAGGGGTCGGCCACGACCTTACCGGAACCGCCGCACTCGGGGCAGACCGACTGGAACGTGCCTGCACCAAACAGGAAGGACAGGTCGACGTCGATGTGGCCGCGGCCGCCACAGCTTGGGCAGGTGTGGGCATGCTCGGAGGAGACAGAACCCGAGCCGCCGCAATGTCCGCACGTATCGAAACGCGTGTAGCGGACGGTCTTGCGGGTACCGCCCTTGGCCTCCTTGGCGTCGAGTTTGATATCGACGACCACGTTGGCGCCGTTCTCGGGATTATAAGCAGCCTGCCCACGACGCTGCTGGCCCCAGGCACCGCCAAAAGGAAAGCCGCCCTCAAAAGGATTGCCATAAGCCGTGCTGTCGGCGTAGCCGCCACCATAGGGCGAAGCCGTAGGAGCACCGGCAAAGGGATTGCCCGAACGCATGGCGTCGTAACGCGCACGCTTCTGCTCGTCCAAGAGCACGGCGTAGGCCTCGGAAACCTCTTTAAACTTCTCCTCGGCATCCGGCTCTTTATTGACGTCCGGATGGAGCTTACGGGCCTTTTGCTGGAAAGCCTTTTGAATATCACGCGAAGTGGCGTCCTTGGAGACACCCAAGATCTCGTAGTAATCTTTTTCGTTCATCGTCGCCATGCGTGGCAACCTCCTGCTCACAGCAGCGTATATATTGCGGTAATTCTACCCGAGCGGCCTAAGCTAGACCCCAAAACAGCTCGAACAGAACATTTCCATCGAGCCAACCCAAGTGGGTCGGCGCTAAACGGGCGCGGGCGCGACCTGCGATAACGTCTTTTGAGGTGACGCGCCCCGCATGTCCTTCAACATGATCGGGCACCCAGGTGGCAAGGCCCAACTCGAGCGCACGGTCGCAGGCCGCCGCCAGCTCGTCTGCAGCAATCACGCTTGCCGAGTGAACCAACAGTTCGGGCCCAATGCCACGCGTCATGCGGCAGGCGAGCATCAAATCCTCGGCCGCCGCCTCGCGATGCGACAGGTACTCGGCCTCAAACGCTTTAGCGCCATCGTCACGTTGCACCAGTCGCACGCGATGCGCATCGCCACGAGCGGGAACGTCAGGAAACAGCCCGGCCAAGCGATCGAAATCCTCGGCATCGAGCATACCCGCGGCAGAACGACCCAAACCCAAATAGCCCTGTCCGGTCCAATAGGCAATGTTGTGGGCGCATTCATGCCCATCGAGCGCGTAGCTCGCCACCTCATACGGGTGATAGCCCGCCGAACTCAGCCGCTCGCGCGCAACGTCCATGCATGCGGCTTGGAAATCCTCATCGGGCTCAAGTGACTCGTCACGGCACGCCATGCGGTAAAGCGGCGTGCCCTCCTCGAGCGTGAGCGGGTAAACCGACACATGATGCGGAGCCGCCGTCAGCACGCCATCGAGCGTGCTCTTCCAACTTGCTGCAGTCTGTCCGGGAAGCCCACACATAAGATCGCACGACACGTCAAGCCCAGCGTTCTTGACCGTCGCGATGGCAGCGAGCGCCCGGTCGGCATCGTGAATACGGCCAATCGCAGCAAGCTCGGCGTTGTCGAGGGTTTGGACTCCCAGAGAAATGCGCGTGACGCCCACCCCGGCAAGCGCCGCGGTGAGCTGCGAAGTCAACGACTCAGGATTAGCCTCGCAGGTAAACTCAACGGGCTTACACCACGCAGAGATACGCCGGGCGAGTGCTACCAGACGCTCCCCCGCCAGCGATGGCGTGCCGCCGCCAACATAGACGGTGCGGACCTGCGCAAGCGCCCCGGCGTCTCCAAAGGCATCGAGGCGTGCATACAGCTGCCCAAAATAGGCATCGAGAGCAGCACTCAGGTCGCACGGAGCGAAGCTGCGCGAATCAAAGTCGCAATAGCGGCATTTTTGAGCGCAAAACGGCACGTGCACATACAGCGCGGTAACGGCCACCGTTAGGCCTCCAGCGGATGAGCGGGCACCGACTCACCGGCGGCAAGCGCGGCCTCGCAGGCCACTACGTCGCGCTCGATATCATCGACCAGCGCCATAAACTCCTCGTACGTGGAGCAGCGTACCACCCGAGCGCGCCAAGCGGCGGCATGAGGCATGCCCTTTAAGTACCAGCTTGCGTACGTACGGGCGCGCGACATAAGCGGAAGAAGCTCGTGCGTCAATGTCAGGTGCTCACGCAGAGCCTCCAGGCGCTCGACCGAGGAGCGAGAAGGAACCGGCGTGCCATCGAGTGCAAGGGCTCGGGCATCGCCGAACACCCACGGATTGCCGTAGATGCCGCGCGCGATAAACACTGCGCTGGCACCCGAGCCTCGCAGATGCTCAGCAGCGTCCTCGGCCGAGAACACATCGCCCGAACCAATCACGGGAATCTCGACAGCGTCGGCAACCTCGTCGACGACAGACCAATCGGCCTGGCCCGTATAAAGTTGCGTGGCACAACGACCGTGCACGGCAACTGCAGAGGCGCCCGCCCCTTCGAGCATCTGGGCAAACGTTGCGGCGTTGCGATCCTCGGCATAAAAACCCTTGCGAATCTTCACGGTCACGGGAACATGCGCCGCGCCCACCGCTGCCTCGACAATCTTCTCGGCCAGGTCGGGCGTGCGCATAAGCGCCGAGCCCTCGCCCTTGGTAACGACCTTGCGAGCCGGACAGGCCATGTTGATATCAATCAATGACAGGCGATCGCCCACGCGTTCCTCGACGGCAGCGACGGCACTCGCAAACTGATCGGGCTTGGAACCAAAGAGCTGCACACAAATCTGCTGCTCCTCGTCGGCCGGCAACACCAGGCGCCACGTCTTGTTGCTGGCATAGGCAAGGCCTGCAACGCTCACCATCTCGCTGTAGCAAAGGTTGGCGCCGCGGCGGCGACACATGATGCGATAGGCGGGGTCGGTTACGCCCGCCATGGGAGCCATAAGGAACGGCTGCTCGGCATAGGCACCTAGCAGCCGCTTGCTGTATTCAGAAAGCGCCATGGGCCTACTCGTCCACCTTGAGAATCGCCATAAAGGCCTCCTGTGGGACCTCGACCGAGCCGATGGCCTTCATGCGCTTCTTGCCCTCTTTCTGCTTCTCGAGCAGCTTGCGCTTTCGCGAGATATCGCCGCCGTAACACTTGGCCAGCACGTCCTTACGACGTGCCTTAACGGTGGAGCGGGCGATAATCTTGTTGCCGATGGCGCCCTGGATAGGCACCTCGAACAGCTGTCGCGGGATGATCTCCTTGAGCTTGTCGCACAGGCCGCGGGCCAGGCCATAAGCCTTATCTTTGTGCACGATAAACGACAGCGCGTCCACCTCGTCGCCCGAAAGCAGGATGTCGAGCTTGACGAGCTCGGAGGGGCGATATTCGTTGAACTCGTAGTCGAGCGAGGCGTAACCCTTGGTGCGGCTCTTGAGCTGATCGAAGAAGTCCAAGATGAGCTCGGCGAGTGGCATATCAAAGCGCATCTCGACCGATTTGCTCGTCAGGTGGATCATATCGGTCGTGACGCCACGGTGCTCGATAGCGAGCTGCATGACGGCGCCCGTATACTCGGGAGGGCAGATAATCTTGGCCTTGAGATAGGGTTCCTCGATGCGCTCGATGCGCGTAGCCTCGGGCAAATCCTGCGGGCTGCGAACATCAACCATCTCGCCGTCGGTCTTGTAGACGTGATAGTCCACCGAAGGGCTCGTGGCAATGAGGTCAAGGTTAAACTCGCGCTCCAGGCGCTCCTTGACGACCTCCATATGCAGCAGGCCCAAGAAGCCCACGCGGAAGCCAAAGCCCAGCGCCACCGACGTCTCGGGCTCCCACACCAACGACGGATCGTTGACGTGCAGCTTATCGAGCGCGTCGCGCAGGTTCTCGTAGTCCTTGTTGTCGATGGGGAACAGGCCCGTGTAGACCATGGGCTTGGCCTCGCGGTAACCCGGCAGCGGCTCGGGGCAGGGGTTCGAAGCCCACGTAAGGGTATCGCCCACGTGCACGGCCTCGGGGTCCTTCAGACCCGTGACCACATAGCCAACCTCGCCGACAGTCAGAGCTTCGACCGGCGTCTCGGCAGGGCGCTTGACGCCCACGCCGTCGACCAAGAAGTCGCCCTTGGCCTGCATCATGCGCAGGGTATCGCCCTTTTTGATGGAACCGTCAAAGACGCGCACCGTGGCGACGACGCCGCGGTACTCATCGAAGTACGAATCCAGAATAAGTGCCTTGAGAGGGCCATTTGCATCGCCCTTTGGAGGCGAGATCAAAAAGACGATGGACTCCAGCAGATCGTGGATGCCCTCGCCGGTTTTGCCCGACACGCACACGGCATCGTCGGCGGGAATGGCCAGGTCGTCTTCGATCTCGGTCTTAACCTCGTCGGGGTGCGCCGAGGGAAGGTCGATCTTGTTGATGGCCGGCACAATGTCCAGATTGGCGTTCATGGCGAGCGTCGCGTTAGAGACGGTCTGCGCCTCAACGCCTTGCGTGGCGTCGACAACGAGCACCGCGCCCTCACAGGCTGCCAGCGAGCGCGAGACCTCATAGGTGAAGTCCACGTGGCCCGGCGTATCGATCAGATTGAACTGATACGTCTCGCCATCGTCGGCGTCATAGGACACGCGAACGGCATTGGACTTGATCGTGATGCCGCGCTCGCGCTCGATATCCATGGTGTCGAGCAGCTGCGACTCCATGTCGCGTTCGTCGACGGTATGGGTGAGTTCGAGGATACGGTCACTAATCGTGGACTTGCCATGGTCGATGTGCGCAACGATTGAGAAGTTGCGGATGTGGGAAATGTCAATTGAAGTATTCATGCGGACTATCTTACCCGAGCGGTACAAAAAAATGGAGCCTGTTCCATAAAACAGGCTCCATTTATGCGCGTAATCTGTTTGGTGTGAAATTTACAACTTAGGCGTTGATGCTGTTCACGAGCTTGGCAAGACCGGACTTGCGGTTGGAAGCCTGGTTCTTGTGGATAACATGCTTGGCGGCAGCCATGTCGAGACGCTTGGTGACGGTCTTGAGGGCAGCCTGGGCCTTCTCGGCGTCGCCCTCGGCGACGGCGGACTGGACGTGCTTGGTCAGCGTCTTGAGCTCGGACTTGACAGCCTTGTTACGCATGCGAGCTGCCTCATTGGTGCGGATACGCTTCTTCTGAGACTTGATGTTTGCCACTTCTGGAGTTCCTTTCGAGTTCCTTGCAAAAAATGTATGACACCTCTGAGACACGGTGAGGTCATGCAAGCGCCTACTATAGCACGCTCCCCCTCAAAGGGATAGAACGAATTTGTCAAATAGGCAGGTATCATCACGATTTTCTCAAGATGTTCGTAATCCAGAGCAAAAGCGCGGTCTGAGAATCGGCCGAACCCTTGAGCGCGAGCTCCACATCAACGGCACCCTCGAGCGCTGCGACGAGCTCTGCCATCGAAAAGCGACGTGCCCAGGTCAGGTGATTCTTGACCTGCCAGGACTGGAGCTTGAGCGTTGCGGCCAGCTCACGACTCTGTCCGCGCGCATCGAGCGCCTTGGCGACGATAAGCTCGCGGATGCGGCCGCACAGCAACGTGTAAGTCCACACGTAGCTCTTGGCGGGCAGTAAATTGAAGAGCTCGAGCGAACGGCGCATGTCACGGGCCGAGACCGCATTGAGAAAGTCCCAGGGTTGAACCTCGGCCGTACGTACAATCCAGCGCTCAACGTCGGCAAGCTCAATCTGGGGCACCTCGACCATCTGGGCAAGCTTAGCCAAGTCGTTATCGAGCATGCGCGTGTTTTCACCCGAACGCGAGACGAGCTCCTCGGCGGCCGCCGTCGAGATCGACTTGCCGTGCTGCGTCGCCATCTGCTGCACGCGGCGCGGAAGCTCCCAGCGCTTGGTGCCGGAGCAATCGATCACGGCCTTCTTGTCGATCTTGGCGATCGCCTTATACAGGCGCGTGTTCTTGGCAAGCGAGTCCGCGATGATGAGGCAAACCGTCGTGGGGCTGGGACTCGTCAGATAGTCGACAAGCGGCTCCGAGACCGCCTTGGCGAGCTTTGAGCAGCCATCAAGGATTACCAAGCGAAACTCGCTGCCCATCGGAAAGGTGTTAAGCGATCCGATAATGGACTCGATATCGGGCTCTTTGGTCATGTCGCGCTCGTCGAGGTTGAACTCGACCATTCCCGACTTTTCCAGACGCGCCTTCATACGCGAGACGGCGTGATCGCGCTTGACGCCGTCGGTACCGACGATCAGATATGCCGGCAGCAGACCGGTTTCGGACATTGCGCTCCCCTCCCGCAGGCCTTCGTATTCGCTCCGTGCCATTCTAGCCCAGGGGCCCACCACACGCCAACGACGTCGTCACGGTCGCTGGCATCGCATCGCAAAGCCATTCGCAGTCGGCATGACGGTAATGTCGCCGTGTTCGATGGTGCACGCGAACACACCACCCGCTTCCTTCACGGCATCGATGCAGACATCGGACGGATGGCCGTATCGATTCCCTTCGCCCGCACTCGCAAGGGAAAGCTCGGGCTTCAGGACGTCCAGCAACTCACCATCGACTGAAACCTTGGAGCCGTGATGCCCAAGTTTAAGTACATCGATATCCCCCACCTCCTGCACGAATTCTCGTTCTTGGCCGAGCTCGGCATCACCTGTGAGGAGTATGCGCAGGCTCTTGCCTTCCTGAACATAAGAGAGCATCAGGACAAGCGAGTCCTCATTTCCCTCGCCATCCACGGACTCGAATGGCCACATCACGCGGGCGCAAAATGAGCCGATGTCGACCGTATCCCCACGGCGCACCTGCCGATACTCCACGCCAGGTCGGTTCAATACCTCGGCAGGAGCATCCTCCAACGCATCCGCCGCCACGGCAATCGTTCCGACCGAAAACCGTTCGAGCACGGCAGGCAGACCACCCCAGTGGTCCTCATCCCAATGCGTCACAAAGACGGCATCGATATGGTGCACGTTATTGCGAACCAACGCCGCCACCACGCGCTCGTCGAGCCCGCAGTCGACGAGTGCTACCGCGCCGCCCTGGCGGATAAGAATCGCATCGGCCTGGCCCACATCGAGCACCGTCACCGAAGGCGGAGCGAATCGATCCCAGTAGACGTACGGAATCGCAGCCAAGAGCACCAGGCATGCAAGCCCCACCGCCATAGGACGTGCACGGGGACGCGGCCACCAGACCAGCAGAACCGCCAGCAAACACGGCACTAGGTAAATCCACACGCTATCGGGCGACACACTCACGGATGCACCAGGCACGACGGCAAACAGCTGCTCGAAGAACAGCGCGCAACGGGCGGCAATCATGGGCACAACGAGCGCCCAGGTCCGCAATGGAGCCACGAGCGAAAAGGGAACCAGCACGATCGACACAGCAAGCAGTACGCTCACCACCGGGCCGATGACCGCATTTGCCAGCGGAGCAATGAGCGAGAACGTACCGAAGGCGGGAATGGTAATGGGAAGAGTCGCCAGTTGCGAGCACAGCGTGACGGAAAGCATGCTGGCGACGCCCGATGGCACACCCAGCTCACCTAAAGCGTAGGTCGCATAGGGGCAAAAGCACAGAATGGCTAAAACGCTGGCACATGAAAGCTGAAAGCCCATCTCGAACAGCACCGTCGGCCGCAGTAGCACAAAGATGGACATGGCTACGAAGAGAGCCGATGCGCCGTGCCGGCGACGCCCCGCGCCGTTTACGACAAGCGTCGCGAACACCATGCAGCACGCGCGCACGGCCGAGGGAGACGCGCCCGTAAAGGCAGCGTAGCCCACAAGCGTTATCGCCAATATCGCCCGCTGAAGACCACGCGAACACCGAGTCTTTTGCAATACACCCTCGATTACAAACCCCACGATAGCCAAATGGCTGCCCGAGACGGCGATAAGATGCGCCGTTCCCGTCACCGAAAACCAGTCGCCCGCCGGTTGGGCGCGCAGCTCGGCCGAACGACCGCAGACGACACCGGCTATGAGCGCACGCGCCGGGTCGGTCGCAGGCGCGATGGACGCAAGCAGCCCATTTCGCAGTCGAAGCAGCGGCCCCGGAGAGCCCTCATCGACCGACACAATCCGAACGGCTTTAACCTTGCGCACCTCGCCTCGGAGCACGCGCGATCGTCCATACGCATCGTTCTCAAAACGTGAAACGCGACCGATAACACGCACGTGCGCCCCGACCTTGAGCTCGAGGTCGCACGATAGGCGAACCGTTGCCAAGTTCTTACCGTCCGCACGTGCCTCGCAGGTATAGGAATACACGTCGTCGTTTATGGATGGATCGCCCTGCACGACAAACTCGAGGCCGCTTGCCGCTCGACCGTCGAGCGCCTTCGAGGCGTTGAGCGCGCCCGCAGCCCACCACGCCGAGACGACCGCTCCCGCCACGAGACCAACGGACGCGGCATACAGCCACCGCTTCCAAGGAGCAAGCGGCGCACAAAATTGAGCCAGCACAACGAATACCGCCGCCGCAACGGGAATGGCCCATAGCAGCCCGACCGTCGGCGCCTGCTCCCTCAGCAGCACATCAGCGGCCGCGTTGAGAACCAAGGCGCTGCTCATGCACATGCCGGCACACAGGGCCATCGTCCACGGTATCAGGGGCCGCGGAGGCATCACATGCTCGCGCTCGGTCGCACTCATACGCAGATGCAATCTTTGATTTTGGCAAGCTTCTTCTCGCCGATTCCCGACACACGCATCAGATCGTCAACCGAGGCAAAAGCACCGTTCTTTGTCCGCTCATCGATAATCGACTGGGCCATGGAGGGGCCGATGCCCGAAAGCGTCTGCAGCTCTGCCGCGCTTGCCGTATTGATGTTTACTAGACCTGTTGCGCCACTCACGCCCGATGATGCGGAAGCCCCACCATCAACACCGGCTTCAGCAATGGACGCCTGTTGCTCCCCTACCGTTGGAACGTAGATTTTTTGTCCATCAGTGACCTTAGATGCCCGATTGAGCCCCGTAACGTCTGCCTCGGGCGCCAGCCCGCCGGCGGCATCAATCGCCTGAGCCACCCGCGCGCCGTCCTTGAGGCGATATACACCGGGCGACACAACGGCGCCATCAACATCGACATAAACCTCTGCCGCGGCAGACGCCTTAGGCGAAGAGCCTTCGGATATCTTTCCGCTCGAGGCATCGCCGGATCCCGGCTCCACCAACGAGCCCGAACCGTCAGTGTGCTCAAACGACACGCCGCCGGCACCGCCGCCAAGGTTCGCCATCGCCAGTCCACTCGCCATCGCAATGACGACCAGTATCGCCATCACCACTGCCTTATGACCGAGCAGCTTGTCCGCCAAGCGGTCCATCCGTTTGACCCGTTCGTGTTGTTCGCGCTGCGCCATAGCAAAACCTCCCAACAACATCGTGTCAGGAAAGGAGTTCCGCAACAGCCACGCCCCAAAACCGGTTTTGGCGGTCAAACCAAAAGCTGACCAAAACCTTGCACAAATCTGTCCATTTATTCAGGCACGCGTCAGCAAATGAACACTTAGCCGCAAAATGCCCAGATAGCAAAAGACCGACGATGCAAGCGCATCGTCGGTCTATGCACAAATTTACTCGTGATCTTGGTAAATCTCACGCGGAGCAAGCTCCGAATGTTTGCGTTTTAAGGTCTTAGGGGCCTTATACGTGTTGCTCTCAAAATCGATGTACTCGGTCTGTCTGAGCAAGCGCTCAATCATCTCCTCGTGATCGAACAACTCCCACGCCTCATGCACGGCATCGAGTTTGGCGTGCGTCTCGGGGCGGCGCGGCATAAAGAGCGTGCAGCAGTCGGGAGCGGCCTCGGTCGAGATATCGAAGGTACCGATCTCTTCGGCACGCGCGATAATCTCCTGCTTGTCCGAACCGATGAGAGGACGGAACACGGGGATCTTCACGGCCTCGTTAACGGCCATGATATTCTCAAGCGTTTGGGAGGCAACCTGTCCAAGCGATTCGCCCGTCACGATGGCCTTGGCGCCCTCGATGTGTGCAATGCGCTCGGCAACCGAATACATAATGCGGCGATACATGATCACGCGCAGGTTGCTGGGACAGGTGACCGAAATCTCACGCTGGCAGTCGCCAAACGGCACCACGTACAGGCGGCCGATCTGGACACCCGGCTCAAGCGCACGGATGATGTCCTGCACCAAATACTCGCTCGTGTCGGGCGTCTGCGGACGACCTGAGAAATGTACCGGCACGCACACCGCGCCGCGACGCGCGAGCATCCAGGTTGCCACCGGAGAATCAATACCCGACGACAGCAGCGTCACGACCTTGCCGGCAGAACCCACCGGCAGACCGCCCACGCCGCGCTCGGAGCGCGCGTACACATAAACGCTACCCTGGACCACCAGTACGTGCACCATCGCATCGGGGTCGTGCATTTGAACCTTTTTATCGGGGAAGGCCTCGCACAGCACCTCGCCCACCTGACGATTGATGTCAATCGAGGTGAGCTCATAATCGGTATTGGAGCGCTTGGCGTGCACCTTAAACGAATCGAAGGAACCAAACTCGCGCAGCGCCTTCACGGCGGCGGCACAGTACTCCTGAGGGTCGCGATTGGTGTGATACGCCAAAGACACACGAGCAACGCCGGGAACGGTGCGAATGACACGCGCCGCCTCGTCGGCCTGATGCTCGTTAAAGGTCACGAGGATATAACCGGAAATTCGAGACACGGCATTCACGGAAAAGGCGGCCAAGGCCGCCTTGATGTTATCCATGAGGATATGCTCAAAATGTGCACGGTTCTTACCCTTCAGTCCAACCTCGTGATAGTGGACCAGGCAGACGCGAGCCGCCATTTAGGCTTCAGCAACCTTGTGGCCGAGCGCCTTCTCGTAACGGGCCTCGTCGTAAGAGATGTCGCCGTCGACAATCTCGTCCATAGCCATCGAGATGGTGTCGGCACCGGAAAGCCCGATGGTGATGTCATCGACATCCTGGACGGCAAGCACGCGGTTGTGCTGGCCACGCAGCATGCTATTGATGTCGCAGGCGCGCTTGGAGGCAAGCGAAGCGAGCAGGAAGCGGTTGTGATCGGTCTTCTCCAGAAGATCGTCAATGCAAGGCTTTACAACGGACACGGACCTCAGATCCTTTCATGCATATCGAGAACGCGAACGAGCTCATCGGTCGCGCGGTCGAGATCGTCATTTACCACGACGTCGTCGTAGCGGTCGGCAAGGGCAAGCTCATCGGCGGCGTTTGCCATACGCAGCTCAATCGTCTCGGGCGTCTCGGTACCGCGACCGACTAGACGCTCGCGGAGCACCTCAAGCGAAGGCGGCTTGATAAAGATCAGCACGGCCTCGGGGAAACGCTCCTTCACCTGCAGGGCGCCCTGGACATCGATCTCCAAAATCAGAGACGCGCCCGAGGCGAGCTTGGATGTGACCTCGCTCACCAACGTGCCGTAGCAGTTACCGTGGACCTCGGCCCACTCAACAAACTCGCCGTTTACCACGCGTCGGTCGAACTCCTCGCGCGTCAGAAAAAAGTAGTTGACGCCGTCGACCTCACCTTTGCGTGGTGCTCGCGTGGTAGCCGAAACCGTCAGGCCCAGGTTCGAGCGGCGCTCGCGCACACGAGTGACGAGCGTACCCTTCCCTGCGCCTGACGGTCCAGAAATCACAAAGAGCTTGGAATCCTGAGCGCTCACTTATTTGGTCAGCTGCTCGAGGAGCTGCTCGCGCTGACGGACGCCGAGGCCCTGGACGCGACGGGTAGCGGAGATACCGAGCTCCTCCATAATCTTGGCGGCCTTGGCCTTGCCATAACCAGGGAGAGACTCGATGAGGGTGGAAACCTTCATGCGGGAAGCGATGGGGTCATCGGAGTTGAGCACGGACTCGAGGGACTTCTCGCCCTTCTTGATCTGCTCGCGAAGCTCAGCGCGGGCGTGACGTGCGGCAGCAGCCTTCTCAAGAGCCTGCTTGCGCTGCTCATCGGTAAGCTGAGGGAGTGCCATTCGTACCTCCAAATAGTTGGGTTATATCTGATTCAATAATTGGCATTTTAGCACGTAGAACGTACAAAATGCCCAATCGCGGTTCCATAGGTTAGACGATACCCGCAAAAAGTGCAATATACTGCGCCCAAAGTTAAGCCCCTGACCTGCGATTCCACACAAAGGATGGGAAAGTTTACGCAGGCACAGGGGCTATTTTGTGCTAATGAAACCCAAAAGTGGTGACTTAGGGGAATCTTTTACGCGACGTTTTCGACCAGCTCAGCGACGATGGCGTCAAAGGCGGCAACCGGATCGTCGGCACCGGTGATGGGACGGCCCACCACAATGTGGCTTGCGCCACGCTCGATAGCCTGGGAAGGCGTCGCCACGCGGGACTGGTCACCAAGGGTGGCACCCACCGGACGCACACCCGGAGTCACGATCAGGGCATCAGGACCCAGCAGCTCACGCATGTCGTGAGCCTCCATCGGCGAGCACACGATGCCATCGATGCCGTTGGCCTGAGCGAGCTTTGCCAGGCGGGCGGCCTCCTCGGCCACGGGCGACTCGACGCCGATCTCGCTCAAGGCATCCTGATTCATGCTCGTGAGCACGGTGATGGCGACGAGCTTGGCGCGGTCCTCGCGCGCCTCCTCGGCACCCTCGCGGCAGGCAGCGAGCATGGCGCCCGAACCCAAGCCGTGAACCGAGAGCAGGTCGGCACCGGCAAGCGAGGCCGAACGGGCGGCACCGCGAACCTGATGCGGAATATCATGGAACTTGAGGTCAAGGAAGACCTTAAAGCCCAGGTCCTTAAAGGTCTTGACGATCTCGGGGCCCTCAGCGTAATAGAGCGTCATGCCAACCTTGAGCCAGGCGGCATGGCCCGAAAGCTCGTGGGCGAGCTCGAGCGCACGCTCGCGGTCGCAGTCGAGAGCGACGATTACGCGGTCGCGGGCATCGGTCTCTAGCATTCGAAAGCACCTACCAGTTCGTTGATGTCCTTCACGCCTTGGGACTCAGCCCAGGCCTCGAGCTCGTGCGCGATCTTGAGCGAAGCGCACGGATCGACGAAGTTGGCCATGCCGACCGACACGCAGGTGGCGCCGGCCAGGATAAACTCGGCCGCATCCTCGCCGGTCATGACACCGCCGACGCCGTTGATGGGGATATCGACGGCCTGAGCGACCTCCCAGACCATGCGCACGGCGATGTGGTGGCACAGCGGGCCCGAAAGGCCGCCCTTGGGCTTGGCCACGCGGGACTTGCGGGTATGGACGTCGATGGCCATGCCCTGGATGGAGTTAATGACCGAAAGGCCGTCGGCGCCGGCGGCCTCGAGAGCCTTGGCAATCTCGGCAACGTTAACCGGAGCCATCTTTACGAACAGCGGCTTATCGGTCACCTTACGGCAGGCAGCCATAACGGCAGAGGCGCCCTCGGGCGAGGAGCCCATGGCGGCACCGCCGGCGGCAATATTGGGGCAGCTGACGTTGATCTCGTAGCCGGCAGCCCAGGGGCACAGCTCGACATACATCTCGAGCGCGCGGACAAACTCCTCGACGGAGTGGCCGGCAACCTGACAGATGACCTGGCAGCCGTCCTTGGACAGCTGTTCGAGCCACGGACCGGACTCGCGGGCAAAGGCGGCCACGCCGGGGTTCTGAAGGCCCACGGAGTTGATCATACCGCCGGGGATCTCGGCCATGCGGGGCGCGGGGTTGCCGGGCCAGGGCTCGGCAGCGCAACCCTTGGTGGTGATGGCGCCCAGCTGGGAAACATCAAAGAAGTTCTGGAACTGCCAACCGTAGCCAAAGGTACCGGCTGCGGTGTTGATGGGGTTCTGCATCTTGACGCCGCCGAAATCGACGGCCATGTTCACGGTACCCACTAGAAGACCACCACCTTGGAAGCATCGAACACGGGGCCGCACATGCAGGCGCCCTTCATACCGTCGACCGTCTCGACATTGCAGGTGTTGCAGGCGCCAAAGCCACAGCTCATCATGCGCTCGAGGGACACCTCGCAGTACGCACCGGCCTCGGCGGCAGCGGCGGCGACCTTCTTCATCATGACGGCGGGACCGCAGCTGGCGACGTAGTCATAACCGCCCTCGCCGAGCAGCTCGGCGGCAGGATCGGTGCAGAAGCCGTGCGTGCCGAGCGAGCCGTCGTCGGTGCAAACGTTGACCGTGGCGCCCAGCGCGCGGAACTCATCGATGCCCACGGCCTTGGAAGCGGTGCCAAAACCCAGGCACACGTCGACGGCCACACCCTGCTCGGCAAGCTTGCCGGCAAGGCACAGCACGGGCGGAACACCGATGCCGCCCGCCACGAGCAGCGCCTTCCTGGTGCCCTCGGGAACAAGCCAGCCGCGGCCGCCAGGGCCCAACAGGTTGGACTTGGAGCCGGGGGCCATCTGCGACAGGCGACGGGTGTCGTCGCCCACGACGGCGTACCACAGCTCGACAGTGCCGGCCTCGGCGTCGGAGCGATAGAAGCTCAGGGGCACGCGAAGCAGCGAGGAAGCATCGCCGGGCACGGCAATGTTCACAAACTGGCCGGGCTTGAGCGCACTTGCAAGCTTGGGGGCCGAGATGACGAGCGAGAAGATGCCGTCGGCGATCTCCCGGTTCGAGACGACCTCGAAGTCGTGCATGCGTGCAGTGGAAGGTGTGGGCATAGACGCTCCAATCCCCCATGCGGTTGCATGGTCAAAACGAACAGAAAGCGCGGCACCGCAAGGGCGCCGCGCACAAAAGCGATAAGGCTATGCTAGCAGATGCAGCCGTCGGCAAGCGTCTGCTTACCGCCGACAAACACATCGGTGGCACGACCGGTGAGCGTGCGGCCGGCAAAACCGGAGTTCTCGGCGCGCGACTCGTAACCGTCCTCGCCCACCGTCCAGGTGGCGGACGCGTCGAACACGGTCAGGTCGGCAACGGAGCCCGCCTTGACCTGAACCTGGTCGAGGCCCAGGATCTCACGCGGCTTGATGGCCATGAGCTCGACCATACGGCCCATGCTCATCTTGCCCGTGTTGACCAGCTCGGTGAGTACGAGCGACAGCGAGGTCTCGAGGCCGATCATGCCAAAGGGCGCAAGCTCGAACTCGCGGGCCTTCTCCCACGGGGTGTGGGGAGCGTGATCGGTGACGATAGCGTCGACGGTGCCGTCGATGACGCCCTGACGGATGGCCTCGGCATCCTCCTCGGTACGCAGCGGCGGGTTGACCTTGAGCGAGGTGTTGTAGGTCTCGTCCAGGTCGTTCTCGGTCAGGAACATGTGGTGCGGGGTGGCCTCGCAGGTAACCTGAACGCCAGCGGCCTTACCGGCACGCACGATCTCCAGACCATGGGCGGTGGAGATGTGCTGGATGTGCAGCTTGGCACCAGTCAGCTTGGCGATCTCGATGTCGCGGGCGATCTGGAGCTCCTCGCCGGCAGCCGGCCAACCCTCGAGAGCCAGACGGGTCGAGACCTTGCCCTCGTTGATCTGGCCGTGGCCGACCAGGTCCTCGTCCTGGCAGTGGCTCATAAAGACCTTGCCGAACATCTTGCCGTAGTCCATGCAACGACGGAGCATACCCGCGCCCTGCACGCCGCGACCGTCGTCGGTGAAGGCGACGGCGCCGTGGGCGACCATATCGCCCATCTCGGACATGGCCTCGCCCTTAAGACCGCGGGTCATGGCGCCCGACGGATAGACGCGGCAGTGACCGACCTCGGCAGCGCGGGACTTGACGAACTCCACGACGGTGCCGTTATCGGTGACGGGATCGGTGTTGGGCATGGAGCACACGCCGGTAAAACCGCCCTTGGCAGCCGCGCGGGTGCCGCTCTCGATGTCCTCTTTGACCTCGTAGCCGGGCTCGCGAAGGTGAACGTGCATATCCACCAGGCCGGGGACGAGGTACTTGCCGGAAAGGTCGCGGACCTCGGCTCCCTCGACGGCGAGATTCTCGCCGACCTCGGCGATCTTGTCGCCGTCAATCAGGACGTCAACGACACCGTCAAGCTCGACGGACGGGTCGACGACGTGGGCATTCTTAAGAAGCAAGGCCATTATCGGCACCTCCAAGCAGCAGATACAGGATAGCCATACGCACGCAGATACCGGCGTAGACCTGCTCCAGGATGACGGAGCGTTGCGGGTGGTCGGCCATATAGGAGTCGAACTCGACGCCGCGGTTGATGGGGCCCGGGTGGCAGATGATCGCGTCGGGCTTCATGAGCTTCTCGCGGTCCTTGGTCAGGCCGAAGAGCTTGTGGTACTCGCGAATGGTCGGGAACGGGGCACCCTCGAGGCGCTCCTGCTGCACGCGCAGCATGTAGACGACGTCCAGCTCGGGCAGGACGGAATCGAGGTCGCTCGTCACGTGGTCGCAGCCCAGGACCTCGGGCGACGGCGGCAGCAGCGTGCCGGGGGCGACGGCGTAGGTCTCGCAGCCCATGATCTTAAGAGCGGGGATCAGCGAGCCGCAAACACGGGAGTGGGCGATATCGCCGACGACGGCGACCTTCAGACCGTGGAAATCACCCTTGTGCTCCCAGATGGTGTACAGGTCGAGCAGGGCCTGCGTAGGATGGTTGTGCTTGCCGTCACCGGCGCAGATGACGCTTGCGGGCGAGTTCTGCGTGACGATGTAGGGAGCGCCGGCGTGCTTGTCGCGCACGACGATGCAGTCGATCTTATAGGCGTTGAGGGTCTCGACGGTGTCGACAAGGCTCTCGCCCTTGACCGTGGAGGTCGAGGAGCCGCCAAAGTTAAGGCTGTCGGCCGAAAGACGCTTCTCGGCGAGCTCGAAAGAGCTGCGGGTGCGCGTCGAGGGCTCGTTGAACATGTTGACGATGGTCTTGCCCTTGAGCGTGGGGACCTTCTTGATGGCACGCTCGTTGACCTCGGAGAACGCCTTGGCGGTCTCGAGGATGAGCTTGATATCCTCTTCGGAGTACTCGGTAATGTCGATCAGATGCTTATGGTTGAACGCCACGGTACTACTCACCTCCCAGCGGCGCGGAGCCCACGTGGGAACCCGGCGCGACGTCGTTAATCTCGACGGCGGTGTGGCCGTCGACTTCCTTCATATATAGGTGAACGTTCTCCTCATGCGACGAGGGAACGTTCTTGCCGACAAAGTCCGGCGAGATGGGGAGCTCGCGGTGGCCGCGGTCAACGAGGACTGCCAGCTCGATGCGGCTCGGACGGCCCAGGTCCATAACGGCGTCGAGAGCGGCGCGGATGGTACGGCCCGTATACAGGATGTCGTCCACCAGCACGACGCGCTTGCCGTCAACGCTGAAGGGAATGTTGGTAGCGTGGATCGCGGGAGCGAAATTGGTCGCATAGTCATCGCGGTAGAAGCTGATGTCCAGGCTGCCGAGCGGAACGTCGACGCCCTCGATCTCCTTGATCTCCTCGGCGAGCTTCTTTGCCAGAAGGTCGCCGCGCGTGACGATGCCGACCAGAGCGAGGTCTTCACAGCCCTCGTTGCGCTCGAGAATCTCGTGCGCGATGCGGGTCATCGCTCGATTGACGGCGGTCTCGTCCATGATGACCGCCTTGGGGGAAGTCGTGCCCATCGATCTCCTTCCTCACATGTCTTGACTGCTGACACAGTCAAAAAAATAGATGCCCGACCGCTCAAAGCGGACCAGACACCCACAGGAAGGGCTGCTCTTTGGCAGCAATGTAATTCCATGTGGGTATCTCGTACCCCTTTAATGGTCAAGGGATAGTGTAGCCAACCTCGAGCTTAATTGCGAGCATAAATACAGAGCAATCCGTAAACGGAGCCCAATGCTCCATAAACCTATATATATTTGTGGGACGAGCTTGAAAACGCACGCACGAGCTGGCATAATCCCCTCTGCTGCACGCAAATCGGATCTACGTCCAGGGCCGTGGCGTGAGCACTATCGCCAAAAGAGGAATATCTCTGTGTAGATTACGCACAGGGAGCTGCTTCTGTGCTATAGTTCAGGCTTGTTTGTTAACGCGACATGTTCGTTTGTCGCCCAAGGAGGGTCAGTTATGTCCAAAGTTTGCGAAGTTTGCGGTAAGCACCCCGTTGCCGGTCGCTCCATCAGCCACTCTCACCGCGTCACCAACCGTAAGTTCCGCCCCAACATCCAGCGCGTCTACGTCGTCGTCGATGGTCACCGTCGCAAGATGAACGTTTGCTCCACCTGCCTCAAGTCTGGCAAGGTTGCGCGCTCCTAAATAAGGTCTTACCAACAAGTACCTCGGACTCTCCGGGTCAAAGACCTCGCGTTCACATAGAACTTACCAAAGGCGCCCTCCCCTACGGAGGGCGCCTTTTTGCACTCATTGGGGACAGACTTACATGAGTGTTTTCACGCATTGGGGACAGACTTAGATGAGTGCTTTCCAAAGCTCACAGTGCATCGACGAATTCACGGCGCTTCGATCGCCACCAGTACGTACCTCACGCCGCCTCGTTCCAGCCCGCGGTGGCCTTGGTTACGCTTGTGGCGCCGATGCCGGTGATACGGGCAATTTGCTTGACCGTGAGATGCGCCCGCCTGAGCCTCAGCAGACAGGCATCGCGATCGGGGCGTGGCAGGGCCTTGAGCATCGCAGGATCTATGCTCGGAAGCACTTCGCGCGCAATGGAAAGGACCTCCTCATCGGGGATCCGCCGGCGTGGAAGAACCTCCACTGACCAGATGCGCTCGGCAACTTCCTTGAGATGCTCGCAATAGCAACGGGAGCCTCCGACAATATCGAGCATAGGGGCCGCATCACAGATGTCAAAGGGATCATAGCCCAGCTCATATGCCTTGTAGCTTGACCAGCGGTACGCCTCGAGTGAGTCGAGCGCACCTTTCACGGGATTGAGATGGATATAGTCGAGCAGTTGCACCGCTTGCGTGTCCGACTCAACAGCGACCCGCGAATAGCGATTATCAAAGAGATGCCCCGTTCTCCCCGTTTTCCCATTGAAATACTTAGCATATGCCGTCAATGCGCACTGCATCGCCTTTGAAAGATTGTCGAACGGATCATCAACCATCAAATGAAAGTGGTTGTCCATAAGGCACCAAGCCAAAACCGCCACTTCATGGCGCGCAAACCTGTCCGAGAAATCCGATAGGAAACGATAGCGGTCGGAGTCATCTTCAAAAATAATCTGTTTAGAGTTACCACGGTCAAAGACGTGGTAATAGCCGGTGAGCGAAACGGCGCGGGCGCATCGGGGCATAATCTCTCCTTTCAAAAACTGAACAGGCAACACCTAAAAGGAGAGAAGGAACGCGAAATGCTGAGCCTGTGACCTATTTATATCCAATGAGCGGCAAAAATAGGTCAAGAACGGCAAAATGGCAAATCGATGTCTGTCCCCAATGAGTGAAAGCACTCATGTAAGTCTGTCCCCAATGAGCGGGGCGATGCAGCAGGCAGATAGTTTTAGTTAAAGCGTTTCAGTTTATTGAAGCGTTTTAGTGTGCCTTTTACGGGAATCTTACCGTTCACCGAATAATTTCTTGCTATCATGCAAGGCGTAGGGTAAATCTCCGATCGCAAGGAGACACAAATGGTGAAAAAGTCACCGGAAAACACTACTCCCGCAATTGTGGACAACGTAGAGGCGCTTGAGGCTAAGCTCGCTCAGATGCGAGAGGCCCAGGCGCTTTTTGCTACGTACACGCAGGAGCAGGTCGACAAGATCTTCTATGAGGCCGCCATGGCCGCCAACAAGGCTCGTATCCCGTTGGCGAAGTTGGCCATCGAGGAGACCGGCCGCGGCGTTCTTGAGGACAAGGTCATCAAGAACCACTACGCCGCAGAGTACATCTACAACGCTTACAAGAACACCAAGACCTGTGGTGTCCTGGAGCGCGACGAGGCTTACGGCATCACCAAGATCGCCGAGCCCATCGGCATCGTGGGCGCCGTCATCCCGACGACCAACCCCACTTCCACCGCGATCTTCAAGACGCTGATCTGCCTGAAGACCCGCAACGCCATCATCATCTCCCCGCACCCGGCTGCCGCCAAGTGCACCATCGCCGCCGCCAAGCTCGTGCTTGACGCCGCCGTCAAGGCCGGCGCCCCCGAGGGCATCATCGGCTGGGTCGATGTCCCCTCCATCGAGCTGACCAACATGGTCATGCGCGACGTCGACATCATCCTCGCCACCGGTGGCCCGGGCATGGTCAAGGCCGCTTACTCCTCGGGCAAGCCCGCCCTGGGCGTTGGCGCCGGTAACACCCCGGTCGTCATCGACGACACCGCCGACGTGCTGCTCGCCGTCAACTCCATCATCCACTCCAAGACCTTCGACAACGGCATGATCTGCGCTTCCGAGCAGTCCGTGACTGTCATCGACAGCATCTATGACCAGGTTAAGGCTGAGTTCCAGAAGCGCGGCTGCTACTTCGTCAAGCAGGGTGCCGAGATGGAGGCCCTGCGTGCCGCCATGTTCAAGAACGGCGCTCTCGATCACCGCATCCCCGGCATGGCCGCTGCCAAGATCGCCGAGCTCGCCGGCATCGAGGTTCCCGCCAAGACCAAGATCCTGATCGCCGAGGTCACTTCCACCGACCCCGCCAAGGAGGAGTTCTCCCACGAGAAGCTCTCCCCGGTCCTGGCCATGTACCACGCCAAGGACTTCCAGGAGGCCGTCGACAAGGCCGAGCACCTGGTGCTCGCCGGTGGCCCGGGCCACACCGCCTCTCTGTACGTGCACCCCGCTCAGGCCGAGAAGATCAGCCTGTTCGAGCACGTCATGAAGGCCTGCCGTATCGTCATCAACACCCCGTCCTCGCACGGCGGCATCGGTGACCTGTACAACTTTGGCATGAAGCCGTCTCTGACCCTGGGCTGCGGCTCCTGGGGCGGCAACTCCGTCTCCGAGAACGTTGGGGTGAAGCACTTGATCAACGTTAAGACTGTGGCCGAGCGCCGTGAGAACATGCTGTGGTTCCGCGCTCCCGAGAAGGTCTACTTCAAGAAGGGTTCCACGCCCGTCGCCCTCGACGAGCTGGGCAACGTCATGGGCAAGAAGCGCGCCTTCATCGTCACCGACCAGTTCCTCTTCAAGAATGGCAACACCCGCGCCATCGAGGCCAAGCTCGACGAGATGGGCATCGCCCACGACTGCTTCTACGACGTCGAGCCCGATCCGTCGCTGCAGTGCGCACGTCGCGGCGCCAAGCAGATGGCTCTCTTTGAGCCGGACGTCATCATCGCCGTCGGCGGTGGCTCCGCTATGGACGCCGGCAAGATCATGTGGATGATGTACGAGCACCCCGAGTGCAAGTTTGAGGACATGGCCATGGACTTCATGGACATCCGCAAGCGTATCTTCACCTTCCCCGAGATGGGCAAGAAGGCCTACTTCGTCGCCGTCCCGACCTCTTCGGGTACCGGCTCCGAGTGCACGCCGTTCGCCATCATCACCGACAAGGAGACCGGCATCAAGTGGCCGCTCGCCGACTACGCGCTGCTCCCCAACATGGCTATCGTCGACGCCGACAACTGCATGACCGCCCCGCGCGGCCTGACCGCTGCCTCCGGCATCGACGTCATGACCCATGCCATCGAGTCCTACGTCTCCATCATGGCTTCCGACTACACCAAGGGCCTCTCCGAGCGCGCTGCCAAGCTCGTCTTCGAGAACCTGCCCTCCAGCTTCACGAACGGCGCCAAGGACCCGCACGCCCGCGAGGAGATGCACAACGCCTCCTGCATGGCCGGTATGGCCTTCGCCAACGCCTTCCTGGGCCTCAACCACTCCATGGCCCACAAGCTCGGCGCCTTCCATCACCTGCCCCACGGCCTCGCAAACGCTGTCATCCTGACCCGCGTCATGCGCTACAACGCCGCCGAGGCTCCCGTCAAGATGGGTACCTTCTCCCAGTATCCATACCCCAACGCGCTGCACAACTACGCCGAGATGGCCAAGTACTGCGGCATCGAGGGCAAGGACGACAAGGAGGTCTTCGAGAACTTCATCACGAAGCTCGAGGAGCTCAAGGACTTCATCGGCGTCAAGAAGACCATCGCCGACTACGGTGTTGACGAGCAGTACTTCCTCGACACCCTCGACGAAATGACCGAGCAGGCATTCAACGACCAGTGCACCGGCGCCAACCCGCGCTACCCGCTCATGAGCGAGATCAAGGAGCTCTACCTGGACGCCTACTACGGCCGCGAGCCCCAGGATTACGCCGTCTGCTAGTTTTAGCACGGTTTTTAACGGCGGGGGTGCACGGGTGTTTCACACACCCCCGCCGTCGCTTCTATCGCATCGTTGAAAGGATGCAACCATGCTGCTACCCGATTCCAAGACCGAGCTCGTCCGCCGTGGCAACAAGGTCGTTTACGACCTGGGCGACAAGATTGTCAAGGTCTTTAACGAGACCAAGCCTGTCTCCGACGTGTTCAACGAGGCTTTGAATCTTGCCCGCATCAATGAGTGCGGCATCCGCAGCCCCAAGGCGCTCGAGGTTTCCCAGCTCGAGAACGCCAACGGCTGGGCGCTCGTGACCGAGAAGGTTCCGGGCACCACCCTTGCCGAGAAGATGACTGCCGAGCCCCAGCGCTTTGGTGAGTACCTCGAGATGTTCGTCGACCTCCAGATCGAGATCCACGGCTACACCTCCCCGCTGCTCAACCGTCAGCGCGACAAGTACGCCCGCATGATCGACAGCCTTGATCAGCTCAATGCCACCACGCGCTACAACCTTCAGGAGCGTCTGGACGGCATGACCAAGGAGTTCAAGGTCTGCCACGGCGACTTCAACCCCTCCAACGTCATCGTCAGCGACGACGGCCAGCTCTATGTGTGCGACTGGGCACACGCCACCCAGGGCTACCCTGCTGCCGACGTTGCCACCACCTACCTGCTCTTTGCCCTCAACAGCAAGGATCAGGCTGAGGCCTACCTGGAGCTCTACTGCGACCGCGCCGACATGCCCATGCAGGTCGTGCGTCAGTGGACGAGCATCGTCGCCGCTTCCGAGCTCGCTCGTAAGCGCAACGTGAACGATGAGTTCCTGAAGAACTGGATCGACGTCGTCGATTATCAGTAATATCTGAGCGATTTATTTCGCATCGGAGGCACAAGGAAAACCCCGCAGCTCGCATGGGCTGTGGGGTTTTCCTTTTAGATATCGAGGATGCCAGATAGGCTTATAGGACAAAATGTGTGTCCACGTTGGGGGCATCGGCGCAGGTCGATGCCCCTTTTTCAGCCGTTTAAATTCCGTGCCCGCTTTTAACCGCTCGGACAGAATGTGTGTCCGGTTGCCTATCGTTCCCGCAGGTAGA
>DBEYUK010000006.1:0-5745 GCA_048181625.1 Collinsella sp. | reverse complement strand
ATGGGAGCCCCTTCCATGAATGCGGCGTGGCCGCCGCGGCTGAATTAGACACTCACCATTGTCGGCCTAATCCGCGGTCTTTCATGCAGCAGGGGCTCTCAATGTTTTTATGTCCTGCTCATATCGTCTGTGCCGGCAGTTAAGGAACGTCCCTAAGTGCCGGGTTTTGAGGAGGTTGGCATGCTCAATGCGATGATTTGGGCGCTTGCCTGTTTTGGTGTTGTTGCTGCCGATATTGCCCTGAGCATGGTTCTGTTTTCAGTTCTCGATGCCGTGTCGGTGCTGACGGGCTATCCGATCGACAATCTCGATATCCAATGGTTCCAGGCTGCCGCTCAGACGGCGTCATTTTTGATGGCGCTGCTGTGGTGGCGTTATCTGTGGCCCCGCTCCTTCATGGCGCGCCGGCAAGGCGAGCGCCCGCTCGGTGGGGGAGCAAGCGCGGCATGGAAGCGCCTTGCCTGCGTTGTTGTGATCGGCCTATCCATGCAGGTGGTCATTAGCTACCTATGCGACGGCGTGCTGTCGCTGCTGCCCGAGGTCGCGGCAGACTATAGCGAGCTCGTCGAGGAAACGGGCATGGGCGATACCAGCCTTCTTGCCGTCCTGACTACGGTGCTTGGCGCGCCGTTTTGCGAGGAACTGCTGGTGCGCGGCATCATCTTTGAGTTTTTGCTGCGTGCGTTTAATCCACAGTGCCGTTCGCTCTGGAAGCGCCGGCGCCGCGCGAACGCGCAAGACGGCGCCATGGTGCCCTGGGCGGCCCCGAGTACCTGGGGCGTCGCCGCGGCAATCGTGCTGCAGGCGGCGGTCTTCGGCTTTATGCACATGAACTGGGTGCAGGGCTGCTACGCGGGCGCTGCCGGCCTCATTTTTGGTTGGGTGTTCGTGACGACCGGAAAGCTCCGCTACACGATCCTGCTGCACTTTGCCTTTAATGCCGGGTCGTACCTCATGACGTTGCTCTGGTTTGTGAACACCCCGCTCGACGCGGTAGTCACGGTCGCTATCGCCGGCGTCATCCTCGTTGAGGCAATGCGCTCGCTGCGCCACGCGTGTGGGATGGACGCAGCGAGCGCGCCATTGCCCTAGTTGCGACGTCCGCCTCCGTTGGCGCCCTGACGCCCCTGTGCCGCGCGATTGCGACCGGCAGTGTTCTGCGCGCGGGACATACCGCCGTATCCCTTGCTGCCCTTAGGTCCCTTGCCGGCACCACCAGCGCCGCCGTGGGCCTTACCGCCCTTCTTGCCGGTGCCATGCCCGCCGCCGGCAGACGTCTCGCCCGGGCGCGGCGGCACGGGACGGATCAGGCAATGCTTGGTGTAGCCGATCAGGTCGCGACGGCCAGCCTTTTCCAGCGCCTCGCGTACCAGCTTGTAGTTCTCGGGCTTGCGATACTGGATGAGCGCGCGCTGCATGGCCTTCTCGTGCGGGTCGCGCGCCACATAGATCGGTTTCATGGTGCGCGGGTCCACGCCGGTGTAGTACATGCACGTCGACATGGTGGACGGTGTGGGGTAGAAGTCCTGCACCTGCTCGGGCATGTAGCCCATGTCGCGCACGGCCTCGGCAAGGTCCACGGCTTCCTTCATGGTCGAGCCGGGGTGGCTCGAGATCAGATACGGCACCACGTACTGCTTGAGTCCGTATTCGCGATTCAAGCGTTCAAATTTACGGCAGAATGCGTCGTAGACAGCTCGGCTCGGCTTGCCCATCACGGACAGTACCGCGTCGCTCACGTGCTCGGGCGCTACGCGCAACTGGCCCGAGACATGGTGTTCCAGCAGCTCGCGCAAAAACTCGTCCGAGGAATCGGCCATGGTGTAGTCAAAGCGGATGCCGCTGCGGACGAAGACCTTCTTGACGCCCGGCAGCTGGCGCAGGTCGCGCAGCAGCTGCGTGTAGCCGGTCTCGTCGACCACCATGTTCTTGCACACGCTCGGCCACAGGCAGCGCTTGTTCTTGCACACGCCGTGCTTGAGCTGCTTGTCGCAGGCGGGACGGCTAAAGTTGGCCGTCGGTCCACCCACGTCGTTGATGTAGCCCTTAAACTCGGGATCGCGCGTGAGCAGCTCGGCCTCGCGCATGATCGAGTCGTGGCTGCGCATCTGCAACACGCGGCCCTGGTGGAAGGTGAGCGCGCAAAACGAGCACTCGCCAAAACAGCCGCGGTTGGAGCTAATGGAAAACTTGATCTCAGCAAAGGCCGGCACGCCGCCTGCCGCGTCGTAGTCGGGATGCCAATCGCGTGCGTAGGGGAGTTCGGCAACCTCGTCCATCTCGTCGGTGGTGAGTGTTGCCGACGGCGGGTTCTGCACCACGTACACGCTGTTGGGATATGGCTCTACCAGGCGATGCCCGGTGATGGGGTCCATATTCTGCTGCTGCACGTTAAAGCTGCGGGCGTAGTTGAGCTTGTCGGCGGCAAGGTCGTCCCAGCTGGGCAGCAGGTCGTAGTCGTAGACCTCGTCGAGCGAACCCGTGCGGTAAACGGTGCCGTTGATATAGGTGATCTGATCGACGGGCAGCCCCGCGTCGAGCGCGTCGGCGATCTCGACAACCGCGTGCTCGCCCATACCGTAGATGAGGATGTCGGCGCCCGAGTCGAGCAGTACCGAGCGCTTGAGTTTGTCCTGCCAGTAGTCGTAGTGGGCCAGGCGGCGCAGGCTTGCCTCGATGCCGCCGATAATGATGGGAGCGTCCTTGAACGTCTGGCGAATGAGGTTGCCGTAGACCGTGACGGCACGATTGGGACGGCGGCCCTCCTCGCCGCCGGGGGTATAGGCGTCGGTGTGGCGGCGGTGCTTGGTCACCGAATAGTGGTTGACCATGGAGTCCATGTTGCCGGCACTGACGAGAAAGCCCAGGCGCGGCTCACCGAGCACAGTGATGCTGGCGGGGTCGGTCCAGTCGGGTTGGCAGATGATGCCCACTTTGTAGCCGTGCGCGTCGAGGACACGGCTGATGATGGCCATGCCAAAGCTTGGATGGTCCACGTAGGCGTCGCCGCAGATGTAGACAAAGTCGCACTGGTCCCAGCCGCGCGCATCCATGTCGGCACGACTGACGGGGAGGAATTTATCGCGGCCCGGACGCCAGGGGCGGGCGGGCGTCGCTTGGGAATGCTTGGTGCGGGAGACCGTGGCCTGCGCCTTGCCGCCGCGCTTTTGCTGCTGGCCCTGTTTGCCCTGCTGTCCGCGTTCGCTGTTCTGAGCGTGCTGAGGCTTTTTTGCCACGATCCCTCCCGGTGTCTGTATGCTGCACGTAATTGTAACCAGTCTTTTTGGGACGGGGCTAAAAAGACTGGGGGAGTACATGAGCTGGCGGATTGACGCGTCGATGCGCGTGTCGTTTGTTTCCAGACTGTGTATCTGCGCGTTGGAGAACCCGTCTCGCGCGCACGCCATGTTGTCAATGGGTTACAGTATGAACGGCGGCTATGTTTCCGCCAACGCACGAGAGAGTCGTCAACAAGGAGGATGCACGACGATGCAGCGTGCCAAACAGATATCGGAGTCTATTGAGCTGGGCATCATCTTGGCGCTTGCCGGTGGCTTTATGGATGTGTATTCGTACATTGGGCGCGATCATGTTTTCGCCAACGCGCAGACGGGCAACATCCTGCTCGTGGGTGTAAGCATCTCGGAGGGCAACTGGCAGCTGGCGGGACGCTATTTCTTCCCCGTGGTGTCGTTTGCCGTGGGCATTATGCTTGCCGACCTGGTACACGAACGGTTTGGCAGCGTGATTCACTGGCGCCAAGTGACGGTGTTCTTTGAAGCCGTCATCTTGCTGGGCGTGAGCTTTATCCCGGGCGGCAATTTCAACCTGCTCGCCAACTGCCTCACCTCGTTTGCCTGCGGCATGCAGGTCGAGAGCTTCCGCAAGATTCACGGTCACGGTATCGCTACGACCATGTGCATCGGCAACTTGCGCAACGCGCTGCAAAACGTGGACGATTACATCATCACCCACAGGCGTGGCTTTTTGGAAAACGGCCTGCTGTACTTTGGCGTGATCTTTATCTTTGTGTTTGGCGCCGTGTTGGGCAACTGGTGTATTGAGCGCATGGGGCTGCACGCCATCGTCGTGGCGAGTTTGCTGCTGTTTGTCGCGTTTGCCATCATGTTCATCGACCGCGAGCGCGACTTGCGCTTACGCTGGAAGGTTGCGGCCGAGGCTTGGAAAGAGGGCTGCCGAAAGTAACCTAATGCGGCAAAGGGGCTGTCCCTTTGCCGCATTATTTTTCATCATCTGTTGAAACGCTTTAACACCTTTGACGTTCTCACGCGTTTTTTGTTTCAAAAGCGTTAGGATGGGACTCATAGCGTGGGGCGTAATGGATGCCCTGCACACGATGGGAGGCTATCAATGGCTAATCGTTTCGTTCTCAATACCATCTCTTATCATGGTTCCGGCGCCATCAAGGAGATCCCCGGCGAGCTCCAGCGTCGCGGCTACAAGAAGATCTTCGTCTGCTCCGACCCCGATCTGGTCAAGTTTGGCGTTACCGCTAAGGTGACCGATGAGCTCGACGCTGCCGGCATCGCTTGGAGCCTCTACTCCGAGATCAAGCCCAACCCCACTATCCAGAACGTCAAGGACGGCGTCGAGGCCTTCAAGGCCGCCGAGGCTGACGCTATCGTGACCATCGGTGGCGGCTCCTCCATGGACACCGCCAAGGCCATCGGCATCATCATCAACAACCCCGAGTTCGCCGATGTCCGCAGCCTCGAGGGCGTTGCTCCCACTAAGAACCACGCCGTGTTCACCATCGCCGTGCCGACGACCGCCGGTACCGCCGCCGAGGTGACCATCAACTACGTCATCACCGACCCCGAGAAGGTCCGCAAGTTCGTGTGCGTCGACACCAACGACGCCCCCGAGGTCGCCGTCGTCGACCCCGACATGATGGCCTCCATGCCCGCCGGCCTGACCGCTTCCACTGGTATGGACGCTCTGACCCACGCCATCGAGGGCTACACCACCAAGGGTGCCTGGGAGCTCTCTGACATGTTCCACTTTGAGGCTATTAAGCTGATCAGCGAGAACCTGCGTGACTCCGTCGCCGAGGCCAAGTCCGGCCAGCCCGGCTCCGGCCGCGAGGGCATGGCCCTTGGCCAGTATGTCGCCGGCATGGGCTTCTCCAACGTTGGCCTGGGCATCGACCACGCCATGGCTCACACCCTGTCCGCTCACTACGACACCCCGCACGGCGTCGCTTGCGCCATGCTGCTACCGATCGCCATGGAGTTCAACAAGCCGGTTTGCGCCGAGCGCTTGGCCAAGGTTGCCGTTGCCATGGGCGTTGACACCACGGGCATGAGCACCGACGAGGCTGCCGATGCTGCTATCGCCGCCGTCAAGCAGCTCTCTGCCGACGTGAATATCCCGCACGTCTGCGACGCCATGAAGGCTGACGAGATCGAGGTTCTGGCCAAGGACGCCATGGCCGACGCTTGCTTCCCGGGCAACCCGCGCGAGGCGACGCTCGACGACGTCATCGAGCTCTTCAAGAAGATCTGCCCGGCTGCCTAACCCAGTTTGGTGGTCCTTCGCCCGTAGGCGTATGGTCTTTTGACTTGCCGCTGGCCCCGCCGTGCTACTGAACTGCGTCCCAAATCTTGGACGCCCTAAATAGCGACTAGGCCGCGAGGGCCTGATTCCGGAACTCCTCCGGGGTCAGGCCCTTCAATCTTACCTGCCTCCGGCTCGTGTTCCAGTGGACTATGTATTCCTCCAGGT
>DBEYUK010000005.1:0-7974 GCA_048181625.1 Collinsella sp. | reverse complement strand
ACCTGGAGGAATACATAGTCCACTGGAACACGAGCCGGAGGCAGGTAAGATTGAAGGGCCTGACCCCGGAGGAGTTCCGGAATCAGGCCCTCGCGGCCTAGTCGCTATTTAGGGCGTCCAAGATTTGGGACGCAGTTCAGTGGGGCGGGCCTTGCTGTTACGATTAGCGTTTCTTTCCGCGGAAGAAGAAGCCGTGCAGCGACGGCTTGAGGCCGCGGTTGGCGCGATGCTCTTCGACGCGCTCGTGGATCGAAGCGACGCGCTCGATGACTTCGTCGGGAATCGGCACGTCGGGATTCATGTTCTCGACCTGGCTGACCTCGGCGGCGGCGACCTGGTCGATAATGGGCACATCGTCGCGCGAGATGACAGGTGTGGCGTCTTCCTTCATCTTGCGATAACGCTGCATCATGTCGGCCTGTAGCTGCTGGGCCGAAGGCGGCGTCCAGATGATGGCGTTGGCGCCGGCGGCGATGGTCTCGCGAATGCTCTCGGGCGTCTTGCCGCCCGGTGCGATGAGCGGCAGATTGGGATAGTGCTCGCGCAGTTCACGCAGGACCTGGGGTGTGTTTTTGCCGGCGGCGATGTTGAGAATCTTGGCTCCGGCGCGCACTTTGGCATGCGCATCATCGTCGCAACGTACGACCGTGGCGATGACGGGGATGTCGGCGATGTTGGTGATGTGCTCGACCATCTCGGCAGTGGCGGGGGAGTTGACCACGCAGCCCGCCGCGCCCTGCATCTCGGAGACGGCTGCCATCTGCACGGAGCGCTTGCCGGTCGTAGTTCCGCCGCCCACGCCTACAAAGACCGGGCACTCGGCGACGGTCAACAGTGCCTGCGTAATGGCGGGCTGCGGCGTGAAAGGGTAGACCGCAAAGACGGCGTCGGCGTTGGAGTTGCGGATAACCGCGACATCGGTGGTGTAGATGAGCGATTTGATACGACGGCCGAAGAGCGTAAAGCCGCTGGCCTCCTCGATCTCGTCGGGCAAGCGGAGGGCCGCCTTGCGCAAACGCCCGTCGATGGGCAGCGGCTCCATGGGGAGCAGTCCGTTGGGAGTCACGGCTACCTGGGGCTCGGTGAACTCGTCTGCGAGCTCGACCTCGGAGAAATCGACCGAGGCGACGATGTCCTCGTGAACCTCGGCGGGCACATCGATGGGAGCTTGGTCGTTTGCCGCGGCAGGCGTGTCGAAGGAGCTGGTGCCGACAAAGGCGTCGACGCGCTCGTTTAGGTCGTTGAGGGTGTCCATGGAGACTCGATTCTGTGTGACGACGGCCGGCACGATGCAGCCGGAATTGCGAATGCTAAATCGTTTGACGAGTTGATTTTTCCCCGCCGCGCCATCCGTTAGACCGAAGGGCAGGCGAACGTGAAGGAGCTGTGGTGGCGGGGATCGAGGTGCTATCTTGAAAGTCCCGTTTAAAAGAGAGGTGACGCGGTATGGAATTTTCGGCAATGTTGGGCTCGATTGGCCTGTGTGTGGGCGCAATCGTTGCCGCCGCGGTCATCTACTTTGTGGTCACGGCCATCAAGGGCAAAAGGGCCGAGCGCAAGGAGCGCGCGATGCTTAAACAGCATCGCGACCAGCAGGGCAAACGCGCACAGAAATAGCTTGTTGAGTTTTGGATCCGTGCGCTAGCTGCGTTTTCGGATCAGGGCAATGTAGAAGCCCTCAAAGTCGCGGCTAGGCGGAATGGTCAGCGTACCGGGCATACCGTTGGCGACGGCCGAGACATGGCCGGCAGCGATGGCCTCAGTGAGGGCATCGCACTCGATATGCGGCTCCTCGCCGGCATCCTGGGCGCGACGCGCTTCGCTTTCGCTCGGCGTGCCGTCGAGGGGGATGAGCTCGCAGTCCATGTGCTTGTCGAGGGCCTCTTGCAGGGCGTCCTCGTTTTCCTGCGGCAAGATCGAACACGTCGAATAGACGAGCGTGCCGCCCGGTTTGAGGGCTCCCATGGCGCGGTCCAGAAGCGCGCGCTGCGAGCGGGCACACTTGACGAGCAACTGCTCGGTGAGACCGCGCAGGCTCTTTTTGTTGCCACTGATGACGGTGCCCGTACCGGTGCAGGGGGCGTCGAGCAGGATACGGTCAAAGCGGAAGAACTCGTCAAGCTCGCGTGCGTCAATACGCATGACGGGCACGTTTTTGGCGCCCTGGCGGTGGAGGTTGGCTTCGAGCTTTTCGGCGCGGGGAATGCTCATCTCGCAGGCCGTGAGGTGTGCCTGGCCCTGGGTGAGGGCGGCGATCTGCGTCGTCTTGCCGCCGGGGGCAGCGCACATGTCCAGGATGTCCTCGCCGGCCTGAGCGCCCAGGACTAACGGCGGCATCATGGACGACAGGCTTTGCAAGTAGATTTTGCCGTCGCGGTAGATGTCGAGGTCCCATAGGTCGGAAACCTGGGCCTCGGGCAGGATGAAGGCGTCCGGATACCATACGACGGAGCGGTGTGCGATTCCGGCGGCGTCGAGTGTCGCGGCGATGTCCTCGGCGGTCGCCTTGAGCGTGTTGGCGCGCAGCGTGACCGGGCGCGTGGCTGCGGCGCCAAAGCCCTCGATCACGAGCTCGGCATCGGCAGGCGTATAGGCGCCAGCAATCGTGTCGACCATAAAGCGCGGCAGGTCGATGGCGCAGGGAAGGGCGGCAAGCTGGTCGGAAAGCTCGGTGGCGGCAAACTGCCTAAGCTTGAGCTCGGGCTTAACCTGCTTTTTCTGCTTACGACGACGTGGCTTGGACATCTGTCTTTCCTTCCACCTAAATGATTATTCTGGGACGGGATTAAAAAAATTTAATGATCCCCGTCCCAAAAAGACTGTACTGTGGCGCCCGGGAATGATTTTTTAATCCCCGTCCCAGAATAATCATTCCCGGGCGCGTTGCGATTGCCTAGTACTGGCTCTCGTGCTTGCTAAAGAAGTCGAAGCGCGGGGGCAGCGGCTTTACGCGGTGCTCGCCGGGCTTCTCGCCCAGGCTCTCCACAAACTCGTCCGTGGAGGCAAAGATGTTGTCCCAGCTAAAGAAGGCGACCGGATCGACGTCGAAGTACTCGCAGATGAGCTCGCAGCCAGCCGGGACGATGCCGTGCATCAGGACGGTCGCCACGCGCAGCTCGGTGAAGGCGTCGACCAGAGCTTGCTTCATGGCGGTATTGGCCGGCTCACCCTCGAGCTTGTTGGCGGCCTTGGAGGCATCGCTCCAGCGCTTGTTGGCGGCGCGCAGGTAGTCGTCGCACACGGCGAGCGCGCGGTGCGTCTCGAACTTGTACATGGCCTGCTCAAAGGCAAGGGCGGCCTGCTCGGCAGCCTCGACCACGGCGGCGGAGGCGGCACCGGCGGGAATGCAGCCGTTGCGATAGGGGCTCTCGTCGCCCTCCTTGACGGCGACGCCGTAGAAGCAGCTGCGGGCCAGGCGGTTGAACACGCCGGTCAGCAGCGCGCTCTCCTTAAGGGCCGGATCGATGACGCGCTTGTCGTCACAGGCGCGCACCTCGTTGCCGTCCTTGTCCTTGCCGGTCACGCGCGTGTCATATGCCTTGGGGCTAAAGCTCACCGGCTTCTCGGACAGGCCGAGCGACAGCCAATGTGCGCGCATCTGTTCGCAGGTGTAGTGGTTGAGCAGGTCGTCTGCCGGCGGGGGAGGCGTCTGCGAGGACGAGCTGGCCTTTTTGCCCATGTAGAGCAGGTGGTAGCAGGCGCTGACGGTGCTCTGCGTGAGGTCCCAGCCCAGGGCCTCCCACATGGCGGTCTGCGCGATGCAGTAGAAGTAGATGTTGTCCTGGCCGATGAACTGGTAGATCTGTGCGTCGTCCGAGCACCACCAGTCGCGCCAGTCGAGCGAGCTGTGCTGGTAGGTTGGTGCGGGTACCTGCGTGGAATCGGCGGCGGGCTCGCCCATGAGGGCGGCGTCCTGGGCAGCGATGCCCTCGGTCACGCCGGCTGCCTTGGCATCGCGCGCGAGCACGGTACGCGTATAGCTGATGGGCGCCCACAGGCTCTCGGGCCAGCACCAGCAGGTGACGTCGTTCACACCGTCGACCTCGGGTACCGGAACGCCCCAGTCGATGTTACCGGTGATGCGGAAGGGCACGAGCGCCTTGCCGCTGCGGAAGCGCACGCCGCCGTTAGCGAGCACTGCGTGGGCGTCGTCGCGCTCCTTCCAGCTGGGGAAGGTGACGGTAAAGCTGCTCTTGTTGCCCTCGGGCTCCAGCACGGTGTGCTCGGGCAGCTGGTCCTCGACGGCGTCGAAGGCCTCGCGGAACTTGTTCTGGATGTAGAGCTGTGCCGGCAGCAGCCACTCCTCCATGGTCTTGGAGACCACGGAGCGAACCTGCGGGTTCTGGGCGAGCTTGGCGGTGTAGGTCTTCATAAAGTCGAGGTAGGCCGGCAGGTCGAAGTAGAGGTTGTCGACCGGGCGCAGCTCGGGCACCTCGCCGGTGAGCTGGCTCTTGGGCGCGATGAGCTCCTCGGGCTCAAACTGGTGACCCAGGTCGCACTCGTCGGCGTAGGCCTTCTCGGACTTGCAGCCCTGGATGGGGCAGCGGCCGATCACCTGGCGGCCGTTGAGGAACGTGCCGGCCTTGGCGTCGTAGAACTGCAGCGTGGAGCGCTTGGAGATGGTGCCCTGCTCGTGCAGGCGCTCGATAATCTCGGCAGTCACTTCGTTGTGAATCTGCGCAGCCGGCTCAAGGCCCGAGCCGCCGTAGATATCGCAGCTGATGTTGTAGTTGTTGAGGGTCGCGGCCTGGCGGGAGTGATTGGACTCGACGTACTCGCTAATGGACTTGTCGTAGCCTTCGTTTTCCTTGAGCTTGCGGTAGCTCTCCATGATGGGTGAGCCGTAGCAGTCGGTGCCCGAGGTGAAGATGACGTTCTCGCGGCCCAGACGGTCGCGCAGGAAGCGGGCGAAGAAGTCGGCCGGGACAAAGACGCCGCCGACGTGGCCAAAGTGAAGGCCCTTGTTGCCGTAGGGCTCGCCGGCGGTAACGATGGCGCGGCGAGGCCAGCTGGGACGGTCGTTCATGGAGTATTTGGATGCCATGGGACTCCTTCGCATATGGTGAGAGCGCGGCCGGGCGCAAGGCCTGGCGACGCGGTGGTCAATTCGTGCATATCGTTCGACATTATCGCACATGCGGACGGGTACGTGGCAGGGGCGCTATTCTAAGATGCTATGAATGAGATTTCCAACATACATGCGTTTGAGGACGAGGATTTTCTGCACGCCTGCTTTGTGTGGGGGATGGCAGTGCTTGGCGCATTTGCCGTGTGCCTGGTGCCGGTGTTTATGCTGCTGGGCGGGCCCGCGGACTTGGATGCGGCTGACGCGGGTGGCTGGACGGCCGTTTTGGGCTGGATAGTCGGCTTGGCTGCGGTTTCGGCGGTGTCATTTGCCGTGCACGAGCTGGTGCACGGTGTGTTTTTTAAGCTGCTGGCACCTGCGGGCGCGAAGGTGACCTTTGGGGCGAATCGCGAGACGGCGATGATCTATGCCTGCGCCGAGGGCGTTGTGTATTCGCGCCGGCGGTACGTGGCGGTTTGCCTGGCGCCGACGGTTGCCTTGACGGTGGCGTTTGCCCTGGGGTTTGCGTTCTCGGGCTATCCGCTGCTGTGCTACCTGGCGGCCGGCTTGCATTTGTCGGGCTGTATGGGCGATTGGTATTACGTGCGGACCATCCTGCGCGACCGTCGCATTGCCGCCTGCGAGGACACATCCTTTGGCGTGCGTTTTTTCGCAAGGTAGTCTTTTTGGGATGATTTTTCTGGGACGGGGATGTTGATGAAGCCGTTGCTGCTGCATGCTTGCTGCGCGCCGTGCTCGCTGGAGCCGGTTCGTCTGCTGCGTGAGGAAGGGTTTGAGCCCACGATTTGCTGGACCAACCCCAATATTCAACCGCGCGATGAATGGCAGCGCCGCTTGGACGAGCTGCGCCGGTGGTGTGCCGATGGCGGCATCGAGCTCATCGAGGCAGGGGAGGACCGCGATCGCTGGGAGACCGGTGTGGCACCGCTGGGTGCCGATCGGCCCCGTCGCTGTCGCGCGTGCTATGCCTTGCGCTTGGCCGAGGCGTGCCGCGTGGCCCAGGAGCGCGGGTTCGAATATGTGGGTACGACGCTCGCCGTCTCGCCGTATCAGCTGTTCGATACCTGTAATGACGTGCTTGAGCGCTTGGCGGCGGCACATGGGCTCACCCCGGTCATTCGCGATTTTCGCCCGTATTACCCCGAGGCCACGCGTCGTTCGCGTGAGCTGGGCATGTATCGGCAGAACTACTGTGGTTGCCGCTTCTCGGCTGTCGAGGCAGCCATGGACCGCGCTCGCATCCGTGACGAGCGCAAAGCCGCCAAAAAGTAGTTCATTTGGGACGTCAGCCTGCTAGGATGTAGAGCGGACTTTAGCTATATAAGGAGTATCCGACGTGTCTATGCGTACCGATGATTTTGACTACAACCTTCCCGAGGAACTGATTGCCCAGGCTCCTGCCGAGCCGCGCGACTCCTGCCGCCTGCTGGTGGTGGATCGCAAGGGCTCCCAGGCGGGAACGCCGCTGGAGCACGGCGGTACCGTCGAGCACCGCATCTTCCGCGACATCATCGACTATATCGAGCCGGGCGATGTGCTCGTCATCAACAAGACGCGCGTGATGCCGGCCCGCCTGATCGGTCGCAAAGCCGGCTCGGGTGGCGTGGTCGAGACGCTGCTGCTCAAGCGCCGCGAGGACGTGGATCCGCTGGGCCATGTTTGGGAGTGCCTGGTTAAGCCGGGCAAGCGTCTGAAGCCCGGTGCTCAGATTGAGTATCGCGCCGGTGGCGCCCATGCGCCCGAGGGCGCGCCCGTGGTGCTGACGGCCGAGGTCATCGACTTTGTCACCGATAGCCGCGGTGGCCGTCTGGTGCGCTTTGAGCCGGCCGGTTGCAATGCCGCCGGCGAGCCGCGCACGCTCGACGAGGCCATCCATGCTGCCGGCCACGTGCCGCTGCCGCCCTACATTACCGATTACGAGGGCGATCCCGAGAAGTACCAGACCGTCTACGCCATGAAGGAGGAGCACTCGGCTGCCGCTCCTACGGCGGGTCTGCACTTTACTCCCGAGCTCATGGCCGCTATCGAGGCCAAGGGTGCGAAGTTTGCCGCCGTCGAGCTCGAGGTGGGTATCGATACCTTCCGTCTGGTGGAGGAGGACGACCCTACACAGCACGTGATGCACACCGAGCGCTACCACGTGTCGCAGGAGGTTGTCGACGCTGTGCATAAGGCGAAGGCCGAGGGCCATCGTGTGATCGCCGTCGGCACTACCGCAGTGCGCTCGCTCGAGAGCGCGTTTGACGCGGACGCGCCGGTGTCCGATCCGGCTGTGACGGCGCGCTATTTTGAGGGCCGCGAGGACGGGGCCGACACGCTCGGCCGCGGTGACATCGTGGTGCGCGAGAATGCGACGACGCAGCTCTACCTCATGCCCGGCTCGACCTATCACGTGGTCGACGCGCTGATCACGAACTTCCACGTGCCGCGCTCCACGCTCATGATGCTCGTGAGCGCACTTGCCACCCGCGACCAGATCATGGATGCCTACGCCGCCGCCATCGAGGAGCGCTACCGCTTCTTCAGCTTTGGCGACGCCATGCTCATTCAGTAGGTTACGGCGTTTTACAAACGCCGTAACCGGTCGACGCTGCGCGGGCCGCATTTGGACAATCTGACGTTCAACTTCAAGGGCACGACCAGAAGGTCAGCGCCCTTTCGTTTCACGTCACCTTGTCTCAAATGTGACCCGCTCGCTGACTCTGCCATTACATCGGTGTTGCCGTGGTTGTTGAGTAGTCATTGGGCACTTGGCACTTGGGGACGTTCCTTTTAATATGAGCAGGACATTGTCAAGAGGCAAAATCGGGCCTGGCCCCAACGATATGGGGTCAGGCCCTCTCCCTATATCAACCCGTCCGCGGCGACCTCGGCGTGTCTTCCCGACG
>DBEYUK010000004.1:0-63344 GCA_048181625.1 Collinsella sp. | reverse complement strand
ACATCTTCAAGTACATAGAGCTCTATTACAATAGGGTGCGCATGCATTCCACCCTGGGCTACATGTCTCCAGTGGAATACGAGCGGCAATACGCTTGAGGATCCTTAAAAGAAAGTCCAGTTTATCCTTCCCACTCCACTTGGATACGCCTAGGCGCGGTCCAAGAAATCGTCCGCACCCCCAAACAGTTCCTATTTCACCGCAACTTATGAGGAGGCTATTCGTCGCTGCCCGGCTTGCGTCGGTTGGCTTTTTTAATCGCATTGAAGTGCTTGTCATTGAGCCTGCGCTGGCGAGAGCGCTGAGGCACCTTGGTCTTTACGCGTCGGCGCGGTGGACGCCCGCGACGCTCAAGCTCAGCGCGCAACTTACGCAGGCAGCTCGCGCGATTCTGAAACTGGCTGCGGCTCTCACGCGCCGTCACGACAATCCCCGAAGGGATATGTTTCATGCGTGCCGCCGAGTCCGTCGTGTTCACGCCCTGTCCGCCCGGACCCGTCGCGCGAAACACCTGCACCTCGCAGTCGCGCGCCAACTCCTCGACCGACATCTCGGCATAGCGCGCATACTCGCGCCATTCCATCTTGTTCTCGTCCATATCAGCACCTCCCCTCATACAAAAAATGTGACAAAGGGACAGTCCCTTTGTCACATCGCATACCAATCGCTTGTGTTGCGCGCTTAGGCGAAGGTGATCTCGCCGGTCTCGCAGTCCATATCGGCGATACGGGCCAGGCTCTCGACGCGGAAGCCGCGCTCGCGGAGCTTATCGCCACCGCCCTGGAAGCCCTTCTCCACTGCAATGCCAATACCGGACACCTCGGCACCCGCAGCCTCGCAGATCTTGATAAGACCCTCGAGCGCGCAGCCGTTGGCCAAAAAGTCGTCGATGATCAGGACCTTGTCGCCCTCGGACAGGAAACGCTTGCCAACGATGACCGGGTACTCCTTCTGTTTGGTAAAGGAGTAGATGGTCGTGGCATACTGCTCGCCGTCAAGGTTGATGGACTGCGCTTTCTTGGCAAAGACCACCGGCACGCCGCCAAAATGCTGAGCCGCGATGCAAGCCATACCAATGCCCGAAGCCTCAATCGTCAGGATCTTGTTGATCTCGACATCCTTGAACAGACGGGCCCACTCGGCACCCATGTGGTCGAACAGCTCAACGTCGCACTGGTGGTTGAGGAAGGCATCAACCTTAAGGACGTTACCGGCCTTTACGATGCCGTCATGGCGAATACGATCCTCAAGCTCCTGCATGGCGCAACCCCTTCTCGCGGCAAGGATACCGCGCGATTAATAAACGTTGTTCGATAGTCTACCACGGACCGACCCCCGCCCGCCCCACAAGCCGCATCGCACCACAAACCAGTCTTTTTGGGACGGCGCGAATACGTGGCAGGCAGCCTCCCAATACGCTAATGACGGGCGCGCATCCTCACCAAACGAACCATCGAGAGGACAAAGCCCACGGCTGCCACGGCCATCAACACATAGAACACCGAACGAAAACCAAACAGGAACACATCCGGACGGCCTGCAACAAAACTGGTCACGGCCTCGCCCATCGCAACGCTCATCTGCCCATAGAGGATATGCGAACCTGCCGTAATACCCAGCGCCATGCCCGCATAGCGCGCCAAGCTGCCCAAGCTACCTGCAAAGCCAAGTGCCTCGCGCGGAGCCGAGCCCATGTACAGCGAGTTGTTGGGGCTCTGGAAAATCGACGTACCGCACGACATAAATGCGACGCAGCACACGATCACAGGGATAGAAGAGTGCTCGTCGAGCGTGCTTACTGCAAAGAGACCGCACACATACACGCCCAGGCCGACCGCCGTGGGACCCTCGCAGCCAACACGGTCCGAAACCGTTCCCGAAAGCGGGCCGATAAAGGCATTCACCATTGGCAGCGCCAAAAACAGCAGGCCCGAAACGTCAGACCCAAACCCATGCGCATCCTGAAAATAGAACGGCAGAATAAACTCGGATGCGCCAATACCAACGAACACGATGAGCATGCAGGCAAGGTTGATGGTGAAAGCCGAATTTGCAAAGCAGCGGCGAGCAGCCTCAATCAGGGACATGGGGCACTCGCCGGCCTCCGGCTTAACATGCGGCAGCGTGTAGAGCCCCACGATAAACGAGATGACGCCAATGGGCAGGTTGATGAGGAAGATGCTCTCCCAAGGAAAGCTTGCCACCAGCATGCCGCCGAGCACGGGGCCACACATCATGCCGAGGGCCACAAAGGTCGCGAGAATACCCATGGCACGGCCTCGTTCGCGCGCCGGAAACGACTCGGTGATGATACCCATGTTGTTAGCCATGGCCGCCGCGCAACCTATGCCCTGAACAATGCGTGCCAGGATAAGAACCTCGAGCGAGGCCGAAAGGCCGCACAGCAGCGAACCGACCGAAAAGACGATGACGCCCAACTGGAACACATTCACCTTGCCGCGCACGTCGCCCAGACGGCCAAACGGCAACATAGCCACGCAAGTCGCAAGCAGATACACCGAGCTTACCAGCTGAATGCGATCGAGGCCCACGCCCAGCTCCTTTTGCATCACGGGCAGCGCCACGGTCACGACGGTCGAATCCAGACACACCATAAACGTCATGATGAGCACGGTAAACAGAATCGCCCACTTGTTCTTTCCATGGGTGTCGCCCTCTAGGGCAATGTGCTCGCGGCGCAGCTGCTCTGCAGTTTTCTCCATATCCATCCTTTCGAGTGGCCCAACGCAAAAACGGGGCCCCAATCGCCTGTAAACAGTCGCAATTGGGGTCCCGCCTACGGAATCGGAACGAAAGGCCACCGAAGCTTTCTGCCAGCATCGGCGCCTTGTGCGAACGCTAGCCTAGCACTGCTCGAGCGCCTGCTCAAGGTCGGCAATCAGATCGGCCGTGTCCTCGAGGCCGCACGACAGGCGCACCATGTCGGCGGAGATGCCACAGGCGATGAGCTCCTCATCGTTCATCTGGCGATGCGTGGCGTTAGCAGGATGCAGGCAGCAAGTGCGGGCGTCGGCCACGTGTGTGGCGATCTGGGCGAGCTTGAGGCTCTTCATAAAGGTCTCGGCCGCCGCGCGACCACCATTAAAGCCAAAGCTCACGACGCCGCAGGTACCGTTGGGCATGTACTTCTGAGCCAGGTCATAGTACTTGTCGCCCTCCAAACCCGGATAGCTCACGAAGCGCACCTTGGGATGGCTCTGCAGGAACTTGGCAACGGCCAGGCCATTCTCGCAATGACGCGGCATGCGCACATGCAGGCTCTCGAGCGAGCTGTTCAAGAAGAACGCCGCCTGCGGGTTCTGCATGGGGCCGAGGTCGCGCATGAGCTGAGCGGTTGCTTTGGTAATGAAGGCGCCCTCGCGACCGAACTTCTCGGCATACGTCACGCCGTGGTAGCTCTCGTCGGGCGTGGTGAGACCCGGGAACTTGTCCGCATGAGCCATCCAGTCAAACTGACCGTGGTCGACGATTACGCCGCCCAGGTAGGCAGCATGTCCATCCATGTACTTGGTGGTGGAGTGCGTAACGATGTCGGCGCCCCACTCAAAGGGACGGCACATCACGGGCGTCGGGAAGGTGTTGTCGACCATCAGCGGCACGCCATGGTCATGTGCGGCCTTGGCAAAGCGCTCAATATCGAGCACGGCAAGGGCGGGGTTTGCGATCGTCTCGCCAAAGACGAGCTTGGTATTGGGCTGGAAGGCTGCCTCGAGCTCCTCGTCGGTGCAGTCGGGGGCAACGAAGGTACAGGTCAAACCCATGCGCTCCATAGTATGGGCGAGCAGGTTGTAGGTACCGCCGTAGATAGCAGAGCTCGCGACCACATGATCGCCGGCACCGGCCACGTTAAAAATCGCGAGGAAATTCGCAGCCATGCCCGAGCTCGTGAGCATCGCGGCGGTGCCTCCCTCCATCTCGCAGATCTTGGCGGCAACGAGATCGCACGTGGGGTTCTGCAGACGGCTGTAGAAGTAGCCCGACTCCTCTAGGTCAAACAGCTTGCCCATGTGCTCGGACGTGTCGTACTTCCACGTGGTGGACTGGTAGATGGGCACCTGGCGCGGCTCGGCATCTCCCGGGTGATAGCCGCCCTGAACACATGTGGTACCGATGGTCTGCTCGCTCATATCTAGCTCCCTAGCCTGGGTTACGTTTCATTCGGTTCACGATACCGCTACCCTGCACCCCTCTCAACCCATCCCCAAGGTAGGTTATAGGACAAATTGATCAGGGGTATTTATCTCAAGCCTTGGGCATTTGCTCGATAGATAAAAATGAGGCATACATGAAGCTCTCGATGATTACATACCCCGTCACGGGTACCATAGGCGGGTACACCGTAACCAAGGAGACAACGATGAAGCAAATCGATACGGCCCAGCTCGACATCACCGCCTGTCAGGCTCAAGCTGCCGAATACCACGCCCAAGGCTTCAACTGCGCCCAGGCCGTTGCCTGCACGCTCGCACCTGCCGTCGGGCTCGACCCCCAGACCGCCTTTACCCTCACCGAGGGCTTTGGCGCCGGCATGGGTGGCATGACCGAGACCTGCGGCGCCATCTCGGGCGCTGTTGCCATCATGGGCTTTGTAATGAGCGACGGCATGGAGAACCCCAAGACCAAAGGCCAGACCTACAAGCTGTCGCGCGAGATTGCCAAGCGATTTGGCGAGAAGAACACGACGACCGTCTGCGGCACGCTCAAGGGCATCGGATCGGATAAAGGTCCGCTCCGCAGCTGCCCCGGCTGCATCGACGATGCCGTCGAGATCGCCTGCGATGTGCTAAAGCAGCTCGCCGAGTAAACGGCAGCAACATAAAACGACGGCCGACGCGTTTGGGATCCATCCAAAAGAACGCCGGCCGTCGTCGTTAGAACTCGGCAAACTCGGGAGCGCCGACCTCGATCTCCTCGCGCCCCGCCATAAGCTCGCGCATCTTAACGCAAAACGACTCCTGCTCCCCTGCCTTAAACACAAAATGAAGTGTCACGGCATCCGCGAAATCGGTATCCGAAACCTTGGCACCCGAATCCTGCGCTAAACGAAGCACCTGCTCATACTGCGGATAGGCCATATGCACGTCAACCGGCACGACGCTTGTCATCTCAACGATCTGCCCTGCCTCCTGAGCCGCGGCCACCGCCGCCTGCGTCGCCGCGGTATAGGCGCGTACCAAGCCACCAGGCCCCAACAGCGTGCCACCAAAATAGCGCGTCACCACGCAGCAAACATTTTTGAGCCCCGCACCGCGCAGCACCTCGAGCGTCGGCATGCCGCTCGTGCGGCTCGGCTCACCATCATCGCTCTGGCGCTCGCGCCCATCGACCAAAATCCACGCGGGAACATTGTGTCGAGCGTCGTAATGACGTTTGCGAACTGTCTCGATAAAGGCGTTCGCCTCATCCTCGGACTCAATATGGACCAGCTGGGCAATAAACCGACTCTTGCGGTCCAAAAACTCGCCCGAAGCCTCAATATTCGATTGCAGAGTGAAATAGCTGTCCAACAAAGCCCCTCAACAACAAGCAAAGCAACAAACAGCCTCAATAATACGGCAAACACCATATCGATTGTCAGGGTAACAAAAATGCCAAGTGGGCCTATAAGCCGGGTTCTGTCGTGAACGGTCATTTATCTTGTCTGCACGTTACCATGCAGCTCCACGCACGCTACCCGAACGCGGACCGGGCCGGCCCATAGCGTTCCTATTCGCGCTTGCTCCGGATGGGGCTTGCCAAGCCGCCGTGTTGCCACGACGCTGGTGGTCTCTTACACCACCGTTTCAGCTTTTCCCTTTACGCCTTGCGGCGCAGGTGGGAGTCTTCTTTTCTGCGGCGCTTTCCGTCGGATCACTCCGCCCGGCCGTTAGCCGGCATCCCGCCCTCTGGAGCCCGGACTTTCCTCACGCGTACTGCAAGCAGCACATCGCGCGACCGTCTGGCCCACTCAGCAGTGAAAAAGTGTAACACACCGTTGCCGCAGGCAATGGCACAACGCAAATGCTCGACACGATAAACCAAGAACCGCCATGCGCTACAATGGTCCTGTCGATGGGCAACGTCGTCAGTCGAGACGCGACCGCGCTCCACACCCCTCCGTCTACTCGGTGTGTTCCCGCCTCCTCCCCGAGGCGGGATGTCGGCATTTTTCATGCACTGACAACCCAATAGCCTGTGGACAGCCCGGGCAGCATTGCGCACGGGCAGCATCGTGCACCTCAGCAGCAAATGCAAAAAGGGACCCGTCCATTGCGGACGGATCCCTTAAAACAAGTGATCGTCAAACCGATTTACTCGGCGTCGGTCGCCTCGTCCTTCTTCTCGGAAGGCAGCGGGGTAACCTCGATCTCGACGCCCAGAGTCTCAGCAGCGGACTTCATGGACAGGGAGATACGACGACGGTCGAGGTCGATCTCCATGACCTTGACCTGAACCTTGTCGCCCACGTGGGTGACCTGAGAAGGCTGGTCGACGTGCTTGTTGGCCATCTCGGAGATGTGCACCAGGCCCTCGATGCCCTCGCCCAGGTCGACGAAAGCGCCGAACGGGACAAGCTTGGTCACAGTGCCCTCGACGATAGCGCCGACGGGATACTTCTTGACCAGTGCGCGCCACGGATCCTCGGTGGTCTGCTTGAGACCCAGGGAGATGCGCTCGCGGTTGAGGTCGACGTCGAGAACCTCGACCTCGACCTCCTGGCCAACCTTGACAACCTCGGAAGGATGGTTGACGTGGTTCCAGGAGAGCTCGGAAATGTGGATGAGGCCGTCGATACCGCCGAGGTCGACGAAGGCGCCGAAGTCGACGATGGAGGAAACGGTGCCCTGGAGACGCATGCCAGACTTGAGCTTGGACAGGATCTCGGAGCGCTCGGCCTTACGGGACTCCTCGAGCACGACGCGACGGGAGAGGACGACGTTGTTGCGGTTGCGGTCCATCTCGATGACGCGAGCCTCGATGCGGGTACCCATGTAGGAGGTGAGGTCCTTGACGCGACGGAGGTCGACGAGGGAAGCGGGCAGGAAGCCACGCAGGCCGATGTCGAGGATCAGGCCGCCCTTGACAACCTCGATAACCTCGCCCTCGACGTTCTCGCCGGAGTTGAACTTCTCCTCGATGCGGTTCCAAGCACGCTCGTACTCGGCACGCTTCTTGGACAGGACCAGACGACCGTCCTTGTCCTCCTTCTGGAGAACCAGAGCCTCGATGGGATCACCGAGTGCAACGATGTCTGCAGGGTTAGCGTCCTTGCGGATGGACAGCTCGCGGACCGGGATAACGCCCTCGGACTTGAATCCGATGTCAACGAGCACCTCGTCATGCTCGATCTTAACGACAGTGCCGTTAACGAGATCGCCCTCATCAAAGTCGGTAATCGTACCGTCGATGAGGTTGTTCATCTCCTCCTCGTTGACATCGTCAAGAGAGAAAATGGACGAGTTCTGAATCTCACTCAAAGGTGGACCCCTTTCGAACTACGGGGCCCCGATTGCTAGGACCTACAGAAGGGTGCGACAAGCACACAACGTTTAGGAACACTCGGGAGCCGACAGATACTAATGTGACGCTTATGCAATCACGTTCGTATAGGTTACGGGGAAATGAGTTCGATTTCAAGCGTGAACTGCGATTTTTTACTCGTGTGGAGACTTTTTCGTAATCTTATGAACACACGTCTCCGCAACTTGACGATAACCAGTCAGGCATTCGGCTTTGGGGTAAAGTATGCGGAGCCAACGACTCTAGATCAAATTTACGAGAAAGGTGCCCGCGTGCTCAAAGCAGTCGTTTTCGATATGGACGAAACGCTTCTTAGCATCAACCTCAACGCGTTCATCCTTCGCTATTTTAAGGATGTCTCTTCGATGCTCGCGGATATCGGGCGCCGCAGCCGCGGTGGCACGATGGCGCGCCTCGGCACCATCCTAGTCGACCTCAACGCCAATCGCCGCAGCGGCACGGACAACCGCACCAATCTTGAGTTTTACCAAGAAGAGGTCGAGCGCCGATGCGGGATCTGCCTCTCCGATCCCCTCATCTACGAGGCGTTTACCTACTATGACCACGAAGTTCTTCCGTACAAGAACGACGATGTCATTAACGCCCACGCCATGCCGGGCGCGCACGCCGCGCTCCAGGCCGTACAGGACGCTGGACTGCGTTGCGCGCTCTTTACCAACCCCAGCTTTCCCCAGGGGGCCATCAAGTGCCGCATGGGCTGGGGCGACCTGGCCGACGCCCCCTTTGAACTCGTAACGCACATGGGAAACGCCACCCGCTGCAAGCCCGATGCCACCTACTATCTAGAGCAGCTTCAGGTGATGGGGCTCGAGCCGCACGAGGTCCTTATGGTGGGCAACGATCCCAAGCGCGACTTCCCCAGTCCCGCCTGCGGCATTCAAACTGCCTATGTTGGCCAGGGAAAACCCGGCCGAGCCACCTGGCGCGGAACCATGGAAGACTTCGCCCGCGACTTTAACGCCGTAACCGAAGCCTTCTACGAACACCAAGTAGCCGACGAACTGTCGTAGGACCCCTCGCTCCAAACCAAATATCGCCGCAGGTTGAGCACAAGTCAGCGAAAATGCCCCTAAGCGAGCAATGTGCCTTGAAAGAGGAGGGCATAGGCCTTCTGGCCATGCCCGACGATTGAAAGGCAGATTGCCGCTTAGGGGCGTTTGCAGCGTCGACTGGTTACGCGGTTTGGTAAAACCGCGTAACTAGCACACCTGGGTTTTGCCGATCATGATGTTGAGGATCTCGATGTCGGTGTCCTTCATGCCCACGCGGCCTACGTAGCCCATACTGGCGATTGTCTGCTCAACGGTATCTTGGATCAGGCCCTCGCCGGCGCGGAAGCCGCGGCCTTGCATGGCCATATCGTGGCCCAGAATCGCCGCATCGACGGCAGCCGAGATCTTGGCGGCACAGCTCGCCTTGGCGCCGTCGCACACGATGCCGCCCACGTTGCCAAGCGTATTCGAGACCGTCGCGCCAATCTGTTCGCGCGTGCCACCGCACAGCCAGGTAATCGCAGCGCCGGCGCCGCACGCAGCGCAAATAGCACCGCAAAACGCCGAGAGCGCACCAATATAGCTCTTGATATGCACGGCGATAAGATCGGACAGCATCACGGCGCGCACCAGGCGCTCGTGGTCGCAACGCAGGTACTCGGCATACTCCATGACGGGCAATGCGCAGGTAATGCCCTGATTGCCCGAGCCGCACACAATGGCGACCGGCAGCGCGCAACCGTTCATGCGGGCGTCGGACCCGGCGGCCGCACGGGCACGGGCGCGGCAGGCGACGTCATCGGCACGAGCACCCAGCAGCGTACGGCCCACCTCGGCGCCCCAAGCGTGCGCGAGGCCCTCAGCACTAATCGCGCCATTCAGCTCAATCTGACGCTCAACGGCAGCGCGGGCGTCCTCAATGTCACCGTCCTCGATAAAGTCGATGATGGTCTCGATCGACATGGGCGTGTCGGCGTTATCTGCCGCACGCTCGGCCACCACGCGCTCGGCGCAGGCGGCGCACTCCCCCGCCGACTTACCGCATACCGGAATACCGTCGAGCGTATGGCACGTGACATTAGTGTGGTGATCGGTGATCTCGACGACCGCGGTATGGCCCCCGGCCGTCGCAGTCACCTTGATGTAGAGGTTGGGCACACCCTCGACAAGCGACACATCGCAGTAGTCCGCATCGGCAAGCAGCTCGGCCACGCGGGCGCGGTCCGCGTCATCGACGCTCTCGAGCACCTCGAGCGCGCTCTTGGCATCGCCGCCCACGGCACCCAGCACGGCCGCGGCTTCAATACCGTGCATACCGCCCGAGTTGGGAACGGTCACGCTCTTGACGTTCTTGATAATGTTGCCCGAGCAGGCAACATCCATATGATCGGGTTCGCAACCGAGCGTCTGGCTCGCCAGCGCCGCTGCATAGGCAACGGCAATGGGCTCGGTGCAGCCGAGTGCACAGACAAGTTCGCGGTTCAAAACATCGCAAAACGCGGCATCACGAAGGGAATCGGCAGGCATAGGTATCTCCTACTTGTATAACGGGCTGGGCTCTCAATAATAATTAGCTCTTTTATTTGATAACAATGCATCAAAAACCGCAACCCGGGTTCCGGTAGACGGCATTCAGGCGCAAACTGACGGCATTCATTCATGAGAAACTGGTCTTGTTGCATGCTAAAGCGTTTGACCAAAAAACGCCCAAGCGTTTACACAAAAGTCGCGCTATCATGCAGTCGAACGCGGTAAAACCTTTAGCAATCTCGCCGCACAGACCAGAGAGGAACTATCCATGAAGATCGGTATCGGTAACGACCACGCCGCCGTCGAGCTCAAGAACATCATCTCCGAGCACCTGAAGGAGCGCGGCTGCGAGGTCGTGAACTTTGGCACCGACACCTCCGAGAGCTTTGACTACCCCATCGCCGGCTACAAGGTGGGCAAGGCAGTAGCCAACGGCGACGTCGACCTGGGCATCCTCATCTGTGGCACCGGTGTCGGGATTAGCTTGGCTGCCAACAAGGTCGAGGGCGTACGCGCCGTTGTGTGCTCCGAGCCCTTCAGCGCCAAGCTCTCCCGCATGCACAACAATACCAACGTGCTCGCCTTTGGCGCCCGCGTCGTGGGCTCCGAGCTCGCCAAGATGATTGTCGACGAGTGGCTCGACGCCGAGTTTGAGGGCGGTCGTCACGAGCGTCGCGTTAACCTCCTCAACGAGATCGATCACACGCGCGGCCTTAAGATCGTCGACGAAGCCTAAACTATTCAGTGCCACAAGCTAACAGCAGGGGCCCGCTCGGAACACATGTCCGAGCGGGCCCCTGCATAGATTTTGGAATAAAAGGGCGCCGCGGATGGAGTTCCGCGGCGCCCAAGCCACACGCTAACAGCTTTAAGGAGTCAAAGCTGGTTTAGCCAAAGAAGCGCTTGATCTCAATCTCGGCGTTCTCCAGGCAGTCGGAGCCGTGGATCACGTTGGCGTTGACATCGACGGCAAAGTCGCCGCGGATGGTACCAGGAGCAGCCTCAAGCGGGTTGGTAGCGCCCATGAGGGTGCGCATCTTAGCAACAGCGGAGAGACCGGAAACGACCATCTTGACGACCGGACCGCTCGTCATAAAGTCGCAGAGACCGCCAAAGAAGGGCTTGTCGGCCAGATGGGCGTAGTGCTCCTCGACGGTAGCGCGCTCGAGCGTGGTCATCTCCATGCGCTCGATGACAAGGCCGCTGCGCTCAATGCGAGCAACGATCTCGCCGATCTTGCGGTCGCGCACGGCGTCGGGCTTAATCATGATGAAGGTCTTCTCGATAGCCATAAAAGTAGCCTTTCAAGTAGGTTCGCGCGTGCCCAAGTCCCATTCCGGCACCCGCCTGGACTGCATCGTAACAGAGTTTTAGCTGCTGTTAAACAAAAAACTGTTTATTGAAACGTTGCAATTTATTGAAGCGTTCCATATGTGTCACTTCTGTTTCGAAGCCCGATTAGAGTACCATCCGACTGTCCATCAACCGCACCGAGCAGAGCAGACGGTCGATTGCCGCCCGCGAACGTATCCCCTTCACAACCTGCCCAAAGGTCCTACAGAAGTTCTCGACAAGCCCCTCCCCCATAGCAACAAAATACGGACGCCCACATCAGCAGGCGCCCGTAAAGCGAAACCGATTTATCAATACATGGCCAAAACGGCTTCAGCCAAACCTCTACTTTGCCCCGTGACCCATCTCGACGACCTTGGTCAGCGATCCAAACACGCCTTCGTCGGCCACGAGCTGTGCCTCGGCGCGCTCAAGCTGCACGGCAACGGCGGCAGGAGCGGTACCGCCCTCGGTCGTGCGCGCGGCGACAATCGAGGGGATGTCGAGCGCCTCGGTAATATCGCGCTTAAAGAGCGGGCTTGCCTCCTGGAACACCTCAAACGGCAGGTCCTCAAGATTGCAGCCGCGCTTCTCACACATCAGGACCAGATGGCCCACCACGGCATGTGCCTCACGGAACGGCAGACCGCGCTTAGCCAGGTAATCGGCAACATCGGTAGCGGCAAGGTGCCCCACGCCGCACTCGCGCGCCATGGCGTCCTCGTTGACGGTCCAAGTCGAAATCATACCGGCCATAACCGACAGGCACTGCATGAGCGTGTGAGCGGTATCGAGCGCGCCCTCCTTGTCCTCCTGCAAGTCCTTGTTATAAGCAAGCGGTAGGCCCTTCATGGTCACGAGTAGCTGCACCAGGTTGCCATACACACGGCCGCTCTTGCCGCGGATAAGCTCGGCAAAGTCGGGATTCTTCTTCTGCGGCATGATGGACGAGCCAGTGGAGTACGAGTCAGAAAGCGTGATAAAGCCAAATTCAGAGCTCGACCACAGCACGATCTCCTCGGAAAGACGCGACAGGTGCATGGCCATGACGGCGCCGGCGTAATGCAGGTCGAGGAGGAAATCACGGTCGGAAACCGCATCGAGCGAGTTGGGAATCACACCCGCAAAGCCAAGTTCGGCGGCCGTCATCTGGCGATCGAGCGGATAGCTCGTACCGGCAAGCGCGGCAGCACCCAGCGGGCAGTTGTCGGCGGCATCAAAGGCGGCCTTCAGGCGCGTAAAGTCGCGCGCGAACATCCAGGAATACGCCAGCAGATGATGCGACAGCAGCACGGGCTGAGCGTGCTGCATGTGTGTGTAGCCCGGCAAAATCACCTTGTCGTACTTCTTAGCCGCATCCACCAGCACATGGCGCAGCTCAAGATTGGCCTCCATGAGCTCCTTGGCCAGCGCCTTGACGCCCAGTCGCGTATCGGTCGCCACCTGGTCGTTGCGCGAACGCCCAGTATGCAAGCGCTTGCCAGCCTCGCCGATGCGACGCGTCAGCTCGCTCTCGATGGACATATGAATGTCCTCATCGTTGATATCGAAGGTGAAGTTGCCGGCATCGATATCCTGTTCGATTCCGGTAAGGCCCTTGGCAATCGCCTGCTCGTCCTCGGCACTGATGATGCCCTGGGCGGCCAACATCTTGGCATGCGCCTTAGAGCCGGCGATATCCTGCTTATAGAGATGTTTGTCGACCGGCAGCGACGCGCCAAACTCCTGCGTGACCTCGGCCACGCCCGCCTCAAAACGACCGCCCCAAAGAGCCATGGAACCGTCTCCTTTCTCCAAATACCAAAACAAGCGTCCAAAGCAATATGCCCTGTCGCTAAAGCGATTTATCAACCGCTAGTTTTACACACTCCCTGCCGCGCGCGGGGCCATGTGGCTAATTTGCAAAGAAGTGACGCACCATGCACTTGGCACCCAACGTCTCCCTCCGGATGTTGCCCTGCGAACCATCGATCCAGGCCTTCAGGCTCATAGGAACGTCCTCGACCCTTACAGCATCGAACTCGGGCGCGAGGGCAAGCAAAGCATGCGCGATAGCATTGAACATAATGGATACTCCTCATATATATAGGCACAGAGCCGCCAAATTGATAGAAGGAGCCCCGCCGGACAACCCCGGCGGGGCTCGGACTCAGCCGCAGACGCGGCATCATATATGCGGGCGGAACGTAGGGGCCACCGATGTTAAGAAGTGTCAGCAAGCATAACGAAAGGTAGGGACCCCGTGCGCCCGTTATGTATCACGCGGATGGGCCGCGCGGATACCAAGGGAAGGAGGCGCTAGGCCCGGGCGGCAGCAGAGCTGGGGCCCTGGACCTTTGCCCACGTCTTGAGCGACAGCGTATCGATCTCGATAAAGCCGGCGCTGGCCTTCTCGTCAAACGTGGTGTCGCGGTCGTAGGTAGCCAGACCGTAGTCGTAGAGGCTGAAGGGGCTCTTGCGGCCGACGACATGGCAGTTGCCCTTAAAGAACTTCAGACGGACAGTGCCGGTCACGAACTTTTGCGTGTCGGCCATAAAGGCATCGAGCGCGTTTTTGAGCGGGCTGTACCACTGGCCGTTGTACACGGCGGTGGCCCAATCCTGCTCGAGCTTGATCTTGGTCTTGAGCAGGTCGCCCTCGACGCAGATGTCCTCGAGCGCCTTGTGGGCGGTGATGAGCGTCAGGGCGCCGGGAACCTCGTAGCACTCGCGGCTCTTAAGGCCCACCAGGCGATCCTCGACCAGATCGAGACGGCCAAAGCCATTGTCGCCGGAGATCTTGTTGAGGGCGATGACGATCTCAGAGAGCTTCATCTTCTTGCCGTCGACGGCGACGGGCTTGCCGGCCTCAAACTCAATCTCGGTGTAGGTCGGGGTGTCCGGGGTGTCCTCGGGATTCTTGGTCATAACCCAAGCGTCGTCGAGCGGCTCATTCCAGGGATCCTCCAGGTGACCGCACTCAATGGCACGACCCCACAGGTTGTCGTCGATGGAGTAGGGGTTGTCGTTGGCACCCTCGGGAACCGGCACGTTGTGGGCGTGGGCATAGGCGACCTCGTCGGGGCGACACTTCAGGTCCCACTCGCGAACCGGGGCGATAACCTTGAGCTCGGGGTCGAGGGCCTTGACGGCGGCCTCAAAACGGACCTGGTCGTTACCCTTGCCGGTGCAGCCGTGGGCGACGTAGGTCGCGCCAAACTCGTGGGCGACCTCAACAAGCTTCTTGGCAAGCAGCGGGCGAGACAGGGCGGAGAGCAGCGGATACTTGTTCTCGTACATGGAGTTTGCTGCAATGGCTTTGGTCAGGAACTCATCGGAGAACTCATCGCGCAGGTCGAGCACCTGGCAATCGAGAACGCCCAGGTCGAGCGCCTTCTGCTTCTTGGCATCCAGTCCGGTCTCTTCCTGGCCCACGTTGCCGCAGACACAAACGACATCGAGATTCTTCTCGTCCTGGAGCCACTTGACACATACGGATGTATCAAGACCACCGGAATATGCGAGAACGACTTTTTCCTTGCTCATGGCTGTTTCCTTTCGCCCTTGGTAGCTAGTTAGAACATCGGTCAGTTGCAAGTCATTTCAAGGTCATATACCGTGCAATATCAGGTTAAATAGCAAAAATCAGCACATACATGCCCTAGAAACATGCAGCAATGTCGTGCTAAAACCCAACGACCTCAAAATGACTCTGTTGAGGCATTGCGCCCCATGCGGACAGAGACGATTGTTATCGTCGTCGGGAAATTGCGCGCTGGCGTCGGATGGCATTGTCTGCAGTGGTGATGATCTTTACGAACTGCATCTGCCTCTCCTTTCACGTATCGCCGGGCGCAATTCAAATATCGCAAACGGTACCTTTTCCTCGGTAAGCGGCTCTTTTGCCGTCTCCGTTTTCGATGTTCGCTATATTACGATAAAGTGCACGCTGCGCAAGCGGCAAATTCAAATTTCTGAAAAGTTTTTTCATTAGTTTGTGAATTGCAGTGCAAATACGCACCATTCCTGCGAAAATACGCTCGACTACTAGTTGATGGTTATAACGTCTGAAACAATCTCGAAACGAAAGGCGCATTTTTATGCAAACTTACGAATCGGACGCCAACATCGGCAACATCAAGATTCTCGCCGTCGATATGGACAAGACGCTGCTGACCGACGAGCGTGTGCTGCCCCAGGGTCTTGATGAGCGCCTGGACAAGCTCGCCGACGCCGGCATCGTATTCTGCCCCGCCAGCGGACGTCCCGCCCCCAAGCTCGAGGAGATGTTCGAGGGCATCAAAAACCGCCTTGCTTTTTGTCCCGACAACGGAGCGTGCGTGATCTATTGCGGCAGCTATATCTATAAGAGCAATATTGACGTGGAGCTGTATCAGCAGGTCTTGAGCCGTGCCTCGGAGGATCCTCGCGCTGTCCCCGTCCTGTGCTGCTTCGACGAGTTCTACGTGCTTGCCCGCGACCATCAATACCACGACGAGATCAGCGTCTACTACAACACAATCAACTACGTCGACAGCTTTGATGGCATTGATTTCGAGTCCAACAAGATTTCGGTCTTCTTCCCCGGCTACGACGCCGAGCCCGCTTTCCGCGAGACCTATAGTCCCGAGTTCTCGGACAAGCTCTACGTCACCAACGCCGGGCGCGAGTGGATCGACTTTATGAACCTGGGCGTCGACAAGGGCGCCGGCGTCGCTCACCTGTGCGAGCACCTGGGCATCGATATTACGGATGCCGCCGCTGTGGGCGATACCTACAACGACATCCCCATGCTCGAGCGCGTCGGCCACAGCTTTATCGTGGACAATGCCGAGGAGCACATGAACGCGCATGCCAAGTGGCGCATTCCGAGCAACAACGACGGGGGCGCACTGACGCTCATCGACGCCATCTTGGCGGCTCGGTAGCCGTCCCATCGGGCCTGGCCGGGCGGCACGGGATAACTTTTCGCTCGGTCAGGTCCTGCGCAAGACGAAAGCCACATTAAGTGGCTTTCTTTGCGTGCGGAATCTACGAAAAGTTATCCCGTGCCGCCCGGCCAGGCCCTAGGTTTACTTACCTGCCGCCTAGATGGCGTCTTGACGTCTAGATACTTGGCTGAATTTTTTGGAATGAAGGGGGCTCCTTGTTGGCAAGGAGCCCCCTTCTGCTTTTGGTTACTTTGGGTTTGTTGGTGCTTCTTTATTTGGCATCGGCCCAGGTTATGCCGGTACTGGCTTCGGCGATCAACGGTACGCGGAGGTCTACTACGTGCTCCATGACGTCGCGGACCATGGCGGTTAGGCGCTCGACTTCGTCGACGGGGCACTCAAAGTCCAGTTCGTCGTGTACCTGCAGAATCATGTGGGCGGCAAAGACCTCTTCTTCCAGGCGGCGGCTTACGCGGGCCATGGCGATCTTGATGATGTCGGCGGCGGTGCCCTGCATGGGGTGGTTCATGGCCGTGCGTTCGCCAAAGCCGCGAAGCTGCGGATTTTTGGCCTTGAGCTCGGGAATATGGCGTCTGCGGCCGTACATGGTCTCGGCGTAGCCCGTCTGCTTAGCACGCGCCACCACGTTGTCGAGGAACATGCGCACGCCCGGATAGGCCTCGTAGTAGCGATCGATCATGTCGCGCGCCTCGGCCATCGAGATATGCAGCGACTGCGACAGACCGTAGGCCTGCTGGCCGTACACGATGCCAAAGTTCACGGCCTTGGCGCGGCTGCGCAGGTCGGGCGTCACCTCGGACACCGGCACACCAAACACGCGCGCCGCCGTCTCGGCATGGAAGTCCTCGCCCTCGTTAAAGGCGCGCACCAGGTGCTCGTCACCCGAAAGATGCGCCAGCAGACGCAGCTCGATCTGCGAGTAGTCCACCGCCAAAAAGACGCTTCCCTCGCCTGCCGAAAACGCCGTTTTGACGGTGCGGCCCAGCTCCGAGCGCGTCGGGATGTTCTGCAGGTTCGGGTCGCTCGAGGACAGACGCCCCGTTGCCGTGATGGTCTGGTTGTACGTAGTGTGTACGCGACCGTCACCACGGCGTAGCGGGCCCAGGGTGTCCAGATACGTGGACTTGATCTTAGACTTCTCACGCCAGTCCAAAATCAGACGCACAATTTCGTGGTCACGCGCAAGGTCGCTCAACACCTTGGCGTTGGTCGAATAATAGCCGCGCTTAGTCTTCTTGAGGCCCTTGGTCGGAAGCCCCATCACATCAAAAAGCACATGCGACAGCTGCATGGGACTGCCAATATTAAAGGTCTCGTCACCCGCCAGGTCGCGAATACTGCGCTCAACCTCGGTAATCTGGGTCGCCAGACCCTCAGACAGACTGTGCAGACGGTCGGGGTCCACGAGCATGCCCGCGCGCTCCATCTTGGCAAGTACCGGAACGAGCGGCATCTCGATGCCATCGAACACGTTGGCGGCGTTCTCACGGGCCATGCACTCGCGCAACGGCGCCACGAGCGCCAGCGTCAGAGCCGCAGTACGGGCGGCAGGCGCCGGAACGTCCTCACCAGCACCCTCTGCGCCGCGCGCCGCAGGCAGCGCCATCTGCAGATAGGTATCGGCCAGATACGCCTCGTCAAACTCGGAGCGGTCGGAATCCAGCAGGTAGGCGGCAACCACGGTGTCGAAGATGCGCGTGGAATCGACTGCCAGCGGATCCATAAGCTCGGGCTCGGAAGAATCGATGGGCGAAAGATCATGCAGCAGCGCTTTCATATCCGGGCTCGCCACGCGGCCCTCCATAAACAGGCGCGCGAGCACGCCGGAAATCACGCCGTGAGCGAAGTTGAAGCCATCGACTACGGCAGTGGAGGCGCCGTCGCCCTCCTCGAGCGCGAACAGGCCCTTGGACGTCGCCAACCACAGCGTGCGCGTCAGTCCAAAGAGCGCACCCTCTTCCTTGTCGTCGTCCACCACGGCGGCGACCCACTCGCCGGCATCAATCGCGCGGGAGACCTCAGCCGCAACGGCGCCAAGCGCGTCGGCATCGCCGGCAGTTGCGCGAACCATCGCAGGTATCTCAAACACACTGGAGGCAACAGCAGCCCCGCCCTCGCCGCCGATCAGCGCCAAGAAACGGTTCTGCATGGCGGTGATACCAAGCGTACCTAGCGCCGCGGAAACCTCATCGGCAGAAAACGCCGGGAAGGACGTCGCCTCAAAATCGAGCTCGACAGGCGCATCGGCGCGAATGGTCGCAACCTTGCGGCTCAGCAGCGCATCGTCGATGTGCGCACGCAGGTTCTCGCCCATCTTGCCCTTGACCTCGTCGGCATGCGCGATGACCTCGTCCAAGCTGCCGTACTGTGCGATGAGCGCGCTCGCCTTTTTGGGGCCGATGCCCGGTACGCCGGGAATGTTGTCCGACGTATCGCCCTTCAGACCGTAAAAATCGGGCACGAGCGCCGGCGTAATGCCGTGATACAGGTCATCCACGCTCTCGGGCGTCATAATCGCCACGTCGGACAGGCCCTTGCGGGTCGAGACCACGTTGACGTGCTCGGTCACAAGCTGATACATGTCGCGGTCGCCAGTCACCAGCAGCATGTCGCAGCCGGCCTCCTCACCCAGGCGCGCCATGGTTCCCAGGATATCGTCGCCTTCCCAGCCCTCAGACTGCAGAATCGGCACGTTGAGCGCGGTGAGCAGCTCCTTGATCATAGGGAACTGCACGTGCAGGTCGGGGTCCATGGGCGGGCGCTGCGCCTTATACTGCGGCAGCATCTCCATGCGCACGCGCGGTTTGCCCTTGTCAAACGCCACGACGACGCCGTCGGGGTTAAAGGCGTCGATCATCTTAAGAAACATGTTCAGAAAGCCAAAGATCGCGTTGGTGGGGCGACCGTCCGGCGCGTTCATGGTCGGCGGCACGGCGTGGAAGGCGCGATGCATGAGCGAGTTGCCGTCGATAACGGCAAAGGTGCGGCGCTTGTCAGACATATTGAATACCTCGCTTTAGGCTGGGCACGGTTTGCTCACTCCAGTTTACACGCTCCCCGCCCCGCGGCCACCTCACATCAAGCTCCCCCGCCACCGTGAGCCCGCGCGTGATACGATGGCTCACGGTACATCAACCAGCACGATCGATCCGAAAGGAGCCTGCGTCATGGAGCGTCCCTGCGCATGGAAAAAGTACACGCCACAGCAAGTCGAGGAGCTCGAGGAGCTTTGCCGCGGCTATAAGCAGTTTTTGAGCGAGAATAAGACCGAGCGCCTGTGCGTCAAGACCGGTATCAAGATGGCCGAGGAGGCGGGCTACGTCGACTTGAAGACCGTAATCGCCGAAGGCCGCGAGCTCAAGGCAGGCGACAAGGTGTATGCCGCTAACCACGGCAAGGACCTTATGCTCGTCAACCTGGGCACCGCCCCGCTCGAGCAGGGCTTTAACATCCTGGGCGCGCACGTGGACTCGCCGCGCCTGGACCTTAAGCAAAACCCCGCCTTCGAGGCCGGCGACATGGCCTACCTCGACACGCACTACTACGGCGGCGTCAAGAGCTACCACTGGGTGGCCTCCCCGCTTGCACTCGTGGGCGTCATCTGCAAAAAGGACGGCACCACCGTCGACATCAACATCGGTGACAAGGCGGACGACCCGGTCTTTACCATCTCCGACCTGCTGATCCACCTCTCGAGCGAGCAGATGTCCAAGCCCGCCAAGGATGCCGTCGACGCCGAAATCCTCGACGTGATCGTGGGAGGCCGTCCCGTCAAGTTTGATGAGGACGACAAGGACGCCCCCAAGGAGCCCGTCAAGCAGATGTTCCTGGACATCCTTAAGGAGCAGTATGACGTCGAGGAGGAGGACTTCCTCTCCGCAGAGATCGAGGTCGTGCCCGCCGGTCCCGCCCGCGACATGGGCCTCGACCGCTCCATGATTCTGGGCTATGGCCACGACGATCGCGTCTGCGCTTACCCCTCCATGCTTGCCCAGATCGACGTCGCAAACGTGAAGCGCACGAGCATCACGCTCATCGTCGACAAGGAGGAGATCGGCTCCGTGGGTGCCACCGGTATGACGAGCCGCTTCTTCGAGAACACCGTCGCCGAGATCATGACGCTCGCCGGCGAGGATAGCCCGCTGGCCCTGCGCCGCGCACTCGCCCGCAGCCGCATGCTCTCCTCCGACGTGTCCGCCGGCTTCGACCCGGGCTATGCCGGCAAGTTCGAGACCAAAAACGCCGCCTTTATGGGTCGCGGCCTGTGCTTTAACAAGTACACGGGCAGCCGCGGCAAGGGTGGCTCGAACGACGCCGACGCCGAATACGTGGCCCTCGTCCGCGACATCATGGACGAGGCAGGCGTGGACTTCCAGACCTGCGAGCTCGGCCGCGTCAACGCGGGTGGCGGCGGCACCATCGCCTACATCATGGCCAAGTACGGCATGAACGTCATCGACTCCGGCGTTGCCGTCCTGTCCATGCACGCCCTGTGGGAGGTCGCCAACAAGGCCGACATCTACGAGGCCTACCGCGGCTACAAGGCCTTCATCGAGCGAGCCTAACCAACCCTTCATCAGTTGCGGTGAAATACGGACTAAACTGGCCCATAAACGGCCAAAACAGACCGTATTCCACCGCAATTTCTTTTTTGGCAGAGGAGAGTTCATGCTGCAGGTCATCATTTCGCCCGCCAAGCAGATGCGCGCGGCCCAAGATGCTTTTGAAGTCCTGGGCATCCCACCCTTTGTGCGCGAGACGGCTCGCCTCCACCGCGCACTGCTAGATATCGAGCGGAATGAAGGCAGCGGCGGCCTGCAGGCGCTGTGGAACGTGAGTGACAAACTGCTGGGGCCTTGCCTCAACACCCTGCATGAGTTCGGGCCCATCCTGAAAAGCGGCGATCTCGACAATCCCGCACTCGCTCGCCACCTCTCCCCTGCCGTCATGTCCTATCACGGCATTCAATACCAGAGCATGGCACCCGAGGTGATGGATTCCGCGCAGCTCGCATGGCTGCAAGACCATCTGTGGATCCTCTCCGGCCTCTACGGGTGCGTTCGTCCCTTTCATGCCGTCGAACCGTATCGGCTGGAGATGGGCGCGAAGCTCGCCGTTGACGATGCCCGAGACCTCTACGCGTTTTGGAGCGACAAGCTCGCGCGGGCTATCGCCCCGGCAGGCTCAAACACCACGATCGTCAACCTCGCCAGCGTAGAGTATGCCAAAGCCGTTCTGCCCCACCTCGCGGGCGACGCCACGGCCGTCACATGCCTCTTTGGCGAGGGTATCCGCAACGGGAAGCCCATCCAACGGTCGACCGCCAGCAAAAAGGCGCGCGGCTCCATGGCGCGGTGGATGGCAGAAAACAAGCTCGAGGATGCAAGCGAACTTACCGCATTCAACATCGGCTATCGGCACATCCCCGAGCTTTCAGACAAAAACACCCTGGTTTTCATGAACGCGCAGGCACAATAGGCCCGCCGTTTCCAATCACCCCGTTACTCCGCCAAGCCATCGGCCTTTGCAATCTCGCTCGTCGAGCCATCTTGGTAGGTAATCTTAACGTGCTCTACGTCGGATACCGTAACGCCCGACGGAGGTTCCAGACGCCACTCCGTCAGAGCGATATCCATGGTCGTGGGCACATCGCCCTGATCTTTGAGCTTCACCATGAGTGTTTTGAGTGCCTCATCAAACGTCACGCGTTCGATTTCTTCGCCCGGAATAGACCCGCCGCTCAGCTGCAGCTGCACAAACTCGTCGCGCGGATACCAATAGTCGCCCGGTGCGGAAACCGTGTTGCCACCAGAATCTTTCATGGTCATAATCGGCAGGCCCTCGTCGGCTTCAAACCCCCAGGTGGCGCCGCCAGGACCGCCGAACGTCCAAATACAAAAGGCAATCACCAGTACGGCAAGCACCGCAAAACCAATCGCGACCAACCCATGGTGCGCACGGCTTTCCTCGGCCGATACATCCCATTGCGTCTCTCGATATAGATGCTTGTCTTCCATGTACGCCTCCCCACAGGCACGCTCGTTAGGCCAATCGTACCCATTCGAGCTATACTTGAGCCCATTACATAAACGGGGAGCTTGCAGGACAAGACGGCAGGCTGAGACTGGGCGCGCCCGCCCTGACCCGCAAACCTGATATGGGTAATGCCAACGAAGGGAGCCGTGCCAATGAGCACACAGACCGAGCCCAAGCTCGTCACGCAAATCGACTTCGCCCGCGCCGGGCAAATCACGCCGCAGATGAAAGAAGTCGCCGAGCGCGAGCATCGCGACCCCGAGTACATCCGTGAGCGCGTGGCCGACGGCCGCATCGCCATCCCCGCCAACATCGTGCATATCAAAAAGGGCATGCGCGCCTTTGGTGTCGGCGAGGGCCTTTCCACCAAGGTCAACGTCAACCTGGGCATCTCGGGCGACAAGGCCGATGCCGCCGAGGAATGGAAGAAGGTCAAGATCGCCGAGGACTACGGCGCCGACGCCATCATGGACCTCTCCAACTCGGGCAAGACGCGCCAGTTCCGCCAGCAGCTCATCGACGAGACGCCGCTCATGGTAGGCACCGTCCCAATGTACGACGCCATCGGCTACATGGATAAGCCGCTGGTCAAGCTCACCAAGGACGACCTGTTCGAAGTCGTGCGCGCGCATGCCGAGGACGGCGTGGACTTTATGACCATCCACTGCGGCATCAACAAGTCGGTCACCAAGACCTTTAAGGAGACCGGCCGCCTGATGAACATCGTGAGCCGCGGCGGCTCACTGCTGTTTGGCTGGATGGAGGTCACCGGTAACGAGAACCCGTTCTATGAGTTCTACGACGAGCTGCTCGAGATTTGCCACGAGTACGACGTGACGATTTCGCTCGGCGACTCCTGCCGCCCGGGCTGTCTCTACGACTCCAACGACGCCACCGAGACCGCTGAGATGATCGAGCTGGGCAAGCTGTGCAAGCGCGCTTGGGCCGCCGGCGTCCAGGTCATGGTCGAGGGCCCGGGTCACATGGCGCTCGACGAGATCGCCGCCAACATGAAACTGCAGAAGCGCCTGTGCCACAATGCTCCGTTCTATGTGCTCGGACCGCTGGTGACCGATATCGGCGTGGGTTACGACCACATCACCGCCGCCATCGGCGGCGCCATCTCCGCCAGCTCCGGTGCCGACTTCCTGTGCTACGTGACACCGGCCGAGCACCTATGCCTGCCTAACGCCCAGGATGTGCTCGACGGCCTCATGGCCACCAAGATCGCCGCACACGCCGCCGATATCGCCAAGAAGGTGCCCCACGCCCGCGACATGGACGACAAGATGGGCCAGGCACGCCGCAAGCTCGACTGGGACGCCATGTGGAAGTGCGCGCTCGACCCGGTTACGGGCAAGAAGCGCTACGAGGAGTCCCCCGCCGCCACCGAGGGCACTTGCACCATGTGTGGCAAGATGTGCGCCGTCCGAACCGTCAACAAGATCTTCGAGGGCACCACGATCGACCTTGGCATGGAGGACTAGCCCTGTCGCCGCGGCCGCTTCTGGCGGCGAGCCGGTGCCTGTCAATTGTTGACGTGTGAACATTTGCTTGCATTTGCGTAAAGATTGCATCGCCCGCCCGGGTTCGACATAGAGTCGGCCCGGGCATCTTTATAATGCTGGCTTATAGACCCATTTGATTCCGACCGAACAAGGGAGCGAACATGGATCGCAGTAAGGTACCTGCCGTTCTATCCATCGCAGGATCCGATTCCAGCGGTGGCGCCGGCATTCAGGCCGACATCAAGACCATCACGGCGCACCGCCTGTATGCCGAGACGGCCATCACCGCCATCACCGCACAGAACACCCTGGGCGTCACCGCCGTGCAGAACATCTCCCCGGATATTGTCGCGGCGCAGATCGATGCCGTTTTTGACGATATCCGCCCCAACGCCGTCAAGATTGGCATGGTTTCCTCTGCCGAGATTATCGATGTTATCGCTGACCGCCTGAGCGCTTGGAACGCGACAAACGTGGTAGTCGACCCCGTCATGGTAGCCACCTCGGGCGCACGGCTGATTGCCGAGGATGCCGCCGAGGCGCTCACCCGCCGCCTGTTCCCGCTGGCGACGGTTATCACGCCCAATATTCCCGAGGCCATGGCCCTGCTCGACTACGAGGTCGACTCCGAGCGCACGCAGCAAAATGCTGCCATGCTCCTCACCCGCCGCTTTGGTTGCGCATCCCTCGTTAAGGGTGGGCATCTTGTCAACGAGGCCAACGATGTACTGGCCGAACCCGCGCCACTCGATGACGAGGGCAGCCATCTGGGAGATCCACTCACCACGTGGTTCCGCCACAAGCGCATCGAGACCGACAACACACACGGCACCGGATGCACGCTCTCGTCCGCCATCGCCTGCGCGCTGGCTCAGGGCATGGATCTTGCCGACGCCGTCAACGCCGGCAAGGCCTACCTAACGGGCGCTCTGGCCGTCGGCTTTGACATGGGCAAAGGCTCCGGCCCCGTCAACCACATGTGGCAGTATTAAGATCCGCAGCCCAAAACCACCGCAAAGGCGCCCGTCCCCTTTGCGGTGGCTTGGGGTCGCGCTACTCTCCGAGCATCTCTTGGAGCTTGGCTGCCACGGCGTGGCCCAGGCTTTCGTGGCTTTCGGGCATCATGTGCAGATAATCGATATCGCCCGGCTCGGCAAAATCAGCGGCATTCAAAAAGTCGCAGCCAAACTGTTTAGCAGCATACGCATAGTATTCGGCAAAATGCTCCGAGGCCTCGACGGAGCGCTCGTCAAAGTCGGTCATGTACACATCGGCGATCTGCGGTTTAATCTTGATAGGCGCCATCAGCAGAATACGCGGGCAGGGCGCGGCTTCGGTCCAGGGAAACGCGCGGACGGTGCGAATCAGCGCCATGGCACCGTCAGCGATATCGGCAGCCCCCACGCTAAAGACCGTCTTGCAGTCGTTGGTGCCCAGCATAATCACGATCGCATCCAGCGGCTTATGAGCCTCGAGCAGCATCGGCAACGCGCGGATGCCGTTGAGATTAGTGTCCAGATGGCACATGTCGTCGCGTACCGTCGTGCGGCCGTTGAGGCCTTCCTCAATCACGTGCCAGCCCTCGCCCAGGTCGCGCTGGGTCACGCCGCACCAGCGTACATCGTGCGCATAGCGTACCGCGGTGCCGTCGCGCATGCCCGCCGGATCATAGCCGTAGGTATTGCTGTCGCCAAAGCACAGAACGTTTTTCATCGTAAGCCCTTCCTCTAGTAAAAAGAAAAAGTCGGCGGGAGCAGTCTCTCCCGCCGGATCGACCTATCTGTCAGCACATACCGATTACAGGTACTTGCGCCAATCGTCATCGTCTTCATCGTCCTCGGCGGCAGCCTGGGCCTGCTCGGCGGCGCGGGCTGCCGCAGCGCGAGCGGCAACCTGGGCATAGGACTCCTCGTTGCGCTCGGGGAAGTTTGCCAGCACGTGCTCGAACTTGGCAAAATCTTCGTCCCAGCGCGTAGAGGGCACGGCAAAAAAGACCTGCTTGACCTTAAAGTCGCCCGATGCGAGCTCCTTGCGGAAGAGCTCGGCCACGGCCTCGGCGTCAAAGCCGTTGTTGTCGCAGCCCCAAGCGCCCAGCACGAGCTTCTCGCGACCCAGCTCGTCGCAGATGGCAAGCACAAAGCGGATGCGATCGCGCAGGGCGTCCAGCAGGGCATCGTCACCCACGCGATACTCCTGGCGAGCGCGCTTGGCGTTGGGCGCGGCGGCCACGATCACGTCGGCATACGCATGCACGTGGTTGCGGTCGAAGCGCACCGCAGGCACCACCAGCGCACGGTTGCGGTAAAGCTCGCAGTTGATGTTGCGGCGACGGTTCTCGCCGTACCATTTGCGCTGTTTATCGAGCACGTTGTACAGGTACGAATCGGCACAGAGCGTGGCCTCCTGACCCAGATAGCCCTGGATGTAGCCGCCGCCCGGGTTGGTGAACGAGGCAAAGGCGAGCACGGCCATGTCGCAGAACTGCGCGTAGCCTCGGCCGTTATCCAGAATGGCCTGCGTGGCAGAGGCGTCGAGCACGGTGACCTCGGGCAGGACCGGAGCGGGCTCCTCGGCGGCAGGCGCGGACTCGGTCTCCGTGGCCTCCTCTGCGGGTGCAGGCTCGGCCGTAACCTCGGTCTCGGCGGACGCAACCTCAGCGGTCTCGGCCTCGGCGGCCTCAGACTCCTCGGCAACCTGTTCCTCGACAGCGTCGGCCGCTTGGGCCTTGGCCTTCATCGCCGCGACAAAACCGGCAGGCATACCATCGAACTCGCACACGCCGGCAAGCGAACGCTCGATGTCCTTGGCGCAGGCCTCGGACATAGCCGCCACATGGCACTCGGCGGCCTTGGCACGCGCCTCGCGCTTGGGATTGGGCTGACCCGTTCGGTTGGACCTGCGGTTACGGTTCCTGTTGTCGATGTCTGCCATACGTGGCCACCTTTCCTGTCGCTGCCGCTATCGGCTTTTTCCCATCCATGATACCCCGCCGCGCACAAAAAAGACGGCCCCGAAGGACCGCCTTTCGCATCGTTTTACCGTGTCCGGCAGGAAGCGTCGCAATGCCGCGCTTTAATCGCGACGGCCGAGGATGTTCAAAATGCGCAAGAACACGTTGATAATATCCACGAACAGGTTAGAGGCCATAAGCACGCCGTTGGGCAGTGTGGGCGGCACCGTCGTGGCAACATAGGCGTCATAGCCAATAAAGCCGGCGAACACCACGATTACGATCAGATCGGTGATGGTCTGCGAGACGCCCATGAACATCAGCACGATCTCAACCAGAATAGTGGCGAGCAGAATGCCAAAACCGATGCCATATACGCGCTGGAAAAACTTGGGGAACGTCACGCCCAAGGCGCCAAAGACAAAGGTGATGGCGGCCGTGGCGATAAAGGCAGTGTTGATGGTGGGCAGGTCGTAGTTGGCAAGGCCAAACGACGCGGTCAGGCCAAAGGTGCTCGCAAAGATTACGTAGCCCACAAGGGACAGGCCCACGGACTGCTTACTGGCGGCGGCCGACATCATGACCATGCCGACGATGGTCAAAATAAACGAGCCAAAGACCAGTGGCAGGGCGGCGCCGCTCATCATCATGCGGGCAAACGCCATGGTGCTCGTAAAGTAAGCACCAGCGCCCATGGCACAAAAGCCCAAGAAGATGAGGGCAGACATGGCAAGATTATACGCACGCGGCGACATCTCCTTGGCACGGCTTGCGCCGCTCTCGACGGGGCCGTTCTGATAGCCCTGGATATCGTTCATAGGTTCGTCCTTTCAAAAAGTGCCGTGAAAGACGGCGCAGCAGGTGACAAGATTCCTGTCATTGTACCCGAATGCCATATGTCCTTACCCACGGCGCTCGCCCTCGAGCGTACGATCAAAGGCCCAGACCCACCAACGTATCAGATGGGCCTGCGAGCCATCTGGTCGTTCGCGCGTCTGGTCCTCCAGATACAACTCGGTCGCGTGCCCGCCAAAACGCACCTTATAGGTTGCCGTACGAATGCCGTGGACCGTCAGGCCAAACCCAGTGGTCGAGACAATCTCGTCAATCGTAAAGCAGCGACCGTCGACCCAGCAGACAGTGACCGGCACGACCTGTCCGCCCGCGAGGATGCGAGCCACGACGTCCACATACTGCTTGTGTACGCGCCGAGTTTTGCCATCTGTCTGTCGATATTCCATGCCTCCTATTATCGAACGCATGTTTGCATGTTGTAAAGCGAACAGACTGTGGTTTTGGAGTGTCATAGTAATCGCACGTGTCCGCATGGCGTGTTAGCAAAAAGAACACCCGCGGTCAACAGGGCTAATATTCAATTTTAGTGCCAAAAAGTTCACTTCTCCCATCAGAACTCGGTAAAGAGACCCGCAGGAGGTGATACGATTTATCATGTTTTTGTAACGTGTCTGCAAACTTCGAGAAAGCCCATATATGGACGTAACGTTCTCAACCTTCCTCGGCCAAATTGTGTCGAACCCAGTCCTTGCCGTCACCGTGATCCTCGCGTTGGGCGCCATCTTCGTCAATGGATGGACCGACGCGCCCAACGCCATCGCGACCTGCGTCACTACGCGTTGCATGCCCGCCCGCGCCGCCATTCTCATGAGCGCCGCATTCAACTTCCTCGGCGTGCTCATCATGACGCACTTTAACGCGAGCGTCGCCAACACCATCTCACATATCGTCGACTTTGGCGGAAACAGCACCATGGCGCTCGCCTGCCTCTGCGCGGCGCTGTTCTCCATCGTCGTCTACGGCGCCACAGCGTCGCGTTTTGGCATCCCCACCTCGCAAAGCCACAGCCTTATCGCCGGCCTGACCGGTGCCGCCATCGCCCTCGGCGGTGCGAGCAGCGTCAACGTCCACGAGTGGATGAAGGTCATCTACGGCCTGGCGCTCTCCATCGGCCTGGGCTTTGTCATGGGCTGGATCCTGTGCAAACTCATCTCGATTCTGTTTGCCGCCGCCAACAGGCGACGTGCCAACGTCTTCTTTAAATACGCTCAGATCGCGAGTGCCGCGGCCATGAGCTTTATGCACGGCGCGCAGGATGGACAGAAGTTCATCGGCGTGCTCTTTTTAGGCGTGGCCTTCGCCAGCGGCCAGACGAGCGTCGGCGATGCCGGCATCCCCATCTGGATTATGCTGCTGTGCTCGGCAACCATGGGCATCGGCACCAGCGTGGGCGGCGAGCGCATCATCAAGTCCGTCGGCCAGAGCATGGTTAAGCTCGAGAAGTATCAGGGCTTCTCTGCCGACCTCGCAGGCGCCGCGAACCTGCTGCTTGCCACCCTTACCGGCATCCCCGTATCCTCCACGCACATCAAGACCTGCGCCATTATGGGCGTCGGTGCCGTCAAGCGCCTCTCGGCCATCAACTTCGGCGTCGTCAAGGACATGATGTTCACCTGGTTCTTCACCTTCCCTGCCTGCGGACTCATCAGCTTTGTCATGGCCAAGCTGTTCATGATGTTCCTCTAGTCAAACCGAACGTCCATCCGGACTGCATTACCTCGCCCGCCCATCTTCACCTCGAAAGGACCACTCATGGCAAAGAAACCCGATTCGTTCTACTTTGACAACTACGTCGCCTGCGCCGACCTCGCCGTCCAGGCCGCAGAGCTGCTCACCAAGATTTTTGAGAACTTTGACCCCGCGCAGATCCACGACATGCTCGATAAGATGCATGCGATTGAGCATGCGGCAGACAAGAAGCACCACGAGCTCGAAGACGCCCTGCTCACCGCCTTTATCACCCCGCTCGAGCGCGAGGATCTGGATCTGATGAGCTGCTCACTCGACACCGTGCTCGACCGCATCGAGGGCGTCGTGCAGCGCGTCTACTTCACCAACATTCAGAGCATCCATCCCGACGCCATCGTCATCGCCCACAAGGTAACCGATGCCTGCCGCGCCATGAAGGACCTAATGGTCGAGCTTCCCAACTACCGCAAGTCCAAGACCCTGCGCGAGCTTGTCATCCAGATCAACACCATCGAGTCCGAGGCCGACGAGCTCTACATCAACGCCATGCGCAACCTGCACGTTAACGGCAAGGACCCGCTCGAGGTCATCGCTTGGCGTGACGTGTACGCCTTCCTGGAGTACTGCGCCGACTGCTGCGAGAATGTGGCCGATGTCGTGGATTCGATTGTCATGAAGAACAGTTAATTGGGGGTACATGTCCCACCGGTCGCGGGCCCGACCACTCATAACCTTTTTCACTCCGGCTGCAAGCAGAGTCGTTCAAAAGGTTATGAGTGGTCGGGCCCGCTCCCTTATGTACCACCATTGGGAACCTTGGCTGATAGTTAGAATGCGATGGGGACTTGGCCGATGCGACCTTTTATGCCCGATTGGATACTTTGGGGCGGTGATGGGCGTTTGGCTGGATGGGGCTCTGGGTACCTTTTGTTTTACTTTGGATTGATTTGCTGACTTTGGAGGGTTTGGTTATGAGATATTTGGATCTGGCCCGTTCTCGTTATTCTTGTCGTGAATTTGAGGCTCGGGCTGTTGAGCAGGCTGTGGTGGATGCCATTGTTGAGGCTGGGCGTATTGCTCCTTCTGCTTGTAATAATCATCCAGCCCGTGTGATGGTGCTGGATACGCCTGAGCTGTTGGAGAAGGCTGCTGCTTGTCAGCCTCGGTTTGCTCGTGATGGGTCTATCTTTGGGGCTCCGCTTGTCTTCCTTATTTGCAGCGTTACCGATGATGCTTGGGTGCGCCCGTATGACCAGATGAATTCCAGCGAAATCGATACGTCCATCGTATGCGATCAGATGATGATGGAGGCCACCGAGCAGGGCCTGGGAACGTGCTGGGTATGCCATTTTAAGCCCGAGGTGGCACAGGAGCAGTTCAACCTGCCCGAGGGCGTCTATCCCTATCACATGCTCGTCTGTGGCTATCCTGCCGACCACATCGCCGATCCCGAGCATCGCGAGGCCCGTACCATTCCCCTCCCCGACTTCCTCCTCAAGTAGTTTTTGACACATGCCCTAAAACCTACCTTTTACCGCTCACCCATTCGCCGAGTTCTGCGCCACTATGTGCAGGACTCGGTTTTTTATGATGCGCACCTCGGCACAGTCATAAAAAAGGACCCGCAAGCTGCGGGTCCTTTCTAGGCACTAAATTATGGGCCGAATGTTAGTCCAAGTCGTCGGCAGCGAAGTTGTCGATCGGGGCGAAGGGATCGGCCACGGGGACAACCGGGTCAGCGACGGGCAGCGGCTCGGCGGGAACAGTCACCGCAGGAGAAGCGGCGGAACCGACCGGCGTGGAGGCCATGAGGTCGGCCGGGAAGGAGTTCTGGGCATCGTCCATGAAGTGCTGGATGAGCTTGAGGTACTCGGCCTTGAACTCCTCACGGGAAGCCTTCAGACGGTCGATTTCCTCGAGCTCGGCCTGCTTCTCGGTCAGAGCCTGGCGGATAACCTCGCGGGCCTTGGCGTCAGCCTCATTGCGGATACGCTCAGCGTTCTCGTTGGCATCGTTAACGATGGTCTCAGCGGTCTGCTGGGCAGCGATCAGGGCAGCGGAAATCTGGCGCTCCTGAGCGGAGAAGTCAGGGGCGGGAGCAGCCACGGGGGCGGCAGGAGCGGCCTGGGCGGTGGCATCCTGAGCCTGGGCAAGCTGAGCCTGCGCATCGGCAAGCTGCTGCTCGGTAGCAGTCAGACGACCCTTAAGGTCGACGATCTTAGCGAGCATAGCGTCAACCTCGGAGGACAGCGTCTCCAAGAAGACGTCGACCTCAGCAGGATCGTAGCCACGCTTGGCCTCAGAGAAAGTCTGAGCCTGGATGTCTGCAGGGGTAATAGCCATAACAAGTCTCCTTTTTCATCGCCTCGGCGCTACACGCCCGACGTAAGTTACTAAGTCAGTTCTACACGAGTATACCTATAAGAAGCTGCAGAACCAGCCTCTGCACCAACTGCAACGCAATAATCGCAACGACCGGCGAAAAATCGATACCGCCCATCGGCGGGATGAAACGACGGAACAGGTTAAGCCACGGACCGCACACGCTATCAAGCACCGCGGCAATATCCTGAAGCAAACCACCCTGCTTCATGGGAATCCACGTCATAAAGCAGTAGACGACAATGAGTGTGGAATAGAAGTTGAACAGCGTGTTGACCAGCTGGACGATAGTGTAGATGTTGATGGGAATCTCCTCGTCTTGTCTTTACTTGAGGTAGCCGTCGGCACGAAGCTTCTTGAGATCGGAATCTTTGACCTCGCAACCGGCGGGCAGCACCATGAACACGCGGTCGCCCACCTCCTTGACCGTGGCACCCAGACCGCAGGCAAAGCCGTAAGAGAAGTCCAAGACGCGCTTGGCAACTTCGGTGCGTACGCCCACAAAAATCAGTGCGACAGGCTGCTTGGTGCGAACGCGGCGCACCACGGTCTCCACGTCGTCATAGCTCTCGGGGCGCAGGACATAGGCCGGCAGCTGCGGCGTGGCGTTGATGATATTGCTCGCATAGGCCGAGGCATCGCTCGGTGCAGGCGCGGGCGCAGCGGCGGCACGGGCGCGGGTGTTCTCGGCGTAGCTCGACGGCGTGTCATAAGCACCAGGACGATAACCGCTCGCAACACTGTCCTGCAAGCGCGAAGGCGGGTTATACGTCGTGGCATGGCGGGAGTCATCGCCGACCAGCTGACCGGAGCGCGTATACACGGCAACCGACTCAGCTTCACCGCGGCGCGTCTGACCAAGCAAGCCGTTGCTCGGCTCGTCTTGGGTGTAGAAGCCCTCGCCCGAAGCACCGCTGTAGCCGTTGCCCTGATAACTATCGTCATAGCCGTCATCGTAGCCGTAGTCGTCGTCCTGGCCATAACCCTGGTCGTAACCCTGCTGGCCGCCCAGGTGCATCTTATTTTTAATCTCGTCAAGGAAGCCCATGGTTGTGTCCTCTCGCGGTTTAGTGCAGGCGCCCCGATAATCAGTGCGCACTTCAGAGCCTTATTTTACTGCAAACTCCGGGCTAAATACTACCCTGCCCAGGCGAACGAGCGTAGAGCCCTCCTCAAGGGCAGGCTCAAAGTCCTCGCTCATGCCGCAGGAAAGCTCAGGCAGGTTCAAATCGGGATGCGCCGCCTCCAGCTCATCCCTCAGCTCACGAAGCCCCGCAAAGGTGCGGCGTGCCACATCCTTATTCCCCCGGGGCGCCATGGTCATAAGCCCCTGTACGCAAATTCCCTCAAGTTCCGCAAGCTCACCCGCGGCGGCGCGAATCTCATCGGGCGAAAAGCCTCCCTTCGACTCCTCACCACTCACATTGACCTCAATGAGCACACGCTGGGGGCCGGCGAGCTCGCCTGCCCCAATCTTGCGGACAGCACGGCTCGAGATCGCCTGCGCCAGATGCAGCGAACCCACCGAGTGAATCAGCTCGGCTGAGCCCAGCACCGCATTGATCTTATTGGTCTGCAGGTTGCCGATCATATCGAAGCGCACCTCGGGCAGCTCCGGATGCTCCGCCAGACCCGTGAGCTTGCGAACCAGCTCCTGCGGGCGGTTCTCGGCAAAATGGCGATACCCCGCCTGGATGGCAGCAACGGTCTCATCGACACCAACGGTCTTGGACACGGCAATGAGGCGCGCGGCGTCATGGGGACGGCCCGCGCGATCGAGCGCCGCATAAAAACGTTCCAGAATCTGCTCGCGGCGAGCGCGCATCAAGTCCAAATAGTTATCCATTGCCAATCGCCTCCGCTGACAGCCAAACAAGTAGTCCCATGCTAACGCAAGAGCGCGGCCCCGCATGTGCAAGGCCGCGCTCACTTAGGTATTTACAATCTTTCGACGAACGGGATTACTTACTCCTCGTCGTCCTCGCCATCGTCCTCATCCTCAAGATGATCGAGCAGATAGCGAAGACCCTCGCTGACCTCGTTAACGGGCACCTTGGCAACGTAGCGAGCGTCGACGGCGGGCCTCATGATAACACCCTCGCCCGAAGGCACGCGCATGCTCTCGAGCTCATCCTCGTCCGTACGGGCGATATCACCGGCAGTCATACGCTGTCCGGTCAACAGGAAGGTCAGACGGCAGGCGGCATCGATGGAAATCGAGGCGATGCGATCGAGGTAGCGCGAAACCATGATGGCGCGGCGCAGGTCGTCATAGTTGCTGTCGTCGTCCATAAAGTCGCCCGTATCCATACGGTTAAAGGTGCGGAAGAACTTCTCGTAGGCGGCGTGCACCGGCTCGTCCTCGACGGCCAAGTTGCAGATGATGGACATGTCATTGGTGACGAGCGCAGAAAGCGAAGAGCCCAGCACCTGGTAGACGGCCTCAGCCTCGGCCTCGACCGTGCCGACAAGCTCCTTGGGCATCGAGATGTCAGCCTTGATCATATGACGCGTGGCGCGGCAGATCTGACGGACCTTATCGGTCATGCGCTGCAGGTTAAAGTCGACGTAGATGATCGTCTGAAGCAGGCGGAAGTCGGAGGCGACCGGTGACTGCGTGGCGATCAGGTTGTAGCAGACGGCCTCCAGGTTGGCGCAGCGCGCGTCAATCGAAAGCGTGCGCTTCTTGGTCTTGGTGGCGAGCTTGCGGTCGTCGGTCACATAGGCCTTCACGGCATCGTGGAGGGCCAGATCGACGGCCTCGTAGATGCTCAGCATCTCGTGGCGGGCCTCGATGAGCTGACGGGAAAACAGTTTGCGCATGGTTCACTCCAATCAGTTGGGTGCGGTCATGCCGCCCGCACAGTGAATACGCACCGGTCCAGGTCCGATCGGCTTGGGACTAGTCGCACCGATCAGCCAAAGCGGCCGGTGATATAGTCTTCCGTCCGCGAGTCCACCGGGCTGGTGAAGATCGCGTCGGTTTGACCATACTCGATGAGTGTGGCGGGCTCGCCGGCAACTTCCTGCAAGAAGAATGCGGTGTAGTCGCTGATACGAGCTGCTTGCTGCATTGAATGCGTGACGATGATGATCGTCATCTCGGGCGCCAGCTCGGCCATCAAATCCTCGACCTTAGAGACGGACGTGGGGTCGATGGCGGAGCAGGGCTCGTCCATCAGAAGGACATCGGGTTGCACCGCAAGCACGCGCGCGATGCACAGACGCTGCTGCTGACCGCCCGAGAGCGCCAAACCATCCTTGTTGAGCTGATTGGATACCTCTTTCCAGAGGTTGGCGCGCTTGAGCGATTCTTCCACGATGTCATCGAGGTCGCTTTTGCTAGTCACGCCCTGCAGACGAGGGCCAAAGGCGACATTCTCGTAGATGGATTTGGGAAACGGGTTGGGCTGCTGAAAGATCATGCCCACGCGACGACGGAGATCGACCGGGTCGACACCCTCGGCATAGATATCGTTGCCGTCGAGCGTCATGGTGCCCTCGATGCGCGTGCCCTCGATCAGGTCGTTCATGCGGTTGATGCAGCGCAAAAACGTCGATTTGCCGCAGCCCGAAGGGCCAATAAACGAGGTGATGGCGTTTTTGGCGATGTTGAGGTCGAGCCCCGTCAGCGCATGAAAGTCACCGTACCAAAAGTTGAAATCCTTGGCCGTAATGGCCGCTTGCTCCAGCGTGGGAGCGGACTGATAAACGGACATGGGACTCCTTAACTAGCGACGCTTGCGCGACAGGAAGCGCGCAAACAGGTTGAAGGCCAGAATGATCACCATCAGCAAGAGCGCGGTGCCGTAGGCTGCGTTCATGTTGATGCCGTCGTTGGCAAGCAGGTACAGGTGAACCGTCATGGGGCGGCCGGAATCGAGCGGCGAAATAGGTAGATTGATGGCCTGCCCCATGGTGTAGAGCACCACCGCGGTCTCGCCAATGGCACGGCCGATGGCGAGGACGATGCCCGTGGCAATACGGCCAAAGGCAGAAGGAAGCACGATCTTGGAGACAACCTGCCACTTGGTGGCGCCCAGACCGTACGCGCCCCAACGGATATAGCGCGGAACGGCGCGAATAGCCTCCTCGGTGGTGCGCATGACGATAGGCAGCATCAGAAGCGCCAGCGCCAGGGCAGCCGAGACCATCGAAAGGCCCAGGCCCATGGCCTCGACAAACAAGGCGTAGCCAAAGAGACCCATAACGATGGAGGGCACCGAGGCCAAAGCATCGGCAGCATAACGGATGAGCTCGACGACCTTGCCCTGTTTGGCGTACTCGGCCAGATAGACGGCCGCTAGCACGGCGACCGGCGTACAGATGAGCATGGCGAGCGCCGTCACGTAGATGGTCGAGACAATCGTAGGCCAAATGCCGCCCTCGGCGTTGACACCCTGGGGCCAACCGAAGATAAAGTCGAGCGAAATATGCGGTAAGCCATTAACAACCACGTAGGCGATGATAGCGACCAGCACCAGCGTGGTGATGTAGGCCGCGGCGCGGAACACGCCGAGCATGATCTTGTTTGACAGGTCTTTGTTGATGCGGCCCTTCTTGCCGTGGGAAAGGGCACGCTTGATGCGCTCGCGCGACGAGGTCGTATCGACCGTCGCGTCAACGGAATCGGACATAGCCTACCCCCTCTTCTTCTTGGAAATCAGACGGACGATGCCCACCAGCGTGGCGGAGATGATAAACAGGACCACGCCCATGCCGAACAGCGCCGAGCGGTGCAGACCCGAGGAATAGCTCATGTCGAGCGCAATCTGGCTCGTGAGCGTCGAGATGGGGCTCGCAATGCTGTCGGGAATAACCGGGGCGTTACCCACGACCATGAGCACGGCCATGGTCTCACCGATGGCACGGCCCATACCCAGCACGATGGCATCAACGATACCCAGTTTGGCGGCAGGTAGCACGACCTTATAGATGGTCTGCCACTTAGTAGCACCCATGGCATACGATGCCTCGCGAATGCCCATGGGAATGGAATTGAGGGCATCGATGGTAAGCGTCGTGATGGTAGGGACGATCATGATGGCGAGCACGAACCACGCCGTCAGCGCACCAAAACCAAGACCACCGGTCAGTTGTGCGATAAACGGGCGGATGATGATCATGCCGAAAAAGCCGTAGATGATAGAAGGGATGCCGGCCAGCAGGTCGACGGCAGGGCTGATGAGCTTGCGCACGCGCTTGCCGGCGATCTCGACCAGGTATACGGCCGTACCCACACCTAGCGGCACGCCCATGGCGAGCGCACCGACGGTCACCAGACCTGAGCCGACAAGCAGCGACATGGTGCCGTAGTGGCCCTCAGAGGGCGCCCACGTAAAGCTAAAGAAGTCCGCCAGACCGATGTCGGTAAAGACGGGCAGCGCCGAGTACGTGGTAAAGACAAAAATCAGGATGACGGTAACGACCGCCAAGAACGCGCAGGCAAAGAAGATCCACTGCAGCGCTTTCTCCTTGATATAGGTACTGCGCGATACGAGCGCCAGCTCGCGCTTCTTGGGCGTCTGAACATTCTGCTCAGTCTGGGAGTTTTCCTGTGCCTCCATGCTACTCACTCCCCTTCTCGTCGTTGGTGACGGGGATAAAGCCCGCCTCGCGAATCTGCTTGTCCATCTTTTCGGACGTCACGTAGTCGATGTAATCCTGCGCCTGCTGCGAAGGCGCACCCTTCACAAAGAAGTAAAGGTCGCGTGAGATGGGATAGCCGCCGCTCGCGACCGTCTTCTCGGACGCCTCAACATGATTGACCGAGACGGCCTTGACCGAGGTCTTGGCGTTGAGGCTATCGACGAAGCCCAGCGAAATGTAGCCAATGGCACCGCGCGAACGAGATACCACGTCGCGCACCTGGCCCGTGCCCGAAAGAACGGCCGAGCGGCGATCGAACGGGGTGCCATCCATCACGATGGTGCGAAAGGCCTCACGCGTGCCGGACGCCTCATCTCGGTTGATGACCTGAATCCTCAGGTCCTCGCCACCGACTTCTTTCCAGTTGGTGATCTTGCCGGCGTAAATATCGCGGAGCTGCTCGGTCGAGAGGTTATCGACCGGGTTATCGTCGTTCACGATGACCGCGATACCGTCGTGGGCAATGACGATGGGAGTCAGGCCCAGATCCTGTTCGTCGGCATTGAGTCCACGGGAGGAGCTGGCGATATCGGCCGTGCCGGCGCTGACGGCCTCGATGCCAGCGGAAGAACCCAAACCGGAAACGAGCACGTCGATGCCGGTCTCCTCCTTAAAGCCCTCGGCCGCAATCTCGGCGATAGGAAGGCAGGTCGTGGAGCCAGCGACGGTAATGGAAGAGGTAGAAGATCCCGAAGAACAGGCGCACAGCGTAAGCGTAAGCACAGCGGCGCTCAGGACCGATACGATCTTTCTCATAGCATCACGCCGATCGCAGCATGGCGCCCACAGGTGCCGTTCTCGTTACGGTAGGAATAAAAGCGGTCGTTCTGACGCACAGTCGAAAGCTGGGTATCCACGATATTATCCGCGTCGACACCGACATCTACCAGCGCCTCGCAAATGGCAGCGGAAAGATTGAGCATGCGAGAGGTGCTCGCATCGATGCACGAGAACTCGGCGGCAAAGCGATCCATGAGTTCCTGGGATACCTCATATTCGTCACCCAAGATATGGGGGCCGATATAGGCGGAAACGTCGCTCGCATCGCAGCCGGCAGCATCGCAAAGCGCCTGGCACGCCTTGGCAGAAATACGTGCAATCGTGCCCTTCCAACCGGAGTGCACCACGGCAAATCCGCCAGGGGCCACCAGCACCACGGGAACACAGTCGGCAAAGCAGAGCAGCACGGGCACGTTATGCGCCGTACAGACGATGGCATCGCAGCCCTCGGCAATCTGCTCGCGGACGTCCTCAAGGTCATCGGCGCCGTTCGAGGTCACCGCAACGATATGGTCACCATGGACCTGATTGGGAACGAGCAGGTTGTGCTCGCACTCGGCGGCACCCATAGCCTCGAGCGCGCGACGACGATTTTCTTGAACAGCAAAGGGATCATCGCCAACATGCGAGCCCAAGTTGAGTGAGGAGTACGCATCTTCGGAAACACCACCGGCGCGCTCGGTGAAGGCAAAGCGAACATCGGATGTCGCGCCCTCCACCAACGTAACACCATCATGGTCGACACGCGAAACGTTGTCCGCACGTGCTGCCATACTAAAGCCTCCTAATAACACAAGTATTGCGGCGACGCCGCTACAGCCAGCGTTTATACGGCTGTCATACTTCTCTTAAAGGATACCTGCTGCGCTGGAGGCAATCGTAAAGGGAACGTAAGGAGATTGGAGGTTCTAGTTTACAAAGTCGAAATAAAAAGGGCGCGCCCATACGGACACGCCCCTGTGCACAACAATGCAAAGAACGACTTAGAAGCTACCGCGCTTCAGGAAGTCGGGAAGCTCGAACTGATCGTTGCCGAAGTTAGGAAGCTCGGTGCCACCGACGTTGCGGGTCGGAGCGGCCTGAGCCGGACTGGTGGCCGGAGCGGTGCGCTGCGGCTCAGTGGAGGCAGCTGCCTTGCTCTGAGACTGCTGAGCAGCAAAGAGCTCGTCCTGACGGTTGACGTTGGAGTCGGAGAAGCCCGTAGCGATGACGGTGATACGCACCTGATCGCCCAGGGACTCGTCGACAACGGTACCGAAGATGATGTTGGCCTCGGGGTCGACGGCGTTGGCGACAACGTCGGCGGCGTCGCTGATCTCCTGGATGCCCAGGTCCTTGGAACCGGCGATGGAGAGCAGCACGCGCGTGGCACCATCGATGGAGCTCTCGAGCAGCGGGCTGGAGATGGCCTGCTGGGCAGCGTCGACGGCACGGGTATCCCCAGAAGAGGTACCGATACCCATCATGGCGGTACCGGCCTGCTTCATGATGGTCTTAACATCGGCGAAGTCCAGGTTGATGATACCGGGGACGGTGATGAGGTCGGTGATACCCTGGGTGCCCTGGGAAAGGACGCCATCGGCAATCGCGAAGGCCTCGAGCATGGTGGTCTTCTTCTCGGCGATGTCGAGCAGCTTATCGTTAGGGATGACGATCATGGTGTCGACGCAATCGGAGAGGGTCTTAATGCCCTCCTCGGCGCTCTTCTTGCGCTTGCGGCCCTCGAAGGTGAAGGGCTTGGTCACGACGGCGACGGTCAGCGCACCGACCTCGTTCATCGCGATATCGGCAACGATGGGAGCAGCGCCGGTACCGGTGCCACCGCCCTCGCCGCAGGTGATGAACACCATGTCGGCGCCAGCGAGCGCCTCGGCAATGTCGTCGCGGGACTCATCGGCAGCCTTGCGGCCAACCTCGGGGTTGGCGCCGGCGCCCAGGCCGCGGGTAAGGTCGGTGCCGATGTGCACCTTGATATCGGCATCAGAGATCGCGAGTGCCTGAGCATCGGTGTTGATGGCAACAAACTCGACGCCGCGAATGCCCTCTTCGATCATTCGATTGACCGCGTTGGTACCGCCGCCGCCGACGCCGACCACCTTAATGACGGCAAGGTAGTTGTTGATCTCTGTCTCGTGCATGTCGGTCCTCCGAACAAAGGTTATAGCCATAGCATGGGTCGACCCCTGCGCACATTAACCTTCAGGTTGAAAGTAAATGCAAAGGTAAACCGTATTATGTTTGCACATTATGAACGTATCAGTCAAATAATTGACCGTGAAAACCAAACAAACCAGATAAACGGCGTGGTATGGCCCCTCAACAAAGCATCAACCAGCGCTACGAGGTCGGAGCGTTCCTAAATGTATAGTTACCCGGAGAACGCACATTGATATACGTTACGCCCTCTACCTGCGAAAGCAGCTTGGTGACTACGCGCTCCTTCTTGACGATATCGTTCGAATCGCCCAGCGACACCTCAATGCCGTTATTGAGGTTTGCCGAGATGGCTTCGACCGAAGGCGTGGAAATATCCTTGACTTGTCCCAAGAACTCGCTCGAAAAACCACGCACATAATCCAAGCCAGCCTTAACGGCCTTGGAGCTCACCGCCTGGCCGGAAACCGGAGCGACATCCGCCGAGACATCAGTCAACAACACCGCGCCATAGTGCTTAGCGAGCGCCAGCGCGGCATCAATGCCGGTCAGGGTATTTGAGCCCTGCCCCGTCGTGATGACGTTGCCCTGGTCATCCACTTCGACCGACGTCGACAGCGGGGCGATCCAGGTGTCATCATGCCCGATGGCCCAGGCAAGGTCATCGGAGCTGATATAGGCAATTGCGATGACCTTGCGCTCCATAGGCGTAATGATGAGCGTATGCGGGAACTGACGCTGGACATCCACGCCCGAGACCCACGGGTTCTGCTTGAGGTCCTCGGTAATCTGGTCGGGATCGACGTTAAAAAGCGACGTTCCCTCGGGCAAATCGATCAGCTGGATAGCATCGTGCTTCGTCACATGCTCGCTGCCTTGAATCTGAATATCAGTGGCGGTAAACAATCCAGAGTTAATCACCACGATGGCAACGACGACGAGCACGGCCAAGACGGCCAAAACGCCGCCCACGATTTTGCCTTTGCCTGTAACGACAGAAGCGGCGTCTGATGTTTTATTTGCCATCGCCCTAAGTGAAGACAACGGGTTGACGCCTTTTTTACCCGAAGGCTTCTTGGCGGTAGCCGGCACCGATGTCAGCGAGCGCGGTTTCGATGCGCCCAGTGTGCGACCCGGACGCGCCGCTTTAGCTCCCGTCGAGGGCTTAGGAGTTGCCATAGGACGGGCAGGCTTGGCGCCCATAACAGGCTTTGACGTCACCGAGGGACGCGAGGACTTTTTTGCGGCCGGACGATTGCCGAGCTGCGAGCCGACAACCGGACGACTGGTCTGTCGAGCATGCCCGACAGACTTAGAGCGCGCGACGGTATTACGTTGAGGTTTGGCAGGCGCGCCGGAACGCCCTCCGGCGCGGCGGAAGGTGGGTTTCGATGCTCTAGAAGCCGAGGAATTTAACTTCCGGTCTGAGCTCGATGCCATACGCCTCCCTCACCTTTCCGTGCACATGTCTGATAACCGCGGCAACGTCATCGGCCGAGGCAGTTCCGTTATTAACGATAAAATTAGCGTGAACGGGCGAAACTTCCGCACCGCCAATCGAAAAACCCTTTAATCCACAATCCTCGATAAGCTTGCCCACACTCGCATCGGGCGGGTTGCGAAAGACCGACCCGCAGGATGCGCGACCCATGGGCTGCGTACGCTTGCGCCTCGTCAGGTACCGCTCCATGCGCTCGCGAATGTCGACCTTGGGCGCCGGTTTAAGCTTGAGCACGCACTCGAGGATGATCTCATTGCGGGGAAGGCTACATTCGCGGTAGCCCCAAGTGATCTCAGACCCCGCATAATGTTTGATACCGGATGCCGGGTCAAACGTTACGACATCCTCAACCAGCGAGCCAATCCACTCGGTCCGTGTGCCGGCATTCATAGATATCGCGCCGCCGACCGAGCCAGGGATGCCAACGGCAAACTCAAGGCCCGAGAGGCTACGCGACAGGGCATCGTTGACCAGACGCGCAAACATCACGCCCGCACCGACCGTCAGCGTACAACCGTCATCGGCAACAACCGTGCGCTGAAACTCACGTCCGAGCGAAATGACGGCACCGCGATAACCGCCATCGGCAACCAGCAGATTGGAGCCCTTGCCGATGATGACCCACGGCACCTGCTCGCGATCGAGCACCGCCACGGCGCGGCGGAGGGCATGATAGCTATGGCACGTCACAAAGAGGTCGGCCTTGCCGCCGATACGATAGCTCGTATGACGCGCAAGGCGCTCGTCCTCGATCACATCCGTGTCGATCATGCCCGAGAGCGCCATGACGGCGTTAAACAGACCCATTAGACTTAAGCGTCTTTCTTGGCAGTCAAATACTCGATAAACTCGGGGCCGACGGTCGTAACGTCACCGGCACCCATAGTGAGCAGCAAGTCGCCCTCGCCCACCATCTGCTCGAGCTCCTGATTGAGCTCAAGACGGCTGGAGCAGTACACGACCTCCTTGCCAGGATGCTTGGCGCGCACGGTATCGGCGAGCATCTTAGAGGTAACACCCGGAATGGGCATCTCGCCAGCCGAGAACACATCAATCAGCAGCAGTTTATCGGCATTGGCAAATGCATCGGCAAAGTCGTCGCACAGGGCCTGCAGGCGCGAATAGCGGTGCGGCTGGAACACGACGTCGACGTGCTTGTAGCCCAGCGACGAAGCGGCAGCAAGCGTCGCCTTGATCTCGGTGGGGTGATGGCCGTAATCATCGACCACGGTGATGCCATCGATATCGCCCACGTGGGTAAAGCGACGACGGACGCCCTCAAAGCTCGAAAGCGCCTTGGCGGCGGCGTCGATGTCAAGGCCCAGGACATGGGCGACGGTGAGCACCGCCGTGGCGTTGAGCATGTTGTGGCGACCGGGATTACTCTTGATCTCCACAGCGTGCTCAGTGCCGTCCTCAAAGCGAACGATAAAGTCGCTCTGGATGCCCTTGACATCCGGGTGCATGCAGACGATGTCGTTGCTCTCGGCAAAGCCGTAGGAAAGCACGTGACGGCCCGTCGACTTGGCGAGCTCGACCAGATGCGGGTCCTCACCGCAGACGATGACGGTGCCGTCCTCGCCCACCAGGCTCATGAATTTGGCGAAAGTCGCCTCGATCTCCTCGATACCCGAGTAGTGATCGAGGTGGTCGGCCTCGACGTTGGTCACAATGACCACGTTGGGGTTCAGGAACAGGAAGGAACTGTCGGACTCGTCGGCCTCGGCGACAAAGTAGTCGCCCGAGCCGTTCTTGCCGTTCGTGTCATAGCCCTCGACGATGCCACCGATCAGGAAGCTCGGATCCAGACCCATGCGGTCGAGCATGGTGGCGCACATCGAAGACGTGGTGGTCTTGCCATGCGTGCCGGCAACAGCGACGGTGGTGTAGCCGTGGCCCAAAGCAGAGAGCATCTTGGCACGGGGCCACACGGGAATACCAAGCTCGCGAGCGCGCACGAGTTCAGGGTTGGACTCCGGAATAGCGGTGGAGACAACAACCACGTCGGGCTTGACCTCGTCGATCGTGGCGGCCTCATGGCCCACATGCACCTTCACACCAGCGCGGGTAAGCTGGCGGATATAACGTGACGTCTTAAGGTCGGAGCCGGTAACGGCATAACCGCGCTCGTGCAGAACGAGGGCGATGCCGCTCATGCCGGCGCCGCCGATACCGATAAAGTGGGCGCTCTTAAACTCGGGCGCGGAGGTTGCAGTCTGGGAATCAGCCATGTGCTCGTGTACTCCTTGCGTAAACACTGCCTGTAACCCGTTAACTGTACCGCACCTACCGCATCAGCGCGAGGGCGACCGACGATATCCCGTCTAACTAACGCAAACCCTCTACCGCATCCGCCAGAAGAGCGGCGGCCCTATCCTGAGCCAGACCACGCGCCGCCTGACGCATGGCGTCGCGTGCCGCCGCGTCATCGACCAGGTGCAGCAGCTCATCGGCAAAGGCAGAACCGTCGATATCGGCATCGGCGCAGAGCACGCCGGCCCCGGCGTCGACCAGATAACGAGCATTGGTGGTTTGGTGGTCGGCCGTCGCATGCGGATACGGCACGAGCACCGAGGGCACGGCGAGCGCAGCGATCTCGGCCACGCTCGATGCGCCCGAGCGCGAGAGCACCAAATCGGCAGCAGCCAGCATATCGCCCATGTTGTCGATGTAAGGCTGGACGCGGTAACGCTTCGCCTCCTCGGGCGTCAGCGCCAAAGCGCGCTCGGTCTCCTCAAAGCCGTCGGCACCCGTCGAATGCAACACATAGAGGTTCTTGCGCGAAAGCAGCTCGTTTTTGAGCGAAACCACGCGCTCGTTGAGGTGCTGGGCGCCAAGTGAACCGCCAAAGACGAGCAGCAGCGTAGCGTCCTCGGGAACGCCAAGTGCCTTGCGGCCGCGAGCGCGATCGCCCTCGATCACCGAGCGACGTACGGGGTTGCCGGTCATGAGCACGTGGTCAGGGTCACCTTCGCGCTCAAAGACCGAACGCGCTGCCGGCACCGAGATGCACACGCGGGCGGCGTGGGAGTTCATCATCTTGTTGGCCAGGCCCGGAACAGAGTTCTGCTCATGCAGCAGATACGGAACGCCCGCGCCCTTGCACCACCCCAGCAGCGGAACCTCGACATAGGCACCAAAACCAATGGCGGCATCGGGCTTGCCGACCTTTGAGAAATGACTGGCGAGCGCACGCTTGGCTTTGTTGACACGCCACAGCGAGGTCAGCGCCGTCCAAGGACGGGAGCGGTCGAAGCCCGTGACCGTAATGGGCACAAAATCAAACCCAGCCTCGGGGACCAGACGACCCTCGAGCTTGCGCGACTGGCCCACGAACACAACGTGGTGGCCACGGTCACGGAGCTCTTCGGCCAAGGCGAGCGCGGGGTTGATGTGCCCTGCCGTGCCGCCGGCTGCAATAGCAACGGTCATTTTATCGGTCATGGTAGTCCCTTCGTACACGCGGTCCCTGGCCGTCGGTACGCAGACGCGCCGACGGGTCTGAGTTCAAATCGATTCGATTATATCCGCCGCCCGCATTGCGAGGAGTGGGGCGCTGAGGACGACCTTGCGGCGCCGTTCGCTGACGCGGGCGGGCTGCGGGGTCGGTCGCAGAGCCATCCAGGACGGTAAAACCGTTACGCGAAGATCGCTCGCCGCGCACGTGGGGCACGCCGGCGGTACTCTCATCCATAACGGCAAAGCTCTCACGGCGGCGGTCATACTCATCGCGGCGGGCGCTCTCGTACGAAACGCGCAGGATCAACCCGGCAAGCATGAGCGACACAATAATCGACGAACCGCCGTAGCTAATAAACGGCAACGGTTTGCCCGTCATGGGAAACACGTTGAGGATGCCCAGCGCGTTAATCAAAAACTGCACTGCGAGAATGACCGCGGAGCCAGACGCCATGAGCGCGCCCCGACGATCGGTCGCCTGCTCGGCAATGCGAAACGCCGAGTAGATCAGCATCGCAAACACCAAGAAGAACAGCACGGTTCCGACAAAACCGACTTCCTCGCCAATGATGGCCAAGATGTAGTCGTTGTGTGCCTCGGGCAGATACGAGTACTTCATGGTTGAGTTGCCGATGCCACGGCCGAACAGACCGCCCGAGGCAAAGGCCATGATGGCAAGCGTGGCCTGATAGCCGTCACCATACTCGTCGGCCCAAGGGTTCAAGGCAACCTGAATACGCACCATACGGTATGGCTCTGCGACAAGCGCAATCACGATCACGAGAATGCCGAAGATTAGCACGCCGATGATAAATCTGGGGTCGAGACCCGCAAACAACGCCATGCACATGAGGGTCAACAGGATGATCAGGACAGTACCGAAATCGGGCTGGATAAAGATCAGAAAGAGCGAAATGCCCAGGTAGATGCCCATCTTGCGAAGGAATTCGTTGATGTTGCCACCGGGCGAAAAGAAGCGATCAAGCATGATGGCCGAATACGCAATGGCAAATGGCTTTAAAAACTCGGAAGGCTGGAACTGAATACCGGCGATGTTGAGCCAGCGCGTGGCGCCGCGGCTGCCGCTGCCCACCAAGAACACCAGAAGCAGTAGCCCTATCATGCCGATAAGGAAGATCCTGAGCACATCCTCCCCAAACCAGCTGTCCGGCAAAACGCGCACGATGGCAATCAGCGCCAGAACACCGACCACGGCAAACGCGGCCTGTCGACCCAGAAAAAACGTCGCCGAGCCATTCTCGTGCAGCGCCTCGACCGAAGACGCCGAGTACACCATCAGCAGGCCAAAGCATACCAAGGTAAACAGGCAGGCCATGAATATCAAACGGGGGCGCATGATACGGGCGGGAACGCCGGCAATATAGCGTTCGCTAAACGACTGCCCGCCGCGGCTGGAACGCGGTGTGGTGCGACGTGAGGAAGCACGGTCCGAGTCGGGCCTCCTCATACCTTGTCGGGGGCTCTCCTCTCTCACCGCAACCCCTATTCCATTTGTGATTTCGCTGTAGCGGCAAGCTGAGCCACGTAGTCCTTAAACACGCGGCCGCGCTCCTCATAGCCCGAGAACTCATCGAACGAAGAGCAGGCAGGAGAAAGTAAGATCACGTCACCACGGCTCGAAAGCGAACGGGCAACGTCCACGGCGTCGCGCAGGTCATCCGCCTGGGCGATATCCACATCGCCATCGACATCAGCCTCGTCCATAGCGGCGGTGAAGCGCTCGCGCGCATCGCCAAAGCAGACGACCGAGCGCACGTTGTCCATAACGACGCGCGCGAAGTCCGTGAGCGGAGTGCCCTTATCGTGGCCGCCGAGCAGCAAGATCACGTCGTCATCGGGAAATGCCGTCAGTGCCTTCTCGACCGCATCGGTGTTAGTCGCCTTGGAATCGTTGACGTAGCGCACGCCGTCAATCTCGCCACACGGCTCCACGCGGTGCTCGAGCGGCTGGAACGAGGCCAGACCGCGGCAGACACCGTCGACATCGGCACCGACTGCCAAGGCAGCCGTGGCAGCGCACAGGGCATTGATAACATTGTGATGGCCCGAGATCTTGAGCTCGGATGTAGCGATGAGCGGGGTCTCGACACCCTTCAGACGCACGATCATCTTGCCATCGCGCACAAAAGCGGCATCCTCGCCCTCAGGCTCGTCAAAGGCATCCTCGCCCTCAGGCTCGTCAAAGGCAACCTTGCAGATGCGACGACCCGGCGTGTAGATGTACTCATCGAACTCGTGAATGCCGGCGTCTTCGACGTCGACAACCACCAGATCGTCATCGACCATATTGTCAAACAGTTTGATCTTGGCAAGCGCATAGTTCTTATGGCTCTTATGCCAGCCCAAGTGGTCGGGAGTGATGTTGAGCAGCACCGCCACGCGGGGGTGGAGCTCGGTTGTCGTAGCAATCTGATAGCTCGAGAGCTCAGCCACAAACCACTCGTTGTGGGCTCGGCCGTCAATCTCGTTGACCGGCGGCTCGCCGATGTTGCCGACAGCAACGCTGGCCTCGCCGGCAGCCTTAAGCAGATAATCAGTCAGCGACGTGGTGGTCGTCTTGCCGTTGGTGCCCGTGATGGCAATCCAGTTATCGGGCGACAGGCGATAGGCAAACTCGGGCTCACCCATAATCTGGGCGGCATGCTCGCGCCCAGCCTTAAAGAAGCCCGAGAACTCCGAGATGCCCGGGCACGTCACGCATACGTCATAGGCGCCCTCGACCTGTTCGGTCCCATAGACAAACGACGCACCAGCAGCCTCGAGCGCACGCGTGGCGTCATTGGGCTCAGAGGTGCCGCCGCCATACACGGTAACGGCACTTACGCGCTCGGGATGTGCCAGCGCCCAGCGGGCGACATCGAGACCGGATTTGCCCTGACCCAAAACGAGCAGGCTAAAGACATCAGCAAGAGACATGAAAGACCACTATCCCAACTGGAAGAACAGGGCAAGGCCAACGGCACCAAAGGCCGCAGCGATAATCCAAAAACGGATGACGACCTTGGTCTCGGCCCAGCCCTTCTTTTCGAAATGATGATGGATGGGCGCCATAAGGAAGACGCGCTTGTGCGTAAAGTGGAAGTAGACAACCTGAATCATGACCGACAGGGTCTCAACGATAAACAGGCCGCCGATGATGAGGGAGACGACCTCGGTGTTGGTCATGATGGACGTGCAGGCAAACGCGGCGCCCAGGGCAAGCGAGCCGGTATCGCCCATAAAGATGCTCGCCGGATAGCAGTTGAACCACAGAAAGCCCAAGCAGGCACCGGCACACGCGGTGCAGAAGATGGACAGGTTCACGTCTCCGTGCAAAAACGCCATGGCAGCCATGGCGAGCATGGCAATCATGGAGGTGCCGCCGGCAAGACCGTCAAGGCCATCGGTCAGGTTCACGGCATTAGAAAGACCGGCGATCATCAACCAGCAAAAGACAATGTAGAACCACGGGAACGAAAGGCCGCAGATGGTGGTCGAAAGCACGCCAAGGTCAATCGTCAGGCCGCCGGGAAAACGAATCTCGGGGGCGACGCCGCACCAGTTGACGGCAAGTACCGTAAAGGTGACACAGATAATGGTTAGGCCGATCATCTTGGCATGAGGCGTCAGACCGAGCGAGCGCCCATGCGTAACGGAGGTCAGGTCGTCGATCAGGCCCAGCACGCCGGTCGCCAGCGTGGCGAGCAGCACGAGCACGAGCTCGGTGGTGAGCTTGCCCATCAGCAGGCAGGTCAGCGAAATCGCGACGAGAATGACAACGCCACCCATGGTGGGAGTTCCCTGCTTAACCAAATGACGCTTGGGGCCGTCGGCACGAACCTGCTGGCCGATACCCTCGACCTTGAGCAGCTTGATCCACCACGGCATGAGCAGCAGCGCAATGGCAGCGGCGATGCCAAGCCCCAAAAAAGCCTGATACGTTGGATACGAGGGATTGCCGAACATGGGCTAGCACACACCTTCCACAAAGCGGTCGAGCTCAACAAAGCGGGAACCCTTGACCAGTACAACATCATGTTTTTCAAGCGCGCCGCCCATGCGGTCGAGCACCTGCTGATAATCGGAGAACACCTGGATGCGGTCCTCGTCCATGCCCATCATGCGCGCGGCATCGGCCATAAGCTGGGCCAGCTCACCACCCACGCACGCCAGCATGTCGAGCTTCTTGGCGGCGGCATAGGCGCCCACGAGCTCATGCATGCGAGGAGCCTCATCGCCCATCTCGCCCATCTCGCCCAGGATCGCCATGCGAGACCCCGTGCACGAAAGCGAGCACAGCAGATCGAGGCCAGCAGCCATGGATTCGGCACTTGCGTTATAGGAATCGTCGATGACGCGGGCACCGCTCTTGGCGCGCTTGATCTCCTGGCGGTGACCGGTGATCGTGAGGCCTCTAAAGGCAGCATCGATCTGCTCGGGCGTCACGCCCAGGCGATAGGCAACTGCGGCGGCCTTAACGGCATTTGGGACGGACTGCACGCCGGGGATGGCAAGCATGGTATCGGTCGTCTCACCCTGGCCAAAATCGAGCGTAAAGACCGGACGGCCCTCGTCATCAACACGAATGTCGCGGGCACGGACCTCATCATCGTCCGAGACGCCGGCCAGCATCACATCGATACCAGCAGGCTGGGCGAACGTATCGCGAATGAACGGCGTAAAGTCGTCCTCACCGCCCAAAACCAGCAGCGGCAAGAAGTTGCCGGCGGCGCGCATACCCTGGACAATCTCGGCCTTAGCGCGGGCGATGTTCTCGCGGCTGCCCAAAATGCCGATGTGAGAGGTGCCGATCTTGCTCACGATGGCAAAGTTGGGATTGGCGGACTGGGAAAGGCGCTCGATCTCGTGGAAATGGTTCATGCCCATCTCGAGCACCAGGACCTCGGTATCGGCCGGAGCGGAAAGCACCGTGAGCGGCATGCCGATCAGGTTATTGAAATTGCCCTTGGTGGCCCAGACACGATAGCGCTTGGCGAGCACAGCGGCGAGCACGTCCTTGGTCGTCGTCTTGCCGATGGAACCGGTAATGCCAACGACCAGGCAGCCAAGCTCCAGGCGATACGCGTGCGCCAAACGCAGCAGAAACTCCTCGGGATCATCGGTCAGCAGGATGGCGCATCCTTTGTCCTGCGCCAGCGAGACCAGCTCGGCCTCGGGCTCACGCGTCATCACGACGGCGCCGGCACCCGACTGGACGGCACGGGAAGCAAAATCATTGCCGTCGACGTTTTCACCGGGAAAGGCGACGAAAATCGTCCCTTCCTCGACCTGGCGCGAGTCGATAACGCACCCGCGGCATACCCGATCGGCTTCTCCCGTCACGGTTCGGGCCCCTGTTGCGGCCGCGAGGTTGTTGACGGCGATCTCTATCATTGCAGCTCCCCTGTAAACCTAATAATGCTATCGGCGTATTGTATCCCAGCGCCGCACATGCGTGGTGCAGGGCATGTGAACACCCTCATATGGGACAACAAACCACGCCCCAAAGATTGTAACCCCCTACTTCGTGTGCGGGATACCCAGCACGTCGAGCGCGTTGGCCATAATGGACTGGAACGGCACCGCAGCGGCATCTGAGCCGCTCGGCGTTCCGTCGAGCGTGATATAGCACAGCACCTTGGGCGATTGTGCCGGTGCAAAGCCCATAAAGGACGACATGTAGTTCTCCTTGAGGTAGCCGCCGTTCTCGTCGGCACGTTCGGCCGTACCGGTCTTACCCGCCACGTCATAGCCGTCAACCGCGCCGCCAACGCCCGTTCCCTCGGACACGACCGTCTGCATGCACGATGTCACCTGGGATGCGGCGTCCTCCGAAATCGCGCGCTCGCCTTCGCCCCAGTCCTTCTCGTCGCCTTTGCTGGACTTATAGAAGTGCGGTGTCATCATCACGCCGCCGTTGGCGATGCCGCCCACGGCACGTGCGATCTCAATCGGCGAGACGGACAGCGCCTGGCCAAAGCTCATCGAGCCCAGCGTGGCGCCGTCGTACTGGTCGCGCTCCTTGACGATGCCCAGACTCTCACCCGGAAAATCGACACCGGAGCTATGACCGATACCCCACTTGTCCACATAGGCGGCAAAATCATCGGCACCGATCTTGCGTCCCACCAGGACAAAGCCCACATTGGACGAACGGCGCATCATCTCGCGCACGTCCATGGTCATGGTGTAGTCGCGCTTATCGGCGTCGGTAACGGTGTCGTCGCCAACTTTAATGCTCGCCGGCACCTCAAACGACGTGCTCGAACGCACGGCGCCCAAGTCGAAGCCGGCACCGGCCACGAGCGTCTTAAAGACCGAGCCGGGCTCGTAGGCATCGGTAACCAGGCGCAAGTTCATGTCCTCGGTCTTGGCTTTTTCCAGATCGGTCTGGTCATATGTCGGATACGAGCAGGCTGCCAAGATCTCGCCTGTCGTAGGATCGGTGACCAGCGCCGAGCCGTTCTTGGCCTTGGTCTTTTCGACCGCCTCGGCCAGAGCGTCCTCGGCGGCACGCTGGATATTGACATCGAGCGTCGTCACGATGTCCACGCCGTCCACCGCGGCAACCTTTTTATAGGCGCCGCCCGCGATATAGCTACCGTCCCTCGCCCGCTCGCGCACCAGCGAACCGTTGGTTCCGGTCAAAAGCTTGTTGTACTGTTTTTCGAGGCCCGTCAGACCGTCGTTGTCCACGTTTACCACGCCAAGCACCTGCGATGCCAGGTTGCCATAGGGGTACACGCGCTTCATGGCCTGCTCAAAGAGCACGCCTGGCAGGTTCTTCTTCTCCAGCGCCGCGACATCGTCCTCGTCCACCTGGCGTTTGATATACACCCAGGTGCCATCCGACTCAACGAGCTCGCGACAGGTCTTTTTATCGATTCCCGTAGCTTTGACCAGCGCTGACACCGTCTTGTCAACGTCCTCGATAAGCTGAGGATTCACGGCGATGTTGCGGCATTCGACCGACGACGTCAGCACGTTGCCGTTACGGTCGTAGATGGTACCGCGCTTGGCATATAGCGTCTGCGCGAGCAAGCGACGTGCATCGGCGCGGTCGCGTAACTTATCGGCTTCCACGATTTGATAGTCGGCAAGGCGAAGGACGCCCAAACCCAAGCCAAACCCGATAAAGCCCATGACGGCTTTGCGACGGGGCAGTGGCGTGCCCGTGAGCCATTCGGTCGACGAGCTCTTGCGCGGTCTGGTGTTATGCATCTGAGGACCACTCGAGCCACGGAGACGCGACGCGGGGTCGTTGCCATAGGACGGCCTCGCGTTGTAAGATGGCCGACCCGTTCCTTGATAACCAGAACGTCCCCGCGATGAGGGACGTCCAGAACCGCGATCCCCGTCGGAACCGCGGCGATAGTCATTTGTCATACTCAGCTACCGTCTTGTTACTGAGCGGTCGCGGTCGAGCTAGCGCCCGCGGCTGCATCCTGCGAAAAATCAAGTGTAACGCTCTCGCTGGGCTCCACCATGCCATAAGCGCCCGCAAGGTCGCGAATGCGCGTGTCGGCACCATAGACCGAATGCATGACCTCCAGGTCGGAGCTCTCATCGGTCGCCTTCTCGAGCGTGTTGGTAAGCCCGGCGTTGCTGTTGAGCACCTGGGCCGTAACGCCGGCGAGTGCCACACGGGCGACACCGATCGTCATGAAGATGGCCGCAATGATGCAAAACGTTTTAAGAACGCTCATGAAAACCGGGCTTACCGCCTGGTTTGCCTGACGGCCCGCGCCCGTGTAGACATCAAAGCGCGGCGTGCGCTGCTCGCGGGGAGCAACGGGGGCCTGTGGTGCCTCACGATAGGCGGGCATGGCGTTCATATCATAGGCGAGTGCTGCGTTTGAGGTGTTGTAGCCCATGATATGCCGCCTCCCATCCCGAGTACGTTGGTAGTGTGTTTAAGCTTCGTTTGTGGTACGAGCGAGAGGTCCAATATCGCGCGGTCGCGTCTACAGACGCTGCGCCACGCGGATCTTGGCTGATCTCGCCCGAGGGTTGCGCGCAACCTCATCGGGTTGGGCAACCAGGGGTTTGCGGGTGATGACCTTGAGTATCGGCACGTTGCCGCACACGCACACCGGAATCTCCGGCGGACACGTGCACCCCTGGCTCATCTCCTTAAAGTGGTTCTTTACGATACGGTCCTCGAGCGAGTGATACGAGATGACGCAGATGCGTCCGCCCGGGTTGAGCCACCTTGTGGCGGCGTCAAGCCCTCGCTCGAGCACATCGAGTTCGTGATTGACCTCGATGCGAATGGCCTGGAAACTCTTCTTGGCTGGGTGTCCGCCATGCCGACGGGCGGCAGCGGGGATACCAGCCTTGATGATCTCGACAAACTGACCGGTGGTTTCGATCGGTTCATGCTCGCGGCGGCGCACGATCTCACGCGCGATCTGCGAGGCGAACTTCTCTTCGCCGTAGACGCGTAGAATCCGGGCGAGGTCGTGTTCGTTATAGGTGTTGATAACCTCAGCTGCGTTTAAGGTGTTGTTACCCGGATCCATCCGCATGTCCAATGGGGCGTCCTCGTTGTATGAAAAGCCCCTGCCAGGGATATCGAGTTGCGGCGACGAAACGCCCAAGTCGAACAGGAAGCCATCGACCCCGGGCACCTCGGCCGAGCAAAGCAGCTCGTCCAAGTCGCCGAAGTTGCCCTTCAGCAGCCGGTGCGGTACGCCGGGAACCTCGCGGTCCAGACGGGCGCCAGCGGCCTCGAGGGCCATGTCGTCCTGATCGACGCCCAGCAAAAGGCCGGTCTCCCCCACCTGCGCGGCCATCTTTACCGAATGGCCGGCACCGCCAAGGGTGCAGTCGCAGACGACGGAGCCGCTCTTTAGCTGCAGCGACTCAAGCACTTCGCCGAGCATGACAGGTTCATGCCGATATTCTTGTGTCAAGATCCCACGCTCCATCCGTTACTCGTGCCTTGCCCTTACGAGAAGAAGAGGTCCAGCAGGGCCTCGTCGTCATCGTCCTCATCGGCCGTAGCGCGGTCCCAAACCTCAAGGTGATCGTAGTTGCCCACAACCGTGACCTCGCGGTCGAGGTTCGCCTGCTTGCGGAGAGACTCGGAAAGACCGATACGACCCGCGCTGTCCACATCCATCGACGTGGTGCGTTTGTTGATCGCCCTCATGAGCTTCTGGTCGTTGATGTCACGCGGGTTAAAACCCTCGTGGCCCTCACGACCCGCGAAGAGTCCTTCGACCCACTTATCGAAGGCCTCGGCAGAGAACACGTACAGAGCATCGACATCCAGGGCTTTGAACACGCGAACGTGCTCTCCAAGCTCCTCGCGAAGGGGTGCAGGCAGGGACAGGCGACCTTTTGCATCGAGATTGCGCTCGTATGCACCAGTCATTCCCATGTGCGCCCTCCCCTCGGTTACTCAGATGGCACGTACGCGGGGAACCACCCCGCCTGTCGACGTCATCAATAATATGGGGAACCGCCCCATTTTTCAACACCTTTCCCCACCCCTTCCCCCACCCCGCCCCACTACTCCATCCCCAATATGTTGTAAAACACCCCCGAGCATATGTTCGAAAACACAATATGTTGTGTTTGCAGCAAAGGCGGGATGCCACCTGTAGAACCACGCCCGCAAACCTCAACCTTCAAGTTGACCTTGAGGCGATTTTTACGTCCCTTTACACGCCGTTCACATCGCCCCCAAACTCCCCCACCCACGACACACACGGCCCACCGCCGCGTCGGTGTCTGGCGAAAAATGGGGCGGGCCCCAGATTGCCCATGCGCGCAAAAGTGCGTCTCGGCAATCTGGGGCCCGCCCCCCTTAATATTTATAAATATGCAGGTCAGCGAGGTGCTAGCGATGTGCCAGCGGATGCGCCGCCAGATAGACCTCGGTCAGTTGCGTGCGGTCGACATGCGTGTAGACCTGCGTGGTCGAAATATCGGCATGGCCCAAAATCTCCTGCAGCACACGCAGGTCGGCACCGCCCGCGAGCATGTGGGTGGCAAAGGAGTGGCGCAAGGTGTGGGGATGGAGCCCCACCAGCCCCACTTGGCGCCCATACCGCTCGCATATCGCATGCACGGCCTGGCGCGACAGGCGACGTCCGTTCTTATTTAAAAAGACCGCCGAGGTCTCCGTCCCGTGAGCATGGGCGGCCAGGAGAGTGCGCCCATCACCTATATAGTGTGTCAGGGCGCGCGCCGCGCTTCCCACCAACGGGGCCAGACGCTCCTTGGAGCCCTTACCGCGCACCAGGACAAACCCGTCATCAATATGGATATCGCCCACATCGAGCCCAACCAGCTCACTCACGCGCAAGCCGCAACCGTAAAGCACTTCCAAGATGGCATGATCGCGCAATCCCATCTCGCCCTCGGGAAAGTCTTGATCGAGCAGCGCCGAGACATCCTCCACCGAAAGGTATTCCGGCAGGCGATCTGCCTTTTTGGGCAGGCGCAACGCCGCCGTCGGGTTTTGGGCCACGGCCCCATCGCGCACCAAAAAGGCATGCAGGCCCTTCACGGCAGCAAGCGCGCGCTCCACCGAGGCATCGGAATAGCCTCCGTCGCGGCGATCGGCAACAAAGCCTTCCACGACCTGACGGGTCACATCTTCAAAAGACGCAATGTCAGCCCGCTCCAGATAGGCGCAGTACGTCGTCAGGTCACGACGGTAGGCCGCAATCGTGTTGCGCGCCAAGCCCCGCTCGACCGCGAGGTAATCGAGATACTCCCCCGCCGCCACAGCGAGCGACGAGGGAGTAGCTTCGGTATGTTCCTGGTTCGCCGGCACCCTTAGTCCGTAGCGAGGTTCATGGGCGTCACCTGCAGACGGTCGACACCCTCGTGCTGGCCAATCGAGGCGCGCACGAACTCGCGGAACAGCGGCTGCGGGTTGGTCGGGCGGCTCTTGAACTCGGGATGAGCCTGGGTCGCCACATACCACGGATGCACGTCGCGCGGCAACTCGACCATCTCGACCAGGCGCTCGTCGGGCGAAAGACCCGAGATTACCAGACCGGCGTCCTCGAGCTGGTCGCGGAAGGCGTTGTTGAACTCAAAGCGGTGACGGTGACGCTCGTAGACGAGCTCCTCGCCATATGCCTCGCGCGCGAGGGTATCGGCGGCAAGTTTGCACGGATAGGCACCCAGACGCATGGTGCCCCCCTTCTCGGTCACGTCCTCCTGCGAGCTCATCAGGTCGATGACACTATACGGGCCATCAGGATCGAACTCGGAAGAGCTGGCGCCGGCAAGGCCGACCACGTTGCGAGCAAATTCGCACACGGCCACCTGCATACCCAGGCAAATGCCCAGATACGGAATCTTGTGCTCGCGGGCGAACTCGGCCGCGAGGATCTTGCCCTCCAGGGCGCGCTTGCCAAAGCCGCCAGGGACCAAGATGCCCGAGGCGTCACCCAGGACCTCGGAGACGTTCTGCTCGTCGAGGCTCTCGCCATCGACCAGCTGCACGTCAACGTGGCGATCGTAGAACACGCCCGCATGGTGCAGGGCCTCGATAACCGACAGGTAGGCATCGGGCAGCTGCGTATACTTGCCCACGACGGCGATCTTCACCTTGTCGGCGTGCTGGTTGGCATGGTTCTGCTTGCGCAGGAACTCGTTCCACTGACTCATGTCGCGCTCACGCGGGTCCAGACCCAGACGCTCGCAAATGCGCAGGTCAAAGTCCTGCTCGGCGAGCAGCTGCGGAACATCGTAGATGCTCGCGCAGTCCTCGTTGGTAAAGACGCAGTCGGTGTCGACGTCGCAGAAGCTTGCGATCTTGCCGCGGATGGCATCGTCGATATGGTGATCGGAGCGCAGAACGATAATATCGGGCTGGATACCAAAGCTGCGGAGCTCCTTGACGGAGTGCTGCGTCGGCTTGGTCTTGACCTCGTGGGCGGCGGCGATATAGGGAACAAGCGACACGTGGATGTAGCAGACGTTCTCGGGGCCGGCCTCCTTGCGATACTGGCGGATGGCCTCGACAAACGGCTGCGACTCGATGTCACCGATGGTGCCGCCCAACTCAGTGATGACCACGTCGGAGCCGGTCTGCTCCTCAATACGACGGAACTTATCCTTAATGGCGTTCGTGACGTGCGGAATCACCTGCACGGTGCCGCCCAAAAAGTCACCGCGACGTTCACGGGCGATCAGGCTCTTATAGATGGCACCAGTCGTAAAGTTGGAATCGCGGGTCAGGTTCTCATCAATAAAGCGCTCGTAGTGGCCCAGGTCCAGATCGGACTCGTAGCCGTCCTCGGTCACAAAGACCTCGCCATGCTGGAACGGGCTCATGGTGCCGGGGTCGACGTTCAGATACGGGTCGGCCTTTTGCATCGTTACCTTGTAGCCGCGCGACTTGAGCAGACGGCCCAGCGAGGCCGCGGTAATACCCTTGCCCAGAGACGAAACCACGCCGCCGGTCACGAACACATGCTTGGTCATATTGAGTTACCTGCGCTTCCCGTAGAAGTTGTCCATACACATCTTACGGGTCTTCATTGTAATACTCGCGACGCGCGCCGCACACAATTTTTCTTACGCGCAATCGCATTTCTCCATCTCGAAACAAAACGCCGTCCGGTTGCCCAGACGGCGTCGTTTCCACTATGAATGCGCGCCATTATCGATCGGCGACTTCGTCCTTGATCAAGTCCTGCACGAGCATACCGGCACGGATGCCCTCTAGATACCATTCGCCACGCTCCGTAAGACAAATACCATTTGCGAGCTGGCCGCCGTCGTCGCTGTAGCGCGAGACGACCTCAATGATGTCTTCGGATTCCAAGCGTTCAATTGCCGCGCGGGCGCGATACGGAGACACCCCCACACGCTCGGCAAGCGTCTTTCGCGAAAAGCCATAAAATCCGCCGTTGTCTTCGGACTGCTGTGCGATCTCCATCAGCGCCTGCACCTCGACACGCTTCATATCGTTGACACTCGCACGACCCTTGCCAGCCATGGCAGCCTCCTCAAACCGGGCACGGGCATCACTTGCACCGTGCGCGACCGGCACACCCCATGATGGCCGGCAACATCCATCATGCGGCATCCCCGCAAAAGGATGAAACAATTAGGGTTATTGTATACCGCCCAAATCGCTTATAGGCAGGTAAACGGGCTAATTTTAGGTTAAACGGTAGCTTTTGTTGATAAAAGGGGCACACCGAATGTATACCCGATGTGCCCCTTTCAGACCAATTTCTCCAGGCTTAGCGGTGGAAGAAACCACGACGCTCGAACTTGGGCTCGCAGCACACGTTGATGCCCAGCTTGCGCAACACCGTCTCGTCCGTCGGCGAGATGATCACGCTAAAGAAGGCATCGCAGCCGCGCAGCTGCTCCAAGCCCGAAAGGACGCGGGCCGCCGTCTCGCTCGTTGCCGAGGTGATCGAGAGCGCCATAAGCGTCTCGTCGGTGTGCAGGCGCGGGTTCTTGCTACCCAGGAAATGCGTCTTGAGCTTGCTGATAGGCTCGATCGCCTCATCGCTAATGACCTCGAGCTCAAGGTCAACGCCCGAGACATGCTTAAGTGCATTCATGATGAGCGAGCTCGCGGCGCCCAGGCGCGTGGAAGTCTTGCCGGTCACCACGGAGCCATCAGGCATGACCATGGCGCCTACGGGACCACCTGTCAGCTGCTCCCTGGTAAGGGCGGCCGAGCGTGCCGGCGAGTAATTCTTGTCGATACCGGCCTTCTTCATAATGATCTTGAGACGGTCGACTTGCTCATCGCCCACGCCGGTACGGCGCACATTTTCGACCGCGGTAAAGTAGCGGCGGACGATCTCCATCTTGGAAGCGTCGCGGCAGGCATCGTCATCGGTAATGGCAAAACCGACCATATTGACGCCCATGTCGGTGGGGCTCTGGTAGGGGCTCTTGCCCAGGATCTTTTCCATCAGAGCACGGACCACCGGGAAGGCCTCGACGTCACGGTTGTAGTTGACCGTGGTCTTGTTGTAGGCCTCCAAGTGGAAGGAGTCGATGATATTGGCATCGTCGAGGTCAGCCGTGGCGGCCTCATAGGCGATGTTGACCGGATGCGTGAGGGGCAGATTCCAAACCGGGAAAGTCTCGAACTTGGCGTAGCCGGCGGCAGTGCCGTGCTTGTGCTCGTGATAGAGCTGAGACAGGCAGGTGGCGAGCTTGCCCGAGCCAGGGCCGGGAGCGGTGACCACAACGAGCGGACGAGTGGTCTCGACAAACTCGTTCTTGCCATAGCCGTCGTCGGACACGATCAGGTCGACGTCGTGCGGATAGCCCTCGATGGGATAGTGCAGCTTGGCAGGAATGCCGAGCGCGTTCAGGCGATTGCGGAACACATCGGCGGCGGGCTGGCCGGCGTACTGGGTGATAACCACGGCCGCGACAGCAAAACCGTTGCCGCGGAACAGGTCGACCAGGCGCAAAACGTCCTCGTCATAGGTAATGCCCAGGTCACCGCGAGCCTTGTTCTTCTCGATGTGGTTCGCGTTAATGGCGATGATGACCTCGACGTCGTCGGCAATGCTCTTGAGCATGCGGAACTTGCTGTCCGGCTCAAAACCCGGCAGCACGCGACTCGCGTGATAGTCGTCAAACAGCTTGCCGCCAAACTCCAAATACAGCTTGCCGCCAAACTGCGAGATGCGCTCCTTAATATGAGCGGCCTGCAGCTCGATATATTTCGCGTTGTCGAAACCCTGGCGCATGTATGGCTCCCGTCCCGTTTCCATTTAATGTTCTAGGCGATTATAACGGAGCAAACCCTTCCCGAAGCCCAGGCCATCAACAGGCACCAACCAAACATCCGTCAAACCTCTTGTCGGACATATTTGGTGCAAACTAACCTGACCCCATTGCACCGCCCCATTACACCAACAACGGCAACATCGCAGGTGGAGCATAAGTCAGCGAAAGCCCGCCAGAGCGAGCAAGGTGACGTGAAAGAGGAGGGCATAGGCCTTTTGGCCATGCCCGACGATTGAACGTCAGATTGCCGCTCTGGCGGGCTTGCAGCGTCGAGTGGTTCCGGCGTTTGGTAAAACGCCGGAACACAAGAGCGCCCCCTCCCGCGCACGGAACGGGAGGGGGCTAAAGGTAGGAGTCTACCGGTGGGTTGACCCCACCGGACAGACGATGACCAGATGATCCTTTACAGGATCGTCAAGGTTTCCGTGGGGTACCCGTTGGGTACTTAGAGCAACACGCAGGCGACGGTCAGGATGATGGCGCAGACGACGGAGAGCGCGACGATGAGTTTAAGGGCAAACTTGAGCCAGGTCGTCCACTCGATCTTGGCCAGGGCGAGACCGCCCATGATGGCGCCGGAGGTCGGGGTGAACAGGTTCACGACACCGATGGCGGCGGAGAAGATCATGACCATGACCTCGGGCGAGAAGCCGAGCTTAACAGCCAGCGGTCCCATGATGGGCATGGAGACGGTGGCCATACCGGAGGTCGAGGGGATCAGGAAGGACAGGCCGAAGTAGACCAGGAAGCTCATGGGAGCGAAGATCACGCCGGACAGGCCAGCCAGGGCATTGGCGGCAGCGTCGAGGACGTAAACGTCGAGGCCGGTGCTAGCCATGAGGACGGAGATGCCACGGGCGAGGGCGATGACGAGAACAACGGACATCATGTCGGCAGCGCCGGTGATGAAGGTGTTGACGATCTGCTTCTCGGACAGGCCACCGATGATACCGATCAGGATAGCCATGAGGAAGAACCAGGTGGAAGCCTCGTCGAAGTACCACTGGCCAATGGGCAGGCCGGTGATCAGGGCAGACCAGCCCTGGACGACGGCATTACCGTCGGCGTCGTAGACAGCGCCAGCGTCAAAGAAGTTGGCGACGCCCTCGTTGAGGTCGGCCAGCGGGATGAAGCCGACGATCATGACGACGAAGGTGAAGGCGAAGGCGATCAGAACACCCTTCTGACGACCGGTGAGCTTGACCTCCTTGTGGACCTCGGAAGCAGCCTTGCCATGTGCCTCTTCGGCGTCCTTGAGTTCCTGCATCGAGAGGATGGTGGAACCCTTGTCAGCCTTGACCTTCTTGGCATAGTTCATCACGAAGACGATGGACATGACGGTGGTAACAAGCCACAGGACGGCACCGAGGCCGATGATGATGGACTGGTTCACGGCAATGTCAACGCCGGTCAGGGCGTCGACGGCAGCGCCGACGGCGAACGGGTTAACCGTGGAGCCGAGGCAGCCGCAGCCAGCGCCGAGCAGGACGGTAGCGGCGCCGACCATCGGGTCGAAGCCGGCAGCCATCATGGTAGCGGCGAGCAGGGCGTAGAAGGGAACGGTCTCCTCGCACATACCATAGGTGGTACCACCGAGGGAGAAGATGAGCATCAGCACGGGAATGAGCATGATCTCGTTGCCCTTAAGCTTCTGCACCAGGACGGCGATGCCGTTGTCCAGAGCGCCGGTCTCGGTCATCATACCGAGGAAGCCGCCCAGGATCATAACGAAGAGGCAGACGGGCAGAGCGTCAGCGAAGCCCTTAATCGGGGCGGTGCAGAAATCGCTCAGACGGGCGGCAGTAACCGCACCGCCGGACGTGCCGGAGACGATAACGGTAACAACTGCAACAATTGCCAGCAGAGCAAGAAGAATGGTGAACGATGAAGGCATACCACGCTTTTTCTTAGCGGTCTCAGTCATAGTTCTCATCCCCCCTTCATAAATCATTTAACTTTCTCGCGCGAAGCGGATCTTCCGTGCCGTGCCCACCGCCCGACGCGAGATATTTACCAGACAAAGCCGCTCGGGGTGTGCAGCAAGACACCCCGAGCGAGATGCTAGATGCTCTTACTTGAGCGTGGCGTACATGACAGCCTTAATGGTGTGCATGCGGTTCTCGGCCTCGTCGAAGACCTTGGAAGCGGGGCTCTCGAAGACCTCGTCGGTGACCTCCTGCTCGGTGATGCCGAACTGCTCGCACTTCTCGGCGCCAATCGTGGTGTTGGTGTCGTGGAAGCTGGGCAGGCAGTGCAGGAAGATGGCACCCGGGTTGGCCATAGCCATGACCTCGGAGGTGACACGATACGGGGTGAGCTGAGCGATGCGCTCAGCCCAGACCTCGTCGGGCTCGCCCATGGAGACCCACACGTCGGTGTAGATAACGTCGGCACCGGTGACGCCGTCCTTGACGTCGGTGGTCAGCTTGATGGTGCAGCCGTTGGCCTCGGCGATGGGCTTGCAGGCCTCGATGACGTCGTCGGCGGGCATGCACTCCTCGGGGCCGCAGGCCACGAAGTTCATGCCGAGCTTGGAGCAGACAACCATGAGGGAGCGAGCAACGTTGTTCTTGCAGTCGCCCATGAAGACGAGGGTCTTACCCTTGATGTCGTAGTTGAAGTTCTCCTGGACGGTCAGGATGTCGGCAAGCATCTGGGTGGGGTGCCACTCGGTGGTCAGGCCGTTCCACACGGGCACGCCGGACTTGGCAGCGAGCTCCTCGACGTCGTCCTGGGCAAAGCCACGGAACTCGATGCCGTCATACATGCGGCCGAGAACGCGGGCGGTGTCCTCGATGGACTCCTTCTTGCCCATCTGCGACGAACCGGGATCGAGGTAGGTGACGCCCATGCCCAGATCCATGCCGCCGACCTCGAAGGCGCAGCGGGTACGAGTGGAGGTCTTCTGGAAGAGCAGAACGATGTTCTTGCCCTCGAGATAGCGGTGCGGAACGCCAGCGCGCTTCATGTCCTTGAAGTTCTTGGAAAGCTTGAGCAAGTACTCGATCTCCTCGGTGGAGAGGTCGAGGAGCTTGAGGAAGCTACGGCCGGAGAGGTTAACACCCATGGTTCGTTTCCTTTCGAAAAAATGAATTACGTAAGTATTAGTGTTGCCCGTTTGACGGGCGAAACCGGTGCGGTTGTAGGGGAACCGCACCGGAAACGGAAAGACTTAGAGGTCCTCGCGCCAGAAGGGCATGCTCATGCAGCGCGGGCCGCCGCGGCCGCGGGAGAGCTCGGCGGAGGGCACGACGAGAAGGTCCAGGCCCTCCTTGTACAGCACGTCGTTGGTGACGGTGTTGCGGGCGTAGA
>DBEYUK010000003.1:0-4325 GCA_048181625.1 Collinsella sp. | reverse complement strand
GTCATCGTTGCCCTGCTGTTGGTTTGCGGCGGCATCATCATCGTAAACAAGCCCAAAAAGGCCTAGCGAACTGCCTCGTTCCAAGAAAAAGACGAGGCGTATCTTCGACAGCCGCTACTAATCCCGCCAACGCAATAGGGGCGCACGACCATCAATGCGGTCGTGTGCCCCTTTTCCTAGTGTATCTGAACGCCGGCTTTCTTTTTCTCGGCCTTGACGCGGTAGAGCTCCGCATCGGCAGCGCGAAGTAAGTCTTGCCAGGTATCAACACTATCGCCGACCCGCGCGTAACCGATGGACATCCGCAATGCATACGGCACCTCGGCATGCGCGAGCTCGTCGTTGATTGTCGCGCACAGATGCATGATATCCTGTTCCGCCACTGCCTTTTGGAGCACCACGAACTCATCGCCACCGTAGCGTGCGATAAAGCCACCAGACGCCGAGCAGACCTCTTTGAGCGCAGCGGATATAACCTGAAGAGCATGGTCGCCCTCCACATGTCCATAGCGATCGTTAATCTGCTTAAAGCCGTCGGCGTCCATCATGAGCAGATACACATCTTCGGCCTGATCCACATTTGAGAAGAGCGACAGGATATAGGTCTCAAAACGGTTGCGATTGTTGAGGCCAGTCAACGGGTCGGTCGAGATGAGCTGCTCCTGGCAGATGATATAGAGCAGCAACATGCTAATCATTATGCCGACACAAAGGCCAGGCACCGAGTATACGATCTGAAAGGTACCGCCCACCAGGGCCGGAATGGCGAAAAATGCCAAGGTTCGATAGATAGCCTTCGTCTGCAGGCTCTCGACCCTGCGAGATTGCACAAACGCATGCAGGGACGTATGTATAACGTAACAGTAGCTGACAATGGGCTGGATCATATAGGCAAAGCCGCGACGATACACGCCCTGCGAATCGATATAGAACAAGGCGTGCGTCCAGTAACTGGTAAAAGCCAGCACGACCACCAGAGCCGTAGGCAACGTTACAAGCACCACCCTATAGCGCGAGGTCACAAGGCGAGAGCCCTGCATCGTCTCGGAATAGATAAACCAAATGAGACACGCGATGGCAAAGAGCGAAAACGAAACCGCGTTGGAAATCCAGTTGGCAGCAATACCCAACGTGCCGTCCGCACCATCCGAAAGCGTCCAGATCATATCGAATAATATGTACGCGGCAGAGGTGTAGCCAAGCATGCTAAACAATAGCTGCAGGGTGCTCGAGAACAAGGAGCGACGACTTCGCGCGGCAAGCCCGATAAGAACAATCATGCATAGCAGGAATATCTCAATCTTGAGCGCCTTAACCACTAGACGCCATCCCTTCAATATCCGAATGGTCAGAATCGCCCAATTCGAATCAGGGCAATAAACACCCCTTTACTCCGCAGGGGTAAAGGGAATCATAGCAAAGCGCCCGAACATCACTGCAAAACAGTTTCTGTTCGGGCGCTCGGACGGCGCGAATTGCACGCCGGAATCAATTATCGGTAACGGCCGTTACTCGCCATCGATGTCGGTCGCGACGGCCTCCTCGATGGCCTCGACACCGGCAGGCGACAGGTCCTCCTTGCCCTGGCAGAACTTCTTGTCGACCCAGCCGGTCAGAATCGGAGCCATGATTGCCGTGATGATAACGGCAGTGGCGATCTGGGCGTACGCGGTGGGCGCAAGCTCGGCGTAGCGCGGCGCGACCTCGGCGAGAGCAACCGGCGTGGTCATAGCCGTGCCGGCGATGGTGGAACAAGCCACGGCAGCCTTGCCGTTACCACCGCACAGGCGCTCGAACGCAAAGGTGATGGGACCGACGACAAACAGCGTGACAAGGCCCAGCAAGATGCCGGAAATACCGCCGGTGATAAAGCTCGACAGGCTCATGGACGCGCCAAGCTGAAATCCGATGACGGCAATCGCAGGGTTGGAACCGGGAACCAGCAGGTTCTTGATAAACGGGAACAGGTTGCCCAGAACCATGCCGATAACGAGCGGCAAAATGGAGCCGATGATAGTACCGACAGGGATGTTGGCAAGACCCGAAACACCAAGGATGATCATCGTGACGGCGGGACCGGCCGTAAAGAACAGGATACCGACGGCGCCCTGCTCGGACTCATCGCCGAACTCGCCCATGATGCCCGTATAGAGCGCCATGTTGCAAAACGTAATGCCGCCGATGATAGACACGGAGCTCAGACCCAGGAAGTTATCGTTAAAGAAATATGCCACACCTAGGCCGAGAGCCGCTGCGACGACCAGCTTGGGAATCAGCACGACGATACCGGTCTTGATGGCGCCCGGCGTGGACTTAAAGCTGATGCCGGCGCCCACGAACAGCAGGATCGCGGCGACGATGGTATTGGAGCCACCGCGGCAGGCAGCCGTAAAGAAGCCGCCGATCTCAAAAACCTGCGGGCAGAAGGTGTTGAGCAAAAGACCGACGATCATCGGATAGATCATGATGTCGCCCGGGATGCGCGGAACCTTGAATTTCTTTTGCTCGTTGGCAGTCGCTTCCTGTGCCATGAAACCCCCATTTCCGCTGACGCGGAACAAAAGCCCACGTCATGCTTTGCTACAGTAAAGTTTGACCATGGTACCAGAAGAAATAGACCAGCTCGGTGAAAAATTCGACAAGTTGGGATGGAACGAGATTCGGCGCCCGCGACGCCACCCCTATATAAGGCTCAAGACGATATAGAGTACGATGCCCGAGACGCAGCACCACAGCATCGATTTTGTCTTGACCGCCACGACCACGACGCCGGCGGCCGCAATCCAGGGAACCAAGGCAGGCCAGAGTCCCGCGTCGAACGCGCCGGGGCTCACCAAGTCGTTGGCGACCAGCGCGGCAAAGGCAGCGGGCGGGATATAGCCCAGGGCCTCGGTAATACGGGGCGACAGGGTCCGCCCGCGCAAGGCGAACGCCGGCGCGATGCGAAAGAACGCGATAGCAGCCCACGACGACAGCCACAGAACCAAGAACTCGTTAACGGGCATCGCGGGCACCTCTTCCGTCAAATACAGCATCGCACGCCAACGCAATGGCAATGCCGGCCACGACGCTTGCCGGCACGGCAATATTCGTGAGGCCCAAGAACTTGCATATGGCGACAGACACCGCAGCCATAACAGCAGCCACGACATTGCCGCGCGACAGCCGCTGCGAAAAGAGCAGGCAGATAAAGAGTGAGGTGCAGACAAAGGCTGCAATGGCGGTGGGAACATCGACAACGGCGCCGACGATGGCGCCCGTCGTACACGAAACGCCCCATGTTGCGATAAGGATCACGTTGAGCACGAAGGACTCACGCGGGCCCCAATCCTCCCCTTCAACCAACTTGGCAAGCGAGATGCCGTATGCCTCCTCGGTAAGTGTCGCGGCAACAGCCAGCGTCTGACGCTTCGAGGCACCCGTCAGATGCGGCGCGATCGATGCCGAGTAAAGCGCAAAACGCGAGGAGACGGCGGCGACGCTCGCGACGATCGATGCTGCAGGCACACCCGCCAGCCACAGGTTGCAGATCATAAACTGCCCGCTGCCCGTCACAAACGTGCTGCTCAGAGCAAAGACCATCCAGGGCTCCATTCCCGTCTGCCCCATGATCATTCCGCACGGCGCGCCTATTGCAACATAGGTAAGCATCACCGGCCAGACGGTTCTAACGATTTTGAGCACCATACGCTTCTCACCCTGACAAGGTCTCCGAGCCGCATGTAGCGATACGGCAGAATCATCATCCGACAGCAACCGAGTTCACCTACAATTGCCACCGGATCGAAAGACACAACTTTTTAGGAAGTCATTATGACAGCTATCGATCGAGACCGGGCGCGCGCGGCCTTCAAAAGCTACACCGATGCCTACGACGCCACCAACCCACGCATCGCGCTCAAAATCGAGCATACGTACCACGTGGCCGAGGCATGCGATGCCGTAGCGCGCGAGCAGGGCTGGTCGTCAGAAGATATTGACCTGGCATGGCTTTGCGGCCTGCTACACGATATGGGCCGCTTTGAGCAGCTGCGACGCTGGGACACCTTTAAGGACGCCGAGAGCATGAGCCATGCGGCGCTGGGCATCGAGGTCCTCTTTGGCGAGAATCCCGCCGATGCACCCGCCACGACAAACATCCGTGACTTTATCGAAACCGGTGCGCATGACGAGCTCATCCGAGCGAGCATCGCCTATCACAGCGACTTTCGCCTGCCGGCACAACTCGACGAGCGTACACGGTGCTTCTGCGATATCGTGCGCGATGGTGACAAGATCGACATTATGCGCACCATCGCCGACAGCACCGTCGACACCATCCTCAA
>DBEYUK010000002.1:0-7446 GCA_048181625.1 Collinsella sp. | reverse complement strand
GTTCATATGCGCCGCCCGGCTCCCGCGGCTCTCAGGGGCTCCCATCCCAAATGCGGAGCAAAGCTCCGCACACCATCTTTTTCTTTCAGCTAAAGCACGCCGGAAATTCGACGCTGGCTTGTTAACCTTGCTGGACGTTGTCGACGCCAAACCAGCCCAGAAGCTATATCGATACAGAAAGGTCCCCGGACGGAGGGGCCGGATATAAGGTTTATCGCGAGTTCCGCACGCAAAGAAGGCCACTTAATGTGGCCTTCGTCTTGCGCAGGACTGTAGAGCAGGAAACCTTATATCCGGCCCCTCCGTCCGGGGACCGCGCCGTACCAGCTACAGCGTCATGTTCGGATCGGCGTCGACATCGAACGGCGAGATTTCGCCTCGGTCGAATTTACGGCGAGCGACCTCCGCGATCATGGCTGCGTTATCGGTACAGGCAGACAAGGGCGGCACCGTTACGCGAATCCCCTGACGCCCAAGCTTCTTGATCATCATCTCGCGCAGATGCGGGTTGGCCGAGACGCCGCCGCCGATGCAGTATTCCTTACATCCGGTAGCGTGCAATGCGTTTTTGGCCTTCTTGTACTGCACGTCAAAGACAGCCGCCTCAAACGAAGCCGCCAGATCGGGCAGGTGAATCGTGCGCCCGGCCTTGGTCTCCCGCTCGATGTAGAGCGTCACGGCCGTTTTAAGACCCGAAAGCGAGAAACGATAGTCTCCCCTGCTGTTAAGCGCACGGGGGAAATCGATCGCGCGGGGATTGCCCGTCTCGGCCAGCTTGGAGATGATGGGGCCACCGGGATAGCCCAGGCCCAACGCCTTGGCCACCTTGTCGAAGGCCTCGCCCACGGCGTCGTCGAGCGTCTCACCGAGCACCTCGTAGTCGCCCCATGCCTTTACGTGCACGAGCATGGTGTGCCCGCCCGAGACAAGCGTAAAGATAAACGGAGGCTTGAGGTCGGGCTGCGCCAGCAAGTTGGCAAACAGGTGCCCCTCCAGATGGTTGACGCATACGAGCGGCTTACCGGCAGCGTAGGCAAAGCCTTTGGCAAAGGCAACGCCCACCACGAGGGCGCCCACCAGGCCCGGACCCTGTGTCACGCCCACGGCGGCAAGCTCGCTGGGGGCAATGGCTCCACCCTCAAGACCAAGCGATGCTGCGGCATCCTCGAGCGCCGCATCCACGACACTCACAATCACCTCAACGTGTTTGCGCGAGGCGATCTCGGGCACCACGCCGCCAAAGCGGGCATGAAAATCAATCTGTGTCGACACCTGGTTGGCCAGCATATTGCCATCCGCATCGATAATCGCCACGGCCGTCTCGTCGCAGGAACTCTCGATAGCGAGCACTAGGCGGCGGCGCTCAATTTCGGCACGCTCCCCCTCGGAGCGCCCAGGCGCAGGCAGCGGCCATACGCGCTGCTCTGCCGCCGTCGGCTCGGGCGAAGCATTGTCGACCGGAAGCACCAGGGGCAGCGGCGCCGTCATGACGATGGCATCCTTGCCGACACCGTAGTAGCCGCGGCGACGGCCAGCCTCGGTAAAGCCCAGAGCGTTATAAAGCGCGATCGCCCCCTCGTTACCGTCCTCGACCTCGAGCGAAGCAGTGGTGCAGCCGAGCATCTGGGCATCATAGCTCACGTGCGACAGCAGCTTGCGGGCAATACCCTCGCGGCGATGTGCCGGGTCGACGGCGACATCCAGAATCTGCACATCACCGTCCACGACCATACCGCCGGCAAGGCCCAGCAGCTTGCCGTCGTCGTGTGCCACCCACCAACTACGCGGCGCAGCAACGTCCTCGCCCAGTTCGGACAGGAACATGCCCGGCGTCCACGCCTCGTGTCCGGCACCTTCAAAGCAGGCAGCCTCCAGCGCGCTCGTGCCCTCGGCATCCGCCGCGCCCATGGGACGGAACTGCAGATGACGACCGGCGAGCTCATCGGCAACACCCGTAATTTCGCTCTGCGCACTCTCGGCAAGACCAAGACGCTTGCGCTCGTTTTCCTCGGCATCCGAAAGGCGCGTGTAAATCGGCAAGACGCGGGCCGGATCGCCGTCACCCGCAGCGTGCGCGAGCAGCAAGCCCTCGCCCGAAGGCCACCACAGGTCGCGCTCCACGCAGCGGGCGGTCTCGTCCTCACCCAGCAGCTTGCCATAGCGCACGAGACCGTCACCGGTCAGCTGAACCTGGTCCCAGTCCGCTGCTTGGCGCCACTCATCGAGCGCCACGGCGGCCTTGACCACGTGTTCGCGCTCAAATTGACGCTCGGGACCCTCATCAACCAGCATATACAGCGCCGGATATACCTCACCGCGCATAGCATCGGCCAAGATACCAAGCTTGCCGCGCACGCCAGCCTTCCACGCCGTCCAAGCGCAAGCGTCGAGCGTCGACACGCCCAGCAGCGGAACATTGGCACCACGCGCGAGGCCCTTGGCAGTGGAGATGCCGATGCGCACACCCGTAAAGGACCCCGGGCCGCGGCCGACCACATAGCAACCAACATCGCTGCGATCCAGACTGGCTTGAGCCAGCACGCCATCAACAGTATTCACGAGCTCAACGTTGGCGTGACGGCGACACATGTGGTCGCCACTCACGAGCTTCGTCTCGCCCGTCTGCCCATCAATCCAGCTTGCCGCGCAGGCAAGCATGTCGGTCGAAGTATCGAGCGCCACCACCAGCGCGTTGTCGTTATGCAAGCTCATCTTGTACAGCCTTATCAATCAAATGGGAAAGCTCCATTGCGCGGTCACCGTGCGCCTCGAGCGTTATCGTTCGCACATCGCTGTCGCCCTCATCACGCTTGAGCGTCACCGAAAGATACTCATCCGTCAGCTCGTCTTGGAATTGTTCGCCCCATTCCAGCAGGCAAGCACCCTCATAGCCCAGCACATCGAAAATGCCCGTATCCTCGAGCTCGTAGGCATGCTCCAGGCGGTATAGATCAAAGTGAAACAGCGGAATACGGCCTTGATCGTGAACGGCCATGAGCGCAAACGTAGGGCTCGTAACCATATGCCCATCGCCCAGCCCGCGCGAGACGCCCTTGGTAAAGTGAGTTTTGCCCACCCCCAGGCCACCGGTCAGGATGAGCACATCGCCGTCCTCAAGGCACGGTGCAATTAGCTCGCCAAAGTACTCCGTATCGGCAGCGCAAGTCGTTTTGTAAGTACCTACCCCCAGGCGCTCCAGGGACATATATGCTCCTTATTATTCCGAGGCGTCCTCTGGTGCGGGATGTCGCTCCAGATAGTCGCCCAGCATCTTAAAGTCTTCCTCCAGCAGTTCCTGCCACGCCGGATTGCGTAGCGCTGCTGCCGGATGGAACGTGGGCATTACTACAAAATGCCCCATCTGGTGGAACCTGCCGCGCAGCTTAGTAATGCCAATCTCGGTCTTAAGCACAAAGTGCGTCGCGGGGTTGCCGAGCGTCACGATAATATCGGGCCAGATGCTTCGAATCTGCTCACGCAAAAACGGCGAGCAAGCCAGCACTTCCTCGGGACGTGGATTGCGGTTTCCCGGCGGGCGGCACTTAAGCACGTTGGCAATGTAGACGTCTTCGCGTTTGAGCCCCGCCAGCGACAAAATGCCGTTGAGGTCCTCGCCTGCCGCCCCCACAAAGGGCTCGCCCTGCAAATCCTCATTGCGGCCCGGCGCCTCGCCAATAAACATCACACGAGCGCGGGGGTTTCCCACGCCAAACACGATATTGTGACGCGACTGGTAGAGCTGGCAGAGGTGACAATCGCCCAGAACGGCCTCAATTTCCTCGAGTGCGACCTCACGTGGTGCCTGATGGGTATGGCCGGGGATGTGCATGACGCCCATAGCGGCTCCTACACGTAGACCTTGTCGAGACGCATGCCAAAGCCGCAGGCGACCTCGTAGTTAATCGTTCCGCGCAGTCGGGCCATCTCGTCCATAGTGATCTCGGCATCGCCATCGCGGCCGACAATGATCATCTCGTCACCATACTCGGCCTCGGGAATCTCGTGTGCCGGGTTGGACTGAATGGCGACCATAAACTGGTCCATGCAGATATTGCCAACCTGATGCACGCGCTCGCCGCGATACAGCACATCCATACGATTGGAAAGTGTACGCGATAGGCCGTCGGCATAACCGATCGGCAGCGTGCAGATCTGAACGCGCGTACGCGGTACGCGGTAGGTAAAACCGTAGCCCACGCCCTCACCCATCGCAGGGTGTGCCACGCGCGTCACGCGCGCATGGACGCTCATAACGGGATCAAGCTGCATCACGCGGCCGCTCAGCTCGCACGGCTGCATGCCATACAAGCCAACGCCGGCGCGGATCATATCAAAATGCATCGAGGGGTCGAGCATCGAGGACGGCGTGTTGGCGCAGTGCACGATACCGCACTCAAAACCCGCATCCTTAATGGCCTGAACGGCCTCGGTAAAGCGCTGACACTGCAGTTTGTAGTCCCAGCCCGAAGGTTCATCGGCCGTGGCGAAGTGCGTAAATACGCCGTCGCACTGAATACCGCGATGGAAATTAATACCGCGCACAAAGTCGAGCACCTGCGTGTAGTGTACGCCGATACGATTCATACCTGTCTCGATGGCGAGATGATACTTGCCCACCTTGCCCGCCGCGACGGCACATTCGCCATACGCAAGAGCAAAGTCAGACGCATAGACCGAGGGCATGATATCAAACTCGAGCAACGTCGGAATGGCCTCGATAGGCGGCTCGCTTAGGATGAGGATGGGCTTCGTAATCCCGCCCTGTCGGAGCTCAATGCCCTCGTTAACCGTCGCCACGGCAAACATGTCGGCACCGGCCGAATACATGATCTTGGCGCACTCAACAGCTCCATGACCATAAGCATCGGCCTTGACCACGCAGCACAGGCGCTGACGTGGATTCAGCAAGTTCTTATAGGCCCTCGTGTTGCGACGGAGCGCCCCACGGTCGATCTCGACCCAGGACCAGCGCGTCAAATCGGCTTTATTCATGATTAGTCATCCGACCCTTCGTCCATGATTCCCAGATCTTCGAGCGCATCCTTTGCCGCCAGCTCCATGGCAGGACCAATCAAGTCGATAAGATCGGTCGCGATAACGCTCTTCTCACCATACTCCGTCGCCGCGGCAAAGCCGGCGTAGCTGTGAAGTGCGACGGCGTACGAATACAGCAACTCCCAACGATCCATCTCGTCGCGCATGGTGGCAAGCGTGCCGGCCAAAATACCCGCGAGAACATCACCCGAACCGGCAGTTGCCAGAGAAGCCGGACCCGAAAGTGGCAGCAGCACACGCTCAACGCCACAGATAGCCGTCGTCGGCCCCTTGGCAATGACCACCAGATTGTCGGAGCCTGCAGCCCAGACAACCTTCTGCGCGGCTGCAATCGCGGTACCAAGGTCGTTCACCTCGTCACCGGCAACCAGACGCGAAAGCTCACGATAGTGCGGCGTCATAACCAACGGCTGCTCGCGACGATACATCTCGGGGTTACTATCAATACCGTCAATGGCAATCTTAGCAAGGCAGTTGAGTGCATCGGCATCCAAAATAAGCGGTACATCAAGCTCGAGCAAGCCCGAAACCACCTGCATAGCGCCGGCAGACGTCGTCATACCGGGACCGCACAGTACGCAGCTGTACTTCTTTGCAATCTCGCACACCGTCATGCGCGCAGCGGCGCCAAAGGAGCCGCGGGAATCAGACGGAATAGCAAAGACGGGAATCGAAGGAAGTGCAATGCGAATAAGATTAGCGCAGGCGTCAGGAGCCGCGACTGCCACGTAACCAGCACCCGCGCGAGCTGCAGACTTGGCCGCCATAATGGCAGCACCAGGATATTGCGCAGATCCGGCGACAATAAGCACAGAGCCACGGGAATACTTATCGATATTCGTAGGTAGTGGGGCAAAGTAATCAACTAAGTCACCGGGCTCGACAATCTCGGCGGCGTGGTCGACATCATCGATGACCTCGTCAAGACGGTCGTAGAGATTGCCGCAGATCAAATCGCCAGCATACTCAGGGCCATCAGCGCTATACAGACCAATCTTGGGCGCAATCATCGTCACCGTATGTTCGGCACGAATGCAGTCGTCATCAACAACGCCCGTCTCGGCATTCAGGCCCGAGGGGACATCAATGGATACGACACAATCGGCGCATTCATTGACCGTAGGAATCCAGATGGAGAACGGCGCACGCAGATTCCCATGGAAACCGGTACCAAAAATGGCATCGACAACAACATCGGCCTTATCGATCAAAACCTCGAGTTCGTCACGCGAAGGGCCGACGCAAACGCGCACATCGCGGCCGGCAGTACGACGAGCAACATGACGTGCCAGAGCAGCAGGAATCTCATCCGGTTCAACCGGAGAAACGATATCCACGTCCACACCCTTATGGCTCAGGATATCGGCGGCAACCCAACCGTCGCCGCCATTATTACCAAAACCGACCAGAACGAGAACCCGATCGGGATTGAGCTTCAAGACCTCGTTGGCGGCAAACTCACCCGCTAGCTCCATAAGCTCGGCCTTCGAAGTCCCTTCGCGTTCGATGATATCCTCGAGACGAACGACTTCTTCGGTACTCAAAACCGGTTTCATCTATGCTCCTAGCGTATCTTGCGAAGCATCGCCCAGGTGCTCCGTCAATGCTGAATTCTGCAGCTGCTCAAGCTCATCTAAAACAGAGCGAGCCTCTTTAAATGTCTGCGCAACGCGTTTCTTGGTGCTCACCTTTTCATCTTTTGGCTTAGGCCGAGCATCTTCGGTAATCGCGATGGCATTCGCAACGGCCAAGTCTCCCGTAAGCGTAATGGAAAGAGCGACCTCAACAACACCCAGTTCTTGAGCGATCTCGAGAGCACGGCCCGAAAGCAGCGCCTTCGGTTTGCCGAGTTTATCACGCGTTACCGAAACATCCTTGCGACCCACGCCTTGACTAAAACCCGTGCCGAGAGCTTTAAGTACCGCCTCGCGCGAAGCAAAGCGGCTCGCATAGTGAGCAGCGGGACGCGATGATGCATCGCAATACGCACGCTCTTCTTCGGTAAACACACGCCGAGCAAACGACGGCGTCTTTTCAAGAATTGATTTCATGCGGGAAATCTCGACGATATCAACGCCGATACCAGCTTCAGCCATGTTCACCTCCATATCGCACAGACTAAGTTATTGTAGCCCGTTCGCAGAAGATGCGACAAACGAGGGTTATAAAACACAGCTACTATGTGAGACAAAAGCCCGTAAACGCAAAAAAGGGGGAGACCGCGAGGCCTCCCCCTTCTTCAAGTCGATTGACGGCTCGGTGCCGTCCACCGGTCAGCGGCGCCCTGGCCTCCCACGGGCTGACCCCGCAGTACTCTCGGCGCGATGGGGCTTAGCTTCCGGGTTCGGAACGGGACCGGGCGTGCCCCCCATGCTCTGGCCGCTGACCGGT
>DBEYUK010000001.1:0-3579 GCA_048181625.1 Collinsella sp. | reverse complement strand
TAGGGGTCGTCCAGGCTGCACTGCGACAGCCACGGGGACAAGTTGGACGAGATGCGGGTGCGCACCAGACGGCTCTGGTGGCGACCGATGGTGTTGAACGTCAACGTGGGCGCATCGGGCGTGGCGTCGACGATGTCGCCGTAGGGCACCAGGCCGAGCTTGATCAGGGCCTGGAAGCCGTTGCAGATGCCCAGCATCAGGCCGTCGCGGGCCTTGAGCAGGTCGCGAACTGCCTCGGTGACCTCGGGAGCGCGGAAGAACGCCGTGATGAACTTGGCGGAGCCGTCGGGCTCGTCGCCGCCCGAGAAGCCGCCGGGGATCATGACGATCTGGCTTGCACGGATGCGGCGGGCAAGCTCGTGGGTGCTCTCGGCGACGGCCTCGGGCGTGAGGTTGTTGATCACGAAGGTGTCGGCTTCGGCACCGGCTGCGCGGAAGGCACGTGCGCTGTCGTACTCACAGTTGTTGCCGGGGAACACGGGGATGATCACGCGCGGACGGGCGATCTTGGCGCCGCTGTACACGTGGATGTCCTTGGCACGGAAGTCGATGGTCTCGACCTCGGGGGTCTCGTCGGCGCTGCGGTAGGCAAAGACGCCCTCGATGCCGCTCTCCCAGGCCTCCTGGAGTTCGGAGAGCTCGATGACCTCGGAGCCGGTGTCGATGACATAGCCCTCGACGGTGGTGCCCAGGGGCTCGACGACAACGCCGTCGGCGACCTCGGGCAGCTCGGCGTCCTCGGCGAGCTCGACGATAAAGCTGCCGTAGAGCGGGGTGAAGAGGCTCTCTACGTCTACATCCTCGGCAAGCTCGATGCCGATCTGGTTACCGACGCACATCTTAAAGAGGCTCTCGGCGCCGCAGCCGTAGCCGGGCGTGGATATGGCCAGGGCGTTGCCGGTAGCAGTGAGCGCCTCGACGGCGTCAAACGCGGCGAGCAACTGCTGGGCGTCGGGACGGTAGTCCTCGCCATAGGTGGCGGGGGCGATGCGGACGACGCGGTGCGTGAGGCCCTTGAACTCGGGCGAGACGGCGCGGGCGGCCTTGCCCACGGCGACGGCGAAGCTGATCAGGGTCGGCGGAACGTTGAGCTCGCCGGTCTCGTCCTCAAACGAACCGCTCATGGAGTCCTTGCCGCCGATGGCGCCGGCACCCAGGTCGACTTGGGCCATGAGGGCGCCCAGGACGGCTGCCGTGGGCTTGCCCCAGCGCTCGGCCTCGGTGCGCAGACGCTCGAAGTACTCCTGGAAGGAGAGATAGGCGCGCTTGTGCTCAAAGCCGGCAGCCACGAGCTTGGCGATGGACTCGACCACGGACAGGTAGGCGCCCGCAAACTGGTCGGCCTCCATCAGATAGGGGTTGAAGCCCCATGCCATGGCACTCGCCGTGGTGGTCTCGCCGTCCACGGGGAACTTGGCGACCATGGCCGAGCTGGGGGTGAGCTGCGTCTTGCCGCCAAAGGGCATGAGCACGGTCGCGGCGCCGATGGTGGAGTCGAAGCGCTCGGAAAGGCCCTTGTTGGAAGCGACGTTGAGGTCGGTGACGAGCGAGGTCATGCGCTCGGCGAGCGTGGTGCCGGCCCAGCTGGGCTGCCACACGCTACGGGCGCACACGTGGGCGACCTGGTGCTTGGGTGCGCCGTTGGAGTTGAGGAACTCGCGGGACAGGTCGACGATAGCGACGCCGTTCCAGGCCATGCGCATGCGCGGCTCGGCGGTAACCTCGGCGATAACGGTCGCCTCCAGGTTCTCCTCGGCGGCGTAGCCCATGAACTCCTCGACGTCACCGTCGGCGACGGCGCAAGCCATGCGCTCCTGGGACTCGGAGATAGCGAGCTCGGTGCCGTCCAGGCCGTCGTACTTCTTGGTCACGGTGTCCAGGTCCACGTACAGGCCGTCGGCAAGCTCGCCCACGGCGACCGAGACGCCGCCGGCGCCAAAGTCGTTGCAGCGCTTGATCAGGCGGCAGGCGTCGCCGCGGCGGAAGAGGCGCTGCAGCTTGCGCTCGACCGGGGCGTTGCCCTTCTGGACCTCGGCGCCCGAGGTCTCGATGGACTCGGTGTTCTGGGTCTTGGAGGAGCCGGTGGCACCGCCGATGCCGTCACGGCCGGTGCGGCCGCCCAGCAGGATGATCTTGTCGGTGGGGGCGGGGCACTCGCGGCGCACGTGGTTTGCCGGGGTAGCGCCCACGACGGCGCCGACCTCCATGCGCTTGGCCACGTAGCCGGGGTGATAGAGCTCGTTGACCTGACCGGTGGCAAGGCCGATCTGGTTGCCGTAGCTGGAGTAGCCGGCGGCGGCAGTAGTCACGAGCTTGCGCTGCGGCAGCTTGCCCTCGAGCGTCTCGGAAACCGGGACGGTGGGGTCGCCGGCGCCGGTGACGCGCATGGCCTGGTACACATAGCTGCGGCCCGAGAGCGGGTCACGGATAGCGCCGCCCACGCAGGTGGCGGCACCGCCGAAGGGCTCGATCTCGGTCGGGTGGTTGTGGGTCTCGTTCTTAAAGAGGAATAGCCAGTCCTGGTCCTCGCCATCGACATCGACCTTCACCTTGACGGTGCAGGCATTGATCTCCTCGGACTCATCGACATCGGTCATGACGCCGGTCTTCTTGAGGTACTTGGCGCCGATGGTGCCCATGTCCATGAGGCAGACGGGCTTGGCGTCGCGACCGAGCTCATGGCGCATCTCCATGTAGCGGTCGAAGGCCTGCTGCACCACGGCGTCGTCGATCGTCACGTCGTCCAGGACGGTGCCGAAAGTGGTGTGGCGGCAGTGGTCGGACCAATAGGTGTCGATTACGCGGATCTCGGTGATGGTGGGGTCGCGGTCCTCATCGCGGAAGTACTGCTGGCAGAAGGCGATGTCTGCCTCGTCCATGGCAAGGCCGCGATCGGCGATAAAGGCGGCAAGGCCGGCCTCGTCGAGCTCGCGGAAACCGTCGAGCACCTCGACGGGCTGGGGCTCGGGAGTCTCCATGTACAGCGTCTCGGGCAGGTCGAGCGAGGCGATGCGCGCCTCGACGGGGTTCACCACGTAGTGCTTGATGGCATCGATGGCGGCCTCGTCCAGAGCGCCCGAGATCATATAGACCTTGGCGGAGCGCACGGCGGGGCGCTCGCCCTGGCTGATGAGCTGCACGCACTCGCTGGCGGAGTCGGCGCGCTGGTCAAACTGGCCAGGCAGGAATTCGACGGCAAAGACGGCGCCATCGCTTGCGGGGAGTTCGTCGTAGGTCACATCGACCTGGGGCTCGCTAAAGACGGTCGGCACGCAGGAGCGGAAAAGCTCCTCGTCGATGCCCTCGACGTCGTAGCGGTTGATGATCCTCAGGGCCTCGATGCCCTTGATGCCGAGAATTTCGGTCAGCTCGCCCTTGAGCTGCTGAGCCTCGACGTCGAACCCGGGTTTCTTCTCCACGTAGATACGAGAGACCATTGGTTCCTGCCTTCCTGATCGGTTGGGCGTACGGTACGGTATGCGGCAGCGGTCGGTTTGCGGGGTCTGCCCTGCGGTCGCCTTGAGCCACATGTTTGTAAACCTCACTATGATACGACAGCTCGCGGCGCGTTGAGGACGG